>CAKRMH010000001.1 GCA_934364805.1 uncultured Lachnospiraceae bacterium
GTATTCCAGAACTACGCATTATATCCACATATGACAGTATTTGATAATATGGCATTTGGATTAAAATTAAGAAAAGTACCAAAGGATGAGATCAAGAAAAAAGTTGAGGAAGCTGCAAGAATCCTTGACCTTGAGAAATTATTAGACCGTAAACCAAAGGCTTTATCTGGTGGACAGAGACAGCGTGTTGCTATGGGACGTGCAATTGTACGTAATCCTAAAGTATTCCTTATGGATGAGCCTTTATCAAATCTGGATGCAAAACTGCGTGTACAGATGAGATCTGAGATCGCTTCCTTACATAACAGATTAGGTGCTACAATTATTTATGTAACACATGATCAGACAGAAGCTATGACACTGGGAACAAGAATCGTTGTATTAAAAGATGGTGTTATCCAGCAGGTTGATTCTCCACAGAAATTATACAATGAGCCAGATAACTTATTTGTTGCTGGATTCATCGGATCTCCACAGATGAACTTCATTGATGCTGACTGCATCGTTGAGGGAGCAAAAGCTTCCCTGAAATTTGACAAGCATGTGATCGAATTACCAGAAGAGAAAGCTAAGAAATTAGTCGATGGCGGATACGCTGGAAAGAAAGTAGTTTTAGGTATCAGACCAGAAGATATCAGCGATGATCCAGAAGTAATCGAGAAAGCTGGAGATAACACAGTTGATGTTGAGATTACAGGATATGAGTTATTAGGTGCAGAAGTATTACTGTACTACACAATTGCTGGTGCAAACATGACAGCAAGAGTTGCTTCCAATACTCCGGCTCGTATGGGTGACAAGGTGAAACTTGCTTTCGATCCTAAGAAGATTCACGTTTTCGACAAAGAAACAGAATTGACAATTACAAACTAGTCAGATAGAATTAAATAGTTGTAAATAATGAAACTGGGTGTGAGTATTTACACCCAGTTTTCTAGTGTAAAACTTGCAAACAAATGTTCGATGTGTTATAAATAAAAGTAATGGTTGCAATCAGATGGATTAACAGGAGAGGTTGATATGCTATCACATCAGAAATTACAAAATACCTTAGATGAAATGAAAGAAATTACCAAGATCGACATGCTGTTATTTAACAGCAAAGGAAAAGAGGTCGCTGCGACAGCTGCTGCTAAAGTACAACTGGAGACGGTTGTGCAGGATTTTTGTCATTCAATGGCAGATCAGCAGACCTTTCAGCAGTATCAGTTTTTTAAGATTGTGATCGAGAACGATACCGAGTATGTACTCATTCTGCAGGAAACAGGAGAGATCGCATACACGATAGGAAGAATGGCTGTGTGTCAGATCCGGAATCTTGTTATGAGTTCGGTAGAACAGTTTGACCGTAATAATTTTATTCAGAATGTTCTGCTCGGAAATATGCTGATTGTGGATATTTTTGCAAAAGCAAGAAAACTTCATATTGAGCAGAGTCCAAGGGTTGTATTTGTGATTGATACCGGAAGAAAAGGGAATGATGATGCAATGGAGCTTGTCAAGAACCTTTCCAATGTAAAAACAAAGGATTTTGTTACCGGTGTAGATGAACACAGCGTCGTTCTGGTGAAGGATGTCTCAGATATCCCGGAAGGCGAACTGGAAGAAGGACTGGATGAGATTGCAAAGCTTCTTGTGGATAATCTTCATATGGAGGCGATGATCAAGGTACGCGTGGGTTATGGCAATGTGGTAACTCAGATCCCGGCGATCACAGATTCTTTCCAGGAAGCAAAGATGGCACTTGAAGTAGGCCGGGTATTCTATGCAGAATGTGATACGATTTCCTATGGCAGGCTTGGAATCGGACGTCTGATCTATCAGCTGCCAATGAGTTTATGTGAGATGTTTATCAAAGAAGTATTTGGAGATAAGATTCCGGAAGTACTGGATGATGAAGAGGCGATGTCCACAATCAATAAGTTCTTTGAGAATAACCTGAATATTTCTGAAACAGCGAGACAATTATATGTACATAGGAATACACTTGTGTACAGACTGGAGCGGATTGAGAAGTCTATCGGACTGGATATCCGTACATTTGATGATGCTATGACGTTCCGTATTGCGGTAATGGTTCTGGCACATATGAAAGACCAGAAGAAGTAGAAAAGGAGCAACAGGTAAGTATGGCGAATAAACAATCATACGATGCAAATAGTATTGCGGTACTGGAAGGACTTGAAGCAGTCCGGAAACGTCCGGGAATGTATATTGGAAGTGTGTCCAGAAAAGGTCTGAATCATCTGATCTATGAGATCGTCGACAACTCTGTCGATGAACATCTGGCAGGAGCATGTGATACAATCTATGTCACACTTGAGAAGGACGGTTCCTGTACGGTAGAAGATAATGGACGAGGAATTCCGGTTGGAATGCACGCAAAAGGAGTATCCGCTGCCCGCGTTGTATTTTCCACACTTCATGCTGGAGGTAAATTTGACAATGCCGCATATAAAACGAGCGGAGGTTTGCATGGAGTAGGATCTTCGGTTGTAAATGCGCTTTCCACTTATCTTGACGTACAGATCAGCAGGGATGGATGTATTCACCATGATCGCTATGAAAAGGGCAGACCTGTGGTTGATCTTGTGGATGGTCTGCTTCCTGTCATCGGCAAGACTAAAAAGACTGGAACAAAAATTAATTTTTTACCGGATCCGGAGATATTCGAAAAAACCAGGTTTAAGGAAGATGAGGTAAAAAGCCGTCTTCATGAGACTGCGTATTTAAATCCGGCACTTACAATCGTATATGAGGATCGCAGAGGAGATGAAACAGAGCATATTGAGTATCATGAGCCGGATGGAATTGTTGGTTTTGTGAAGGATATGAATAAAGACCTTGAAGTACTTCATGAAGTCATCTACTTTAAAGGGGAAAGTGAAGGAATTACGGTTGAAGCTGCAATTCAGTATACCAACGAGTTCCATGAGAATATTCTGGGCTTTTGCAATAATATCTATAATGCAGAGGGCGGCACTCATATCACAGGCTTTAAGACGATATTTACAACTGTTATCAATTCCTATGCGAGAGAGCTTGGGATACTGAAAGAAAAGGACCCGAACTTTACCGGTGCTGATGTAAGAAATGGAATGACAGCAGTGGTTTCGATTAAGCATCCAGATCCGAGATTTGAAGGCCAGACCAAGACAAAACTGGATAATCAGGATGCTTCACGTGTAACTTCCAAGATTGTCGGTGAAGAGATCCAGCTTTATTTTGATAAGAACCTGGAAATTTTAAAAACGGTGATCGGATGTGCAGAAAAGGCTGCAAAGATCCGAAAGACAGAAGAAAAGGCCAAAACCAATCTTTTGACAAAGCAGAAGTTTTCCTTTGATTCCAATGGAAAACTCGCAAATTGTGAGAGCAGGGATGCCTCCCAGTGTGAGATTTTTATCGTGGAGGGAGATTCGGCGGGTGGCTCTGCCAAGATGGCAAGAAACCGTATGTTCCAGGCAATCATGCCAATTCGAGGTAAAATTCTGAATGTTGAGAAGGCAAGCATTGACAAGGTACTCGCCAATGCTGAGATCAAGACCATGATCAATGCATTTGGCTGTGGATTTTCGGAGGGATATGGCAACGACTTCGATATCACAAAACTCCGCTATGATAAGATTATTATTATGGCGGATGCCGACGTCGATGGTGCACACATTTCAACGCTTCTTCTGACATTGTTTTACCGTTTTATGCCGGAACTTATTTTTGAGGGACATGTATATGTTGCGATGCCACCGCTTTATAAGGTGATACCGTCTAAGGGAGAAGAAGAATATCTTTATGATGATGCGGCATTAGAACGTTACCGGAAGACGCATACGGGTAATTTTACATTACAGAGATATAAAGGTCTGGGCGAAATGGATGCGGAACAGCTTTGGGAAACTACATTGAATCCAGAGACCCGTATGATGAAACGAATTGAGATTGAGGATGGAAGACTTGCGTCTGATGTCACTGCAATGCTTATGGGAACAGACGTACCGCCAAGAAAAGCATTTATCTATGATCACGCCCGAGATGCAGAGTTAGACGTATAGGAGAGGACAGAGTATGCAGGAACAAAGCAATATTATTCAGACCGAATATTCAGAACTGATGCAAAAATCATATATTGACTATGCGATGAGCGTTATTATCGCCCGTGCGCTGCCGGATGTCAGGGACGGACTGAAGCCGGTACAAAGAAGAACGCTTTATGATATGCATGAACTTGGCATTCGCTATGATAAGCCATATCGTAAAAGCGCCCGTATTGTCGGCGATACCATGGGTAAATATCATCCGCATGGAGATTCGTCTATTTATGATGCTCTGGTCGTTATGGCGCAGGATTTTAAAAAAGGACTGCCGCTTGTTGATGGACATGGAAACTTTGGATCGATCGAAGGTGATGGTGCCGCTGCGATGCGTTATACAGAGGCAAGGCTTCAGAAAATCACGCAGGAAGCATACCTTGCAGATCTGGACAAAAATGTCGTGGATTTTGTTCCGAACTTTGATGAAACAGAAAAGGAGCCGGCAGTTCTTCCGGTAAAAGTTCCGAATCTTCTGATTAATGGCGCAGAAGGAATTGCAGTTGGTATGGCTACAAGCATCCCGCCGCACAACCTTACAGAGGTGTTAAATGGTGTCATTGCATACATGAAAAATCCAGACATTAATACGGAGCAGATGATGGAATATATTCCGGGACCGGATTTCCCAACAGGAGGAATTGTGGCAAATAAGGATGATCTGCTTGCAATCTATTCCACCGGGTCCGGTAAGATCAAAGTGCGGGGAAAAGTTGAAGTAGAACAGATGAAGGGTGGAAAGACCCGCCTTGTCATAACAGAGATCCCGTATACGATGATCGGAGCGAACATCGGAAAGTTTTTAAATGACGTCTACAGTCTTGTTGAAACAAAAAAAACAAGTGATATTGTAGATATCACAAACCAGTCTTCCAAAGAGGGGATCCGCATTGTTCTCGACCTGAAAAAAGGTGCAGATGTGGAGGCTTTGGAGAATCTGCTGTATAAAAAAACAAAGCTGGAAGACACGTTTGGTGTAAATATGCTTGCGGTTGTGGACGGAAGACCCGAGACAATGGGCATTGTTCCGATCATAAGACATCACGTAAATTTCCAGTATGAGATTGCAACGAGAAAATATACAACACTTCTTGCCAGGGAAAAGGACAAAAAAGAGATTCAGGAAGGTCTGATCGCAGCATGTGACGTTATCGATCTGATCATTGAAATACTCCGTGGCAGCAAGAATGTCAAAGATGCAAAAGCATGTCTGATGACGGGCGAGACTGGAAATATCCGGTTTAAATCCAAAGAATCCGAAGAAATGGCATCAAAACTCCACTTTACGGAGCGACAGGCCAGTGCCATTCTTGAAATGCGTCTGTATAAGCTGATCGGACTGGAAATCGAAGCACTCATGAAAGAACATGAAGAGACGCTTGCAAAGATTGCCCAGTATCAGGATATTCTGGAACACCGTTCTTCCATGGCAAAGGTGATCATCAAAGAACTGAAACAGTATATCAAGGAATACGGAACTCCAAGAAAGACTGCAATCCATAATCTGAAAGAAGCAGTTGTTGCGGAAAAGAAGATCGAAGAAAAGGACATTGTATTTTTAATGGATCGTTTTGGATATGTCCGTACCATTGACGTATCAACGTATGAACGCAACCGGGAAGCCGTTGAATCTGAAAACAAAACCTTCTTTATCTGCCGTAATACAGATAAGATCTGCATTTTTACCGATACCGGCAATATGCATTTGCTAAAAGTACAGGATCTTCCGTTTGGACGATTGCGCGACAAGGGAACACCGATCGACAATTTGAGTAATTATGACAGCCGGCAAGAAAATGTGATCGGATTATACAGCCTTTCGGCACTTGCAGACAGAAAAGTTCTTTTTGGTACGAAACAGACGATGCTGAAACTGGTAGACGGAACAGAATTTGATGTTGCAAAACGTACGACGGCTGCAACAAAGCTTTCAGAAGAAGATAAGCTTCTTATCGTGTATCCACTTACTGGCGGAGAGACGATCGTAATGCGGTCTGGCAGGGATATGTTTCTACGGATTGAAGCGGACAGTATTCCAGAGAAGAAGAAAGGAGCTGTTGGCGTACGAGGCATGAAACTTGCTCCTGATGATGCTCTGACAGATATTTATATGCTGCCAGAAGGAAATGAACAGAACGTAGAAGTAAAAGGCAAAGAAGTAGCACTTCACCGGCTTCATGTTGGAAACCGTGATACAAAAGGGGTTAAGAAATAATGATGACATATAAAGAGGCCAGAGATTATATACAAAATGTATCCAGATCAGGAAGTGTTCTTGGGTTGGAAAGCATCCGTGCACTGATGGCGGAACTTTCTGATATTCAGGATGAACTTCCGATCATACATATTGCTGGTACAAACGGAAAGGGATCGGTAGGCGCTTATCTTGCATCCATGTTCCGGGAAGCCGGATTGCATGTGGGGAGATATTGTTCACCGGCTGTTTTTGAGCCACTTGAAGTATGGCAATATGATGGCAGTTATATGTCGGAAACCGAATATGCACAGATTATGTCACAGGTAAAAGAGGCCTGTGACATTGTCGTATCCAAAGGCGGAAGTTATCCGACCGTTTTTGAAGTGGAGACAGCAGCCGCATTTTTATACTTTTACCAGAAAAAACCGGACGTTGTGCTTTTAGAAACCGGGATGGGAGGTCTGACAGATGCTACGAACCTGATCAGAAGGCCGGCTGCATCCGTGCTTACGACAATCAGTATGGATCATATGCAGTTTCTTGGAGATACATTAGAGCAGATCACCACAGTGAAATGTGGAATATTAAAAGAAAACTGTCCGGCATTTTCGGCAGCACAGGAACCGCAGGCACAGAGGGTGATCGAAGAACAGGCAAAGGGGAAGAAATGCCCGCTTGTTTTTGCGGATTCGCAGCACATCCGTATTCTGGAGGAACAGCCTGGAAAAATGAGTTTTACATACAAAGGAAAAAAATTTCAAACAAAGATGGCAGGCGCTTATCAGATTAGAAATGCAGCGCTTGCGATCGAGGTTTTTCTTGGGATACAGGAGCAGCTCTTGAAGGAACCGCTCAAAGAGGATGACGGAAGGATCTGGCAGGTGATCCGGGATGGTATTGCAAAATGCAGATGGCCTGGTCGCTTTGAAGTGATCAGTACGGATCCGCTTATCGTGATCGATGGGGCGCATAATGAGGACGCAGCAAAGCAGCTGGCAAAAACAGTGGAAAATTGTTTTACAAATATTCCGATAACTTATATAATAGGGGTACTTGCTGATAAGGAACATGAGAAAATGCTTCGGATTATGTCCCCATACGCAGAGTGCGTATATATCGTCACTCCAGACAATGGAAGGGCAATGGAAGGAAGCAGGCTTGCCGAGGAAGCGTGTCAGTATTATGAGGATGTGACATGCTGTAAGACGATAAAAGAAGCAGTTTCACAGGCTGTGGCTCAGAAAAGACCTGTACTTGCATTTGGGTCTCTTTCCTATCTTGGCCAGCTGAAACAGGAGGTACAACAATGGTTGATAGAACAAAAGTAGAAGAGGGCGTACGCCTGATATTAGAAGGTATTGGAGAGAATCCAAAAAGAGAAGGCCTGATTGGCACACCGGACCGCATCGCAAGAATGTATGAAGAAATTTTTGCCGGACTTGATATGGATGCAAAGGAACCACTGTCCAAGACTTTTTCAACGGATAATTCAGAGATGGTGATCGAAAAGGATATACCATTTTATTCGACATGTGAGCATCATTTTATGCCATTTTATGGAAAAGCACATGTGGCATATATTCCGGATGGCAGGGTAGTTGGAATCAGTAAGCTGGCGCGTACAGTAGAGGTGTATGCGAGACGTCCGCAGATTCAGGAGCAGCTTACCGAGCAGATCTGTGATGCGCTGATGGAGCATCTGCACCCAAAGGGAGCGATTGTGATGATCGAGGCAGAACATATGTGCATGACAATGCGCGGAATCAAAAAGCCGGGCAGTAAAACAGTAACGTTTGCAATGGGTGGTCAGTTTCAAGAAGATGAAAAGCTGCAGAACAGATTTTTCCAGATGGTGAGATAGAAAGAAATAGGAGTAATAACATGAAGATCGGCAATCGAGTATTTGACACAGAAACAAAGACATACATTATGGGAATCCTGAATGTGACACCGGATTCCTTTTCGGATGGTGGAAGGTTCAACCATCTGGACGCGGCATTGGCTCATGCAGAAGAGATGATCAGGGATGGCGCAGATATTATTGATGTTGGTGGAGAATCCACAAGACCGGGATATACAAAGATCTCAGATCAGGAAGAAATCGAACGCACGGTGCCGGTGATCGAGGCTTTGAAAAAAAACTTTGATGTGCCGGTGTCTATTGACACATATAAAAGTGAGGTCGCAAAAGCAACCGTTGCAGCTGGCGCAGACCTTGTGAATGATATATGGGGACTGAAATACGATGAACAGATGGCACAGGTGATCGCAGATCATCATGTTGCATGTTGTCTGATGCACAACAGAAAGAATACAGAATACAAGAGTTTTATGAAGGATATGTTAGATGATCTCAGTGAGACGATTTCGATTGCAAAAAACGCAGGCATTGAAGACGATAAAATCATTCTCGATCCAGGTGTTGGATTTGCCAAAAGTTATGAGAACAATCTCGAGGCAATCGCAAAAGTAGACAGACTGATGGAGCTTGGTTATCCGGTTTTACTTGGAACATCCAGAAAATCCGTGATCGGTCTTACTCTGGATCTTCCTTCTGATCAGAGAGTTGAGGGAACGATGGTTACATCTGTTTATGCGGTTCAGAAAAAGTGCGCATTTGTCAGGGTTCATGATGTGAAAGAAAATGCACGTGCGATCCGTATGATGAATGCAATACTGGCATACAAATAACCGGACCGCAGAAAGGCACAGGATATGGATTATATTACAATTACCGGACTTAAGGTGTTTGCGCATCATGGAGTACTGGAAGAAGAAAAGAAAAACGGACAGGATTTTTATCTGAATGCAAAGCTTTTCGTGGATTGTCATAAGGCTGGGTTAAGCGATGAACTTCGTGATGCGTTAAACTACGCAGAGGTCTGCCAGTATATGACAGAAGAATTTAAATGCGATTCCTATGATCTGATTGAAAAAGCCTGTGAAGAACTTTGCCAGAAACTTTTACTCCGGTATAAACAGCTTGAAAAAGTAGAACTTAAGCTGGATAAGCCACATGCACCGATCGGACTTCCATTTGAAAATGTATCGGTTACCATGGAGAGAGCCTGGCACAGGGCATATCTGTCTTTTGGATCGAATATGGGAGATAAAAAGGCATATATTGAAAAGGGAATTCAGGAAATAAAAGAACATCTGCTTATTCGAAATGTAAAGGTGTCACAGTTATTGGAAACGAAACCATATGGTTACGTAGATCAGGATGTTTTTCTGAACGGATGTCTTTTCCTTGAAACATTGTTACTTCCAGAGGAACTTCTTGCTTTTTTGCATGAGGTGGAGCAGCATGCAGACCGAAAACGCGACATTGTGTGGGGACCAAGAACTCTGGATATGGACATCGTATTTTACGACCGGGAGGTTTATGACAGCGAGGATCTAATTATTCCACATGTGGACATGCAGAACCGGGAGTTTGTGTTAAAGCCGCTGGCTGAGTTATGTCCAAATTACAGACATCCGGTTCTTGGACAAACAGTGAAACAGCTGTTGGATCATGTCCAGAGCTTACCACAGGAATAGAAGAAAAATATAGCAGAATATATGAAAAGGGAGCCATATGAAAGCAGTTTTGTTTGATCTCGATGGAACACTGATCGATTCCTCAGAGGGGATTACCAAAAGTGTGAGATATACACTGGATTATTTTGGAATGGAAGAGAACGATGAGCAGGTGCTGCGCACGTTTATCGGACCGCCACTGATCGATTCGTTTGAAAAAATCTATGGATTTACACATGAGAAAGCGATAAAGGCGGTTGAAAAATACCGGGAGCGATATAATGCAATTGGCATTTTTGAGTGCTCTTTGTATCCTGGAGTACGGGAAATATTAAGAAAATTAAAAGAGCAGGGATACCGGATCGGTATGGCTTCCTCAAAGCCGGAGATTTCCTGCAGAAGGATTCTTGCACATTTTGATATCCTGAAATATTTTGATGATGTTGTCGGTGCGACAATGGATGGAACGATTAACTCGAAAGAAGAAGTGCTTGCGGAAGTATTTCGCAGATGGAGTGAGCTTTCCGCAGATGAAATGTGCCTGATCGGGGATACAATGTTTGATGTAAACGGAGCAAATGCATATAAGATTCCGTGTATTGCGGTATCTTTTGGATTTGGAGACGTGGAAGAGATGACAGCAGCAGGAGCGGTACTCTGTAACCGTTTTTCTGAGATTCCCGAGCTGATCCATAATTTATAACAGAAAGAAAGCAGGAGAAGATATGAAGAAAACACTGCCAATTCAGATATGGGAGATTATATATCCCCTTGGTATTTACTTTGTTGTTGCCAATATTGCAATGTTTCTGGCACAGATGCTGTTTGGTTCGGCAAATGAATCGTATATGCTTTGTCAGATCGTTGCCAGTTGTTTTACCATTCCGTTTGTATATCGGTTTTTCCGGCAGGATCAGATCCTGATGGGAATATTAAAGCCCAAACCATGGATATCCAGGGAACACCTGGAAAATGTGCTGTGGATTATTCCAATTGCGACGCTCATTGGAATTGGGTTGAATAATATCATTCAGATGTCGCCACTGGTACATTTATCCGAAACGTATCTTCAGATGAACCAGGCGTTTTATGCAAGCTCGATGGGACTTGAACTTTTAGGTTCTGCATTTGTAACGCCTCTTTTAGAGGAACTTTTATACCGCGGTGTCATCTATGGAAGACTGCGCAGGATGATGAAACTGGTTCCGGCTGTTCTGATTTCAGCAGTGATATTTGGAGCTGTTCATTTTAATGTTGTACAGTTTGTCTATGCGTTTTTGCTTGGAATCGTTCTTGCGCTGTGTATGGAAAAAAGCGGCCATATGTACGGAGCGGTTGTTGCACATATGACAGCGAATGGGATCGCAGTGATCCGTACAGAGACCGGATTTTTACAACAGACTGCGGAAGCTGGAGCAGGCAATATCCTGTTTTCAATTGGATGCTTTGTGGCAGGGATTTTACTTCTTGTTTTTTACCTGCGAAGAAAAGACAGTAATATCGATCAATAAAATCATATGAAAAAGACATCAGATCAATTCAAATCAAAAGAAATGATCTGGTGTCTTTTTTGTCATTCCCCAGGTGATAAAACACGGTTTCATTCGAAAAAACAGATGCACAATTTAGATACAATTTAAAAAACAGGACCATATTTTGATATCACAAAGAAAAAAGTTTAAAAAATATCCGGCTGGAATTGTTTGTATGAGTCCTTATATGATAAAAAAAACATAAAGTAGACAGATAATAAGCATTATTATATAAAGTTGATAAATAATCTGACAATAGCAAGAAAAAAGCTCTTTACTTTACTAAAGCGATGGGGTATGATTTTAATTAATAAAAATAATCATTTAATCAGGAAAGGATAAAGCGATGAAAGAACAGTGGAATGAAAGCACAGCAAAAGCTGTTGGCATGTACGATCCAAAATTTGAGCATGACAACTGTGGTATCGGTGCTGTCGTTAATATCAAAGGTATTAAGACACATCAGACAGTCGAGAATGCCCTAAAGATCGTAGAGAACCTGAAGCACAGAGCTGGTAAAGATGCAGATGGTAAAACGGGTGATGGTGTTGGTATCCTTTTACAGATTTCCCATAAATTCTTCTCAAAGGCGGTTAAGCCTTTAGGGATTGAACTTGGAGAAGAAAGAGACTACGGTGTTGGTATGTTTTTCTTCCCTCAGGATGAGTTTAAGAGAAATCAGGCCAAGAAAATGTTCGAGGTCATTATCGAAAAAGAGGGAATGGAATTCCTGGGGTGGAGAGAAGTGCCGATCCATGCCGATAAGATTGGAAAGAAGGCTCTTGACTGTATGCCATATATCATGCAGGCATTTATCAAACGCCCTCATGATGTAAAGAAAGGCCTTGACTTTGATCGCAAATTATATATTGCAAGACGTGTGTTTGAACAGTCCAATGATGATACTTATGTAGCATCTCTTTCGAGCAGAACAATCGTATATAAGGGAATGTTCTTAGTAGAGCAGTTAAGACAGTTTTTCGCAGATCTTCAGGATCCGGATTATGAGTCAGCAATTGCAACGGTACATTCCAGATTCTCAACCAATACAAATCCAAGCTGGGAGAGAGCCCACCCAAACAGATTTATTGTACATAATGGTGAGATCAATACGATCCGTGGTAATGCAGACAAGATGTTAGCACGTGAAGAAACCATGGAATCCGACTCATTGGCAGGAGAATTCCAGAAGATCCTTCCGGTCATCAATACAGAAGGTTCTGATTCTGCAATGCTTGATAATACACTGGAATTTCTGGTTATGAGTGGAATGGAGCTTCCGCTTGCAGTTATGATCATGATTCCGGAACCATGGGCAAACAACAAGATGATGAGTCAGAAAAAGAAGGACTTCTATCAGTATTACGCAACAATGATGGAGCCTTGGGATGGACCTGCATCGATTCTGTTTTCCGATGGTGACATTATGGGAGCGGTACTTGACCGTAACGGACTTCGTCCTTCCCGTTATTACATCACAGATGATGATCAGCTGATTTTATCTTCCGAGGTTGGTGTACTTGATGTTGATCCGACAAAGGTTGTTGTAAAAGACAGATTAAGACCTGGTAAGATGCTTCTCGTTGATACCGTGAACGGAAGAGTAATCGATGATGATGAACTGAAAGAAAAATATGCTGGCAAAGAGCCTTATGGTGAATGGTTAGACAGAAATATCGTAATGCTTGAGGATTTGAAGATCCCGAATGAGCGGGTTCCGGAGTATAGCAAAGAAGAACGTCAGAGAATGCAGAAAGCATTTGGATATACCTATGAGTCATTAAAAGACAATGTTCTTCCGATGGCGGCAAATGGAGCAGAAGGAACGGCAGCAATGGGTACGGATACACCGCTTGCAGCACTTTCCGGCAACCAGGAACCGTTGTTTAACTACTTCAAACAGCTGTTTGCACAGGTAACCAATCCTCCGATCGATTCCATTCGAGAGGAAGTGGTTACATCAACGACCGTATATATCGGATCAGGCGGAAACCTGCTTGAGGACAAGCCGGAGAACTGTAAAGTACTTCGCGTAGAGAATCCGATCCTGACCAATACCGACCTGATGAAGATCCGTTCCATGAAGGTTCCGGGATTTAAGGTAGAGACGATTCCGATTGTATACTATAAGAACACAAGCCTTGAAAAAGCAGTAGAGCGTCTGTATGTCGAGGCTGACCGTGCATTCCGGGATGGCGCGAATATTATCATCCTTTCCGACAGAGGTGTGGATGAGAATCATGTGGCAATTCCGTCACTGCTTGCAGTATCTGCACTTCAGCAGTATCTGGTTAAGACGAAAAAGAGAACTTCTCTTTCTCTGATCTTAGAGTCTGGAGAACCAAGAGAAGTCCATCATTTTGCAACACTGCTTGGTTTTGGTGCAAGTGCGATCAACCCATATCTTGCACAGGATACCGTAAAACAGCTGATTGATGAGCATATGCTGGACAAGGATTATTATGCAGCAATCAATGATTACAACCATGCGATCATTAACGGAATCGTTAAAATTGCAGCTAAGATGGGTATTTCAACAATCCAGTCTTATATGGGATCAAAGATTTTTGAAGCAATCGGTATTGACAAGAGTGTCATTGATAAATATTTTACGAATACCGTAAGCCGTATCGGCGGTATCACAATGAAAGACATTGAGAATGATGTCAATACACTGCATTCAGCAGCGTACGATCCACTCGGACTTGAGACGGATCTTACATTAGACAGCAAGGGTCGTCATAAGATGAGAAGCGGTGCAGATGCACATCTTTACAATCCTGCAACAATCCATCTTCTCCAGCAGTCGACACAAAAAGGCGATTATGAACTGTTCAAACAGTATACAAATCTTGTGGATGAAGAAGAGAAGAATACCAATATCCGTGGTCTGATGGATTTCAATTATCCGAAGAAAGGTGTTCCGATCGAAGAAGTTGAAAGCGTGGACTCCATTGTAACCAGATTTAAAACCGGTGCAATGTCGTACGGATCGATTTCAAAGGAAGCACATGAGACACTTGCAATCGCAATGAACCGTCTGCATGGTAAATCAAACACCGGTGAAGGTGGTGAGGATAAAGACCGTCTTACAATCGGACCGGACGGACTCAACAGATGTTCCGCAATCAAACAGGTTGCATCCGGACGTTTTGGTGTAACAAGCAGATATCTGACCAGTGCACAGGAGATCCAGATCAAGATGGCACAGGGAGCAAAACCTGGAGAAGGAGGACACCTTCCAGGAAAGAAAGTATATCCTTGGATCGCAAAGACAAGACTTTCCACACCAGGTGTGTCTTTGATCTCGCCTCCACCACATCATGATATCTATTCCATCGAAGATCTGGAACAGCTGATCTACGATCTGAAAAATGCAAACAGAGATGCAAGAATTTCTGTAAAACTGGTATCAGAGGCTGGTGTTGGTACAGTCGCTGCCGGTGTCGCAAAAGCCGGTGCGCAGGTTGTACTGATTTCTGGATATGATGGTGGTACCGGAGCTGCACCAAGCAGTTCAATCCACAATGCCGGACTTCCATGGGAGCTTGGACTTGCAGAAACACATCAGACGCTGATCATGAATGGACTTCGTAATAAAGTCCGTATCGAGACAGACGGTAAGCTCATGAGCGGACGTGATGTTGCAATTGCTGCAGCACTTGGAGCAGAGGAATTTGGTTTTGCGACAGCACCACTTGTAACAATGGGCTGCGTCATGATGCGTGTATGTAACCTGGATACCTGTCCGGCTGGTATTGCAACACAGAATCCGGAACTTCGTAAACGCTTTGCAGGTAAACCGGAGTATGTTGAGAACTTCATGCGTTTTATCGCAGAAGAATTAAGAGAGTACATGGCAAAACTCGGATGCAGAACTGTAGATGAGCTTGTAGGAAGAAGCGATCTCTTAAAGGTACGTGATGAATTATCTGAGCGTGAAGAAAAGCTGGATCTCACAAAGATCTTAAGCAATCCGTTTGCCGGACCGAAGGAAAAAGTCATTTTTGATCCGAAACATGTATATGATTTCGAACTTGAAAAGACAAAAGATATCACAGTTCTTCTGAAGCAGTTAAAACCGGCACTTGAGAAGAAACAGAAGAGAATGATCGAGACAGAGGTAACGAATACAGACCGGTCATTTGGTACAATCTTTGGATCTGAAATTACAAAGAGATATGATGATACTCTGGATGAGGACACATTCCTTGTAAAATGTAATGGTGCAGGAGGACAGTCCTTCGGTGCATTCATTCCAAAGGGACTGACGCTCGAACTGATCGGTGATTCCAACGATTATTTCGGAAAGGGATTATCCGGCGGTAAACTGATCGTTTATCCACCAGCAGGTGTGAAGTTTAAAAAAGACGAAAACATTATCATTGGTAACGTAGCACTTTACGGTGCAACAAGTGGTAAAGCATTTATCAACGGTGTTGCAGGTGAGCGTTTCTGCGTACGTAACTCTGGAGCAACAGCAGTTGTCGAAGGTGTTGGTGATCACGGATGTGAATACATGACAGGTGGACGGGTTGTTGTCCTTGGTAAGACTGGAAAGAACTTTGCAGCAGGTATGAGTGGTGGAGTTGCTTATGTTCTGGATGAAGATAATGATCTTTATATGAGAACCAACAAATCCATGGTATTTACCGAAGAAGTAACCAATAAGTATGATGTTCTGGAACTGAAAGACATGATCAAAGAGCACGTGACACTGACCAATTCCGAAAAAGGTAAGGAAATTCTGGATAACTTCAGTGAATATCTGCCAAAATTCAAGAAAGTAATTCCGTATGATTATAATCGTATGCTGATGGCAATTGTTCAGATGGAAGAAAAAGGATTGAACGCAGAGCAGGCTCAGATTGAAGCATTTTATGCCAATACAAAAAATTAAGGAGGGAAAAGCACAATGGGAAAACCAACAGGATTTTTAGAATATGAGAGAGAGACAGCAAAATCGGTTGAACCAAAGGAACGCATCTGCAATTACAATGAGTTCCACACTTTTCTCTCAGAAGAAGAACAAAGAGAACAGGCTGCACGCTGTATGGCGTGCGGAGTTCCGTTCTGTCAGTCTGGAATGACACTGGCAGGAATGACATCCGGATGCCCGCTTCACAATCTGGTTCCAGAATGGAATGATCTGGTTTACACAGGTAACTGGGAACAGGCCTATAACCGTCTGCACAAGACCAACAACTTCCCGGAATTTACGTCAAGAGTATGTCCGGCACTTTGTGAAAAGGCTTGTACCTGCGGGCACTGGGGAGAATCTGTTACAGTCCGTGACAATGAGCATGGTATTATTGAGACGGCATATGAAAAAGGATATGCAGCTCCGAAGATACCAGAAGTACATACCGGTAAAAAAGTAGCGGTTATCGGTTCCGGACCATCCGGTCTTGCGGCAGCTGACCAGCTGAATCAGAGAGGACATTCGGTTACGGTTTTTGAAAGAGAAGACCGGGTCGGAGGACTTCTGATGTATGGGATTCCGAACATGAAGCTTGAAAAGCATATCATTGACCGCAAGATCAATGTAATGAAAGCGGAAGGGGTTGTATTTAAGACCGGTGTAAATGTTGGCGTGGATGTAAAAGCCAAAGATCTTTTAAAGGATTTTGACCGTGTCATCCTTTGCTGTGGCGCAAAGAACCCACGTGATATCAAGGCAGTCGGAAGAGATGCCAAAGGAATCTATTTTGCAGTGGATTATCTGACCCAGACAACAAAGAGTCTTTTGAATTCCGATCTGAAAGATGGAAAATATGTTTCCGCAAAAGGAAAGAATGTAGTGATCATCGGTGGTGGTGATACTGGGAATGACTGTGTTGGTACAGCAATCCGTCAGGGCGCTAAATCCGTAACACAGCTTGAGATGATGCCACAGCCTCCTGTAGAGCGGGCAGCAGACAATCCATGGCCGGAATGGCCGAAAGTCTTAAAGACAGACTATGGCCAGGAAGAGGCAATTGCAGTATTTGGACATGATCCACGTATTTATCAGACTACCGTCAAGGAGTTCCATAAAGATAAAAACGGCAATCTGAACGGGATTACCATTGTCAAGCTTCAGAGCAAAAAAGATGAAGCAACCGGTCGCATGACCATGGTTGAAGTACCGGGATCAGAAAGCAGGATTGCAGCAGAACTTGTTTTGATCGCTGCAGGATTTCTTGGAACAGAGAAATATGTTTCTGATGCATTTGGTGTTTCAATGACCAATCGTACCAATGTGGCAACAAAAGAAGGTTCTTATGCAACAAATGTGAAAAATGTTTATGCAGCTGGTGATACACATCGTGGACAGTCTCTGGTTGTATGGGCGATTCGTGAGGGAAGAGAGGTTGCACGTGAGGTTGACGAAAGCCTGATGGGTTACTCTTATCTTTCTATCCAGTAGAATACAGTGAGAAAACAGGCCTTTTGGAAAGTGCAAAAAACATTTTCCAAAAGGCTTTTTGTCTTGAAAATAGCAAATCTTCAGATGATGTTCACATAACCGTCAGATGGAACCTTTACCATGAAACGCAGCAAGGGAGTAACAGAATCCCGGACAGAAAGGTAGAGATTCATATGAGTAAAAAAAAGAAACAGACTGCCATAGTGGTTGCAGTCGGTATACTTGTGACAGCGGTAATCATACTTATGATACAGATCAGGCAGAGTACATCAAAGACAGCCGAAAAAAGTGCTGTGATCACCCTGTCAGATGAGGATACAAAGATAAAAGGCGGTGGAGTGACCGTAAAAGATCAGGTGATCACAATTACGAACCCGGGAGATTATACGTTCAGTGGAAGCCTTTCCGATGGAAGGATTGTGATCGATGTTTCGGAAGGAACGGTTCATGTGACACTAAATGGTGTTGATATCACAAGCAGTGAAAGAGATGTGATTTATTCAAAAGACAGTGCAGAGGTTTGTGTGATTGCCGCCGATGGCACGGATAACACCCTGGTAAGCGGAACTGAGGATTTTACTGCGGATGAAGATGATTTAGATGAAGATGGAACCTATAAAAATAAACAGAAGGCTGTTATTTTTACAAAAGGGAACCTGACGATCAGCGGCACCGGCTCTTTGAATGTGACAGGAAATATTTATAATGGAATCCAGACAAAAGGAACCCTGGCACTTCAGGATGTGCAGCTGACAGTAAATGCGGTGCATCATGGTGTGAAATCGAAACAGGAGATGAATCTGGTCTCCGGAACGTATGCTGTGACAGCAGGAGAGGATGGGTTTCAGTCAGATCTGAACATTACAGTTTCGGACGGAAGCTATGCAATCGCAGCTGGTGATGATGGAATCCATGCAGATGGAGAACTTACCATAGATAATGGAACTATTACAGTTTCAGAATCTGTTGAGGGGCTTGAAGGGCATATGATCACGATCAATGATGGACAGATTGATATCACATCCAGTGATGATGGAATCAATGCAAACGGAGGAAGCCAGAACGGATTTGGTATGGGCGGTGGAATGCAGCAGCCGGAGAATGGGGATGCCTCAGCCGAACCGCCACAGAAGCCGGATGATTCGGATGCAGCCGGAGCTTCTGGGAATATGCCACAAATGCCGGATCGTTCAGCTGGTTCTATGGGAGATGCTTTGTCAGGCATGCCACAGGAAGAAAACAAGAACAGCGATTCAGAAGAATCGGATTCACTGGTAGACACAACAACGACCCCGGAGCTTACCATTAATGGAGGCAGCATCCATGTCAATGCAGGGGGGGACGGAATTGATTCAAATGGAAACATTACCATCAATGGCGGAACTGTTTATGTAGATGGACCATCCAGCGGAGGTGATTCTGCATTGGATTATGGTACGGAAAATGGTGGAATCCTTACGATAAACGGTGGTAATGTGATCGCAATCGGAATGTCAGATATGCTGGAAGCGGTTGATGCATCTTCGACACAGAATTCCATTATGTACGTATTTTCACAGACGGTAACAAAAGGAACTGAGGTGACGGTAAGTGACAGCAATGGAAATACCATATTTGCGTATACCCCGGTGAAGGATGCGGACAGTGTGATCTTAAGTTCTGCAGATCTTACAGAAGGAGAGACCTATACGTTTACTTATGGTGAGCAGTCAGAGAGTATTACAGTAGATTCGGTTAATACAACGAATGATACAAGAAGCTCCATGGAACCTGGAAAACGTTAAAAATATGGTTGTGAAATACAGGGAAGAACGATATAATAGAGCATAAGCGTTAGAGAAAGGGCGTTAAAGGTAGCTGATACTTTTAACACCCTTTTTATCTGCTTGTGGAAGGAGCATAGATAAGATGCAGAAGATAATCTTTTTTGACATTGACGGAACAATCTGGGACAATCGCATGAATATACCAGAGAGCACGGTATGGACGATAAAAAAGTTAAAAGAGAAGGGATATAAAACATTTATCTGTTCAGGAAGAGGAAGGGCAAATATCCGCTCACCAAGACTGCTGTCGTTGGGATTTGATGGAATTATTGCAGCGTGCGGCAACCACATTGAGATGGATGGAAAAGTGTTATATCAGAATCTGCTTTCCCAGGAGCTGGTTCAAAAGGCACTTGGGCTTCTGGAAGTAAACCGTATGCCGGTAATTTTGGAGGGGCCGGTCTATCACTGGACGGACGAGGATGCTTTTGCGGATGATCCGTTTGTTGAGATTATCCGAAAGGAAATGGGGCAATATCTTGTCCCGATCACGGGTTATGGAAAAGACTATATTATTAATAAATTCAGTGCGGATATTATGCCGGACAGCAATTTTGAAGCAGTTCAAAAAGGACTGGAAGATGAGATGGACTTTCTGGTGCATCCGGGAGATAAATTCCAGGTGGTAGAATTTATCCCAAAGGGTACTTCAAAGGCAACGGGAATCCATAAATTATGCGAAATGCTTGGTGTGGATGTGAAGGACACCTATGCGCTTGGTGACAGTGTTAATGATCTGGATATGATCGAAGCAGTCGGACACGGAATTGCAATGGGAAACGGAACAAAACAGATCAAGGAGATTGCAGAATATGTGACTGCGCCACTTCACGAAGATGGGGTAAAACAGGCAATGGAGCATTACGGACTTATTTTATAAAAAAAGTATAAAAATGAGATAATAATGAAAAAATGAGAAAACAAGAGTATAAACGAGAAAATAAGAGCATAGATTTAAAATACACAACAAATATCCGGTTGCGATTCGCAGTGGAAAAATCTATTATAAGACCATCGGTTAGCACTCAATGAAAAAGAGTGCTAATAACTACAGAGAATATGATTTCTAATTATAGAACAAGGAGGCAGCAATCATGAAATTAGTACCATTATCTGACAGAGTTGTTTTAAAACAGGTGGAAGCAGAAGAGACTACCAAATCAGGTATCATCTTAACAAGTGCAGCTCAGGAAAAGCCACAGGAGGCAGAAGTTATTGCAGTAGGACCTGGCGGAATGGTTGATGGCAAAGAAGTTACCATGCAGGTGAAAGTTGGACAGAAAGTCATCTACTCCAAATATGCAGGAACGGAAGTAAAACTTGACGGAGATGAATACATTATCGTAAGACAGAATGATATTCTTGCTGTTGTTGAATAATACAGAGATTTGAGACTATTAAAATTTAGAAAAGAAAGAGGTCGTTAAATATGGCAAAAGAGATTAAATATGGATCAGAAGCAAGAGCAGCATTGGGTGCTGGCGTTGACAAATTAGCAAACACCGTACGTGTTACAATCGGACCAAAAGGAAGAAACGTAGTTTTAGACAAATCTTTCGGAGCTCCACTTATTACAAATGATGGTGTTACCATTGCAAAAGAGATTGAACTTGAGGATGCGTTTGAGAATATGGGAGCACAGCTTGTAAAAGAAGTTGCAACTAAGACAAACGATGTTGCCGGTGATGGTACAACAACAGCAACTGTCTTAACACAGGCTATGGTACAGGAAGGAATGAAGAACCTGGAAGCAGGTGCTAATCCAATCGTATTAAGACGCGGTATGAAAAAAGCTACAGATGCTGCGGTATCTGCATTAAAAGAAATGAGCCAGAAGGTAAAAGGCAAAGATCAGATCGCAAAAGTTGCAGCGATCTCTGCTGGAGATGAAGAGGTTGGTAATCTCGTTGCTGATGCTATGGAGAAAGTGTCTAACGATGGTGTTATCACAATTGAGGAATCCAAGACCATGCAGACAGAACTTGACCTTGTAGAAGGTATGCAGTTCGATCGTGGATATCTGTCCGCATATATGTGCACAGATATGGACAAAATGGAAGCAACCTTAGATGATCCATATATCCTTATTACTGATAAGAAGATCTCAAATATTCAGGAGATCCTTCCACTGTTAGAGCAGATCGTACAGTCTGGTTCCAAATTACTGATCATTGCTGAGGATGTAGAAGGTGAAGCACTTACCACACTGATCGTAAACAAATTACGTGGAACATTCAATGTAGTAGCTGTAAAAGCTCCTGGATATGGTGACAGAAGAAAAGCAATGCTGGAAGACATCGCCGTATTGACAGGTGGTCAGGTAATCAGCTCGGATCTTGGTCTGGAACTGAAAGATACTACAATGGATCAGTTAGGACGTGCAAAATCTGTTAAAGTTGGAAAAGAAAATACGGTTATCGTTGATGGTGCTGGTGATAAAGATGCAATCCAGGGAAGAATCAAACAGATCCGTGGACAGATTGAAGAGACAACATCTGAATTTGATAAAGAGAAACTTCAGGAGAGACTTGCAAAGATGGCAGGTGGTGTAGCTGTTATCCGTGTAGGTGCAGCAACAGAGACAGAGATGAAAGAAGCAAAACTTCGTATGGAAGACGCTTTGAATGCAACAAGAGCAGCAGTCGAAGAAGGAATCATTGCAGGTGGTGGATCTGCTTACATCCATGCTTCCAAGAAAGTATCTGAACTGGCTGATACATTAGAAGGCGATGAGAAGACCGGTGCTAAGGTTATCTTAAAAGCTCTGGAAGCTCCATTATTCTATATTGCAGCAAACGCAGGACTTGAAGGTGCTGTTATCATTAACAAAGTAAAAGAATCCAAACCAGGCGTTGGATTTAATGCTGCAACAGAAGAATATGTTGATATGGTAGAGAACGGAATCCTTGATCCTGTCAAAGTAACAAGAAGTGCTCTTCAGAATGCAACATCCGTAGCATCTACATTACTGACAACAGAATCAGCAGTTGCAAACATCAAAGAGGATACTCCAGCGATGCCAGCAGGCGGAGCCGGAATGGGCGGAATGATGTAAAATCTGCGCATGCAGGAATCAGGCATAAATGAACAGTTGAAGTGGTATTAAAAACCACGACAAATAAGATGAAAAGCCATGACATAAAACCTTGAAAAACCAAGGAATGTTAAGGCTTTTCATTTTTTTTTCGCTATGTTATACTCATATCCATAAGCGGATTTTTTTATTTTGGAAACCACTTAAAAAGAAGCAGACAGGAGATAAAATATGGGTGATTTTATTACATTAACAATTGATAAAAAGAAAAATATTGCACTGATTGCACACGACGGGAAAAAGGCAGAACTGATACAGTGGTGCCAGGATCATAAATCAATTTTAGAGAAACACTTTCTTTGTGGAACGGGGACAACGGCCCGGATGATTACCGATAAAACAGGACTTCCGGTGCGCGGATACAACAGTGGTCCTCTTGGCGGAGATCAGCAGATCGGAGCAAAGATCGTAGAAGGAAAGGTGGACTTTGTGGTGTTTTTCTCGGATCCGCTTACTGCACAGCCACATGACCCGGATGTAAAGGCATTGATGCGGATTGCACAGGTGTATGATATTCCGATGGCAGTCAACAAAGCATCTGCAGATTTTATGATCACATCCATTTATATGGAAAAAGAGTATGATCATGATGTGATCAATTTTCATAAAAATATCAAGGAGCGTTCCGAGACGCTGTAGTTGGAGGAGAATATGAGTAAGGTTATCGTAGTAACAGACAGCAATAGTGGTATTACACAGAGCGAAGCGAAAGATATTGGCGTTGTTGTCATGCCAATGCCATTTTACATCAATGGTCAGATGTATTATGAGGATATTGATCTGACCCAGGAACAATTTTATGAGAAACTGGAACAGGGAGGTGAAATCAAGACCTCTATGCCGTTAGTGGGAGATGTAACCGACAAATGGGACGAGCTTTTAAAGGATTATGATGAGATCGTCTATATCCCGATGTCATCCGGACTCAGCAGCTCCTGCGAGACAGCTTATATGCTTTCCCAGGATTATGATGGAAAAGTACAGGTCGTCAATAACCAGAGAATTTCTGTAACACAGAGACAATCTGTACTGGATGCAAAACAGCTTGCAGAGCAGGGGAAAAATGCAGAAGAGATTAAAAACATCTTAGAAGAAAAGAAATTTGATTCTTCCATCTATATCATGGTAGATACGCTTGATTATCTGAAAAAGGGAGGACGTATTACTCCGGCAGCAGCCGCCCTTGGTACACTTTTGAAATTGAAACCGGTATTGCAGATCCAGGGAGAACGTCTGGACGCTTTTGCAAAGGCACGTACAGTGAAACAGGCGAAGAATATTATGATCGAAGCCATGAAAAAAGATATGGAAACAAGATTTGGAAGCGCAGATGGTGCAAAGATAAATCTGGAGATGGCATATACCAAAGAGCTTGATGCCGCACTTGCATTCAAAGAGGAGGTGCAGGCAGCATTCCCGAATAATGAGATCGTGCTGAATCCGTTATCATTAAGTGTGTCCTGCCATATCGGACCGGGAGCACTTGCAATTGCATGTTCTAAGAAAATAGATGCCGAATGATGGATATTAATTTAGAATATTATAAAATTTTTTATTACGTAACAAAATATCAGAGTATTACACAGGCGGCAGAGGTGCTTTCCATCTCACAGCCTGCGGTATCACAGGCAGTCAAGAATCTGGAAAAGGCACTTGGCTGCAAACTTTTTGTGCGGATGGCAAAAGGAGTCCGCCTGACCAGTGAGGGAGATGTTTTATTTTCATTTGTTTCAAAAGGCTATGAAAGCATACTTGCAGGAGAGCGGAAGCTGAGTGAGATCCTGGACCTGGAAGGTGGAGAGATCTGCATTGGAGCGAGTGATATGACGCTGCAGTTTTATCTTTTGTCCTATCTGGAACAGTTTCATGAAAAATATCCGGATATTAAGGTTACGGTGACAAATGCCCCGACACCGGAGACGTTAGGTTATCTGGAGGACGGAAGAATTGACTTTGGAGTTGTCAGTACACCGGTCATAACGAAACATGGATGTATACAGATCCCGGTACGGAAAATTCGGGATATTTTTGTCGCAGGGCATAAATTTGAATATCTGAAAGGGAAAAAACTCTGCTATCGGGAATTATCGGATCTTCCGGTCATGTGCCTGGAGGGAGATACTTCCACACGCAGATATGTGGCAGAATTTCTGGAAAAAGAGCATGTAATGTTGCAGCCGGAGTTTGAACTGGCAACAAGTGATATGCTGATCCAGTTCGCAAAAAGAAGTCTTGGAGTTGCGAGTGTTGTGGAAGATTTTGCAAAGCAGGCGATCAGGGAAGGAGAATTGTTTGAACTTCAATTTGACAAAGAGATTCCAAAGAGAGAGTTTTGCATTGTTTATAACGACAAAATTCCAATGTCTACAGCTGCCGGAAAACTCTTCCAAACGCTGACAAAACAAGAGATATAATATAGACTTATGTCACACATAAAAAACATTGATTTTACTTATGCCAATTTTTACTCTATAATCAGAAAGTAAAAACGGACAGGTTTTTACAGCCTGTCCGTTTTTGTGTCTAAATGATGACATGAATACGATGAATGATCTAGGAGGACGTAGTACAATGGTTAAAGCAGTAGTCGGTGCCAACTGGGGCGATGAAGGAAAAGGTAAAATTACAGATATGCTTGCAGAGGAAGCGGATATTATCGTTCGTTTTCAGGGAGGTGCAAACGCAGGACATACCATCGTGAATAACTATGGTAAATTTGCCTTACATTCTCTGCCATCCGGTGTGTTTTATAGTCATACCACAAGCATTATCGGAAATGGTGTTGCACTTAATATTCCGGTTCTGTTCAATGAAATAAAGTCAATTACGGACAGAAATGTTCCGATGCCTAAGATTCTGGTATCTGACAGAGCACAGATTGTTATGCCGTATCACATTTTATTTGATCAGTATGAGGAAGAACGTCTGGGAGGAAAATCTTTCGGTTCTACCAAATCAGGTATTGCGCCTTTCTATTCGGATAAATATGCGAAAAATGGTTTCCAGGTAAGCGAATTATTTGATGATGACAGATTAATACAGAAGATCGAACGTGTTTTAGTACAGAAGAATGTTATTCTTGAGCATTTATATCATAAGCCACAGATCGATCCGGATGAACTGTTAAAAACTTTACATGAATATCGTGATATGGTAGCTCCTTATGTATGTGACGTATCTGCATATCTGGATAAAGCATTAAAAGAAGGCAAGACCGTACTCTTAGAAGGACAGCTTGGAACATTAAAAGATCCGGATCACGGAATTTATCCAATGGTTACTTCCTCATCTACATTAGCAGCATATGGTGCAATTGGAGCAGGTCTTCCTCCATATGAGATCAAAGAGATTGTAACTGTATGTAAAGCTTATTCTTCAGCAGTAGGAGCCGGTGCTTTCGTAAGTGAGATTTTTGGAGATGAAGCAGATGAATTAAGACGCCGCGGTGGTGATGGCGGAGAATTCGGAGCAACAACTGGACGCCCGAGACGTATGGGATGGTTCGACTGTGTTGCATCGAAATATGGATGCCGTCTTCAGGGAACAACAGATGTTGCTTTTACAGTTCTTGATGTACTTGGATATCTGGATGAGATTCCGGTATGTGTTGGATATGAGATTGATGGTGAGGTTACAACAGATTTCCCTGTAACATATAAGTTAGAGAAAGCAAAACCTGTAATGAAAAAGCTTCCGGGATGGAAATGCGATATCCGCGGAATCAAAAAATATGAGGATCTTCCGGAAAATTGCAGAAAATATGTGGAATTTATTGAAGAACAGATCGGATTCCCAATTACAATGGTTTCAAATGGACCAGGAAGAGAAGATATTATCTTCCGTGAGTCTCCACTTAAAAAATAATAAGCGGTATTGGATGAAACAGTCCACTGCACACAATCAGGTGTGCAGTGGACTGTTTTTACTTTCTGGGAAAAGCCTGTTCATATAGGTGTTCACAATTTGGTCACAATTTTACCACTTTTTCACCATGATTATTCCGTAAACTATTTATTGGGAATGAAAAAATAAAGGAGGAAATCACTGTGATTGAAATTAACAATCTTGTTAAAAAATACGGTGATCATGTAGCAGTTGATAATCTGAGCCTGACTGTAGAGCCGGGCCGGATTTATGGCTTCTTGGGACCAAATGGTGCGGGAAAATCAACTACCATGAATATCATTACCGGATACCTTGGTGCAACAAGCGGGGAAGTCAAAATCAATGGATACGATATATTTGCCCAGCCGGAGGAGGCAAAGAAATGTGTCGGATATCTTCCGGAACTGCCGCCATTATACATGGACATGACAGTAAAAGAGTATTTGAATTTTGTGGCTGATCTGAAAAAACTGGAGCGCAGTCTGAGAGCCAATTATGTCAAAGAGGCCATGCAGACAACAAAAATACTCGATGTACAGGATCGTATGATACGAAATCTGTCGAAAGGATATCGGCAGAGAGTTGGATTTGCCCAGGCGATCCTGGGGTATCCGGAAGTGATCATTCTGGATGAGCCTACAGTAGGACTTGACCCGAAGCAGATTATCGAGATCCGTGATCTGATCAAAGAACTCGGGAAAAAACATACGATCATTCTGAGCTCACATATTTTAAGTGAGATCAGTGCGGTGTGTGATCATGTATTTATTATTTCAAAAGGAAAACTGGTGGCAAGTGATTCTACTGAGAATCTGGTGAACCTGATGTCAGGAGCCCAGGAAATTGAACTTACGGTCAAGGGAGAGACAGAGAGGGCAAAGCAGCTGTTAAAAGAAATCCCACAGGCTGTCAAAGTGGAGGAAAAGACGTCGCAGGAGCCACAGACGAGTGCGTTCCTTATTACAGCAGAAAAGAACTGCGATATCAGGGAGGATATCTTCCATCAGTTTGCAAATAATGGAATGCCGATCCTGCAGATGCAGGCTGTTGTAAAATCTCTCGAAGATGTATTCCTTGAACTGACACAGGAAGGAGGACAGAAATAATGCTTGCAATTTTTAAACGTGAATTTAAATCTTATTTCCAGAATGTGATTGGATGGTTATTTGTAGCAGCTGTCCTTGCAGTGTTTGGACTTTATTTTTATGTATATAATCTTACGAATGGCTATCCGTATCTGTCATACAGTCTGTCATCCATTGCATTTATCATGGTGATTGCAGTTCCGATCCTGACCATGAGATGTTTTTCGGAAGACCGGAAAAATAAAGTGGATCAGCTGGTACTGACAGCCCCGGTTTCGGTAGGAAAAATTGTTATGGGCAAGTTTTTTGCAATGGCAGCCGTATTTACAATCGATGTAGCCGCCATTTGTCTTGCTCCACTTGTTTTATCACGATTTGGTACAGTTCCATTCGGGGAATGTTATATCTCAATTCTTGGATTCTGGCTGTTTGGCTGTGCGATGATCGCAATCGGTATGTTTCTGTCATCGATTACGGAAAGCCAGGTGATAGCGGCCGTTATTTCCTTTGCGGTGCTTTTTGTCGGATACATGATGAAATCGATTGAGGGACTGGTTTCATCAAGCGGAAATATGGTTACAAAAATCATGAGTGCATTTGATCTGTATTCGCCGTTTGATGGATTTAACAGTGGCTGTTTAAATCTGACAGGAGTGGCATATTACCTGACGGTCATTCTTCTTTTGTCATTTTTGACAACACAATCGATTCAGAAGAGAAGATGGAGTATTAGTTCCAAAAAGATCTCAACGGGTGTGTTTTCTGCTGGACTTGTAGTGATCGCAATTGTGGTTTCGGTTGTGTTTAATATGTTTGTGAATACATTACCATCCTCTGTCACATCACTGGATTTTTCGTATGCCAAATTATATGCATTGACAGACGATACCAAAGATTTTATGAAATCACTGGATCAGGATGTTACGATTTATGTGCTGAGCAAAGAATCTTCCAAAGATGATCAGCTGGATGAAACTCTGACCAGATATGAGGATCTTTCCAGACATGTAACGGTAAAATATATTAATCCTTCTACCAATCCATATTTTTACAAGGATTATACCGATAAGGCACCAACCACAAACAGCCTGATCGTGGCCGGCACAGACCGTTCAAGAGTGGTTGATTTTAATGATATTTATGATTATCAGACGAGTATGGATTATTCTACATATTCCTATAATCAGGAATTAAAAGGATATGATGCAGAGGGCCAGATTACCAGCGCAATCGAGTATGTAACAATGAGTGCGGATCAGCTTCCGGTTGTATATCAGATTACCGGACATGGGGAAACAGAGCTTTCCAGTGCTTTTACTTCCGCATTGGAAAAAGCAAACATTACGCTGGACAGTCTTGAACTTTTGAAACAGGATGCTGTGCCATCGGATGCTCAGGCAATTATCATCAATGCGCCAACTTCAGATTTTAATGCAGATGATGCACAAAAGGTGATCGATTATCTGCAGAATGGTGGAAAGGCAATGATTGCCGGCAATTACGGATATCAGGATCTTACCAACTTTAATTCGATCCTGGCAGCGTACAATGTAAGCTTTGTAGACGGTGTAGTCGGAGAGAATGATTCGAACTATTACTATAACAATAATCCGTTTTATCTGCTTCCAAAGGTTGATTCATCTGACTATACGTCAAGCGTGGCAAACAGCTATATTTTTGCGCCTGTAAGTGAGGGAATCAGTTATCCGGACAGCACGGATGATGTCACATATACACCATTACTTGAAACAACGGATTCTGCAGTGTCAAAGACTTCGACGGATGAAATCACAACCGCTGCATTTGAGGATGGAGATGTGCAGGGACCATTTGCGGTTGCACTTGCAATTGAGCAGACGGTAGATGACGACAAACAGACACAGATTGCAGTGCTTGGAAGTGCTTTATTCTTAAGCGATGAATGTGATCAGGTGGTATCTGGAAACAACTCGGCAATGTTTACCGGCATGATCTCCAATATGGTAGGGGATACCGAACTGAAAGCAGGAGTAATTCCTGAAAAAGAATATACTCTGAGCAATCTGACAGTAGCAACACTGTCTGCAGTTGCGCTTGGACTTTGCATTGCGATCTTTATCCCGATCATCCTGATTGTTTGTGGCATTGTAATCTGGGCAGTAAGGAGAAAGAAATAATGAAAAGACAGAAAAAACAGTTTATCGTTCTTCTGATATTGCTTGTTGTATGCGTCGCAGCGTATATAGGTGTGACGATGAATAACAAAAAGACGAAACAGGAAGAGGAAGCAAGTGAAGAGGCTGCAAAGGTTTATATCACAGATTTTGACAAAGACGATGTGACGGCGTTTTCCTATGTACTGAATGGAACGACACTTGCATTCCATAAAGATGGAGATAATTGGCTGTATGATGGAGATTCATCGGTTGATATTGATGAAGACAGTGTAAGCGATCTGTTGTCACAGGCTTCGAAAATGACGGCTGCAGAACAACTGGATGAAGTGGGTGATCTGTCTGATTATGGCCTGGATGCTCCGGCCAATACAATTACAATTGAAACAAAAGACGATAAGATCACGCTTTTGGTTGGAAATTGCAATGATATGCTTTCCGAATATTATATGAAAGAAGAAGGAAGCGATGCCGTCTACCTTGTGGATTCGACAATAGCAAAGCTTTTCCAGAAGACTGTTGAGTCGCTTACTGCTGCAGAAGATACAGAGAGCACAGAAGCGGCAGAACCGGAAGCAACGGAAGAAAATGCAGACTGACATAAAAAAACGGTTATGGGATAAAACCCATAGCCGTTTTACTGATCCGTATGTTACTTCTCTGAGGACTTATCATCTTTTTTTGAAACCAGTTTATAGATGAAAGTGTATGCCCAGATCAGAACCGGAATCACGATCGTTGCAAAGACAGAAGCAGCGAACATGTTCATGGACTGGCTGTTATCGGTGATTGCGCATACCAGAGTGGTGACATAAAGCCCGACGAGCAGCACGATACCGACGATCGCCATAACCTGTTTTACTTTTTTCATGGAAAGATCCTTTCTGTTGTGGATATGTTAAAAATACTTTGAAATATAGTTTGTTTTTTGGTATAATAACACATGCGTGTAATATTCGCAAGAAATCAATAGCAAAAACGATAAAGGTGGTATAGAAATGGCTTTATTACAGGAATGGCAGAAAATTGCCTATAACGAAAAAGCAAATAAAGGAGAGCTTCAGAGATTCTGGCAGAGATATTTCCTTTTAGAAAAAGGAGTATATGAGAAATTATTGACAAATCCTGATGAAGTTGTTGAGGGAACCGTGAAAGAATTAGCCGAGAAATATAATCTTTCTGTTCTTGAGATGGCAGGATTCTTAGACGGAATCAATGAAAGCCTTGTGACTCCGAACCCAATCGATACGATGGAGGAGGACACAACAGTAAGCCTTGCATTCGATAAAGAGAAATTATACAAGAACATGGTTGATGCAAAAGCAGACTGGTTATATGAACTGCCAATGTGGAATGATATCTTCGATAAAGAGACAAAGAGAAGACTGTATCTGGAACAGAAGAAATCAGGAACTGTTGTTGTTGGCAAGAAAGTAGGACGTAATGATCCATGCCCATGCGGATCTGGCAAGAAATATAAATATTGCTGCGGAAGATAATTTCTGTTTGACATCTATGGATATTGGGTATACAATACGTTCAGATATCGAGATACAGACATTGTGAATACGTAGATGAGACGAGTAGAATACTTACAATGTTTCAGAGAGAGATGCATATGGTGGAAGCATCTTAACGGACAAGTATTTGAAGACCAGCTCTGAGTGACCCCAATCCGGTCCGGTGACTCCGTTATCGTCGGAATGAGATTTTCTTCATGAATACATACAGGTGGAGAAGATGAAACAGGGTGGAACCGCGATATAGCTTAATCGTCCCTGACACATAGAAATATGTGTCAGGGACTTTTTTAATATTATAAAAAGGAGACTGATAAGTATGAAAATCACATTAAAAGATGGCTCTGTAAAAGAGTACAGTGAAGCAAAATCTGTATATGAAATTGCCGCAGATATCAGTGAGGGACTTGCACGTGTTGCATGTGCGGGAGAAATTGATGGCAAAGTGGTAGATCTTCGAACTATCATTGATGCTGACTGCGCACTTAATATAGTAACAGCAAACGATCCGGAAGGATTACAGGTAATCCGTCACACCGCATCCCATATCATGGCACAGGCTGTAAAACGCCTTTTCCCAGATGCAAAGATCGCAATCGGACCTGCAATTGAAGACGGATTTTATTATGATTTTGATTCACAGCCATTCTCAAGAGAAGATCTGGACAATATTGAGGCTGAGATGAAGAAGATTATCAAAGAAGGCCATGAGATCACCAGATTTACACTTCCAAGAGAAGAGGCAATCGCATTCATGAAGGAAAAAGAAGAGCCTTACAAAGTAGAACTGATCGAGGATCTTCCGGAAGATGCAGAAATCTCCTTCTATGATCAGGGTGGATTCGTAGATCTGTGTGCAGGTCCTCATCTTATGAGCACAAAAGGTGTAAAGGCATATAAACTGATTTCTTCTTCTATGGCATACTGGAGAGGTGATTCGGAAAAAGCACGCCTTCACAGAATTTATGGTACTGCATTTAACAAGAAAGACGAATTAAAAGAACATCTTGCAAAACTGGAAGATGCAAAAATGAGAGATCATAACCGTCTTGGACGTGAAATGGGATTGTTTACAACCGTTGATGTAATCGGACAGGGACTTCCGCTTTTTACACCAAAGGGAACAAAGATGATTATGAAACTTCAGAGATGGATTGAGGATCTGGAAGATAATGAGTGGGGATATCGTCGTACAAGAACACCGCTCATGGCCAAATCAGATCTTTATAAAATTTCCGGACACTGGGATCATTATAAAGATGGCATGTTTGTTCTGGGTGATGAAGAGAAGGACAAAGAAGTGTTTGCACTTCGTCCGATGACATGCCCATTCCAGTATTATGTATACAAGAATGAACAGCATTCCTATCGCGATCTTCCATATCGTATGAGTGAGACATCAACACTATTCCGTTCTGAGGATTCCGGCGAGATGCATGGTCTGACACGTGTACGTCAGTTTACGATCACAGAGGCGCATAACGTTATCCGCCCGGATCAGGCTGAAGAAGAATTAAAGAGCTGCTTTGACCTTGCAATGTATGTATTAAAAACATTAGGTCTTGAAGATGATGTCACATTCCGCCTTTCAAAATGGGATCCAAATAATAAAAAGAAATATCTTGGCGATGACAATTACTGGGAAAGCACACAGGGAAAACTGCGTGAGATTCTCGAAGAGTCTGGAAAGCCATTTGTTGAAGCTGATGGAGAAGCTGCTTTCTATGGTCCAAAGATTGATATTCAGGCGAAGAACGTATATGGCAAAGAAGATACCATGATCACAATCCAGCTTGACTGTGCAATTGCTGAGAACTTTGATCTGTATTATATCGATCAGAACGGAGAACGTGTTCGTCCGTATATTGTACACAGAACATCTATGGGCTGCTATGAAAGAACACTTGCATGGCTGATCGAGAAATATGCAGGCAAATTCCCGACATGGTTATGTCCGGAGCAGGTAAGAGTGCTTCCAATTTCTGAAAAATATATGGATTACGCACAGAAAGTTGCAGCAGAACTGAAAGCAAATGGTGTGGATGTAACGGTAGACAGCCGTGCTGAGAAGATCGGATATAAGATCCGTGAAGCAAGACTGGATAAACTCCCTTATATGCTTGTTGTAGGACAGCAGGAAGAAGCAGATGGTACAGTATCTGTAAGAAGCCGCTTTGCAGGTGATGAGGGTGTGAAACCTCTGTCTGAATTCATTGATCAGATCTGCAGGGAAATCCGTACAAAGGAAATCCGTAAGGAAGAAGTTCCGGCAGAAGAACAGAAATAATTTTTATAAAGACAGGATGAGGCAGGAGCAGAAACTCCTGCCTTTTTTTGCAAAGGAGTTTTCACGAAAAATACCAGAATATACCTGTTTTGTGACTGCACAATTGAACATAATAGGAATGTTACAAATTTTAAAGCAGGAGGATCATATTCATGACAGTATTGGATTGTACCGTTACAAATTGTGCGTATAACAGAGACAGAAGCTGCAGAAAAGATAATATCCAGGTGGAAGGCAGTGAAGCTCATGTGACATCTGACACATGCTGTGGCAGCTTTGAGCGGAAAGGCTGTGGCTGTTCAAATGCAGATTGTGGATGCCCATCCAAGGAAACGGATGTATTTTGCAAAGCGGAAGAATGCGTGTTTAACCATTCGATGAAATGTGGAGCAGATCATATCAGCATTTCTGGTGGAAAAGCGGATACGTCTGCGGAGACAGAATGCGCAAGTTTTGACTGCAGGTAACTGGAAAAAGGTGGTACAAGGAATTTGTACCACCTACTTGAAAGACAAAATGAACCGTAGTAGAATGTAGGAGATTAGAACTATAAATTGTGCTTTTTACTCTGAAAGGAGTCATAGAAATGCGTAAGAAATCACATGTTTCACTTGCAAGATTTATTGTTCGCAACACGGACAATGAAGAACTGAAAAACCATCGTTATTCATTTTATATCGGAAGCATTCTGCCGGATATAAAACCATCATTTGTATATCGAAAGCACGAGATTGACGGTACATTTCCGGATCTGCAGGAACGAATGAAAAAGATGCTGGAACGGATTCCGGGAAAAGAAAAATACACAAGAAGAGACATTTGCAGAATGGGAGAGATCAGCCACTATCTGGCAGATTATTTTACATTTCCGCATAATAAGGAATATCCGGGGAGTCTGAAGGATCATTGTACCTATGAAGAAGAATTAAAACAGAAATTAAGAAACTATCTCAATACCCATGAGGCAGCAGAGAATCTGAGACCAAAGGAATTTTTTGCTTCTACAGAATCTTTGTTTGAGTTTATAAACAGGAGTCATCGTGAGTATCTGGATGGAAAGCATGGTGTAAAGCATGATATTGAATCGATTGTCGAAGTGAATCATCAGGCTTTGGAAGGCTTTTTTGATCTTTTGAAAAGAAAAGAACATAAGAAACGCTATATTGACACAACGGGCAAAAATCTGCATCATGGTGCGGCATAAGAGAGAAACTTTGTCGAAATATGCTGAAAAGAGACGGTGGTTTCTGATTGCTTTTTACCTGTCTGTGGCGTAAAATGTAGAATGAACACAAAAGGAAAAGAGGAATTCACTTGGACTATAACATTAATTTTCCCAAACTACATATTTATCTGCACCATGTAGGACAGAGCATCAATATCGGAAGCTACAGGATTGCATTTTACGGGATCATTATTGCGATCGGCATGCTTGCAGGTATTGCAATTGCCTGTTATGAAGCAAAGAGGACCGGACAGAATCCGGATGATTATATTGACCTTGCGATTATTGCAATTATCTGCTCGCTGATTGGAGCAAGACTTTACTATGTTGCATTCCGATGGAATATCTATAAGGATGATCTCATTAGTATTTTTAAGATCCGTCAGGGTGGACTGGCAATTTATGGTGGCGTGATTGCTGCGATATTGACTACCTTTATTTTTTCAAAGGTGAAAAAAATGTCATTTGGCCAGTTATGTGATACTGCAGGGCTTGGACTGATTCTTGGGCAGATCATAGGAAGATGGGGAAACTTCTTTAACAGGGAGGCTTTCGGTGGATATTGCAATAATCTTCTGGCAATGCAGATTCCGGTATCAGCGGTCCGTTCAACTTCGGATATCACGCAGGAACTGATGGAACATGAAGTCTGGGTTGATGGGATTCGATATATTCAGGTTCATCCAACCTTTTTATATGAATCATTATCCAATCTGATCCTTTTGATTATTCTGCTTTTGCTCCGCAAGCACAAGAAGTTTAACGGAGAAGTATTTCTCTGGTATCTGTTTGGATATGGAATTATTCGTTTCTGGGTAGAGGCACTTAGAACGGACCAGCTTTTGATACCAGTGATCGGATATCCGGTATCCAGAGCACTTGCAGCAGTGCTCGTAATGGTTTCTGCAATCTGGATTGTGACCGGACGGAGAAAAAGGGCAAAAGAAACAGTGTGAATCGGTTTTAGGGAGGATTCATAATGAGAGAACTGAAAGAATTACAGCACCTAATCGAGAAAGCACGGCTGGAACTGGACCAGGCACTGGAGTCAGACAGCTATGAAATATACTATCAGAAAAGTGTTTATCTGGACAAACTGATCGAAGAGTATCTGGAGATCACGGAAACGGTTGTCGGATAACAAGACATGTGGAGGAAAATCCCATTTGGGATTTCCCTCCACTTTTTTGATATAGTAGGTAATTGCAAAAACATTGAATTCTAAATAAAGCATGTACTTTAGTTTATTGGAAATAAAAATCAAGGAATCCGGGAAAATCAAAAAAGAAATTTTCCCGGATTCCTTGATTTTAAGGGGGTAATGGGGTATTATATATAGAAAGTGGTGAAAAGTGGTGGGTTATACCTATCATGTGGAGGAAAGTGGTGAATAATTAGGAAGGGAGGTGTGCGGACATGTTCATGGGCGAATACAACCATACGATCGATGCAAAAGGGCGGCTGATCGTACCATCAAAATTCAGAGAACAGCTTGGAAACGAGTTTGTTGTTACGAAAGGACTGGATGGTTGTTTATTCGTATATTCCAATGAAGAATGGAAGCACATCGAAGAAAAATTCCGTGAAATACCACTTACGACGAAAGATGCAAGAAAATTCTCCAGATTCTTCTTTGCAGGAGCAGCTTCCTGTGAAGTGGACAAGCAGGGGAGAATCCTTTTGCCGGCGAACCTGAGAGAATATGCGGGCATTGAGAAAGAAGTTGTCTCTGTTGGCGTGCTGAGCAGAGTAGAGATCTGGAGCAAAGACAGATGGCAGGATAACGGCGATTATGATGATATGGATGAGATCGCAGAACATATGGCAGAAATGGGGCTTGGGATTTAATGGAATTTAAACATTACTCGGTATTGCTAGAGGAAACAATCGATAATTTGAATATCAGGCCGGATGGTGTCTATGTAGATGGAACACTTGGCGGAGGCGGTCATTCTTATCAGATCTGCAGACGGCTTACAGATGGCGGAAGGCTGATCGGTATCGATCAGGACAAAGATGCGATTGCAGCAGCGGGAGAACGGCTCAAAGAATTTGAAGATCGGGTGACAATCGTAAGAAGCAATTATTCCAATATGAAAAATGTGCTTCAGGATCTTGGAATTGAAAAGGTAGATGGAATTGTCCTTGATCTTGGCGTATCTTCTTTTCAGCTGGATACACCGGAAAGAGGTTTTACTTACCGCTCAGAAGATGCACCACTTGATATGCGGATGGATGACAGACAGAAACTGACAGCAAAAGACATTGTAAACGAGTATAGTGAGGCAGAATTGTTTCGGATTATTCGTGACTATGGAGAAGACCGTTTTGCAAAAAATATTGCAAAACATATTGTTGCAGCGAGAAAGGACAAGCCGATAGAGACAACCGGAGAATTGAATCGGATCATAAGTGGTGCGATTCCAATGAAGGTTCAGGCGACAGGAGGACATCCGTCTAAGAGGACGTATCAGGCGATCCGCATTGAGTTAAACCATGAACTGGATGTTTTAAAGGATACTTTAGATGATATGATCGATCTTTTAAACGAAGATGGAAGATTGTGCATCATTACGTTCCATTCGCTGGAAGACCGCATTGTAAAAAGCAATTTTAAGAAAAATGAGAATCCATGCACCTGCCCGAGCAGTTTTCCGGTTTGTGTATGTGGTAAGAAATCGAAAGGACGCGTGGTGACAAGAAAGCCGATCCTTCCATCAGAGGAAGAACTGGAGGCAAATTCAAGATCAAAAAGTGCTAAATTGCGTGTTTTTGAAAAACACCAGGAGTCATAGTCAAAAGAAAAAGGGATAATGAAAACATCAGATAAGAATCTGATTACAGGGAAATAAAGGAGTTTGTTAGGATGGCAGACAGTAACAAGAAAACATATAACAGCAGAAGATATTATGTTGATGGAAATACAGTGCGCGAGATCAATCCGGAGGAGGAGAGAAGACAGCGCAGGCTTCGCCGTGAGCGGGAAGAACAGAGAAAAAAGAGAATAAGAAGAAACGCTGCAAAACGCAACCGCGAAAAAGCATTGCATATGAGTAAAGCCTATGTGGTTTTTCTTACAACCTGTGTGATCATCAGTGCATTTGCTGCCGGATATTATATTCAGGCACAGGCGCAGGTGACAAACCGTATGCATGAAGTTGCTGCACTGGAAAGTCAGGTGACGGATATTAAGACGGACAATGATGCAAGACTAAAAAGAATTGAAACTTCAGTAGATCTGGATTATATTAAAGATGTAGCAATGAATCAGCTTGGAATGAAATATGCACAGGAGGGGCAGATCGTATACTATACGGTAGACAACAGCAATTATATGAACCAGTATAGTGATATCCCTCAAAAGTAGGAGTATTTTCGGTGGCAAAAAGAAAAAAAAGAGCAAAAAAGCCTGCTGTAAAATTTTCCAGGAAAATGCGTGGCAAACTGGCATTTCTCTTTACGGCAATGCTGGTACTCGTATGTGGATTGATCGGCAGGCTTATGTATATTAATTATACAAGCAGCGATAAATATAAAAAAATTGTTTTATCACAACAGTCATATGACAGCTCGATCATCCCATTTCAAAGAGGCGATATTGTCGATACGAAAGGGACGGTTTTAGCTACCAGTGTGGCTGTTTATAACGTTATACTGGACTGCTCCATTATGACGAGTGATACGAAATATATAGAGCCGACAATTGATGCACTGATGGAATGTTTTCCGGATATCATGAACCGGGATCAGCTGGAAGATTATGCAGCAAATTCCAAGGACAGCAGGTATATTGTTCTTGCCAAAAAGCTTCCTTATGATCAGATCCAGCCGTTTGTAGAAAAACAGGATGATACAGACAACCACCCTGATATCAAAGGAGTATGGTTTGAAAAGGAATATCAGAGAGAATATCCATATCATACACTGGCAAGTTCACTGATCGGATTTACAGCCAGCGGTAATGTAGGTAACTCCGGACTGGAGAATTATTATAATGATACATTAAACGGAATCAATGGACGTGAATATGGATATCTGAATTCTGACAATGATTTTGAAAAGACGGTTATCGATGCAAAAGATGGAAATACACTTGTGACAACGATCGATGCAAATATCCAGTCTATTGTGGAAGAAAAAATCAAAGAATACAATGATATGTATACGGACAACAGCAGGGAGGGTGCAGGAAGTACGAATACAGGTGTACTTGTGATGAATCCGAATAACGGTGAGATCCTTGCAATGGCAAATTATCCGAATTTTGATCTGGATAACCCAAGAGATCTGACCCCATATTATTCGCAGGAACAGATCGATGCAATGTCCGACGACGAGAATATGGATGCGTTGAACAAGTTCTGGCAGAATTATTGTATTACCAGTACTTTCGAGCCGGGATCTGTACAAAAACCATTTACCATTGCAACGGGACTGGATACCGGAGCTGTCACGGATGATATGACGTTTGACTGTGACGGTGGTGAGATGTTTGATGGAAGAATCATTGGATGTGTGAAGCGGTCGGGACATGGGCTTGAAACGGTTCGCCAGGCTCTTATGAACTCCTGCAACGATGCATTAATGCAGATGTCGTATAAGATTGGTACTGATAATTTCGTGAAATATCAGTCTGCGTATGGATTTGGACTGAAGACGAATATTGATCTGCCTGGAGAAGCAAATACATCTACACTTGTGTATACGCTTGATAATATGAAACCGGTAGATCTTGCAACAAACTCATTCGGACAGAACTATAATACAACGATGATCCAGCTGGGAAGCGCATTCTGTTCGCTTGTAAATGGAGGAACCTATTACCAGCCGCATGTTGTACGAAAAATCACAGATGCCGATGGAAATACCATTTCAACGATTGATCCGACCGTTGTAAAAGAGACGATCTCAAGTTCTACCAGTGATCAGATCAAAGATTACATGTATAGTGTTGTGTCGGAAGGAACCGGTAAAATGGCGAAGCTGGATGGCTATTCCATGGGAGGAAAGACCGGAACAGCAGAAAAACTGCCTCGAGGAAACGGTAATTATGTAGTTTCTTTTATTGGTTATGTTCCACAGGAGAACCCACAGCTTGTCATTTATGTTGTTGTGGATGAACCGAATGTTGAGGATCAGTCTCATGGTGCATTTGCCATGAATATTTCCAGAGAGATTTTAAAAGAAGTTCTGCCATATCTGAACATTTATCCGGATGAAGAGCAAAACGGAACAAATGCAGAGTATGGAATTTTAGGAACGGATGTAACCAAAAAGAGCGCAGAAGCAGCTGCGGCAGCGGGACAGGAAGCACAGAATGCAGATGTACCGCAGGACGAAAATGCTGGTCAGTAAACAGTAAATACAGAATCGAATAACCTCATAAATGCTTACATAAGATATTATAAGGCATTTATGAGGTTATTTTTATGGAACGGAACAAAACTGGAATTCGCAGGAAAATTCTGGTCTTTTTTGTAATGGTAATTCTGATGATCGGTATGCTGATCGGACGGCTGGTGTATCTTATGATTTTTTGTTCCGGTTATTATACGCAAAAGGCGGTAGATCTGCATCAGAGAGAGCGTGATATCAAAGCAGCAAGAGGACGGATTCTTGATATAAATGGGCAGGTTCTGGCGTCCAATACTTCTGTCTGTACTATTTCTGTGATTCATAATCAGATCCAGGATCCGGAAGGTGTAATTGCAATGTTAGTAAAGGAGCTTGACATTCCAGAAGAGAAAATTCGAAAAAGAGTGGAAAAGGTAAGTTCGATCGAACGGATAAAAAGTAATGTAGACAAAGAAACCGGAGATCGTATTCTGGCGTATGGAATGTCTGGCGTGAAAGTAGACGAAGATTATAAGAGGGTATATCCGTATGGAAGTCTTGCATCGAAAGTACTTGGATTTACCGGAGGAGATAATCAGGGAATTATCGGCCTGGAAGTAAAGTACGATGATGTACTTCAGGGGACGAATGGTAAAATATTAACTGTGACAGATGCCCGTGGAATTGAAGTGGATAAAGAGGGAGAAGTAAGAAAAGACCCTGTCAGTGGTTATGATCTGTATATCTCAATGGATTATAATATCCAGGCATTCTGCGAACAGGAAGCCCAAAAGGCGTTCATTCAGAAACAGGCGGACAGTGTCAGCATTATTGTGATGAATCCTCAGAATGGAGAACTTCTTGCGATGGCGGATTATCCGGAATTTGATCTGAATCAGCCATTTACCCTGACGAAAGATACCGCTTCCGTTCAGGGAACAGATTCGGAGATGGAACAGTTAAATAATATGTGGAGAAATCATTGTGTGTCCGATACTTATGAACCTGGTTCGACTTTTAAAGTGATTACAGCGGCAGCTGCATTAGAATGCGGAGCAGTAAAACTGGAGGATCAGTTTAATTGTCCGGGATATATTATGGTTGAAGACCGGAAGATACGTTGTGCAAAAACAACCGGACATGGAGCTGAAACATTTGTCCAGGGGATTGAAAATTCCTGCAATCCGGTATTTATAACGGTTGGTCTGAGAATCGGAGCGGAGCGCTTTTATAAATATTTTGATCAGTTTGGACTTTTTTCAAAAACCAACATTGATCTTCCGGGTGAGGCTGCAACAATCATGCACAGCCTGGATCATATCGGACAGGTGGAACTTGCAACAATATCTTTTGGACAGTCATTTCAGATCACTCCGATCCAGCTGGTGACAACGGTATCTTCCCTGATCAACGGCGGGAATCGTGTGACTCCGCATTTTGGTGTGCGGACAGCAGACGAAAATGGAAATACCGTGGAAACGTTTTCTTATGAGACAAAGAAGGAGATATGCAGTGAAAAGACCTCAGAGACCATGCGGTATCTCCTGGAAAAAGTAGTGTCAGAAGGAGGCGGAAAAAACTGTAAGATCGAAGGGTATGAAATTGGTGGAAAAACAGCAACATCACAGACATTGCCAAGATCGGAGCATAAATATATCGCATCCTTTTTGGGATTCGCTCCGGCAGATCATCCACAGGTACTGGTACTTGTGATCATTCGTAATCCGCAGGGGGTGTATTATGGCGGAACGATCTGTGCACCTGTTGCAAAAACAGTTTTTGAAAATATCCTTCCATATCTGGACATTGAAAAACAGAGCGTGGAGAGCAGTGAAGCCGGTGAGTAGTCCTGATGAAAACAATGCGGTGGAAAACTTGAATTCTATACAGAAATAACGTATACTTAATTAGTTGTAGACGGAGGAATAAACATATGAATCTTGCAGAAAAAAATGTTCTGGTTGTAGGAACCGGAATCAGCGGAATTGCCGCATGTGAATTATTATTGGATAAGAAGATCAGGGTCACATTATTCGATGGAAATAAAGATCTTGACCTTGAAAAAGTATACGAAAAAAGCGAGAAATTAAGAACTGTTCCTGTTATTCTTGGAGATTTGACAGAAGAACAGATGGAACAGTTTGATATGACGGTATTAAGTCCGGGAGTACCAACGGATATTCCGATGGTAAACCGTATGCGTGAGAAAGGGATTGCCATCTGGGGCGAGATCGAACTTGCATATTACTTTTCCAAAGGACGGATTGCTGCAATTACCGGGACAAATGGAAAGACAACGACAACAGCACTTACCGGCGAGATCATGAAGAATTATTATAAGGATGTAAAAGTTGTTGGTAATATTGGAATTCCATATACATCGGTTGCTGCAGATACAACAGATGAGACCGTAACGGTTGCCGAGATCAGCAGTTTCCAGCTTGAAACGATTCATGAATTTAAGCCGGAAGTTTCCGCAATCTTAAATATTACACCGGATCATCTGAACCGTCATCATACGATGGAATGTTATATCCGGACAAAGGAAGATATTACCAGAAATCAGGGAAAAGATGAGACCTGTGTGTTAAATTATGAGGATGAGGTCCTGCGTAAGTTTGGGGAAGGATTAAAGACGAATGTCATCTTTTTCAGCAGTAAAAGAGCGCTGGAAAATGGATTCTATCTTTCCGATGAGAATATTTATTATGCAAAGAATGGAGAAGCCTCTCTGGTGATCAATATTCATGAGCTGAACCTTCTTGGCAACCACAATTATGAGAATGTCATGGCAGCCTGTGCGATTGCAACGGCTTTTGGTGTTCCAATGGATAAGATTATAGAAGTTTTAAAAACATTTACGGCAGTGGAACACCGCATAGAATATGTATGCGAAAAACGCGGAGTAAAATTTTATAATGACTCCAAAGGAACCAATCCGGATGCTGCGATCCAGGGAATCCGGGCAATGAACCGGCCGACATGGCTGATCGGAGGAGGATACGATAAACAATCCGAATATGACGAATGGATCGAGGCTTTTGATGGAAAGGTAAAAGGTCTTGTGCTGATTGGCCAGACAAGAGAAAAAATTGCAGCATGTGCAAAGAAACATGGATTTGAAGAGGTAGTCTTATGTGATACATTTGAGGAAGCTGTCATGTACTGTTACGATCATTCTGTATCCGGCGACGCAGTATTGTTATCACCGGCATGCGCAAGCTGGGGAATGTTCCCGAATTATGAGGAAAGAGGAAGAATCTTTAAAGATATTGTCCGTGGCTTAAAGGAGTAAATATGAAAAAAAAGACGATGAGCAGAAAGGGCGAAAGACAATCGAGAGATAGCAGGCCGAAAGAAATAAAATATTTTGATTACAATCTGTTGTTTATCATTATCTTTTTGATCTGCTTTGGTCTTGTTATGTTATACAGTACCAGCTCCTATACGGCAGCAAGCAAATTTGGGGATGCAGCATTTTATCTGAAGAAACAGGTCATGGCGATGATGATCGGATTTGTGTTTATGTTTATGCTGGCATCGATCCCGTATACTTTCTGGAAACAGTTTGCGGTACTGGCGTATGCGGCATCCCTTGCACTTTGTGGAGCGGTAATCGTTGCAGGACGAAATTATAATGGATCGCAGAGATGGCTGCAGATCGGACCGATTTCGTTTCAGCCGTCGGAGTTCGCCAAAATTGCGATGATTGTATTTCTTGCAGCCTTTATTGAACGGATACCGAAACAGATGGCGAAATTTTCCACAATTATCAAGGTGCTTGTAATTATCGCTCCGGTGCTTATTATCATTGCAGTCAGCAACCTGAGTACTGCGATTATCGTAGCCGGAATTGCAGTGTGCATGATGTTTGTTGCGAGTCCGAAGTTCAGTCACTTTGTGGCACTTGCACTGCTTGGAATCGGAGCAGTCGCTGTATTTATTATGATCGAAAGTTACCGGCTGGACCGGATCAAGGCGTGGCTGCATCCGGAAACAGCGGGAGATGACGGATTCCAGACACTTCAGGGACTGTATGCGATCGGTTCCGGTGGATTATTTGGAAAAGGACTTGGTCAGAGTATCCAGAAGATGGGATTCGTTCCGGAAGCACAGAATGACATGATCTTTACGATTATCTGTGAAGAACTTGGGTTATTTGGAGGCATCTGTGTAATTTTGCTGTTTCTTCTTATGATCTGGAGAATGATGATCATTGCGAACAATGCAAAAGATCTTTTTGGAGCGCTTCTTGTCGTGGGCATTATGTCGCATATCGCATTACAGGTGATTTTAAATATCGCAGTTGTTACCAACACGATTCCAAATACCGGTGTTACGCTGCCGTTTATCAGTTACGGTGGTACGTCAATTATGTTCCTGATGGCGGAGATGGGGCTTGCACTTAGTGTTTCCAAGGGCATCCGTCTTCAGAATATTGAAGGATAAAAGGCTGAAATATTATGATGAAAGAAGAACGCAGAAAAAAGAAAAGAAGGAAGATATCATTTACGGTTATACTGGGAGTTCTTATTGTACTTGCAATTGCTGCGCTGATTATCATGAATGTGTTTCGGGTCCGGGATGTTTTGGTAGAGGGCAATAAGCTTTATGATTCCAAGATGATTGAAGATACGGTTCTAAACGATGAGTATTCATGGAATTCTCTGTATGTTTTTCTGAAATATCGTTTTACGGATCCGAAAAGTATTCCTTTTGTGGATACGATGGAAATAACACTTAAAAATCCGCATACATTGCACATAACAGTATACGAAAAGGGAATTGTGGGTTATATTTTTATTCCATCCATTAATGAAAATGCATATTTTGATAAAGATGGATTTGTTGTGGAAACTTCGTCTGATGTCATCCCTGATATTCCTATGATCCAGGGAATCAACTGTGATCAGGTTGTTTTGTATGAACAGCTTCCGATAGATGGGGAGACATTGAAAGAGCTGCTTTCGCTTACACAGACATTAAAAAAATACAACCTTATTCCGGATTCGGTTACATACGGCGTTGACAATGCGCCGGTTCTTGCGTACGGAAGTATCCAGGTTATGATCGGTGATACCACACAGCTTACCCCGAAAATTGAACGTGTAAGTAAGATCATGCCAAATCTTGAAGGACTTAGCGGGGTGCTTCATATGGAAAATTGGACAGAGAATACTACAAATATAGTATTTGACAAGACAGAATAATCAAAATCTTGTGCTATTTCTGATAAAAATAGTATTTTACTGTTGATTATTTCACGGAAAAACTATATTATAGATTATATGGATGTAAAAGAGGAGGAAGAACCTTGCTGGAAATAATGACAAACGAAGCTGATGCCAGTGCAAAAATTATCGTAATTGGCGTAGGCGGGGCTGGAAATAATGCGGTAAACCGAATGGTTGATGAAAATATTGGCGGAGTAGAATTCGTCGGTGTTAATGCAGATAAACAGGCTTTACAGTTATGTAAAGCACCAACACTGATTCAGATTGGCGAGAAACTTACGAAAGGACTTGGAGCAGGAGCTCAGCCGGAAGTAGGACAGAAGGCTGCTGAGGAAAGTGCAGAAGAATTAGCTGCAGCAGTTAAGGGCGCAGATATGGTATTTGTCACCTGTGGAATGGGTGGCGGAACCGGAACTGGAGCTGCACCTGTTGTTGCCAAGATTGCGAAAGAGCAGGGAATCCTTACTGTTGGAGTAGTGACAAAGCCATTTAAATTTGAGGCAAAGCAGCGTATGATCAATGCGGTTTCTGGAATTGACCGTTTAAAAGAGAGTGTTGATACACTGATCGTAATTCCAAATGATAAATTATTAGAGATTGTAGACAGACGTACAACAATGCCGGATGCGTTAAAGAAGGCAGATGAAGTATTACAGCAGGCAGTTCAGGGAATCACAGACCTGATTAATTTACCGGCACTGATCAACCTTGACTTTGCAGATGTTCAGACGGTTATGAAGGACAAGGGAATGGCTCATATTGGTATTGGTAATGCCAAGGGAGATGATAAGGCAATTGAGGCTGTGAAGTTAGCAGTTGCTTCTCCACTTCTTGAGACAACGATCGAGGGAGCATCTCATGTAATCATTAATATTTCCGGAGATATTTCTCTGATGGATGCAAATGATGCGGCAAGTTATGTACAGGAGCTTGCCGGAGATGATGCGAATATCATCTTTGGTGCAAAATATGACGAGACGATGACCGATGAAGCAACGATCACTGTAATCGCAACTGGACTGGAAAATGCTTCAAAGAGTGCGCCATCTATGTCTAATATGATGAAATATCAGTCACAGGGGGCAACTGTAAGACCTACAGTAAGTCCGGTAACAGGACGTACAACAGCAGGATTACATACGGCTCAGCCAAATGTGGCAAGACCAGTTGCACCGGTACAGAATAATACCAATCCAACATTCAGTGGTATTCAAAGACCACCGAAGCCGGAAAGCACTGTAAAACCAGTAGAGATCAGTATTCCTGATTTTTTAAAGAAGAAATAAATTCAAGTCATTTTGAATGATAAGAAGGACAGGCACGAAAGTGTCTGTTCTTTTTGTTTTTATAGAATTCTGTCGATAACTTCTTTCTTTTCTCACACAGTATCTGATAAATTCCTCACAACTTTCTTTTGTATAATGAACCTGTTCCGGACATGGGAGACAGGGGGGATAACTTTGTATGTATTTTATGCAGATGTATTTGTAATCCAGAATTTTCTGGTCAATCTGATCGTACTTATGGGAGCAGCACGTGTGCGGAAAATACATGGATTATGCCGGATGGCAGGCATCGGGATCGCAGCACTGACCGGAAGTGTGCTGGAATTGCTGTTGCTGCTTATGACTCATGATCACGTGGTATTTCTTGGATTGTCCGGTCTGGTGGTTTTGCCCTTTGTTACAATGCTTGCGCTGAAGCCGCAGAACATACGCGAATGGAGCGCAGAGTATGGGATCTGCATGCTTTTTATGATGTTGCTTGGAGGGATTTGTGAAGCGGTTACAAATGTACTTGGACTGCATAAACTTTCGTTTCTTGTGATCCTTGCAACCGGATTTTTACTTGTTTCTGGGGTTTCCTATGCTGCAAGATATCGAAAACTTCGAAATTCTTTATTTCAGGTGATACTGGAGGATGCAAAAAAACAGGTAGAGGCGCTGGCGTTGTATGATTCCGGCAATCGACTGAGAGAGCCATACGGAGGAAAAGCAGTGTATATTGTGGCACCGGAGATTGCAGAGCAATTGGGAATCCGGGCATCTGGGACAAAACATGCTCTGGTTATTCCATACTGTTCGCTCGGCGGCTCTGGACTTTTACAGATTTATACCATTGATCGTATCCGGATCCGGGAGCAGAACAGGGAATATCTGGTTGAACCGGCTGTGATCGGGCTTGCACAGCCTGGACTAATGAAGAATAAAACATATCAAATTATATTAAATCAGGAAGTGGACATCGTATGAATATTTCGGAAAAATGGAAGACCGTATTATTTATCTTAAGAGGAATCCGGGGAGAACGGGATGTTTTTTACATAGGTGGATCGGAGGTGCTTCCTCCGCCGCTCGAAATGGAGGAAGAACAGAAATGTCTGTCGGCACTCATGGGAAGAGAGAACAAAGAAGCAAAGGAAAAACTGATTTCACACAATCTGCGTCTGGTTGTATATCTTGCAAAAAAATTTGAAAATACCGGGGTTGGAGTGGAGGATCTGATATCGATCGGCACGATCGGACTGATCAAAGGAATCAATACGTTTAACCCGGAAAAGAAGATTAAACTTGCAACATATGCCTCCAGATGTATTGAAAATGAGATCCTTATGTACCTTAGAAGAAATAATAAGACACGTCTTGAGGTTTCCATAGATGAGCCGTTAAATGTTGACTGGGATGGCAATGAACTTCTTCTGTCAGATATTCTTGGAACGGATGAAGATATTATTTATCGGGACATGGAAACAGAAGTTGAAAAAAGGCTGTTACGAAAAGCGGTCGAAAAGCTGGATTGCAGAGAGAAAGAAATCATTGAATTAAGATATGGAATCAATCAGCCGAACGGAAAAGAAATGACACAGAAAGAAGTTGCGGATATGTTGGGAATATCGCAGTCTTATATATCAAGACTGGAAAAGAAGATTATAAATCGTCTGAAAAAGGAAATTCGGAAATTTGAATAAAAATAGAGCAAATTTTACAGAAATATTATACAATATACTCGAAATGTGGTAAAATATAAACATAAAATCAGAACATAAACAGGAGATGAGAGAGTATGGTATTGGAGTTTTTAGGAGCTGACCATGAGGTGACGGGCAGCTGTCATTATGTTACATTTGGGGATATTCATCTTTTGGTGGACTGCGGGATGGAACAGGGACCGGATATGTATGTAAATCAGGAAATTCCGGTGAATGCATCCAATATTGATTATGTTTTTGTGACGCATGCGCACATTGACCACTCAGGACTTCTGCCTCTTTTATATAATCATGGATTCCGGGGACAGATTTTTGCGACAAAAGCGACATCGGAATTATGTGGAATCATGTTGAAGGATTCTGCCCATATTCAGGAGTTTGAAGCAGAGTGGAAGAATAGAAAAGCAAGACGTGCAGGGCTTCCGGAGGTTACACCGCTGTACGATCTGAATGATGCAGTAAATGTTATGCAGCATTTTGTGCCGTGTGAATATCATGACAAGATCCAGGTATGTGAGGGATTGAATGTCCGCTTTGTGGATGCCGGACATCTGCTTGGATCTTCTTCCATCGAGATGTGGATCACAGAAGATCATGAGACAAGGAAACTGGTCTTTTCCGGTGATATCGGCAATGGTAACCGACCATTGATTCGTGATCCGGAATATATAAAGGATGCAGATTATGTAATCATGGAATCCACCTATGGCGATAAGAATCATGATACCCCGCCGGATTATGCAGTGGAACTTGCAAAGGTTATGAGTGCGACCTTTACCAAAGGAGGAAATCTTGTTATTCCTGCTTTCTCAGTTGGACGTACGCAGGAGATGCTCTATTTTATGCGACGGATAAAAACAGAGGATCTCCTTCCGGAATTCCGGAATTTTGAAGTATATATTGATAGTCCGCTGGCTGTGGAAGCAACGAATATCTTCCATAAGAATGTATCGGAGTGTTTTAACGAGGATGCAAGGAAACTTATCAATATGGGAATTAACCCGATTCAGTTCCCGGGACTTAAGGTTGCGGTTACCAGTGATGAATCAAAGAATATCAACTTTATCGAGACACCAAAAGTAATCATATCTGCATCTGGAATGTGTGATGCCGGACGTATCCGTCATCATCTGAAACATAATCTGTGGAGAGCAGATTCAACGATTCTTTTTGTCGGATACCAGGTGCCGGGTACATTGGGACATGCTCTTTTAAATGGTGTAAAAGAAGTAAAGATTTTCGGAGAAGTGATCGGGGTTCAGGCGACCATCTGCAATCTTCCTGGAATCAGTGGCCATGCAGATATGGATCATCTGACAAAATGGATCCGTGAATTCGATGAGAAACCTTCTAAGGTATTTGTTGTTCATGGAGACGATCAGGTAACCGAATTTTTCGCAAAACATGTGCGCGAGGAAGTCGGACTGGATGCAGTCGCTCCATATAGCGGAGACAGTTATGACCTGATCACAGGTGAGTGTATCAGTCAGGGATCCAGACAGCTTGTGGAGAAGAAGAAACATCAGGCAAAAGCATCCAATACGGTCTTTGACAGGCTGTTTGCAGCTGGACAGCGTCTCTTAACGGTAATTCGGCATTGTGAAGGAATGGCCAACAAAGATCTTGCCAGGTTTGCAGATCAGATCAATGCACTTTGTGATAAATGGGATCGTTAAGCATCCTCGGAATAAAGATATTTATACATGCTTTTTAGGGCATTTTTCTCAAGTCGGGAGACCTGGGCCTGGGAAATGTGGATTTCGTCGGAAACCTCGATCTGGGTTTTGCCTTCGAAATACCGCAGTTTTATAATCTGTTCATCGCGCTCGTTCAGATGTTCGAGAGCATTGTTTATGGACAGATCTAAAACCCAGTTCTCCTCCTTGTTCTTTTTGTCAGAGATCTGGTCCATAACATAGAGGGTATCTCCGCCCTCGGTATAAATAGGATCAAAGAGACTTAGCGGTGTTTGTATGGCATCGAGTGCATAAACGATGTCCTCTTTTGAGATACCGCAGTCGGCAGAAATCTCGTCAAGAGTCGGTTCATGCAAAGAAGTGCGTGAGAGGATCTCGCGTGAGTGGATCGCTTTATAGGCAGTATCCCTGAGGGAACGTGGAATGCGGTATGAACTGTTATCACGCAGATAACGCCGGACTTCGCCGATGATCATGGGAACCGCATAGGTGGAGAATTTTACCTGCATGTCTGGATTAAAGTTATCAATGGATTTCATGAGTCCGATGCAGCCGATCTGAAACAGATCATCGACATTTTCGTTGTGGTTACTGAAGCGCTTGATCACGGATAGTACAAGCCTCAGATTTCCTTTGATATAGCGCTCTCTTGCGGCTTTATCGCCTGCCTTTATCTGTTTGAACAGTTCTGCTTTTTCCTCTTCCTTCAGAATAGGAAGCTGTGAAGTGTTGACTCCACAGATTTCGACCTTATATGCTGACATAAGAATACCTCCGGATTTGATAAAGTAAGGATGCCCTGAGGGGCTTTTTTTTATACCGTAAAATCTGGATTTTCTTGACAAGTATACAGGGAATGTGTAAAGTAAATTATTGTCAGTTCGAAACCTTCCTGACAAAAAACAAAACTAAAGGAGAAATAAATATGAGAAACAAAAAGGTATTATTTATCGTCCAGGCTGCAATGATCGCAGCTCTTTATGTGGTGCTTACTTACATCACCAATCTGCTCGGACTTGCGTCCGGTTCTATCCAGATCCGTTTTTCGGAGGCTCTTTGTATTCTGCCATTTTTTACACCGGCAGCAATCCCTGGATTATGGCTTGGCTGTCTGCTTGCAAATACGCTGACAGGTGCAATTGTATATGACATTGTTTTTGGAAGTATTGCAACATTGCTTGGTGCAGTAGGAACCTATCTTCTTCGCAGACACAAAGTGTTATGCACATTGCCTCCGGTAATTGCAAACATGGTCATTGTTCCATTTGTGCTTCGCTATGGATATGGGTTTAAGACCGTATTCCATGGAACAGACTGGTCCATTCCATTTAATGCGTTAACGGTTGGAATCGGAGAAGTGATCTCAGTATGTATTCTGGGAAGTCTTCTGATGAAAGTGCTCGGTAAATACCGCAACGTGATTTTTCAGTAAAATACGGTTGTGGAAATGCTGATTTGTTGATAAAATGTAGGATAGTTATAGAATACGAGGAGGCAGAAAATGAATAAACTGATTGATATCATCACAGATGAAGTGACCAAGGCATTCGTTGCAGCAGGATATGATGCAAAATACGGAAAAGTTACATTATCAAACAGACCGGATCTGTGTGAATACCAGTGTAATGGAGCCATGGCTGCCGCAAAAGAATATAAATGTGCACCGTTTATGATTTCCGATAAGATTGCAGAAGCACTTTCCGGGAATCCGATGTTTGCTATGGCAGAATCTGTAAAGCCGGGATTTTTAAATATCAGGATCTCAAATGAATACCTTGCGGAGTACTTAAATTCCATGCAGGAAGATGAAGGCAGATATGGCTGTGAAAAGGCTGCAGAGCCAAAAACGATCATGATCGACTACGGCGGACCAAACGTTGCAAAACCACTTCATGTCGGACATCTGCGTTCGGCAATTATCGGTGAGAGTGTAAAAAGAATCGGTAAATTCATGGGTCATCATATGATCGGCGATGTGCATCTTGGGGACTGGGGTCTTCAGATGGGACTGATCATTACAGAGCTTAAACTCAGAAGACCGGAGCTGGTATATTTTGACGAGAACTTTGAAGGAGAATATCCAAAAGAGGCACCGTTTACAATAGCCGAACTTGAAGAAATCTATCCGACAGCAAGCGGCAGATCCAAAGAAGATGCAGCATATAAGGAAGCTGCAATGCAGGCAACATATGAATTACAGCATGGAAGAAGAGGCTATCAGGCGCTTTTAAAACACATTTTAGATGTATCCGTAAGTGACCTTAAGAAAAACTATGAGAATCTGAATGTATCTTTTGAATTGTGGAAGGGAGAATCAGATGCCCAGCCATATATTCCGGATATGGTTCAGAAAATGAAAGATGACGGATATGCATATATCAGTGATGGAGCGCTTGTGGTGGATGTAAAAGAAGAGACAGACACCAAGGAGATCCCTCCATGTATGATCTTAAAGTCAGATGGAGCCTCACTGTATAACACAACAGATCTTGCAACAATGGTATGGAGAATGAAGGATTATCATCCAGACGAGCTGATCTATGTTGTTGACAAGCGTCAGGAACTTTATTTTACACAGGTTTTCCGTTGTGCAAGAAAGACCGGTATTGTAAAACCGGAAACCAGATTGAAATTTCTTGGTTTTGGTACAATGAACGGCAAAGATGGTAAGCCATTTAAGACCCGTGAAGGCGGCGTTATGCGTCTGGAATATCTGGTTTCTGCGATCAACGAGGAAATGCTCAAGAAGATCACGGAGAATCAGAAGAGCAAAGAAGATCTTGACATTGACCAGGAAGAAGCAGTACGTACTGCAAAGACAGTGGCATTATCAGCAATCAAATATGGAGATCTGTCGAACCAGGCAAGCAAGGATTACATTTTTGACATTGACCGTTTCACTTCTTTTGAAGGAAACACAGGACCATATATTTTATATACGATCGTCCGGATCAAATCCATTCTTTCCAAATATGAGGCTATGGGCAAAGATGTTTCAGCATGCAGCTCTGTGATCAAAGCTGCAGACTCTGAGAATGAAAAGAATCTGATGCTTGTGCTGTCCAGATTTAATGCCGTCATGGAGAATGCATTTGAGGAAACAGCACCGCATAAGATCTGTGCATATATTTATGAGCTGGCGAATGCATTTAATGGTTTTTATCATGGAACCAAGATCCTTTCGGAAGAGAATGAGGAGATCCAGAAATCCTACATTGCGGTACTCTGCCTGACAAAAAGCATTCTTGAGACATGCATTGATGTACTTGGTTTTTCAGCACCGGATCGTATGTAGCCGGGTGAAACATTCAGGCATAATTTCATAGACAAGTCATATAAATAAGTCATAGGTAATTTATTTACCTGTGACTTTTTTATTTGAGGTGATGAGCGGTATGGAGTTTGTAAATATTTTTCCAGTGAGGATCCGGCAGACGATTCCAAAAGATAAATGGGATGGGCTCGAAGAAATCCGGATCCGTGCAAAGCTCCCGGTGGAGTTTCTTTATGCAGACCGGAAGAGCCTGCATTTTGGTGTCGTTGAAAAAGAAGAAATAAGGGAGATGATGAATTATCTTTCCGGATATTCCCTGTATGCGATGGCAGATGAGTTGAAAGAGGGATTTTTTACAATGAAAGGAGGGCATCGTGTCGGTGTGGTCGGAAGAGTGGCAAGAGAGGAAGCCAGCCAGACTGGAAAAAACGGAATCTGCGGGATATATGATTTCAGTGGACTGAATATCCGGATCGCACATGAAAAAAAGGGATGTGCAAAACAACTTGTTCAGCAGATCCGACAGGGGGACAGCATACATAATACGCTGATTCTGGCGCCTCCAGGTGCTGGAAAGACAACATATCTGAGAGACAGTATACGGATTTTATCCTATGGTGATCCGGAACATATGGGACTTAAGATTGCAGTTGTGGATGAACGTTCGGAAATAGCTGCGTGTTATCAGGGAATTCCACAGAATGACCTGGGACCGAGGACGGATGTACTGGATAATTGCCCGAAGGAGCGTGGAATATTTATGATGCTGCGGTCAATGTCTCCACAGATCATTGCCGTGGATGAGCTTGGAAAAGAGGAAGACTTTATGGCGGTATATCAGGCAGTGTGCTCTGGAAGCAGGATACTTGGAACTGTCCATGCACAGAGAATACGGGAACTTTCCGAGAAACCGTATATGTGCAAAATTCTGGAGGCGGGAATGATAGACCGGTTTGTACTGTTAAACAGAGAACTGGATGGAACAAGAAAAATGCAGATATACGATGAAACAATGAGAAGGATATGTTAAAGCTGTTTGGAATATGTGTGATATTTGGTGGGATTCTGGGAGGAATTGCGAGCTGGAATGAGGACAGAAGGAGAAAGATCTGTGATATGGTCCTGGTGGAACAGTTTGTATCACATGCGGTATACCGTCTGGAAACGGAGAAGGTTTACGTAGCAGAACTTTTAGAAGTGACAGGAGCAAAAAGCGACAGGCTGAGAGGCACTTTTTTGGATATTGTAGCAAAAATGCAGAAAAATGACTGTCCATATGGAGAACAGATCTGGACAGAAGGCTGGAGAAAACACCGGACGGAATGGAATTTTTCCGAGCAGTTTTTATTTCTTGTGATAGAATGCCAAAAAGGACTGTTTGGAGATAATCTGAGAGAAAACATAGACATTTTAAAGCATATCCGGGAACAGATGCAGATACAGATCCAGGAAGAAAAGGCACAGTGGAGAGAAAAGCAAAAAGTGTTTACACCAGTTGGGATACTTGGGGGAATTATGATCGTAATCATACTTTTATAGGAGAGGAACGCTATGGGCATAACAATTATTTTTAAAATTGCGGCAGTTGGGATCATTGTTACGGTTTTAAGCCAGGTACTCAAACACAGCGGAAGAGAGGAACATGCTTTTTTATTAAGTCTTGCGGGACTGATCATTGTATTATTCTGGATCGTTCCGTATATCAGTGAACTGTTTGAAACAATGGAAACATTATTTTCGTTGTAAAGGAGGCGGGCATATTTTAAAAATCGGACTGATCGGAATTGTAAGTGTATTTCTGGGAATGATCCTTCGAAAAGAAAAAGGGGAGTTTGCTATATTGGTTGGACTTGCAGCTGGTATCGTGATATTCGTATATGCGCTGGCACAATTTTCCGCAATTTCTCAATTTATCGGGGGCATCTGGGAACAGCTTCCGGTGGAACATTCCTTTATGATCCAGCTTTTAAAAATGTTAGGGATTACTTACGTGGCTGATTTTTCGGCTGGAATCTGTAAAGACAACGGGTATCAGGCTGTTGGCGGACAGATCGAACTGTTCGCAAAGCTTTCCATTCTTGCACTTAGTATCCCCGGACTTGCCTATCTTACGGATGTATTGGAGCAGTTCTTATGAGCGTAAGAAAGGCGGTTTGGCTGATTCTGATATGGTGTCTGGGGTATCTGGGGATTGGAATGCTGGCAAAAGAGATCTGTTATGCGGCAGATGCTGCGGAAGAAACACAAAAAGAACAGGAAACAGACAGTGAACAGCAATATCTGGATGAAATTCTTGAACGTCTTGATTTCTCACAGATGGATGCATTTACCGGGCAGCAGCTGCCAGAAAAATACAGTTTTTCCGATCTGGTAGAAGATCTGATCAAGGAATATCAAATAAGTTTCGATGCAAATGGAAGCGGTCAAAAAGAGCATGACTGGCTGCTTGATATTGGAACCTATGTATTAGATCTTTTTTTCTATGAGATTGCAGCAGCAAGACCGATGTTTGTACAGATGCTCCTTCTTGCAATATTGTTTGCTGTAACAAACCGGGTATGCATGACTTGCAGCGGATATGTATCCAATATGAGCTTTCTGGTCGTGTATGGGGCAATGATGCTTCTTTTGATGCAGTCATTTTTATTGCTACATCAGGTGCTGCAGGATGGAATGCAGATGGTCATTGATTTTCTGGAAGCGCTGGTTCCTGCATATGCAACAACCCTGATGTTGTCCGGAAATGCAGCTTCGGCAGGAATCTTTTATGAGATGACATTTGGAATGGTGCTTTTACTTGAGTCAGCATTCAAATTATTTCTTGTTCCTGCAATCCATGTGTTTGTTCTTCTGGAATTGGTGGATCATCTGTTTGAAGAAGAAAAGCTATCGAAACTTGCGGAACTGATCGAATCCGGAATTGGAATCTGTATAAAAATTGCGGTGGGAAGTGCCATCGGGATCAGCACGGTCCAGTCCCTTCTTACGACTGCAAAGGACCGGCTATCCGGAAATATGATCCTAAAATCCGTATCCATGCTCCCGGGAGTTGGAAATACGATCGGATCGGCAGGTGAAATCGTGCTTGGCTGTGGAATCCTGATCAAAAACAGTGTAGGAGTGGCAGCCGTGATCGTACTGCTTATAGTCTGTCTGCTTCCGCTTGTGAAGATTTTCAGTTTTACTTTTTTGTACAGGCTGATCGTGGCACTTTTGCAGCCGGTGGCAGATCAAAGACTGGTGGAATGTGTGCATGGTGTGGCGAGAGGGAGCAGCCTGTATCTTAAGATTATGGTAAATACGATGCTGCTATTTATGATCGTCATATCCATGGTGACAGCATCGACAAGTTTTATATACTGAGTGGGGACAATGGAAACAATTATATCTTTTATAAAAAATTTCTTTGTACTTATGCTGATCCTTTTTGTTTTTACTTATCTCGTTCCAAAGGAAAGATACCAGAAGTATTTTCAGTTTTTTATCGGAATATTTATGGCGGTGATCCTGCTTGCACCGGTTGTAAAATGGATTACGCAGGATGATACGAAGGCAGCATACCGCAATCTGGAACAGATCACGGATCGATTAAATGAAATTGAATTCAGTGAAGAAAATGAGGAGGATATTTTTGAAATTTTCTACATGGACAATAATACGGAATAAGATCCGGCATATGAAGGGACAGGACTGGCTGATTGTCATATTGATCGGTATGCTGATCCTGATTGCTGCAATCCCATCGGGAAGTGGGTCAAAGATTGGAAAACAGGATACAAAAGAAAACAGCGGAGAAAAAAACGGTAAAGCAGACGGGAAGGCGGAGGACAATGAACGGGAATATGCAGCACAATTGGAAACAAAACTGGAAGACATACTGGAAAAGATGGAAGGTGTGGGAAAAGTGGATGTCATGATCACATTGAAGGACGAAGGAGAGACGGTTTTGGACAAAGATGTTTCGTCAAATTCTGAGTCTTATCAGGAAAATACGGTTATTTTTGACTCGGGGAATCAGAACAGTCCTTATGTAACGAAAGAGACTGCACCACAGATCGAGGGGGTTGTGGTCGTGGCGGAAGGTGGAAAGAATGCGGCAGTACAGAGCCGTATCATGGATGCGGTGACAGCACTGTTTGGTGTGGAGGTACATAAGGTAAAAGTTGTTCCGATGCAAAATGTGGAATAATCATGATTTGTGAGGCATATTTTGGTGAGGCGGAATATAAAATGATAATAGTTGAATAGTCCATACAGGAGGAACCACAATGAAGAAAATTTTTCACAAAAATCAGGTGATCATTACCGCACTTGCATTTCTGATCGCAATCGCAGGATACATAAGTTATGACAGAAGCGGTCTGGCAGATAACGGCGCCACGAGTGCCAGCGCAGATTCGGTAAAAGATGGATATGAAATTGATAATTCTGATCATGAGATCTATCAGGAAATCGAAAATACGGAGGCTGCTGGAGAAGATGTTGCAATGGAGACAGGAACCGAAGAAATCATAAATCCCGGGGAAACGGTGCTGACGGGGGCGCTGGCAAACAGTGTTGATTATGCAGCAGAAGTGAAATTGAACCGGGAGCAGGTCCGGTCAAAAAATAAGGAAACGTTACTCGGAATTATCAATAATGAGAACATTACCGATGAACAAAAACAGGTCGCCGTGGATCAGATGGTCCAGCTCACAGATATAGCAGAGAAGGAAGCAAATGCAGAAATGATGCTGGAATCCAAAGGATTTACAAATGTGGTTGTGAGTATGAGCGGGGAAGAATGTGATGTTGTCCTTGACATGGGGGATGTCACTGATGCGAAGCGGGCCCAGGTGGAGGATATCGTGAAAAGAAAGACGGGGGCAGAAGGGCAGAATATCGTGATCACTACGATCAGTTCGGATGGCAGTAAGCAGGAGGGGACGGAAGGAACAGAGCAGAAGGCGGAATAAAATGGATATGGAAATTGTGAATTTTATTGAAATACAGAGAATTTTGGGATATACTACAAAATAGTATGCTAAAATAGAAAAAAATAAATAGACATATAGCTGAAACATGAAGGATCAGCTTGAGTTTGGAGGATATATTTGTGAGCGACTTAAGAAAAGAAATTGAAAAAAGACGTACATTTGCCATTATTTCCCATCCGGATGCCGGAAAAACAACACTGACAGAAAAATTCCTGTTATACGGAGGAGCAATCAATCTTGCAGGATCGGTAAAAGGAAAAGCAACCGCCCGTCATGCGGTTTCTGATTGGATGGAGATCGAAAAACAAAGAGGTATTTCCGTTACATCTTCTGTTCTTCAGTTTAATTATGGCGGATATTGTATCAATATTCTGGATACGCCGGGACATCAGGACTTCTCAGAGGATACGTATCGTACGCTGATGGCTGCAGATTCGGCGGTCATGGTAATCGATGGAAGCAAGGGAGTTGAGGCGCAGACACGTAAACTCTTTAAGGTCTGCGTCATGCGCCATATCCCGATCTTTACATTTATCAACAAGATGGATCGTGATGCCAATGATACCTTTGAACTTTTACAGGATATTGAGAATGAGCTTGGAATCGAGACATGTCCGATCAACTGGCCGATCGGTTCCGGAAAAGAGTTTAAGGGTGTGTATGACCGGAATACAAAGAAGGTTATGACTTTTTCAGATACTTTAAAGGGAACGAAGGAAGGATCGGAAAAAATCATTGATATTGATGATCCGGCACTGGCTGATGAGATCGGAGAGGACTTCAGGGCACAGCTTCTGGATGAGATCGAGCTTCTGGATGGAGCAAGTGCAGAGTTTGACCAGGAACTGGTTTCCAAAGGAGAACTTTCTCCTGTATTTTTCGGATCTGCGCTTACCAACTTTGGTGTTGAGACATTTTTGCAGCATTTCCTGCAGATGACTTATGCACCGTTGGCACGCCAGTCAGATCAGGGAGAGATTAATCCGTTTAGCGAGGATTTTTCAGCATTTGTCTTTAAAATCCAGGCAAACATGAATAAAAATCACCGTGACCGTATTGCTTTTATGCGTATCTGCTCCGGAAAATTTGAAGCGGGAATGGAAGTATATCATGTGCAGGGGGGAAAGAACATTAAATTATCCCAGCCACAGCAGATGATGGCAGATGAGCGTAAAATTGTGGAAGAGGCATATGCGGGAGATATCATTGGTATTTTCGACCCGGGAATCTTCTCAATCGGAGATACGCTGACGACGGCAAAAGACAAGTTCCGTTTCGAGGGTATTCCGACATTTGCACCGGAGCATTTTGCTAGGGTACGTCTTGTGGATTCCATGAAGAGAAAACAGTTTGTGAAAGGGGTTACACAGATCGCCCAGGAAGGTGCAATCCAGATATTCCAGGAATATAAGGGCGGAATGGAAGAGATCATTGTCGGTGTTGTCGGTGTTCTTCAGTTTGATGTATTAAAATTCCGTCTGGAAAAGGAATATAACGTGGAAATCCGTCTTGAGAACCTTCCATATGAACATATCCGCTGGATCGCAAATAAGGAGGAAGTGGATATGGACAACCTGACCGGAACTTCGGATATGAAGAAGGTTATCGACATGAAGGGCAATCCATTGCTCCTCTTTATCAATGCATGGAGTGTAGGCATGGTTCTGGATCGTAATGAGGGTCTGAAACTGGAAGAATTCAGCAGAAATTAAAGAAAAGGTGCGGAAGAAAAATGGTTGAGCTTACAAAGAAAACATTTGAAGAGCAGGTTTTAATGTCAAAGATTCCGGTTATGATCCTGTTTTACCGGAAAGATGATGCGGAATGCACAAAATTGATGGAGTCGGCAGAAAGAATTGCGGATAAAATGCAGGATAAGGCAAAAATCTGTAAGGTTGATGTGGATCAGGAGATCGCACTGGCACTGAATTATCAGGTTATGGATCTTCCACTTGTTGTTTTTATGAATTATGGAATTTTTCAGGAGCGCATTCAGGGGAACACCGAAGAAGAAATCCTTCTGGAAAAATTACAGAAGTTGTGCGATTGTCATGGAACGCAGCAGATCCATTTTTAAAAGCAGTTGACGGATAAAATAGACACAGATATAATGAAGACAGTTGATTCGTCAGCTGTCTTTTTTCTGATCTGATCGGATGTTTCCCATATAAGAAAACAAAACTGCATTTTTTATAGTTGACAAGAAAAGCAAAGTATACTACTATAATAACAGTGATACGAACATAAGTTCGTATATATTAAAGGAGAATGATAATGGCAAAAGAAGATAAATTAAAGGCTCTGGATGCTGCGATTGCGCAGATCGAGAAGCAGTATGGCAAGGGATCGGTAATGAAGCTTGGGGATAATGCGACCAACATGAATGTTGAGTCTGTTCCAACCGGCTCTTTAAGTCTTGATATTGCATTGGGAATCGGAGGACTTCCGAAGGGAAGAATTATCGAGATCTATGGACCTGAGTCCAGTGGTAAGACAACCGTTGCACTTCACTGTGTGGCAGAGGTGCAGAAGAGAGGTGGAATTGCAGGATTTATTGATGCGGAGCATGCGCTAGATCCGGTTTATGCGAAGAATATTGGCGTAGATATCGACAATCTTTATATTTCCCAGCCGGATTGCGGGGAGCAGGCACTTGAGATCACGGAGACAATGGTACGTTCCGGTGCAGTTGACATTGTTATCGTTGACTCGGTAGCAGCGCTTGTTCCGAAAGCAGAGATTGATGGAGACATGGGAGATTCCCATGTCGGACTACAGGCGCGTCTGATGAGCCAGGCACTTCGGAAGCTTACAGGTGTTATCAGTAAATCGAACTGTGTTGTAATCTTTATCAACCAGCTGCGTGAGAAGGTTGGTGTTATGTTTGGTAATCCTGAGACAACGACCGGTGGACGTGCTCTGAAATTCTATTCTTCCGTCCGTCTGGATGTCCGTCGTGTAGAGGCTTTGAAACAGGCTGGAGAAGTGATTGGTAACCACACAAGGGTTAAGATCGTTAAGAATAAAGTGGCACCGCCATTCCGCGAAGCAGAATTTGATATCATGTTTGGAAAAGGTATATCCAAAGAGGGTGATATTTTGGATCTGGCTGCAAATGTGAATATCATTAATAAGTCTGGAGCATGGTATGCTTATGAGGGAGATAAGATTGGACAGGGACGTGAGAATGCCAAGAATTACCTCAGAGAGAATCCGGAATTCTGCGCAATGATCGAACAGAAAGTGCGTGACCATTATTTCGCACAGGAGGAACCAGAAGAGGAAGATCATATCGAGTCTGCTTCAGAGGGAGAGAATCAGGAGTAATCAATGAACGAAATTACAGTTATAAAATGTGAGACTGTAGGAAAGGGAAAGATCCGTGTCGGTTTTGATACGGGTCTTTCCTGTCTTTTATACAGAGGAGAAATGAAAAGCCTGGATATATGCGAAAGCGGGACGATAGATGCCATAACTTATCAGAGAATGATAGAAGAGGTTCTGTGCAAACGCGCCAGAAGAAGAGCCATGCATTTACTGGAGCAGATGGACCGGACAGAGGCACAGTTGAGAGACAAATTAAAAGCAGGAGAATATCCAAAGGAATGTATTGATGATGCGGTGATGTATGTTGCAAAATATCATTATATTGATGATGAACGTTATGCAGCAAACTATGTAAGGAATGCCCAGTCCAAGAAAAGCAGGATGAGAATCCAACAGGATCTGATGAAAAAGGGAGTTGCTAAAGAGACAATCGAAGCGGCACTGGAAGAGGAGTATGTATCTGACGAGGGGGATCAGATCAGAGAGCTTCTTACAAAGAAAGGATTTGATTACAAAACAGCGGATGAGAAGGAATTCCGGCGCACATACAGTTTTCTTTTAAGGCGGGGATTTAAGGCGAATGATATACTCCGTGTGATGAAATATGAGGAACCATATTACTTGACATAATTATCAATTAAGTATAAAATTTATATGTTGTTAATTATGACATATGAAAAGGTAAACTTTTTGTTATATGTACAATGAAAATTTAATAAAGGAGGTGCTCCTGTGACGCAGGTTATTATTGCGTGTGTAATTTCTGTAATTATAACTGCCATTGTTGTCTGGTTTATCTCAAGTGCTTATCAGAAAAATGCTGCCAATTCCAAAATTGGAAATGCAGAAGAGAAAGCAAGAGAGATCATAGATGAAGCAGTAAAATCAGCAGAAGACAAAAAGCGCGAGTCTATGCTTGAGATCAAAGAAGAGTCCATTAAAGCAAAGAATGAACTCGACAAAGAAATCAAAGAGCGTAGGAATGAAATCCAGCGTAACGAACGTCGTATTGTACAGAAGGAAGAGAATCTGGACAAGAAGATGGAGGCGATGGAGAGACGCGAAGCAAGTTTTACTGTGAAAGAAGAGAAGTTAAACAAGCAGAAGGAAGAAGTTGCCAAGCTTAATGAACAGCGCGTACAGGAACTGGAGAGAATCTCTGGATTAACCTCTGAACAGGCAAAAGAATACCTCTTAAAAACCATTGAAGAAGATGTGAAACTTGACACGGCCAAGATGGTCAAGGAAATGGAAAACAGGGCCAAAGAAGAAGCAAACAAGAAGGCAAAGGAATACGTTGTAACTGCAATCCAGAAATGTGCAGCTGATCATGTGGCTGAGACCACAATTTCCGTTGTACAGCTTCCAAACGATGAAATGAAAGGACGTATTATCGGACGTGAGGGTCGAAATATTCGGACATTAGAGACAATGACCGGCGTTGATCTGATCATCGATGATACACCAGAAGCAGTTATTCTGTCCGGATTTGATCCGATCCGCAGGGAAGTTGCCAGAATTGCTTTGGAGAAGTTAATTGTCGACGGACGTATTCATCCAGCTCGTATTGAGGAGATGGTTGAAAAGGCGCAGAAGGAAGTTGAGACAATGATCCGAGAAGAAGGTGAAGCTGCTGTATTAGAAGTAGGTATTCACGGAATTCATCCGGAACTCGTTCGTCTGCTTGGAAAGATGAAATTCAGAACAAGCTATGGACAGAATGCATTGAAACATTCCATCGAAGTCGCACAGCTGACCGGACTTTTGGCAGCAGAGATCGGAGAAGATGTCAGAATGGCAAAACGTGCTGGTCTTTTACATGATATTGGTAAGTCAGTCGACCATGATATGGAAGGTTCACATGTTCAGCTTGGGGCTGATCTTTGTAGAAAATACAAAGAGTCTCCGCTGGTTATTAATGCAGTGGAATCACATCATGGGGATGTTGAGCCAGAATCTCTTATCGCTTGTCTGGTACAGGCTGCTGATACCATCAGTGCAGCGCGTCCAGGTGCAAGAAGAGAGACATTGGAGACATATTCTAACCGGTTAAAACAGTTAGAAGATATTACAAATGGTTATAAGGGTGTAGAGAAATCTTTCGCAGTTCAGGCAGGAAGAGAGATTCGAATTATGGTAGTTCCTGAACAGGTCAGTGACGCAGACATGGTTCTTATGGCACGTGATATTTCAAAACAGATTGAATCTGAATTAGAGTATCCGGGTCAGATTAAAGTAAATGTAATCAGAGAATCCCGCGTTACCGATTACGCAAAATAATATTGAAATGAATCAAGAAAGACAGTTGTGAATGCAACTGTCTTTTTTTGATGTATAGAAAAGTTCTGGAAAAATCATCTGACGAAAAGGGACAATTATGGCGATTCGGGACAGACAAAGGAATGAAATTATGCTATCCTATCTAAAGTTAGTACTGACTAATAAAACGAAAGGAGAACTGGCAATCATGCAGAGAACGCTTTTACTTGCTGAAAGTGACGGATGCAGCGTATATCAGTTTCGGAATGAAACCGGTGATGGGACGATGAGCTGGTATGAAATATTTCCGGGAGCAATGTTGAGTTTTAATGATTTTCATATGAAATATTTTCATTCAGAATTTGTACCGGATCGCAGAGTGTTTGTTATCGATCATTGCAGGGAAGGGAGAATGGAGTATCAGGCGGCTGAAAATGCTTATGCATATGTGGAGGCCGGAGACATGAAGCTGGATGGAAGAAAGCATCACACAGGAGAATTTGTCTTTCCCGCAAACCATTATCATGGTTTGTCAATTGCATTTGATCTGGATATTGCTGCAGAGGCACTGGGAGAAGAAATGAAGGATTTTCCAGTGGATCTAAATGCTTTACAGGACAAATTTGCAGATGGAGAATATCCACATGTGATTTCCGGCATGGAACGTACGAATCGCATTTTTGAAGAATTATATCGTGTCCCGGAGACAATCCGAATTCCATATTTTAAGGTTAAGATCATGGAACTTCTGCTGTGCCTGGCCGCGATGGAACTGCCGGACAGGAAGGAAGAAAAGCCTTATTTTTACCGGACACAGGTCGAAAAAGTAAAGGCTGTGCAGAGATTTTTGACCGAACATTATGCGGAGCGTTATACACAGGAAGAACTGGCAGAAAAGTTCGATATTTCCATGACCGGAATGAAAAACTGTTTCCGTTCGATATATGGTAAGTCTTTAGGAACATGGCTGACGGAATACCGCATGAATCTTGCAGCAGAACTTCTGAGATCCGGACAGAGACTGAGTGTTGCAGAAATTGCAGGTATGGTCGGATATGATAGCGCAAGCAAGTTTGCCATGACTTTTCGTAAAGTAATGGGAATGTCACCACTGGAATACCGTGGAGACATCCGATAAGGAGGAAATTATGAAAGAAAAAAAAGAGAGCTGGATTAAAAATCTGCTCGGATATGCCGGCAGATATAAGAACAAATTCAGTTTATCGATTGTGCTTTCTATTATCAGCATAACCGCAGGAATACTTCCGTTTTTCTGTATGTATCAGATTATTTGTGGATTTGTAGATCAGAATGTAACAATGAACCGGATTCTGGTCTGGTGTGCAGCTGCATTAGCTGCATATGTCGTAAAAATACTTTGCTTTGCAGGTTCAACGGCAGCTTCCCATCAGATGGCGTATCATGTTTTGGAAGGACTGAGACTTCGCGTTGCAGATCGCTTTTTACATGCGTCACTTGGCGATGTGGAAGCACATACGATCGGTGAAATTAAGAATGTAATGATTGATAAAATCGAAAATATAGAACCGCCGCTTGCTCATATCGTACCGGAAGGAGCTGGACATATTGCGCTTCCAGTTGTAAGCATTGCAGCGTTGCTTATGATCGACTGGAGAATCGCACTGGCATCGCTGGTTACGTTCCCGGCAGCTTTTATCTGTATGGCGCTGACATTTAAGATCAGTGGGAAAAACTTTGATAAATACAATTCCTCAAATGCTTATATGAACAGTATGATCGTTGAATATGTTGAAGGTATTGAAGTGATCAAAGCATTTGGAAGAGCTGGTGTGTCTTATGAAAAATATGCCAGATCAATCAAAGATTACCGGGAATTTGTAGTGAAGTGGCTTTCTTCGACCTGGGTTACCATGAAACTTGCATTTGTGCTTTTTCCATCAACTCTGATCGGAACGCTTCCGGTAAGTCTTGCACTTGCATCAGATGGAGTCATCACAGCGCCACAGGCGGCACTTGCTGTTATGTTGTCTATTTCAATGGTGGGTTCGCTTGCCAAACTTGAAGTATTTGCAAATGAAATGAAACAGATTCAGATGACGGTTGAAGAATTACAGGCATTTCTGGATATGAAGGAACTTCCGGAGCCGAAAACGAGTACACCGGTGAAGGCTACGGATGTTGAACTGAAAAATGTACGTTTTAGCTATACCGGAAAAACGGAAGATGAGGTGTTACATGGAATTAATTTAAAGATTCCACAGGGAAGCTTTACGGCACTGGTTGGACCCTCCGGTGGAGGTAAATCTACCGTTGCCAAGCTGATCGCAAGATTCTGGGATGTTTCAGACGGAAAGATAACAATCGGTGGTGTTAATGTAAAAAATATGACATTGGAACAGTTGTCCGGGCTGGTGAGTTTCGTGGATCAGAATAACTTTTTGTTCCGGTGCTCACTGCTTGAAAATATAAGGCTTGGAAATCCGAATGCCACAGATGAAGAAGTGAAAAAGGCAGCAAGAGATGCACAGTGTGAGGAGTTTATAAAGAAATTTCCAAAAGGATATGATACACCGGCTGGAGAGGCAGGAAAATGTCTGTCTGGTGGAGAAAAACAAAGAATTGCCATTGCACGTATGATGTTAAAGAATGCACCAATTGTTATTCTGGACGAGGCAACTGCTTTTACCGATCCGGAGAATGAAGATAAAATACAAAAGAGCATTGCGGCCCTTACAAAAGGAAAAACACTTCTTGTCATCGCGCATCGGTTATCTACGATCCGTCAGGCGGATAACATTGTTGTACTGAAGAACGGAACAATCGAAGCTCAGGGAACACAGGAAGAACTCTTAGAACATTGTCCATTATATGAAAAGATGTGGAAAGCGCACATCGGCGCAAAAGAATGGGCGGTATCCGTATCCGGAAAGGAGGAGAAAGCATATGTTTAAAACAGTAAAACGGATCATAGACTGGTGTGGGGAGTTTAAAGGAAAACTCTACATGGGCTTTGTATTTTCGTTCCTTTCCCATATATTTGCAGCGATGCCGGTCATGGTATGCGCTTATACCATAGGGTTATGCATGAAAAGTGCAATGGGGGACGGAAGCTTTGACCGAAGATGGATCGGATGGAGTCTTCTGATACTGATCGGTCTTGTGCTGGCGCGCTTTGTGTTCGATTATCTCAGGGCAAGATGTCAGGAAGCAATCGGCTATGAACTGACTGCACGTGATCGACTTGCGGTAGGCGAGGCACTAAAAAGAGTATCGCTTGGCTATTTTAAGCAGGTAGATACAGGAAGTATTTTAAGTTCGATAACTACCGGACTTGGAACACTCGAGAATATGGGAATCCGTATGATCGACAGTTTTGTCGGAGGTTATCTGAATTTCCTTGTTATATTTCTGTTTCTTTTATTCTTTTGTCCGAAAGCTTCTTTGATCGCAGTAGCAGCAGCTTTTGTGTCGTTTTTGTTTTTAGTTCGGATCTCACGGTACAGTGCTAAAAATGCTCCGGTCACGTCGAAAGCAAACCGGGATATGACAGCTGCAATTCTGGAATATGCAAGAGGGCTTTCCGTTGTAAAATCGTTTGGACAGTCCGGAGCTTCTATGGAGGCATTCAAACAGGCAATAGGTGATAGCAAACGAATTCATCTGAAGATCGAATGGGGCTTTATTCCGTCGAATTGTCTGCATCTTCTGGCTTTAAAATGCGGTTCGGTCGGTCTTGCTTTTGCAGCATTTTATATGACGCTGCATGGAGAAATGGATTTTTCGATGATGCTGATTTTTGTGTTCTTTTCGTTTGGAATTTTTGCCAGTCTCGAGCCGATCAGTGATTCTGCACATGTCCTGAGCGTGATCGATGATGCAATGGATCAGCTGGATGCATTGAAAGAAAAGAATTACATTGACAATGATGGAAAAGAAATAGCACTCACAAAACATGATATTGAATTCCGACATGTTGATTTCGGATATGACAATCGGCGCGTACTAAAAGATGTCAGCTTTCAGATACCAGAAAAGACATCTACCGCAATTGTCGGTCCTTCCGGTTCCGGAAAAACGACGATCTGCAACCTGATTGCAAGATTTTACGATGCAGACAATGGAAGTGTCTGGGTTGGCGGGCATGATGTCAGGGAGATGACCTGTGACAGCCTGTTGTCCAATATTTCTATGGTATTTCAGAACGTTTATCTGTTCCATGATACGATCCGTGCAAATATCTGTTTCGGAAAACCGGATGCGACAGAACAGGAAATGATTGAAGCAGCCAAAAAAGCCTGCTGTCATGAATTTATCATGTCACTTCCGAACCAGTATGATACGGTGATCGGAGAGGGCGGAGATACGTTGTCCGGTGGACAGAAACAAAGAGTTTCGATCGCAAGAGCAATTTTAAAGGATGCACCGGTCATTATCCTTGATGAGGCAACTGCGAGTGTGGATCCGGAAAATGAACATCTGATCCAGAATGCAATCTCAGAACTTACAAAAGGAAAAACTATCATTACGATCGCACACCGGCTTGCGACAATCGAAAATGCCGATCAGATCCTTGTTGTAGAGGATGGAAGGATTGTGGAAAAAGGAACGCATGAAGAACTGATCAGACAGGAGGGGCGTTATAAGAAATTTATTGAGATCCGTGAAAAAGCGGAAGGCTGGAAAATTCAGTAAAGTCTGCTGAAAATAACATTCTGTTGAATATTCCTTCATTTTTGGATATCATAAAAAGAAAGGAGATGACAGAATGGAAATTAAAATGAAGCGGATCAACCGCGAACTTATGTATAAAGGTTCAATTTTAGACGTTTATAAAGATACCATGCAGCTTGCAGACGGTAAGACGGAGGAATGGGATTATGTTGCACACCGGAAAGGTGCGGCAGCCGTTCTTCCGGTTCTTCCGGATGGCAGGATTCTTATGGTTCACCAGTACCGCAACGCACTCGACCGGGAAACACTTGAGATCCCGGCGGGAAGCAGAGACAGTGTGGATGAAGACACCAAAGTATGTGCTGCAAGGGAATTAGAAGAGGAGACTGGTTATCGGAGCGATAAGATCAGTCTTCTTTTGTCGCTGCGGACAACCGTTGCGTTCTGCAATGAATTTATCGATGTTTATCTGGCAGAAGATTTAAAGCCGGGAAAACAGCATCTGGATGAGGGAGAAGAAATACAGGTGGAAGCATATGCTCTGGAAGAATTGTGCGATATGATCTATCAGGGCAGGATTCAGGATTCAAAAACCGTTTCGGCCATCCTGGCATACAGTAATAAAATCAAAAAATAGGACATATTCTGAATAGAGCTTATTTTTTGAGGAGAGCATGAAAAAGCAGATTTTGTTTATAGCAATATGTTTTCTGAGCGGAGTGGTAAGCGCCCAGCTTTTTGGAACAAAATTCCTTACAACATATGGTTTTTTGAACTCTTATCATATCAGGGCTTTCGTTATGGGAAAAACGGAGTATATGCAGATGTTCTGGAATATATTGTGGGTACGCACAAAGGAGTATTTGTTTCTTGCACTCCTTGGATTTACTCCGGTCAGAAAGGTATTGCCGCAATTTATAAAAAGCGTGCTTGCATATACATTTGGCCTTTTTTTGTGGGCGTGTGTCATGAATATGGGGTTATATGGGATAGTGGTGTGTGTCTGCTGTATTTTCCCGCAGGGGATATTGTATTTTACGGCAATCGTGCTTCTTATAAAACTGGAGGTACAGCCGCGATATGTCGGAGCAGGATATGAGAAAAGCAGCTGGCTGCGGACATCGGCAACAACACTTTTTTTTACGATACTGACAATCGTGATACTTGTTATAATGGGAGCGTTGCTTGAGGCTCTGGCTGGAAATGTACTTTTGCACATGGTGTTACAACAGCTGCTGAAATGATGGAAAAGAGGTACCTATGACAAAAGAATTGGAACTGTTTGTGGAATATCTGACAACTGAAAAGCAGGCATCACATAATACGGCGATTTCTTATGAACGTGATCTGAATAAAATGGTGGACTATCTGCAGGCAAATGGATGCAGTGAATTGTCGCAAGTGACACAGATACGTTTGACATCGTACATTCTGGAACTGGAAAAAGAAGGAATGAAGGCATCAACGATTTCGAGAAATATTGCAGCGATGAAAGCGTTTTTTCATTTTTGCGAGAGAAGAAAATTAAAAGAAGATGATCCTGCTGAGGAATTGAAAGCTCCAAAGATTGAGAAGAAGGAGGCTGCGGTGTTGTCAGCGGATGAACTGGATCGGTTGTTTGAACAGCTGAATGGAACGTCTCCAAAGGAATTACGGGACAGGAGCATGCTCAGCCTTTTATGTGCAACCGGGATGAAAGTGGAGGAACTCATGCAGCTGAAACTGGAAGATGTGAATATGCAGATGGAATACGTGGTGTGCAGAGATTCGCACAGAGAAAAAGTGCTTCCGTTTGACCGTGCAACAAAAAAAGCCATGGAACGTTATCTGACTTATGCACGTCCGGCATTTGTTACAGATCAAACATGTCCATGGCTTTTTACAAACCGCTCAGGAAAACGCATGAGCAGGCAGGGATTCTGGAAATTAATTAAATATTATGGTGAGCAGGCCGGAATCCAGACGGAGATCACACCATATACACTTAGGCATTCATCTCAGCAATATCATAAATAAGAGATTTTGTATCTTCCCATCCAAGACAAGGATCTGTGATGGATTTACCGTATACATGATTTCCGATTGGCTGGCTGCCTTCTTCAATGTAACTTTCGATCATGAGACCTTTTACGAGGGTATGGATATCGGAAGATAACTTACGGTTATGCATAACCTCTTTTGCGATACGGATCTGTTCTTTGAATTTCTTTCCGGAGTTTGAGTGGTTGCAGTCGATGATTGCAGCTGGATTGATCAGATCCATTTTTTCGTACATATCATGCAGACGGATCAGATCTTCATAATGGTAATTCTGGGTTGTATTTCCATGTTTGCTGACAGCACCACGTAAAACAACATGTGTCAGTGGGTTACCAGGAGTCTCAACTTCAAAACCACGATATACGAAATGATGTGGATGCTGGGCTGCATAAACAGAATTTAACATAACGGAAAAATCACCGCTTGTAGGGTTCTTCATTCCGGAAGCAACATCAAAGCCACTTACCGTAAGACGGTGCTGCTGATCCTCTACAGAACGTGCACCGATGGCAACGTAAGAGAGAAGATCTTCTACGTATCCCCAGTTTTCCGGATAGAGCATTTCATCTGCACAGGTCAGTCCGCTTTCTTCGATCGCACGGATGTGCATCTTACGCATTGCAATCAGTCCTTCGATCATGTCCGGTGCTTTTTCAGGATCTGGCTGGGAAGCGATACCTTTATAGCCTTCACCGGTAGTACGTGGTTTGTTGGTATATACACGAGGTACGATGACAAGCTGATCTTTAACATCTTCCTGGATTTTAGTCAGGCGGCTGACATAATCGCAGACAGAATCTTCTTTATCAGCGGAACATGGTCCGATGATCAGGAGAAAACGATCATCCTTTCCAGTGATAATATCTGAGATGATCTGATCTCTCTCTTTTTTTAATGCGGCAAGCTCTGGTGAAAGTGGAAAACGTTCCTTGATTTCAGAAGGGCTTGGCAGTTTGTTTAAAAATGTGAAACTCATAGCTTACTCCTTATCCTAATTGTACTTAGTTGCTATCTTAATCGACTTTAGAAAGATTGTCAAATTTATAACATTTATAGATAATATAAAAAAACATTATATAACACTGATGTTCGAAGGTTGACTTTTTTAAAAGCTTTTGTTACACTAAACAAGTTAGCGGCAGCCGTAGTATAATGGATAGAACACAGGACTCCGACTCCTGGGATGCGGGTTCGATTCCCGCCGGGTGCATTTAAGTAGATGGCAAAACATTGAAACTTCTGGGATAGTAGGTGTTTTGCCATGTTTTTTGTATTTGGCAGATATAGATTCATTATTTGTAGAAGACAGGTCAAATGAAGGAGGAAATTATGCAGTCATTGACAGATAAAATAAAAAAATTACTTGGTGAAGATAATTATGATAAATTCGTTGCTTTCTGGGAGAAGAATAAACGCTATGTTGCAGCAGTGGTTCTGCTGGTTATTGTAGTGGTGATCCTTGCTAAATTCGTAAATACTTCCGGCAATAAGAAAGCTGGAGATACAGAGGCGACAGAAGCAGACGTTGCGTCAACGTTTGAACTGGATTCCGAATTTGAGGAAGACTCCAATGAAGAACTCAGTACACTGATCAGCAATTATCTGACCGCTTATGCAGCAGATGACCTTGATACACTTACAAAGCTTGCAGTTCCGATGTCGGATAATGAGAAGAGCTATATCGGAGTGTTCAGCCAGTATATTGAGGCATATCAGAATGTAAAATGCTATTCCAAAGCTGGATTATCCAAAGGATCTTATCTTGTATCAGTATCTTATGATCTGAAATTTTACGGAGTGGACACCGTTGCTCCTGGATTGGAATTCTACTATGTAGAGACCAATGATGACGGAGATCTCTATATTAATAACTTATACAGCTCTTACAATCTTGGAAGAGGAGAGAATGAGTTAGATACGAATGTTTATTCTGTCATTTTGAAATATGAGCAGCAGGATGATGTTGTAGCTTTACAGAAACAGGTTGAGGATGCATATAACGCTGCAGTAGCAGGGGATGCGAATCTTGCAACTATGCTGACATCAACAATTCCTACCGCTATGAGTCAGTGGGTATCTACTTTGGACACGGAAGATACACAGGATACGGAGGCTGGAACAGAGCAGACAACCGAACAGACCACGGAACAGGGAACCGAACAGCAGCCGGAGCAGAATTCAGAAAGCACCGAGCAGCAGCCGGAACAGCAACAGGAGACTCCGCAGGCAACAGCAGTACAGGTTATTGCAACAGATGTCAGTGTGCGTGAGACTCCGAGCGTAGATGGTGGATTTGTGGCAAAGGCTAATCAGGGTGAAACATATACCAGACTTGGAACAGACGGAGACTGGACACAGATTGATTATAATGGAACACCAGCTTACATCAAAACAGAGTTTGTTCAGGATGTTACAAACTAAATGCAAATAAAGTCAGGATACTCTGGCAGAAAGGAGCTGTCGCACTAAGACAACCACGATTTATCCCATGGTGCTTAGTCTGGCAGCTTCTCTTAGTATAGAAAATGGAGAGGAAAGTCAGGATGCAGGAGAATGGAATCCGGATTAATAAATATTTAAGTGAAGCAGGTGTCTGTTCAAGACGGGAAGCTGACCGTCAGATAGAACTTGGAAATGTTTCCATTGATGGAAAAACTGCAGAAACAGGTGCAAGAGTATTCGAAGGACAGACCGTATGTTATTGCGGAAAACCAGTATCCAAAGAGCAGGAAATGATCCTGCTTGCATTTCACAAGCCGGTTGGAATTGTCTGTACGGCAGAGAAACGCGAAAAAAATAATGTGATCGATTATCTGAAGTATCCGAAAAGAATTTATCCGGTGGGACGGCTGGACAAGGATTCGGAAGGCCTTCTTCTTATGACGAACAATGGAGAGATCGTAAATAAGATCATGCGGGCCGGAAACCGTCACGAAAAGGAATATCTTGTAACCGTAAACAAACCGGTGACAGACAGTTTTATACGGGGAATGGCAGGTGGAGTACCACTTGTAGAACTTGGTACGCAGACACGTAAATGTAAAGTTGAAAAGACGGGAAAGCGGCAGTTTCGGATCATACTGACACAGGGACTGAACCGGCAGATCCGCAGGATGTGTGAATATTTTGGATATCGTGTGGAGAAGCTGGTCAGAGTAAGGATTATGAACATTGAACTGGGAGACCTTCCGGTTGGAACATACCGTGATGTGACACCGGAAGAATATCAAAAGCTTCAGGAGTTGATACAGGATTCCTATAATGATCCGAGAACACGAACAACAACAGAGGGGAAAAAGGAACATGGAAAGCAATCAGAACGTAACAGATCAAAGCGATACAAGAAAAAGAATTGAACAACTGGTAGCTGCACTGAATCAGGCATCTCAGGCATACTATAATGGTCAGGATGAGATCATGTCAAACTATGAATGGGACCAGATGTTTGATGAACTGCAGATGCTTGAAAAAGAGACTGGATACGTAATGTCAGAAAGTCCGACACAGAACGCCGGATACGAAGAGGCGGGTGGAGAAAAAGAAGCCCACGAATATCCGGCACTTTCTCTGGCTAAGACTAAACAGGTATCAGAACTTCAGAAATGGGCAGAAGATAAGCCAATATGGCTCTCCTGGAAACTGGATGGTCTGACACTTGTGCTGACATACGATGACGGAAAGCTTATCAAGATCCTGACAAGAGGAAATGGAACGGTTGGAACGAATATTACATTTTTGAAAAATGCGATCAAAGGCTTCCCATTAAAAATTGATTATAAGGGGCATATGGTTGTCCGTGGAGAAGCGACGATTTCCTATACGGATTTTGCACAGATTAATGATATGATCGAAGATGACGATGAAAAATATGCGAATCCAAGAAACCTCGCTTCCGGAACACTGAATCTGGAAGATCCGAATGAAGTCAGGGCAAGACATGTACATTTTAATGCGTTTACACTGGTGCACATTGATGATGAGATCGTCTCCTGGGGAGAACGGATGGACTTTTTAAAGAAAATGAAGTTTACAGTGGTCGACCATGAGGCAGCAACAGCAGATACGCTTCCTGAACTTGTAGAAAAATGGACGAGGCGGGTGGAAAGTGGAGAGATGGATATCCCGGTGGATGGGCTTGTGATCTGCTATGATGATACAGCGTATGCTGCGACCGGAAGTGTTACCGGGCATCATGCAACCCGTGCCGGATATGCGTTTAAATGGCAGGATGAATCGGTAGAGACAAAGCTTCGTTATATCGAATGGTCCTGTGCGGTATCAACGATTTCTCCGGTTGCAGTGTTTGAACCCGTGCAGATTGAGGGTACGACTGTATCACGTGCGTCGCTTTGCAATCTGAGCGAGATTGAGCGGCTTGGAGTGGGAAAGGAATGTACGTTAGAGGTTATTAAGGCAAATAAGATTATTCCAAAATGCATTGGTGTGAAGGATGCAAAAGGTGAGGTGGAGATCCCACAGGAATGTCCGGTCTGCCATGCAAAGACAAGCATTCATGTCAGCTTAAACAGTGGAACCAAAACACTCCACTGTACGAATCCAGACTGTACAGCAAAACACGTGAGAAAATTTACCCGTTTTGTCAGCAAAAATGCCATGGACATCGATGGACTTTCTGCACAAACAATGGTAAAGTTTATGAATGATGGTTATATTCTGGATTTTGCAGATCTGTATCATCTCAACCGGCATTTTGATGAAATCCGTCAGAAAGACGGCTTCGGAGAAAAGTCGGTAGAGAATATGCAGCAGGCAATTGAAAAAAGCCGTGATGTGAATCCGGTGAATTTTATTTATGCACTCTGTATTCCAATGATCGGAACAGATGCGGCAAAGAAGATTATTCATACGCTTGGGTTTGATGAGTTTTACCGGAGGATGCGGGAAGGGAACGGATTTGAGGACATTGAGGGAATCGGTCTTGAGAAATCCAATTCGATTCTTAAGTGGTATGAGAATCCAAAAAACAGGGAAACATTGGAAAAAATACTTCTAGAGATCAGACTGGAGAAGACGATACAGCACAATCAGGAAAATGGATCATGTAAAGGAATTACGTTTGTAATTACAGGGGATGTACATCATTATAAGAACCGGGATGAATTTAAAGCATATGTGGAAGCACAAGGCGGAAAAGTTGCAGGTTCTGTTTCGAAAAAAACCGGATATCTGGTGAATAATGATGTGGAATCGACATCTTCGAAGAACCGAAAAGCCAAGGAACTTGGCGTACCGATCATATCGGAAGATCAGTTCCTTGAATTGTTCGGGGAATAAATGGAGGAACAAAAATGCCAATCAGAACACAAAGTGATCTCCCGGCCAAGGAGATTCTGGAACATGAAAATATATTTGTAATGGATGAGAGCAGGGCATCGCATCAGGATATTCGACCGATCAGCATTGCAATCGTGAATCTGATGCCGCTTAAGGAGGATACAGAACTTCAGATTTTGCGTTCTCTTTCCAATTCACCATTGCAGGTGGATGTATCCTTTGTGGCGCTTTCGTCGCATGAATCTACACATACATCACTCAGTCATCTGAATAAATTTTATGTAACATTTGAGGACATCCGTTATCAGAATTTTGACGGATTGATCATCACCGGAGCACCGGTGGAGCAGATGGAATATGAAGAGGTCGATTACTGGGAAGAGATCTGTTCGATCATGGAATGGTCTAAAACACATGTAACATCGACGCTGCATCTTTGCTGGGGCGCACAGGCCGGACTTTATTACCATTATGGAATTCCGAAACATATGCTGGAAAAGAAGATGTTTGGAGTATATAAGCATCATGTGATGAACCGTAAGATCCCGCTTGTCAGAGGATTTGATGATTATTTCTGGGCACCACATTCCAGACACACCGAAGTGCGGAAAGAAGATATTGAGAAGATGGAAGATCTGACAATCCTTGCAGAATCAGAAGAAGCAGGAGTGTTTCTTGTGATCGCTCAAGACGGAAGACAGATATTTGTTATGGGGCATCCAGAGTATGATCGTTATACTTTACATAATGAGTATAAAAGAGACAAGGAAAAAGGACTTCCGATCGAGATGCCGGTAAATTATTATCCGGACAATGATGACACCAGACGTCCGAACCTTCAATGGCGTTCCCACGGAAATATTCTCTACTCCAACTGGCTTAACTATTATGTATACCAGCAGACACCATATGCGTTTATCAATACGGCTGAGATTATTGGAAAATAAGAGGATGTATAAAATGCCCTCTGTCAGACATGACAGGGGGCATTTTGTATGGGAAAGATGTTTGGCTTTTATTTTGTTGCTTTTATAAAGTCAGCCATCATATTTTCACCATAACATTCTTCGAGAGTTTCGTAAGTGTTAGGCATATAGCGCACAGAAAACTCGCTGACATAATCGTAATATTCGTTGGACTCTTTTTTGACACCGGAACATTCGAAAACGTATGCAGATACGGAATAATCTTTAAATTTCCATCCGATGCAGTATGATACAACATTTACATTGTTGTCGTTCGTTTCCGGATGCTTTAATTTCTCCAGACAGTCACTTACCGTTGTATCGTCACCTTTATAGAACCATATATAGTTTGGCGCACCGAATTCATCATATAATTCGCGGATGCAGACATCTTGTTTTTTCTCAAGATTGAGTGCGTTCTTTTTCTTAAGTCCTTCCTCATCGGTAAGTCCAAAGGTGTCATAATCCGGATATTTTTCTTCAATATACCACAGACCCTGATCAAGAGCTTCTTTTAAGGTACGCTCGGTTTCGCCCTCTTTGTTATAGTAGAGAGCGTGGACCTGGGTACCATTTGTTGTTGAAGTAGTGTCTTCTGTATATAACGGTTCAATTGATTCGCGGGAATCGGATTTGGTGTCTTCTGCAATTTTTTGAGAGAAAGGCTCTGTTAAGAATCCACCCTCCTCTGATTTTTCACCAGAACTTACCTGATAGTTCATAAGATTATTAAGGTCGATCGGCAGTGTCTGCCGGTCTGAAAACAGCTGCGCATTTCCTGAATCTGGAAGTACGTCATCGGAAGAGGTCTCCATATTCAGAATCAGTGACAGGTTTCTGTCATCATCCTTTGATTCAGTTTCTTCAGATTCGGATTCTTCGGCCTGATCTTTGCCAGAACTAACGGTTTCTTTTGCGGAATCTTTCGGTGTGGCTGTTTTTCCTGAATTGCCACAGCCTGCCAGACCAAGGGTTAATGTGATACACAGCAGTGTGCATAATAATTTTCTTTTCATAACATTCTCCTTTTCATAAAATATAGAATAAACTGTATATAATTATTTAAAAAAAAACAATAAGCCTTTGGTACTGGATAATTCCGTTGCGAAGAAATTGCAAAATATTGTTTCCAAAAAGATGATAGTCTGTTATAATAAATGAAGAAAATTACCGAGGAGGCATATACATGGCTGATAGTAGAAAGACTTTTAAGATAAAAGAAGATCATTTAGGCGAAGTTAAGATTGCAGACGAAGTAGTGGCTATCATTGCAGGACTTGCAGCAACAGAAGTAGAAGGCGTAAGTTCTATGGCTGGTAACATCACAAATGAGATTGTCAGCAAGCTTGGAATGAAGAATCTCTCCAAGGGGATTTTTGTAGAAGTGCTTGACAATGAGGTAAAAGTAGACGTAGCGATTAATATTGCATACGGATACAGTATTCCGGAAGTTTCCAAGAAAGTTCAGGATCGTGTCAAGAGCGCAATTGAGAATATGACAGGACTCAATGTTGCTGTTGTGAATGTACGTATTGCAACGGTCGACATGAGCAGTGATAAATAGTGCTTTTTTATTATCTGGAATTGTAGTATAATTAAGGATGTCTTATAGACATCCTTAATTTTTTCGAATGCAATTCAGAGCTTATTTTATAGACAGAGAGGAATCAGTTATGACCAGAAGAGAACAGAGAGAGAATGTATTTAAAATATTATTCCGTGCAGAATTTCATCCATCTGAGGAAATGAAAGACCAGATTTCCGGTATTTCGGATGAGATCGAGAATATGTCGGAGAAAGAACAGACATATATTACCGGTAAATGTGAAGATATTCTTGGACATCTGACCGAGATTGACGATGCGATCAATGAAGTGACAAAGGGCTGGAAGACGACACGTATGGGCAAGGTGGATCTCAGCCTGATCCGTCTTGCAGTTTATGAGATCCGCTATGAAGAGGACATTCCGACAAAAGTAGCGATCAATGAAGCAATTGAGCTTGCAAAGAAATATGGAACCGATGAATCTCCTGCATTTATCAATGGCGTGCTGGCTAAATTTGCATGAATAAGAACGTTTATTCTGTAGGACAGGTAAATAATTACATTAAGAATATGTTTGCCCAGGATTTTATGCTGCATCATATCAGCATAAAGGGAGAGGTGTCGAATTGCAAATACCATTCCTCCGGGCATATTTATTTTACGATCAAAGATGCACAGGGCACTATGAATGCGATCATGTTTGCAGGAAACCGGCGTGGACTGAAGTTCACAATGAAAGAGGGCGACAAGGTGGTCGTGACAGGATCGGTCGAAGTGTATGAGCGTGATGGCAAATACCAGATCTATGCGAGAGAGATCGAACTGGATGGTGCAGGGAATTTATATCTAAAGTTTGAAGAACTGAAACGGGAACTTGAGGAGATGGGAATGTTTGCCCAGGAGTACAAACTTCCAATTCCAAAATATATCCGCACGCTTGGAATTGTGACTGCTCCGACCGGCGCAGCAATTCAGGACATCCGCAATATCGCATCGAGAAGGAATCCGGGAGTTCAGCTGATTTTGTATCCTGCGCTTGTGCAGGGGGATGGAGCAGCAGAAAGTATTGTAAATGGAATTCGTGCGTTAGAACAGTTGGGCGTTGACACGATCATAGTAGGACGTGGAGGTGGATCGATTGAAGATCTCTGGGCATTTAATGAAGAGATTGTTGCACGGGCGATATTCGAATGCCGCATACCGGTGATCTCAGCAGTTGGTCATGAAACAGATTGGACAATTGCAGATTTTGTGGCGGATCTTAGAGCACCAACTCCGTCAGCGGCTGCGGAATTAGCAGTGTTTGACAGAAGACAGGCAGCTGCAGAGATCCAGTCCAAAATGCAGCGTATGGAGCAGCTCCTGCGACAGAAAATTGCATTTTCAAGACAGAAACTGTTACATGACCAGACAAGATTACGTTATCTGAGCCCGATGAATCAGCTGAATGAGAAACGCAGACGTACATTGGAGTATGAAGAAAAGCTGTCTGCGCAAATGGAACGTCAGATCAAAGATAAGAAACACAAGCTGATGCTTCTTGCGGGAACATTGGATGCGTATTCGCCAATGAAAAAGCTGGGAAACGGTTATGCTTATGTGGAAGGACCGGAAGGAAAAGCCCTGCTTCACAGTGATGATGTGAAAACATCGGATGCGATCGCAGTACATTTACTGGATGGAACCGTGAAAGCAGTAGTTTCGGAGGTTGTTAAGAATGAGTGAAGAGAATAAGATGACACTGGAAGAACGTTTTGCCTGTCTGGAAGACATTCTTGAGAAAATGGAAGAAAGCGGTGTGACATTGGACCAGTCATTTGAATTATATAAATCAGGTGTTGAGCAGGTGAAGGCATGCAATGCAATGCTGGATCAGATGGAAAAGGCAATGCTTGTTCTGAATGCGGATGGAGAACTGGAGGAATTCTAATGGATATCGAACAGAAAATTGCAGCAAGGGTAACGCACATTGAAGAGATCATCAGACAATATCTTCCAAAAGAAGAAGGATTTCAAAAGACCATTCTTGAAGCGATGAATTACAGCATTCTTGCAGGTGGAAAAAGACTTCGTCCGATGATAATGGAAGAAACATACCATATGTTTGGCGGAACATCCAGGGTAATTGAACCGTTTATGGCAGCAATCGAGATGATCCACACATATTCACTGGTTCACGATGATCTTCCTGCGATGGACAATGATGAGTACCGCAGAGGAAAGAAGACGACGCATGCGGTATATGGAGAGGCTATGGGAATCCTTGCAGGAGATGCACTTTTAAATTATGCATTTGAAACTGCAACGCTGGCATTTGAAATAGAACCTGGGAATCCGGCTGTTGGATGCGCACTTCGTAAGCTTGCAGTCAAATCTGGAATTTACGGTATGGTCGGAGGCCAGGTTGTGGATGTGGAATCGGAAAAGAAACCGGATGAGACGATCACCCGGGAAAAACTGAATTTTATTTACCACCTGAAGACAGGTGCTTTGATGGAAGCAGCAATGAGTGTCGGAGCCATTCTTGCAGGTGCTTCGGAAGAAGAAGCAGCAAGATTAGAAGAGGTTGCTGCCAGGGTTGGACTTGCGTTTCAGATCCAGGATGACATACTGGATGTGACAAGTACATTAGAGGTGCTTGGCAAGCCGATTGGAAGCGATGAGAAGAACAATAAGGCAACGTATGTTACTTTTGAAGGAATCGAAAAATCCAAAGAGGATGTGAAGAAACTTTCAGAGGAAGCGGTGGAAGCGCTTTCTTCGTTCCAGAAGAAAGATGAATTTTTACAGGAATTGTTCATCTATCTGATCCAGCGCAATAAATAAAGAGGACATTACCATGAGGTATTGGATATGGTATTAGATAAAATTCAAAAAGAAAATGACATAAAGAAGCTGACAACGGAAGAATTAGATCAGCTGCGGCGTGAGATCCGTGCTTTCTTAATAAAGAGCATTTCGAAGACCGGAGGTCATCTTGCATCTAATCTTGGCGTTGTGGAGCTTACGATGGCTCTGCATTTATCATTTGATCTTCCGAAGGACAAGATTATCTGGGATGTCGGACATCAGTCTTATACACATAAAATACTAACAGGGCGCAAAGAGGGCTTTGAAAATTTAAGAAAATATGGTGGAATGAGTGGTTTCCCAAAGACCTGTGAGAGTCCATGTGACTGTTTTAATACCGGTCACAGCTCCACTTCTATTTCAGCAGGACTTGGGCTTGCAGCAGCAAGGGACATTACAGGGGAAGATTACTCGGTTGTGTCCGTGATCGGAGATGGATCCCTGACAGGTGGAATGGCATATGAGGCAATGAATAATGCAGCACTGTTAAAGTCCAACTTTATTATTGTATTGAATGACAATAATATGTCGATTTCCGAAAATGTTGGTGGAATGAGCAGGTATCTTGGAGAATTCAGAACCGCAGACGCATATCGGGATCTGAAAAACGACATTATGAATTCCTTAAATAAGATTCCAGTGTATGGAGAACGTGTTGTTAAACGGATCCGAAGAACAAAGAGCGGAATCAAACAGTTGTTCATTCCAGGAATGCTATTCGAGGAAATGGGGCTTATTTATCTTGGACCCGTAGATGGAAATGATATCCAGGCGATGTGCAGGACTTTTGCTGAAGCAAAACGTGTCGATGGCGCAGTGATCGTGCATGTGCTTACCAAGAAGGGCGCAGGGTATTTACCGGCAGAAAGACATCCTGCAAGATTTCACGGGGCAGAGCCATTTGACATTGCAACAGGACTTCCATCCAGACCAAGGACAAAAGCCAATTATACGGATGTTTTTTCAACCGTTATGAAGAAGATGGGAGAAAGAGATCCGAAGGTCGTTGCAATCACAGCAGCGATGGCAGACGGAACCGGTCTGAAACGTTTCCACAATGTGTATCCGGAACGTTTCTTTGATGTGGGGATTGCAGAGCAGCATGCAGTTACATTTGCAGCTGGTCTGGCAAAAGCTGGTTTAAAGCCGGTTTTTGCGGTATATTCCTCTTTTCTTCAGAGAGCGTACGATCAGATATTGCATGATGTGTGCATCCAGAATCTTCCGGTCGTTTTTGCAATTGACCGGGCTGGATTAGTTGGAAGTGACGGAGAGACGCATCAGGGTATTTTTGATCTGTCATATCTGTCAACGATACCGAATATGACAGTGATGGCTCCGAAAAATAAATGGGAATTATCTGATATGATAAAATATGCCATTGCATTTGATGCTCCAATTGCAGTACGGTATCCGCGTGGCGAGGCTTATGACGGGCTGCGTGATTACAGAGCACCGGTCGCTTACGGCCGGAGCGAGATGATCTACCTGGAAAAGGGAGTAGTTCTTTTCGCACTTGGGAATATGGTCAGGATCGCAGAACAGGTCCGAAACAGATTGAAAGAACAGGGTGTATCATGTACATTGATCAATGCAAGGTTTGCAATGCCGTTTGATCAGGAGTGTATCCGTGAGATGGCAGAAAAGCATTCTATTTTTGTGACGATGGAAGAAAATGTAAGAAGCGGCGGATTTGGAGAACATGTGGAAAGCTTTATTCTTGAGGAAGAACTTCCGATGAATGTTGTAAATATTTCGATTCCTGACTGTTATGTCGAACATGGCAACGTAGAATTACTGAAACAGGAAGTTGGAATTGATGCGGACACCGTTTATCGCCGGGTCATGGACGAGATCAGAAAACAGGAGAACGAAGAAGTATGAAAGAACGTTTAGATATTTTATTAGTCAATCGCGGACTGGCGCCTTCCAGAGAGAAGGCGAAGACCATGATCATGGAAGGAAATGTATTTGTAAATCATAACCGCGAAGACAAAGCAGGATCAACATTTCCGGATGACTGTATTATTGAGATCCACGGAACAACGTTAAAATATGTAAGCCGGGGCGGACTGAAGTTAGAAAAGGCAATGACACACTTTGGCATTACACTGGAAGGCAAAGTATGTATGGATATCGGAGCCTCGACTGGTGGATTTACAGACTGTATGCTTCAGAATGGTGCGGTAAAAGTATATTCTGTAGATGTGGGATATGGACAATTTGCCTGGAAACTGAGACAGGACCAAAGAGTCGTGTGTATGGAGAAGACGAATATCCGTTATGTGACACCGGAGGACATTGATGATAAGCTCGATTTTGCTTCCGTGGATGTTTCTTTTATATCGCTGACAAAAGTGCTTGGACCAGCAAGAGCACTTCTTACGGATCATGGGCAGATGGTCTGCCTGATCAAGCCTCAGTTTGAAGCTGGAAGAGAGAAGGTTGGAAAGAAAGGCGTAGTCAGAGATAAAAAGGTTCATGAGGAAGTAATCCAGAAGATTGAAGATTTTTGCCTTTCCAATGGATTTTCAATCCATAATCTGGAATATTCACCGATTAAGGGGCCGGAAGGAAACATTGAATATCTGATCTATATCGAGAAAGCTGATGAACCGGTGAAGGAGGAATCCGTAGATCTGCATAAAGTGGTTGAAGCCGCACATGGAGAACTGGATAAATAATCATGCGCAATTTTGTACTGATCACAAATGAACATAAAGATGAAAATTTAAGATTGAGCAAAAAAATGGTGGATTATATTGTATCACATGGCGGCCGGGCAAGGATTCTAGTCAGCAGGGTGGAGCGTGCCGATGAGGGAGACTTTGAAATTGAAGAGATCCCGGAAGAGACCGAATGCATTTTTGTCCTTGGCGGGGATGGAACACTGATACGGGCCGCAACAAAGGTTGAGTCCAGACAGATTCCGCTGATCGGTGTGAATCTTGGGACTTTGGGGTATTTGTGTGAATTGGAAGAGTCAACAGTCATGAGTGCGATCGATCGTCTTATGCATGATGAATATATGATGGAAGAACGCATGATGCTGACAGGACACAAGTACGGAGATAGTGATTGCAGGATGGCCTTGAATGATATTGTCATTCATCGGACTGGAGATCTTTCCATTCTGAGTCTTAATGTATACGTTAACGGAGAACTGTTAACAACGTATCATGCGGATGGCGTGATTGTTGCAACACCGACCGGATCGACTGGATATAATATGTCTGCCGGAGGTCCGATCGTAGATCCAAAAGCGAAAATGCTTCTTTTGACACCGATCAATGCACACAATCTGAATTCCAAGAGTATTGTGCTTGGAGCAGATGATGTGATCGAGATTGAGATTGGACCAAGAAGATCGCAGAAGGATGAACAGGCTGGTGTCAGCTTTGATGGAGATTCTGTGGAAAAGCTTTGTGTGGGGGAAAGATTTGTAGTTTCCCAGGCTCACCATTTTACCAGAATATGTAAACTGAGTAACAAGAGTTTTTTGGAAATACTGCGAAAAAAAATGGAAACATATACATAGGAGGTACTATGAAAACAAGAAGACAATCCAAGATACTTGAACTGATTCAGAAGAATGATATTGAGACCCAGGAAGAATTATCAGCGTATCTGGTGAAAGAAGGATATAAAGTGACACAGGCGACGGTTTCCAGAGATATCCGTGAAATGAAGCTTACAAAGGTGGCACTCAGCAATGGAAGACAGAAATATGTTGCATTAAATGATGCAAGAGAGGATATGTCGGAGAAATATGTCCGGGTTTTCCGTGATGGATTTGTATCGATGGATATGGCACAGAATATTCTTGTGATCAAAACCGTGTCCGGAATGGCAAGTGCTGTGTGTGCAGCGATTGATGCCATGCAGATCCATGAGATCGTTGGTTCCATTGCAGGAGATGATACGATTATGTGTGCGATCCGAACGGTGGACGATACAGTTTCAATCATGAAAAAGCTTCGAAAAATTGTAGAACAGTAGTGGGATGATATGCGGCTGAATGCAGGCAGCATTTTTCGTAAAACGGTCATGAATTGGGAGAGTAGAAGGAGAGACTATGTTACAAAATCTGCATGTTAAAAATCTTGCTTTGATTGATGAGACAGAGGTGGAATTTACCAATGGTCTAAACATTTTATCCGGAGAGACAGGAGCTGGTAAATCCATCATTATCGGTTCGATCAATCTTGCCCTTGGTGAGAAGGTGTCGAAAGAAATGTTGAGAGACAATGGCGAAACAGCATTTGTTGAATTGATCTTCCATGTGGAAAATGAGAATACGATTGCAAAATTAAAAGCACTGGATGTTGACCCGGAGGATGGAACCGTGATCTTAAGCCGTAAGATCACATCAGGAAGAGCTGTGGGACGTGTGAATGGGGAAGCAGTATCGGTATCCCGTATGAAGGAGATCGCCTCACTTTTGATTGATATTCATGGACAGCATGAACATCAGTCATTATTATCCAAACGAAAACATCTAGAGATTCTGGATGCTTATGCGAAAGATGCGATTGGTGATAAAAAGGGCAAGACCGCAGAGGCTTACCGCAGATACCGTTCACTGAAGGATGAGTGGGAACATTCGAATGTGGATGCGGAAGAACGGAAAAGAGAACTTTCATTTCTGGAGTATGAAGTAAAAGAGATCGAGGATGCACAGCTTCATAACGGAGAGGATGAGGAACTGGAACAGCAGTATCGTCGGTTTTCCAACGGCAAGAAGATCATGGAAGGGGTAAACGGAGCCTATGCGGTTACCGGAGGAGAGATGGAAAATGCCTCCGAAATGATCGGACGTGCAGTCCGGGAATTATCGGCAGTTTCTTCTTATGATGAAGCAGTTGCAGGGCTTGAGGGGCAGCTTGCAGAAATTGACAATCTGCTCAGTGACTTTAATCATGAGATTTCTTCTTATATTTCAGATACAGATTTTGATGAGGAAGCGTTTTATCAGATTGAAAAAAGGCTGGATCTTATCAATCATCTCAAATCAAAATACGGTAACACAATTACAGAGATCTTAAATGAGTATGACGAGAAACAAAAACGCATACAGGTGCTCAGCGATTATGATTCGTATCTTGCAGATATGGAGAGAGATCTAACGAAAAGCAAAGAAGAACTTGAGCAGTTCTGCAGTGAATTATCTGAGATCAGGAAGAAAGAAGCGGTAAAGCTCACGAAAGCGATTCGAAAAGCGCTTTTGGATCTGAATTTTTTAGACGTTACATTTGAGATGAAATTTGACCGTACCGAAGACTATACGGCATCTGGATACGATGCTCCGGAGTTTTTGATCTCCACGAATCCGGGAGAGCCGGTAAAACCGCTTGGAAAAGTAGTGTCCGGAGGAGAATTATCACGTATTATGCTTGGAATCAAGACCGTTATGGCAGAAACGGATGAGATCGAGTCGTTGATCTTTGATGAGATCGACAGTGGGATCAGTGGACGGACGGCACAGATGGTTTCGGAAAAGATGAATCTGCTTGGGAAAAATCATCAGATCATCTGCATTACGCATTTACCGCAGATCGCAGCAATGGCAGACAGCCATTATCTGATTGAAAAGTCTGTTGAAAACCAGTCAACACATTCCAGAATCCACAAGCTGGATCAGGAACAATCGGTAAAAGAGCTTGCACGAATGCTTGGTGGCGTTGAAATTACGGATACCGTTATTCAAAATGCCTGTGAGATGAAAGAAATGGCACATAAGAAAAAAGTGGATCTATAAGAAATAAGAAAAAAGGAGTTACGAATGTCCGTAGCTTCTTTTTTTATGTGCATTTTTGCCGCAGGTATTTACTGTTTCAGGAAAGCAGCATATTTCAAAATGAAATACGATACATGAAATGTGGAGGAACATCGCATACTACCAGAAAAAGCGCAAAGAAATGGAGTGGAAGCATGCGTATTTGGGATCGAAGAGAACGTTGGAAAAGAAAAAAATTAAAAAGACAGATATTTTGCAATATGATTGGACTGTACATGTGCGGAATCGTATATTTTGCCTATAGCACATTTATGCAGAAAATCCCGGATCATGTATATCTGGAAGAGGGAAGCAGGCTGGATGAGCAGTTTTCTTTTCCATTTTCGATCGATCAGGTGTCAGAAGTGGATGGGCAGGAGGAAGCGGTATCCTGTTGCAGGTTATTTGGAGTGTTTCCGGCGAAGGAAGTTACGGTTTCTGTGGTTCCAGAGACAAAATTATATGTATCAGGCAAGATTATTGGAATCTATGGGCAGACAAACGGTGTACTTGTTCTTGGAACGAGCCTGGTGGAGGCGGTAAACGGATTAAGCTATACGCCGGCAGAAAATAAAATTAATGCTGGGGATTACATTATTTCAGTCAATCAGAAGAAGGTAGAAAAAAAGGAAGAACTGATCAAATATCTGAATCAGTATGGATCCGATCCGGTTGAGCTTGGAATTGTACGTGATGGAGAGTACATCAATGTGGGAGTGACACCAGTCCCGGCAGATGATGACCGGTATATGATCGGAGTGTGGGTCAAAGATGATATGGCAGGGATCGGCACAATGACATATTATTCGCAGGATAAAGCCTTTGGAGCGCTGGGACATGGTGTCGGAGACGGAGAAAACGGAGCTCTCTTATCACTTTCTGGTGGCAATATATACGGAACACAGCTTACAGGAATCCAGAAAGGGGAAAAAGGCAAACCGGGAGAACTCGAAGGTCTCATCTATTACAGTAATGATAACAAGCTTGGTGCGGTGGACAGTAACTCGGATTTTGGCATTTTTGGCCAGCTTGAGGAGGAAGAATTTACAAAGGATGAACAGGAGGATTCACTCTATGAGGTTGGGTATAAGCAGGATATGAAAGAAGGTCCGGCACAGATTATTTCGAATCTGTCCGGAGAAAAAACTTCTTATAGTATTGAGATCACATCTGTGGATTATACAGCCTCTGAGACAAACCGTGGAATTACCTTTCAGGTTACCGATGAGAGCCTGCTTGAGCAGACCGGAGGAATTGTGCAGGGGATGAGTGGAAGTCCGATCATTCAGAATGGAAAGTTTATTGGCGCAGTGACACATGTATTTGTCAATGATCCGACGAAGGGATATGGGATCTTTGCAGAGACAATGTTGGAAGAAAAGTAAAGTCTTTGCATAAAAATACATTTCTTTATGGAAAACTATTTACAAATATGGAAGGAAGTGGTAACATTCTAAGAAATGTATATAAATCATATCGCAATAGTAGGAAATAAAGAAAGTAAAGAAAGGCGGAGCGGACTATGGCAAAGATTGCAAAACAATTAACAGAATTGATCGGAAACACTCCAATGCTTGAATTAACAAACTATGAGAAAGAACTTGGACTTCAGGCAAATCTGATTGCAAAGCTGGAATATTTTAATCCGCTTGGAAGCGTAAAAGACCGTGTGGCAGCGGCCATGATCGAACAGGGAATCAAAGATGGGCAGATCAACAGCCAGACGGTCATCATTGAACCAACCAGCGGGAATACCGGAATTGGCCTGGCTTTTGTAGCAGCTGCAAAAGGACTTCACCTGATACTGACAATGCCGGATACGATGAGTGTGGAAAGAAGAAAGATCGTAACTGCACTTGGTGCGGAAATTGTACTGACACCTGGAAGAGAAGGAATGAAAGGAGCAATTGCAGCCGCACAGAAATTGAAGGAAGAATACGGAAATGCATTTATTCCGCAGCAGTTTGAGAATGAAGCAAACCCGGAGATCCACAGAGTAACAACTGCGGAAGAGATCTGGAGAGATACGGATGGAAAAGTTGATATTTTTGTTTCTTCTGTAGGAACCGGAGGGACCATTACCGGAACCGGTCAGGGACTGAAGGATAAGAACCCGGATATTCAGGTGGTTGCCGTAGAACCTGCAGGTTCGGCAGTATTGTCCGGTGGAAAGCCTGGACCACATAAAATACAAGGAATTGGAGCCGGATTTATTCCAAAGGTACTCCGTATGGAACTTTTAGATGAGATTATTCCGGTTGAGAATGAAGCTGCATTTGAACTTGCAAGAAAGGTTGCAAAAAGTGACGGACTTTTAGTTGGAATTTCGTCCGGAGCTGCTTTGTATGCTGCGACAGAACTGGCAAAGAGACCAGAGAATGCAGGAAAGAATATTGTGGTTCTTTTACCGGATACAGGAGAACGTTATTTGTCTACTCCATTGTTTACGGTATAACAGGCATAAGGGATTGACTATGAAAAGAAGATATCTGATCGTTGGACTCATCGCAGTGATGTGCTTGATCACTGGATGCGGCAGAGGGCAGGGAGACGGAACGATTACAATTACGAACGTTTCCTATGACCCGACGAGAGAGTTCTATGAGAAATACAATGAAATATTTGAACAATATTATCTGGATACATATGGCGAAAAAGTAAACGTAATACAGTCACACGGTGGTTCGGGCAGTCAGGCGAGATCTGTTGTAGAAGGATGTAATGCGGATGTTGTTACACTTGCTCTGGAACATGATATTGATCTGATCGCAAATACAGGGCTGATCGATGACGGATGGGTGGATGAATTCCCAAATGATTCCGCACCGTATACATCAACGATCGTATTTCTTGTCCGGAAAGGCAATCCAAAGGCAATTGCTGACTGGGATGATCTGGTCAGAGACGGCGTGGATGTCATTACGCCAGATCCGAAAAGCAGTGGTGGAGCGTGCTGGAATTTTCTGGCGGCATACAGCTATGCAAAAGAGAACTTCCAGGATGAAAGATCACAGAAGAATTTTATGAAGAAACTGTATTCCAATGTGACGGTAATGGATTCCGGAGCAAGAGGTTCTACAACAACATTTGTAGAAAACGGACAGGGAGATGTCCTGATCGCCTGGGAGAATGAAGCACTTGCAACACTACAGTCGTATCCAGGACAGTATGAACTGGTCAATCCATCGGTAAGCATTCTGGCACAGCCGAGCGTGGCAGTCGTGGATGACAATGCAGGATGTAATGGAACAGAAGCGGTCAGTGAACGTTATCTGGATTATTTATACAGTGAGGATGCACAGCGTCTGATCGGAGAAAGCGGATACCGCCCGACGGATGAAACTATTTTAAACGAGTTTTCCGATAAATTTGATCTTTCCATATCCATGTGGTCCATTGCCAATTATGGTGGATGGGAGAAAGCTTATCAGGATTTCTTCGATGATGGCGCACTGTTTGATGAAATATATAATTAAAAGAAAGGGATAAAGAGATGGATGATACGGTAAAAAATATGGCAAAATCGAAAAATACCAGAGTGATTCCGGGATATCATCTTACCCTTGGAATCGTGGTCACAATGCTTTCGGTTATCGTATTGATTCCTCTGGCTTCCGTTTTGATGTATTCCATCCGGATATCGCCACGTGAGTTTTTGGAACTGATCACCAAAGAAAATGTCTGGAATGCATTTGTTACAAGTATTGGAAGTTCTTTTCTGGCAGCTGGTTTTAATACCGTTTTTGGTCTTATCGCAGCATGGACACTGGTGAAATATGAATTTCCTGGAAAATGGCTTCTGGATGGACTGATCGAGCTTCCGTTTGCACTTCCGACAGCGGTTGCCGGAATTACTTTGTCAAAACTGTATTCGGACAGTGGTTTTTTGGGAAAAGCACTTGCAAAAGCCGGTATCCATGTTGCGTATACACAGACAGGAATTGTGATCGCACTTATCTTTGTCGGGCTTCCATTTGTGATCCGTGCGGTACAGCCGGTTCTTGAAAAAATGGATGGACAGTATGAGGAAGCGGCATTTATGCTGGGAGCCAGTCCGAAAAAAACGTTTTTTAAAGTGATACTTCCGGAACTCAGACCGGCTCTTTTGACAGGATTCGGGCTTGCTTTTGCAAGAGGGATTGGAGAATATGGAAGTGTCATTTACATATCGGGAAACAGTGCCAAAAACCATACGCAGGTAGTTTCCTACGTAATCATGCAGAAACTGAGTTATATTGATTATGCCAGCGCAACCGCAATCGCACTTGTTATGCTGGTCATATCTTTCGTACTGTTATTATTCGTCAACATTGTACAAATGAAACAGTCACAGAGAACCAACCTTTTATAGTGGAGAAAGCAGCAATGAGTGAACAGCAGAAAATGGAAAAAAGTAAAAAAAGAACAAAGATCTGCCTGATTACGATCACGGTGGCATTTCTTGTCCTTATGCTTGTAGTACCGCTTGTATCGGTGCTTGCAAGTTCCCTGCGGGAAGGCATTGGATTTTATATCCAGGCGGTCACAACGGAATATGTACGATCAGCACTTAAGGTGACAATCCTTGCGACTGTGATCGCAGTGCTCATCAATACGTTTTTTGGAATCTGTGCGGCATGGCTTCTCACAAGGTTCTCGTTTAAAGGAAAACAGGTTCTTGCAACACTTATTGATATTCCGTTTTCTATTTCACCGGTTATCGTTGGTCTTGCGTATCTGATGACATTTGGCCGTCTTGGCTGGTTCTATCCGGTCATAAGAGCATTTAATCAGTTTTTTGGAACGAACATCCGTATCACATTTGCAATCCCGGGTGTCGTACTTGCCACAGTTTTTGTGACATTTCCTTATGTATCAAGAGAAATCATACCGGTTCTGAATGCAGAAGGAAAAGATGAAGAGGAAGCGGCAGCACTCATGGGAGCTGGTGGATTTACCATCTTTAGAAAGATCACACTTCCTCAGATGAAATGGAGCCTGATCTATGGAATCATTCTTTGTACGGCAAGAGCGTTAGGAGAATTTGGTGCGGTCAATGCACTTTCCAAGACAAGAGGAGAGACATTTACACTGCCACTCGAAATCGACGCACTGTATATGTCCGGAACAGAAACCTCGATCACAGCAGCATTTGCGGTATCATCCATTCTTGTAATCATCGCACTGATCATTCTGTTTGCAAGAAACTTTATTGAACACCGCTATAAAAATAAAAATTAACGCACAGGGAGGAAAAACAATGTATGTTGAAATGAAAAATATCTACAAAAAATACGGCGACTTCCTGGCGTCTGACAATGTCAGCTTCGGAGTAGAAAAAGGAAAACTTGTCGCACTTCTCGGACCGTCCGGAAGTGGAAAAACGACGCTTCTTCGAATGATCGCCGGGTTAGAGACTCCAAATTCCGGTGATATCTATATTGATGGAAAGCGCATTAACGATATACCTGCAGCAAAAAGAGGAATTGGTTTTGTATTTCAGAATTATGCATTATTCCGTTATATGACCGTGTATGATAATATAGCATTTGGACTGGAACTTCAGAAGATGCCCAAAAAAGAGATAAAAAAACGTGTAACAGAGCTTCTGGAGATGACAGGGCTTTCCGGCATGGAAAAAAGATATCCGAATCAGTTGTCCGGAGGTCAGCGGCAAAGAGTTGCGTTTGCAAGGGCACTTGCTCCGAAGCCTCAGGTACTGCTTCTGGATGAACCTTTTGCAGCGATTGATGCAAAAGTAAGAACGGAACTTCGTACCTGGTTAAAAGAGATGGTGGAAAAGCTTGGAATTACCAGCATTTTCGTGACACATGACCAGGATGAAGCGGTTGAGGTCGCAGATGAGATCATCATCACCAACCATGGTACGATCGAACAGATGGGGACACCGCTTGAAATATATAAGACTCCGGATACTCCGTTTGTAGCCCAGTTTATCGGTCATTCTTCGGTTGTAGAAGAATATGACAGATTAAAAGGATTTGAGAGAATCGAAAATGCAGACCGGGCAGTTATCCGGCCGGAATTTATCAAAATATCGAAAAGTGGCAATCTGAACCGCTACATGAGTGCGGCAGAAGAAGGAGTTGTTACAGACGTTGTATTCCGTGGAAACCGGATGGACGTCACAGTGAACATTAACGGCATTGAAGTTGTCGGGGAACGGTCACTGGAAAAAGATCTGATCGAGGTCGGAGAGACCGTTCTTGTGTTAATCTACCGTTTGTACATATTTGACGACCATAAGACATATCTGATGGAAAACAAAGAGATGCAGGAAGAGGATGTATTCTATATTTAGAAAATGAGGAAGAAAATGATGCAGATAGAGAAAAGACAAATACTTCACACAGACATACTGATCATTGGCGGTGGAACAGCAGGCTGTTATGCAGCACTTACGATACGGGAACATTCCGATTATTCCGTGATCATTGCAGAAAAAGCCAATATTAAGAGAAGCGGATGCCTGGCTGCCGGTGTAAATGCGATCAATGCTTACATTGTAAAAGGAAACAAACCAGAGGATTATGTAAATTATGCCAAAAAAGATGCCGATGGGATCGTAAGAGAAGATCTGCTTATGACAATGTCGGAGGGACTGAACCGTGTAACCGATAAAATGGAGAAGTTAGGACTTGTCATTTTAAAGGATGAAAATGGAGAATATGCAGCCAGAGGAAACCGGAATATCAAGATCAACGGAGAAAATATGAAACCGCTTCTTGCAGATGCAGTTTCCAAGCTTCCGGATGTTACCGTATTAAACCGGATCAATATTACGGATTATATTGTGGAAGACAATGTGATCCGGGGAGCGTATGGATTTTCCATTGAGGATGCATGTGCTTATGAGATCCGGGCAAAAAAGGTATTATGTGCAACCGGTGGTGCCGCTGGCTTATACCGTCCGAACAATCCTGGATTTTCCAGACATAAGATGTGGTATCCGCCATTTAATACCGGAGCCGGATATGCAATGGGAATCAAAAGCGGAGCTGAGATGACGACTTTTGAAATGCGTTTTATCGCACTGCGTTGTAAAGACACAATTGCGCCGACCGGAACAATCGCACAGGGAGTTGGAGCAAAGCAGGTAAATGCCAAAGGAGAAGTATATGAGAACAAATATGGTCTTACAACTTCGGAACGTGTTTATGGAACGGTGATGGAGAATCTGCAGGGAAGAGGTCCTTGTTATCTTCGGACAGAAGGCATCAGCAAGGAACAGGATGAATCGTTAAGAAAGGCATATCTGAATATGGCACCGAGCCAGACACTCAAATGGGTGGAGGCAGGCAAAAATCCAAGCCAGCAGAATGTCGAGATCGAAGGAACAGAACCATATATTGTTGGTGGACACACCGCCAGTGGTTACTGGGTTGATACAAACAGACAGACCACGATCCATGGCCTGTATGCAGCCGGAGATGTTGCCGGAGGATGTCCTCAGAAATATGTGACAGGTGCGATGGTGGAAGGTGAGATCGCAGCACTTGATATGATCCGTCACCTGAAGGAAGAGGCAAATGAGCCACAGAAAGAGGAAAAAGAGGCATTCGATAAAAAGGTTGCGGAATATGATCATTTCCTGAGCAATCAGAGCGGAATGTTTACCACAGAAGCGCTCGAAGAGGCAATGCAGAAGGTAATGGATAATTATGCTGGTGGAATATCCACACATTACCAGTTTAATGAGAAACAGCTGGAGCTTGCAAAAGAGAAGATCACACAGCTTACCGCACTTGTGGATGAACTGCATGCCGAAGATATGCATGAGCTGATGTTTATTTATGAATTAAAGGAAAGACTGACCGTGTGCCTGTCGGTAATTGCCCATCTGGGTGCAAGAAAAGAGACCAGATGGCACAGCTTTGCAGAGAATCTGGATTATCCAGAGAAAAGCGATGCATGGATGAAATATGTGAATTCCAGATATACAGATGGAAAACTTCAGATCATCTACCGGGATCTGGTAGGAAGGGAGGAACATTATGAGCATCATAATTAATACGGAAAAATGTAAAGGATGCGGACTTTGTACGGATGTATGTCCGGGAAGCCTGATCGCACAAAAAGATCATGGAACCGCATATATCAAATATCCGAAAGACTGCTGGGGCTGCGCTTCCTGCATCAAAGAATGTCACTTTGGAGCGATTGCACTGTATCTGGGAGCAGATATTGGCGGAATGGGAAGTCAGATGACCGTAAATGCAACAGAAGATACGCTGACCTGGAACATCCAGAAAAGAGATGGAACAAAGGATCAGATCATTATAAATAAAAAAGAATCCAACAAATATTAGAGAAAAGGATGGTAACAAACATGGGTGAATTATCACATCTTGATGAACTGGAAGCAGAAGCAATCTATATAATCCGTGAAGTAGCTGCTGAATGTGAAAAGCCGGTAATGCTTTATTCAATCGGAAAGGACAGTTCCGTTATGCTTCATCTTGCGATGAAAGCATTCTATCCGGAAAAGCCGCCATTTCCATTTTTACATGTGAATACAACATGGAAGTTTCATGAAATGATTGAATTCCGTGACCGTATTGCGAAAGAAATGGGAATTGAAATGATCGAATATATCAATGAGGAAGGGGTAAAAGCCGGAATCAATCCGTTTGATCATGGATCAGCATATACAGACATTATGAAAACACAGGCGTTAAAACAGGCACTGGACAAATATGGATTTACGGCAGCATTTGGCGGTGGCCGGAGAGATGAGGAGAAATCAAGAGCCAAAGAGCGGATTTTCTCTTTCCGTAATGAGAACCATGCATGGGATCCGAAAAACCAGAGACCGGAAATGTGGAAGCTTTATAACTCCAAGATCCAGAAGAATCAGGAAGTCCGTGTATTCCCGTTATCGAATTGGACCGAGAAGGACATCTGGCAGTACATAAAAAGAGAAAATATTGAGATCCCTTCTTTGTATTTTGCAAAAGTAAGACCGGTGGTATACCGTGACGGAAATATCATTATGGTGGATGATGACCGTATGAAGCTTCGTCCGGGCGAAAAGATCGAGATGAAGAGTGTCCGTTTCAGAACACTTGGATGTTATCCGCTGACTGGTGGATGCGAGTCAACCGCGGATACGCTCGATGCAATCATTGAAGAAACTTTAAGTGCAGTTTCCTCAGAGCGTACGACCCGGGTGATTGATAATGAGGCAGCAGGAAGTATGGAACGAAGAAAGAGAGAGGGGTATTTTTAAAGATGAGTGGATTATTAAAATTTATCACATGCGGAAGTGTGGATGACGGAAAATCAACCCTGATCGGTCATATTTTATATGATTCCAAGCTGCTTTATGCAGATCAGGAAAAGGCGCTTGAATTAGACAGCAAAGTAGGAAGCCGTGGTGGTGCGATTGATTATTCACTGCTTTTAGACGGTCTGATGGCGGAAAGAGAGCAGGGAATCACAATTGATGTCGCTTACCGTTACTTTACGACAGATAAGAGAAGCTTTATCGTTGCGGATACACCGGGACATGAAGAATATACAAGAAACATGGCTGTTGGAGCATCGTTTGCAGATCTTGCAGTCATCCTGATCGATGCAAAACAGGGTGTGCTTGTTCAGACAAGAAGACATGCGAGAATCTGTGCACTTATGGGAATCCGGTACTTTGTTTTCGCAGTAAATAAGATGGATCTGGTTGGATATGACGAAAAACGCTTCCGTGAAATTGAAGCACAGATCCACAAGCTTGCAGGAGAGTTATCGTTATCCAATGTTACGATCATTCCGGTATCTGCAACAGAGGGTGACAATGTAACGAAGAAATCAGAGAATATTCCATGGTATACAGGAAAAGCCTTACTTCCTTATCTGGAGGACATTGATATTACAGAGGAAAACGAAGAGGAAGGCTTTTACATGCCGGTACAGAGAGTATGCCGTCCGGATCATACTTTCCGTGGTTTCCAGGGACAGATCGAGGCTGGCACGATCAAAGTCGGAGATGAGATCACAACACTTCCAAGTAATGAGACTGCAAAAGTCAAGCTGATCTATGTCGGAGATAAAGAAAGTACAGAAGCCAAAAAAGGACAGCCTGTGACAATCCAGTTAAACCGTGAGGTGGATGTATCCAGAGGATGCGTGCTTACGGCTGCTTCGGGAGCAAAGGCTGCATCATCGATTACGGCAACACTGCTCTGGATGGATGATGAAGAACTGTATAAGGGAAAGAACTTCTTCTTTAAACTCGGAACCAGGACGATTCCTGGAATTGTTACCGATATTCTCTATGCGATCGATGTGAATACCGGAGATCAGAAAACGGTTACAACTCTGAGTAAAAATGAAATCGCAGTATGTAAGATTTCATTTGCAGACAAGATCGTTGTAGACACCTTCCAGAACCATAAAACACTTGGAGAATTCATACTGATCGACCGTGTTACCGATATGACATCAGCCTGTGGTGTCGTTGATGAGGTACACGATGAGGAAACCGGACTTTATGAAGGCAGAGTTGACCGGAATGTCCGTGCTGCAATGAAAGGCCAGAAGGCAATCACAGCAGTATTTGTAGATGGACGAAATGGAGTAAACAGAGGATTTGCTGAGGATGTGGAAAAGGCCCTGAATCTGGATGGAAGACATACGTATCTGTATGCACCGAAGGAAGGCGAAGATTTTGTGACGGTTGCAGAGCACCTGAACCGTGCAGGACTTGTGGTTCTTCTTCTCATTAGTCCAAAACAGGAGAAAATATTAACAGACAGCAAGATTGAATTCACAACAGACTGGAATACAGATGGCGCAGACGTAGAGGATGCAGCAAAGTTCATCCAAAAACAGTCGGTATACGATGGTGCTACCGTAAATGGCAGTGAGTACATTTAATGGAGGAACCGGATGAGATTTAACACAGAACTTTTACATAGTGAGAAAATGGGAGACGAGGTGACAGGGGCAACCCTGACGCCGGTCTACCAGAGCAGTGCTTTTTATCAGACATCGGCAGAACAGCATGAAAAGCTGTTTCATAATAAAGCGAACGGATTTTCCTATACAAGGATTAATAATCCGACGATTGCAGCATTTGAGAACCGCATGACGAAGCTGGAGCATGGAATTGCTTCCATTGCCTGTTCTTCAGGTATGGCAGCAATCACCAATGCACTGTTAAACATTGTACGGACCGGGGAAGAGATCGTTGCAAGTACCAGCCTGTATGGAGGCTCCATAGATGTTTTCCATGATTTTGAAGCGTTTGGCATTCAGACAAAATTCGTAGATATCGCAGATGATAAGGCTGTGGAAGCAGCAATTACAGACAAGACCAGAGTGATTTTTGCAGAGACGATCGGTAATCCGAAACTCGATGTTGTGGATATCGCACATCTGGCTGAGCTTGCACATGCACATGGACTTCCACTTGTGATGGACAATACCGTGGCAACAGCCTATCTTGTAAGACCGATTGAACTCGGGGCGGATGTTGTTGTAAATTCGACATCCAAATATATCAATGGAAACAGCAACGCAATCAGTGGTGTGATCACCGATTCAGGAAAATTCAAATGGGATAAGACAAAATATCCGGGAATGGCAGAGTATGCGAAATTCGGACCGTTTGCATATACAGCAAAATTAAGAAACGGTCTGTTCCGCAATACTGGAGCCTGTATGGCTCCACAGACAGCATTTTATAATCTGATCGGTATGGAGACACTTGGACTTCGTATGGAGCGCGCATGTGCGAATGCAAAAAAACTGGCCGGGTTCTTGGACAGTTATGAGGATATTATGGTAAACTATCCAGGGATACCATCCAGTCCGTGGCATGAAGTCGCAGACAGAGTACTTGAGCGTGGATATGGCGCCATTCTCACAATCCGGGTGGGTTCCAAAGAACGTGCGTTTCAGATGATGAACCGCTTAAAAATACCAAAGATTGTATCGAATATTGGCGATACGAAAACACTGATCATCCATCCGGAATCAACTTTGAATGCACACAGCACGGAACAGGAAAAAGAGGCAGCAGGTGTATTTGATGATCTGATCCGAATCAGCGTCGGAATTGAAGATGTAGAAGATCTTATCGAAGATTTTCGTTCTGCGATGGAATAATAAGGAGGAAAACTATGGCAGTTGATTATGCAACATTGAAAAAGGGTGGCTTCATGAGACAGAAGCAGAAAAATAACTTTTCGCTTCGTCTGCAGGTCGTTGGTGGTAATCTTACCGCAGAAAATCTTACAAAAATCGCAGAGGTGGCAGAAAAATATGGAGACGGATATGTGCATCTGACATCAAGACAGAGTGTCGAGATTCCGTTTATCAAGCTGGCAGATATTGATGAAGTAAAGGAAGAACTTGCAAAAGGCGGATGTAAACCTGGTGTATGTGGACCACGTGTCCGCACGATAACAGCATGCCAGGGAAATCAGGTATGTCCAAGTGGAAATATTGATTCCTATCGTATTGCACAGGCACTGGATGAAAGATACTATGCAAGAGAACTTCCTCATAAATTCAAATTTGGTGTTACAGGATGCCAGAATAACTGCTTAAAAGCAGAAGAGAATGATGTCGGAATTAAAGGCGCATGTATTCCGGAATACGAAGAATCCAGCTGCATTATGTGTGGAGTCTGTGCAAAAGCCTGCCGTGAAGAGGCAATTACGATCCAGGATGGCAAGCTGACACTGGATACCACAAAATGTAATTACTGCGGACGGTGCGTGAAATCCTGTCCGACAGATGCATGGAAAGGCGAAAGCGGATACCTGGTATCCTTTGGAGGATTATTTGGTAATCATATCCACCGTGGAGAACAACTGCTTCCGGTGATTACATCCGAGGAACAGCTGTTTCGTGTAACGGATGCGGCAATCCAGTTTTTTGATGATCATGCAAACCCAAGTGAGCGTTTCCAGTTTACGCTTGAGAGGGTTGGAATAGATAAATTTAAAGAAGTATTAAAGGAGGCATATGATGGCTGATTTTGAAATCGATGAAAGAGTAGACATTACAGATGTTGTCTGCCCGATGACATTTGTAAAGGCAAAAGTTGCCATGGAAGAACTTGAAGTAGGCCAGATCCTTGCGGTTACCATGAATGATGGAGAACCGGTACAGAACGTACCACGCAGCTTCAAGGAGGAAGGTCAGCAGATTTTAAAGCTGATCGACAACGAGAACGGAACCTATGATCTGATTGTGAAAAAGTTAGAAGATTAGAGATAAGGTGTCAGGAGGTGTAAGATGGCAAAACGTGTAAGTGGTGAAGAATTTCAAACAGAAGTATTAGGCGCCGCACTTCCGGTGCTGGTTGAATTCTATTCGGACAGCTGTATTCCTTGCAAACAGTTATCCCCGATTCTGGGAGGAATTGAAGATGACTACGAGGATAAGATTAAAGTTGTTAAAGTAAATGTGAATTTTGACGCAGATCTTGCGGCAGAATATAAAGTGATGGCTTCTCCGACAATTCTTTTTTTCAAAGAAGGGAAAGAAGTGGAGCGGATCCGTGGTCTGGTAAAAAGACCGGAGTTAGAAAATGTTGTAAAGAATTTCATTTAGGAGGAAAGAAAATGGTTGTAACAATTGCAGGAGAAAAGAAGGATATCGCAGAAAAGACGACAGTCGCAAAGCTGATCGTAGACGAAAATGTAGATAATCCACAGTACGTTACCGTAACAGTAAACGATGAGTTTGTAGACAGGGATGCATTCGAGACAACAGAGATCAAAGAGAATGATACGATCGAGTTCCTGTATTTCATGGGAGGAGGACAGTTCTAGTGGCATTTACAAATGAACAGATGGAACGCTACTCCAGACATATTATTTTGCAGGAAGTTGGCGTGAAAGGACAGAAAAAATTATTAAACGGAAAAGTTCTGATCATTGGTGCAGGCGGACTTGGCGCTCCAGCTGCAATGTATCTTGCAGCAGCCGGTGTCGGAACGATCGGTATCGTTGATGCGGATGAAGTAGATCTTTCCAATTTACAGCGTCAGATCATTCATGGAACTGCAGATGTAGGAAAAGCAAAAGTAAAATCTGCAAAAGAAACCATGAATGCAATGAACCCGGATGTAACGGTAAATACATACCGTGAATTTGTAACATCCGAAAATATTATGGATCTGATCAAGGATTATGATTTTATCATTGATGGAACGGATAATTTCCCGGCAAAATTCCTGATCAACGATGCATGTGTTATGGCGAAAAAACCATTTTCCCATGCAGGAATTATCCGCTTCAAGGGACAGCTTATGACCTATGTTCCGGGAGAAGGACCTTGCTACCGTTGTGTATTCAAAAATCCACCACCAAAGGATGCAGTTCCGACCTGCAAACAGGCCGGCGTAATCGGTGCGATGGGCGGCGTGATCGGAAGTCTTCAGGCAATGGAGGCAATTAAGTATCTGATCGGTGTTGGAGATCTTCTGACTGGAAAATTACTGACATTCGATGCCTTGAAGATGGAATTCCATACAGTAAAACTTCCAAAGGCAAACGGCGGCTGTGCAGTCTGCGGAGATCATCCGACAATTACAGAACTGATTGATTATGAACAGATCGAATGTGATGGAAAGTAGGTTTTGGCATGCTGAAAATGAAAAAAGAGGATTACACAAAAATCCTGGAATTTTGTAAAGAAGGTCTTCCAAATGAGTCCTGTGGTCTGCTTGGCGGAACCAAAGAGGGCGATGTGAAAACGATCGAGAAGGTGTATCTTCTGACGAATACCGATGCAAGCAATGAGCATTTTTCTATGGATCCGAAAGAGCAGTTTGCAGCGGTAAAAGATATGCGTGCGAACGGATATCAGCTGCTTGGCAATTTTCATTCGCATCCGGAATCTCCGTCAAGACCGTCAGAAGAGGATAAAAGACTTGCGTTTGATCCAAAGATCAATTATCTGATTTTATCTCTGATGGACATGGAGAATCCAGTACTCAATGCATTTGTGATCGATGCAAAGAAAAACGTCAGCAAAGAAGAACTTGTGATTGAATAATTATTTTTCGGTATCTGTAATGGAGAAGCAGTCGAATATTTAAGAATAGGAATTGGTATAAAATGGATAAAAAGTATAAGGATCTTGTGATTATTGGAAGTGGACCGGCAGGACTGGCAGCAGCAGTTTATGGAAAACGAGCCATGCTCGATGAGATCGTTCTGGAACGGGAGATGATCGGTGGCGGTCAGATCATTACAACGGAACGCGTAGATAATTATCTTGGATTATACGGAATCAGTGGCTATGAACTGGCAGAGAAATTTCGGGAACATGCAGAGGCACTTCAGGTTCCATTTCTTGAGACCGGGGCAGAAACAATCACAGATTGCGGCGCATATAAAGAGATAAAACTCGAAAACGGAGATACGATTGAGGCAAAGGCGGTACTTCTTGCAACCGGAGCAGCCCATAAAAAACTGGGCGCAAAGGGCGAAGAGGAGTTTGCCGGAGCAGGGGTGTCCTATTGTGCGACATGTGATGGAGCTTTTTTCGCAGGAAAGACAGTCGCTGTTGCAGGTGGCGGAGATGTTGCGCTTGAGGATGCATTATATCTTTCCGGAGTCTGCGAAAAAGTCTATCTGGTTCACCGCAGAGATGAATTCCGTGCTGCAAAAACATTACAGGAAAAAGTGAAAAATACAGCAAATATTGAGTTTCTTCCGTTTTATGAGATCCGGGAGATCGGTGGAACAGAGACCGTAGAGTATATCGTACTTCAGAATAACCAGAGCAGGGAAGAAAGAAAGCTTGAAGTTTCGGGAGTATTTATTGCGATCGGAATGGAACCGCAGAGTGGAATCCTGAAGGGAATCGCAGAAATGGATGAGAGAGGCTATGTCAAAGCCACAGAGGATTGCCGTACCAGTGCAAAAGGAATTTATGTTGCCGGAGATGTGAGAACAAAATCATTAAGGCAGATCATTACTGCTGTTTCAGATGGTGCCAATGCGGTGGCATCGATCGAACAGGATCGTTAATGGAATAAAAAAGGGAAACCGGTGTGTTATGCGGTTTCCCTTTTTGCTGTTATCGATTCACAGTCGCTGCATTGTCTGGGGCAGTCTGATATACTAGAAAGTAAGATCCGTCCTGTTTTTTAAAAGTCTTGCACCGTTTACAATCAGAAGTATTCCGGATGCAATTCCTCCGATCAGAATGCAGATACCAAGTACCAGATTAGCGGCACCGGTAGATCCCATGGTTTTATATGCTTTCTCTTCCATTTATGAAAAACCTCCTTGCTGAATATATACGAATCATTTATGGAATCTATTATATCAGATTCCGGATATTTTGGCGAGAGAAGAATGAACCAGGGATTGCTATTTTATTGTGAAAATCATATAATGGGAAAGACACAAAACTAAGAAAGAGAGTACGATCATGGAGATTATTGAGATTTTAAAAGCGATTCTGTTTGGAATCGTAGAGGGAATTACAGAATGGCTTCCAATCAGCAGTACAGGGCATATGATCCTGTTAAATGATATCGTGAAGCTGGATGTATCCAAGGAGTTCTACAGCATGTTTCAGGTTGTGATCCAGCTTGGAGCGATTCTTGCCGTTGTTGTTTTGTTCTGGAATGATATCTGGCCATTTGGACGGCAGAATAATGCAGAACCTTTGTCACAACATGGCGCAGGAGCATGGATCAAAACGGATATTTTTAAATTATGGTTTCATATCCTGGTATCTGCCATTCCGGCAGCGATTGTAGGTGTTTTATTTGACGATTTGTTTGAGGAACTTTTTTACAATTACCGTGTTGTATCGATTATGCTGATTCTTTTTGGTGTTGCATTTATTGTGATCGAGAATCATAATAAACATCAGAAACCAGCGGTTACCGATGCGAAGGATATTACATATGCCCTTGCATTCTGGATTGGTATGTTTCAGCTGATCGCAGCAATCTTTCCGGGAACATCACGTTCCGGTGCTACCATTGTAGGTGCACTGCTTCTTGGAATTTCCAGAAAAGCGGCAGCAGAATATACCTTTTACCTTGCAGTTCCGGTCATGTTCGGTGCAAGTCTTTTGAAAATCTTAAAGTTTGGTCTGCATTTTACAACGATAGAAGCAACGATTCTTTTAGTTGGAATGATCGTTGCATTTGTTGTTTCACTTATTGTGATCAAATTCCTGATGGGTTATATTAAGAAACATGATTTTAAAGTATTTGGCTGGTACCGCATTGTGCTTGGCGCAATTGTATTGGTCTGCGGATTTGCAGGACTGATCCAATAAACAGAGTCCGAGAAAGTAAAACAAGGGAGAGCAGGATATCTGCTCTCCCTTGTCTGTTTGAATATACGGGGACAGGCTCATGGGAACACCGCCCGTATATAGGTGGATCTCGCTGACATACCAGACCTGATCGTCAGAAGCGAAGAGAAAACTGTGTATCTGGAAACTGGTTACCGATACCACAGTAATTTAGAGGGGTTTCACTCTGACAGTATGGATGCCGGCTTGATGTAAGAAAAACCAAACGAATTATTTATGGAAAAAGGACACACAGATAGCGCCAGGACCTGCATGCGTTCCAATGGTACTTCCAATTGTACTGATTGGAAGAGTGGAAGCATGATCAGCCCAGAGATCTGCGCTGTCCTTTATGTACTTTTGAAGCAGTGAGTCATCCAGACCACTGTAACCTAACATATACGGCATGTGAAAATCAATGCCGCCTTTATTTTTCACTTCCTGGATCAGAATGTTGTTCCCGTTTTTAGAACCACGGGCTTTGCCGAGGATCACAACTTCACCTTTTTCAATTGCGATGACCGGTTTGATGGAAAGCACATTTCCAGCCCAGGCAGCCGTGCGGGAGATACGTCCTCCCTGTTTTAAGTATTCCAAAGTATCAAATACCGCAAGCACACAGACTTCCTGTTTTTTTTCATCTAATTTCGCTGCGATTTCTTCAGCAGAAAATCCCTGATCGCGTAACTGAACCGCATATAATATGAGAATCTGTTCTCCAAGGCAGACATTCAGACTGTCCACAAGGGTGATACAGTCTTCATAACCATCCAGGGCAATGTGTGCACTCTGATAAGTTCCGGAAAGAAGAGAAGACAGACAGATGACGACTGCAGTATCTCCAGCTTCTTTGATCTCCTTGAATTTGGTTTCAAAATCATGAGGGGAAACCTGACTGGTTGTAGGGATAGTTCCGCATTCAATCAATTTTTCATAGAATTCTTTATGGGAGAGTGTAACTCCATCCAGATATTCTTCTTCACCGAAAATAGTTTTTAACGGCATATAATCAAGATTCAATGCATCCGCCCGTTCTTTCGTAAGATCAGATGCAGAATCTACAACGATTCGTACGCTCATAATGTTCCTCCAATAAAAATACTTTGACTATCAAACAAAATACAATATAACGGAATGAAACCTGTTTGTCAAGATATTTTGATAATCAAACTATTTTTAGCACTCAAACGATTGTGAAACAGGGGGGAATGTTGACGAGTAGTGAGAAAGAAAATATAATAAAATAAAACTTTCAACAACAATGCTTCTGCAAGGGAAAATTGCAGAAGCGAACGGAGAAATAAAATGATCCAACTATCAATTCAGTCTATAAAACCGTATCTTCAGGATGAATTCCTGTTTGAACAGAAATTCAATACGTTAAATTCGCTCCGGAAGGATAAAATTACCGCCTTAAAGAAAAGAGAGGATCAATGCCGGTCTCTGGCAGCCGGAGTGCTGCTTCAGAATGCACTGGAAAAAGCCGGAATTGATGATCGGTCAGTTCAGTTTCAGGTGAATGAACATGGCAAGATGTCCATTGCAGAATATCCGGACTTTTATTTTAATCTCAGTCATTCAGGTGATTATGCGGTCTGCGCAGTGGCCGATCAGCCGGTTGGTATTGACATTGAAAAGATACGGGGACGGAAAGAAACGCAGTTACAGCGTCTGATCCGGCACGTCTGTACAGAGGAAGAGAAGGAATGTCTGATGCGTTTTGAGGGTGAGAGGCTGGAAGAAGAATTTGTCCGGATCTGGACAAAAAAAGAGAGCTATACGAAAGCAATGGGGATGGGATTACAGATACCATTTCACGAGGTCAATACTTTGCAACAGGGCTTTTATTATCTGAATGAAACGCTGGAAGGATACATGATCTGTGCAGCAACGATAGAAAGCCAAACTTGCATTTGCCAGGAACAAATGGTAACATCAATAGGCAGGAGGAACGCAGAATGCATGACGAATTAACAGAAAATGATATTAAAAAAATGGAAGCAGAGATCGAACATCGTAAGCTTGTTGTGCGCAGGCAGGCTCTTGAGGATGTCAAGGAGGCTCGTGCACAGGGAGATCTGAGTGAGAACTTTGAATATAAAGCAGCCAAGAAGTTCAAAAATGAGAATGAAAGCAGAATCCGTTATCTGGAAAAGATGATCAAAACTGCAGTGATCATTTCCGATGAGTCAAAGGATGACGAGGTTGGCATGAACAATACGGTGGATGTTTATTTTGAAGATGATGATGAAACAGAAACCTATAAGATCGTAACAACTGTCCGGGGAAATTCATTAAAGAACCTGATCAGCAAGGAATCACCACTTGGAGCTGCAATTTTTGGAAAAAAAGTCGGGGATCGCTGTGAGGTAAAGGTGAATGACAGCTACTCTTATTTTGTACAGATCAGAAAAATTGACAATACAACAGACGACGGTAGTGATGCACTGCGCAAATTTTAAGTAAAACATAAGAAAAGAAAGGGTTAGTATGAAAGTATCAGATATTTTAAAAAAAGACACAGTTACCATTTCGTGTGAACTTTTTCCACCGAAACAGGGATCACAGCTTGAAAATTATAAAAAGATCGTTGCAGAAACGGCAGCATTGAAGCCGGCATACATCAGCTGCACGTATGGTGCGACCGGTGGAACCAGTGATTACACGGTTGAGATTGCGGACGCAATCAATGCAAATCATATTCCGGCAATTGCGCATCTTACCTGTGCATCTTCTACGAAAGAGAAGGTCCGTTCTGTGATTACAGAATTAAAAGAGCGTAACATCGAAAATATTCTGGCTTTAAGAGGGGATATTCCGGAGCAGGCAGATTTCCCGTTACCGGATCAGTATCATCATGCATATGAACTGATCGAGGAGATCAGATCCATGGGTGATTTCTGTATTGGAGGAGCATGCTATCCGGAAGGACATCCAGAGGCTGCTACCATGGATGAGGATCTGGATCACCTGAAAGAGAAGGTAGACGCAGGGTGCGATTATCTGACAACACAGATGTTTTTTGATAACAGTATCTATTATAATTTTATGTACAAAGCATTGAAAAAGGGAATTCATGTTCCTGTAGTAGCAGGAATTATGCCGGTTACCAATGCGTCGCAGGTAAAAAGGATCATTTCCTTATCCGGGAACCTGGTACCGGCGAAGTTTACGAATATTGTAGATCGTTTTGGAAATGATCCACAGGCAATGAAACAGGCAGGAATCGCATATGCGACAGAACAGATCATTGATCTGATCGCAAACGGTGCTAATCACGTACATATCTATTCTATGAACAAACCGGATGTTGCTGGCGCAATCATGGATAATCTTTCGCATATCTATGTGAGAGAGTAAGAAAAAACCTATCAGAAATTACAGGACCAAAGAAACAAAATCTGTTTCTTTGGTCTTTTTTTTATTTTCCAGGAATATTTGGATAACCTCCCTCATAAGATATAAGGATGGCAAAATTCTGGATCTTATATCAGGTCTGTAAAAGAGCAGCAAATATTTAGAAAGAAGTGGAGGGCTGATGAAGTATGAAAATACGAAAAGCTGCGCTGGCTTTTCTACTGACAGCAATTATGTTAGTTGGAACCGGATATGGTGGTTTTTCTCTGCTGGCAGAGGAAACGACTGGAACGATACATACAGAGGATACAGCAGGATTAATTGACATTAGTTTATACGATTATGATGTGAATGAAATTTACAGTGATCTCTGCTTTCTTGGAGATCCGGGATGGACCTGGCCGAGATACAACAGGTGGGTTGGAGCCTGGGGATATTCGGATGACCATGTTGCGGTGCAGGGAATTATGGACCGCAATCTATATACAAAAGATGGATACATAACAACCGCAGAGGATAATTATGAGGGTTTTCCGGTCGTGACGGCAGGCGGAAGAATGGCATATACGAATGCCAGGTATGGTCTTTTATCGGAGCAGACATGTGTTGCATCCGGACTGAATCATCTGTTTGTACGGGATGCACAGGGGTATTACAGCTACGATAGTGCCAAAAATTATGCATATTATGATGCCTCTGGAAATAATTCACAGAAAGATTTTACGGTATATGATGTACCAAAAAATGGAAATTTTATGCCGCTTCGTGATATTACGGAATCGGAATCCTGGTATTACGGAATGACGGTAGGTTTCAATTTTATCCAGCCTCAGAATGGACAGGTGGAAGGGCAGGATATGACGTTTTCCTTTTCCGGAGATGATGATGTCTGGGTATTTGTAGATGGACATCTGGTTCTTGATCTTGGCGGAATTCATTCAAAAGTCGGAGGAACGATCAATTTTGCTACAGGAGAAGTCAAAGTCGATGGAGTGGTAAATGAAGCAGACTCGGGAATTGGAAATACGTTAGGTCAGACAACATCACTGCAGCAGATCTTTGGGCTTGAAAAAGCAACATTTGAAGATTGCTCCGAGCACCGTCTGGAGTTCATTTACCTGGAGCGTGGAGCTACGGTGTCAAACTGTTCCTTGAAGTTTAATATGCCGCCGGTTCCGAAAGATGCTTTAAAGATTACAAAACAGATCACGAATACAGACAAACAGAGTTATGCTAATGCGGAGTTCCCATTTCAGATATATCTGGAAAAGGAAAACGGTACGGATATCTTTGAAACAATGCCGGAAGGAACGCCGTATCAGATTTGGGAAGATGGCGTGGATACCGGTCAGAGACGTGCAGTTTCAGAAGATGGAAGTTTTCGCCTGAAGGATGGACAGACCGCTGTATTTCCGGATATTATGCGCAATCTGAAGTATTACGTGGAAGAAAAAGAAATCCAAAGTGATGAGTATGATCAGGTCAGCCTTTCGAATGGAGAGGTGACATATCTGGATGGACAGGGAAATACAATTGCAACAGCAGACGGGACGGTTGCCAAAGAGACTGGAACATATGCTGCAAGAAGTGAGATACGGAAGGTTGGAGGAAATTCCAGCATTGTTTTTAAGAATCAGTGTGCCAGGGACAATATCAGAAATCTTCAGATCACAAAACGGCTCACAGACGGATTCCAGACAGATGATGTCTTTGATTTTCTGGTGCAACTGGAAGATAAAGAGGGAAAACTTGTACCATATCAGGGGGATTATTTTGTTGTAAAAGATGGAAATTATTATATGCGTGATGCGGATGGAACTCTTGTTTTGGCAGATCCGCAAACGGTCTGTGGCAGTACACAAAATGGTGAGATCTCTGGAATTCCGGCAGATTATACAATTCAGATCACAGGGCTGATCGCAGGAACCGATTTTAAAGTGGATGAGATCAATCTGGATACAGAGCAGTATAATGACTGGACAAAAGAACTGGAAGATGAAACGGCAGAGCTGGCACAGATCGCAGATGCGGATGGCTGTATTCGTCTTGGAAGCGATGCACAGCTGACCATCATCAACGATCCAAAAGGAAATCTGTATGTTCAAAAAACATGGACGGGGGATGATGCAGAACATTCATCGGTTTATGTCGGATTATATCATCTGGACGAAAATGGAAATTATGTTCCGGTAGAAAATGCAGTAAAAGAACTGAATGCCTCGAATAACTGGCAGGCGGTGTATGAACATCTGGATGTACCGGAGCAATACCGGGTGAAAGAATTAAAAGAGGTTCAGACAGAGGATGCATGTGAGTTTGAAGTGACAGACGGGAACACAACACGCCATTGGAAGGGCATGGAATCCGGGGAAACAATGAAAGAAGCGTATCTGGAGTACCAGGTATCCTATGGAGATATGCAGCAGACAGAAAACGGTAAGCGGGATTATACACAGGTAATCACCAATATCATGCAGGAAAGGGAAGTTTATGAACTCCCGGAAGCAGGAGGTACTGGAAATGGAAGGTTTTTGTTTGCGGGAATTGCTTTTCTTATGACAGCATCAGCGGTTTTGATTCATAAAATAAAATTTCAAAATATATAAAAGGAGATCAAATATGAAATTAAAGAAAATAGCAGCAGTGATTATGATGGCAGCAATGATTGGAGGAACAGGAGTGACTGCATATGCACAGGATGCAAAGCCGGTCACGATTGATGTACAAAAGGCTGGAGAAACTGCACAATTCCAGTATCTGCAGTTAATTTGTGCAGATAATTCGACAGAGACGGGATGGGCATTTACCTCAGATGACATTGCAAAGAATTACAGGGATGCATTTGGAAGCGAATATTCGGATCAGCAGCTGATCTGGATGCTTATTCAAAAAGCGGATCCAGATGCAAAAGTTCCAGACGGAACCAGAACGATCGATGATGGACAGATTGCAGATGCACTGGAGAATGTTGCAAATGGAAATTATGAGTTGTCTGAGAAAGTAAAAAAAATTATGGTAGAAGAACCTGGTCTTTATTATATTGCTGGTACAGAACAGGATTATACGTACAGTCCTATGGCTGCTTATGCAGGATTTACATATGAAACCAGAGGAAATCTGAAAGGTGAGCTTACCACGAATGGCATAACTGCCAAAAAGGCGACAGAACATATTGTAAAAAGTGCACAGGATGAGGATAAAGTAACCGAGATTGGAAGAACGGTCACTTATGAGATCACCTCTGTCGTTCCGTATTTTGCTGAAAATACAACGAATCGTGGATATTGGGTAAATGACAAACTGAGCGGAGCAGAATACGTTACCAGTGAAAATAAGATCCAGTTAAAAGTTTCCGTTGGCGATGCAGAGGAGCAAACCTATACCGCAGATGTGGTCAAAAATGAGGATGGTACACAAAGCTTTTACGCAGATTTAAGTAAGATTGTAGCAGATAATTCCAATGCCAATAAAGAGATCCGCATTACATACCAGGTTGTGGTAACAGACGTTACAGTTGGAAACACAGCATCGATCGGAAACGGGGAGAATGATCCTGAATTTGGAACAGACGAAGAGAAACTGTATACTGGAAATATTACAATTACCAAGTATGCAAGTGATAAAGATAACGATGATCTTTCCGATAACGGCAAGCTTGCAGGTGCCAGATTTAAAGTCTATAAGAAGTCTTCGGATGACAGCAGAGAATATGCGGTATTCCAGAAAGTGAACGGAAGATATCTGTTTGATGGATGGAAAACAGAAGCTGAAGCAACAGAGATTGAGACCGGTGAAGATGGAACCGCAAAAGTAGAGGGACTGGATCTTGGAACCTATTATTTTGAGGAGACAAAAGCTCCAAAAGGATACAGTGTCAATAAAAAGGATGTCAGTGCAACAGTTACTCTTGGAAACGAAGAAATTGCGACCGGAACAGTTGCAGAAGATACTTATATGATCGATACAACGTTGTCCGGCCTTCCATCTGCAGGTGGAGTTGGAACTGCCATTTTCACAATTGCAGGCTGCAGCATTATGATCGCAGCAGCCGGATACGGCATTATGGCACATCGCAAAGCTGAAAGATAAAAAGAAATGAAAAGAAACATCCGGATGAAGAAGAAAATAACAACTGCAGGGATCGGCATCATCTTTTTCATCGGGATGGCTCTTATGCTGTATCCTATGGCAGCAGATATGTGGAATGATTACAGGCAAAAGAAGCTGATCAGCAATTATGAAGCTGCCGTAGAAGAACTGGAAGAAAAAGAATATAAAGAACAATGGGAAAGGGCACAGAACTTTAATCAACAAATGGATACCTGCAGTCCATACGAAGATGCATTTGGAATTTGCGATGGAGAGATGGAACAGACCGAATACTGGAAGATACTGAATGTGTCCGGGGATGGAATCATGGGGTATCTGTCGATTCCAAAGATCAATGTCAGACTTTCGATTTACCATGGAACGAAAGAGGAAGTTCTGCAGACCGGAGTCGGGCATTTAAATGGCACTTCACTTCCGGTTGGGGGTGAGGGAACGCATTGTACGCTTGTTGCGCACAGAGGACTGCCCGGAGCAAGGTTGTTTACGGATCTGGATCAGATCGAAGAAGGTGAACGGTTTTACATTCATATTTTGGATCAGACGCTGGCATATGAAGTCTGTGAAATACTTCCGATGGTGGATAAGACGGACCGGGAAGCAATTACAAAGGCTCTGGCAATCCGGGAAGGAGAAGATCTTGTAACACTGTATACCTGTACGCCTTATGGTGTAAATTCACATCGTCTGCTGGTGACAGGAAGAAGGATTCCATATAAAGAAAATGGAAAAACGGAAAATGATTCTGAGAATAAAACCACTTTTTTCACAAAGAAATATGCAGGAGTTTATATTTTGGCAGGCGTGCTGGTTTTAACAGGCGTCGCATATGGAGTACGAAAAATATTGATAGGTAAGAAAATACAGAAAGAAAAAGAACGAGATTGGAAAGGAGGCGGAAAATGAATCGTATAAACTTAAAAAAAGCAAGTATTTTGTTCGTTATGGTCATTTTGCTTGCTTTGACACCGGTAAGTTCTTTTCAGGTATGGGCGAATGCGGCAGATCAGAAGCCGGAGTATACATTAAAGCTGGAAATACCGGAGGACAGCATCTATTTTGAGGATGCCAAAAGACCGGATATTTCTGTAAAAGTGTATCAGGTTGCGGCAATTGCAGAGGATGAGATGTATCTGTTCCGAAATGAGATTGACGATATGGCAGAACAGATGTTAAATTCTGCAAAGCCTGATCTGGAAAAAGCAGCAGAGATCATTTCCGATCAGCTGAAGTCAAAAACAGCAGATCATACAGTCTGCATAAAATCGGGAACAGGAACTGTAACAGGAATTGATCCAGGACTTTACCTTATTGCTGCAGATCCGGCAAAAAATGAAAATTATGAATACCGTTTTCAGCCATATCTGATCAAGGTATCAGAAAACAGCATATGTGATCTGAAGATTGGGAGAACCGGGGTGGCATCTAATATAGGAACAGCACATGCAGCATCTATAAATTCCGTGTTCTGCGGAACGCGTCCGGTAAAAACACAGGATGATCTTATGGAACTGTTCTCAATCTCACAGGGAGCGCTTATCTGTGGCATGGTCTGTGTAGGGATTGCATGGAAAAAGCACAAGAAGATATAAAATTTAGAGTTTTCTTTACTGCTATTTTGTGTCATAATAAATAAGTATGAGACTATGGTCTGACATGAAGATCGGGCAGAGGACAGGGATGTTTATGCCGGCCGGTGAAAATGGATGCCTAGAAGGAGCAGAAAAGGTGCAGAAGGATAAGATAACGAATAATGAAACAACCAATAAACAAACAAGAATCCATACGGTTATTATGCTGATCGGACTGATTCTGATTATTTTTGCATGTTTTAATCTGGTAAAGATCATAAAAAATTACTATACTTCCAGAAAAATCTACGGTGATCTGAATCAGCAGTATGTTACGGAGGAGCCTGTTTCGGAAACCGTGGAAGGAACAGAGGAAGAACGTCCGTGGTATGAGCTTGCATCGGTGGATTTAAAAGCATTACAGGAGCAGAATCCGGAAGTGGCAGGATGGATTTATTTTGAAAATGAAGACATCAGTTATCCGGTCATGTATTCAGGTGACAATGAAAAATATTTAAGAACAACATGGAATGGAGTATCTGCGTCAGCGGGTTCTTTATTTATTGAGGAGGCAAATTCGCCGGATTTTGCGGATTGCCATACTTTGATCTACGGCCATAATATGAAGGATCTCAGCATGTTTGGCAAACTGAAATATTATAAAGAGAAAGATGATTATTATGAGGATCATCAGTTTTTTCAGATTTTTTCCGGGAATGAGATCTATCGGTATCAGATTTTTGCATATGAAGATGTCGACGCAGACAGTTTTGTCTATTCGGTTCCGTATGCAGAAGATGATGCTTTTCAGGATTTCATTGATGAGATTTATAAGATATCCTATAAACAGACTGGCGTAACGGCCACCAACATGAACAAAGTGATTACCCTTTCTACCTGTTCGAATGATGACAAACGCTTTGTTGTCCATGCGGTTCGGGTAAATCAGTATAATACCAGTGAAGGAGAAGCTGAATAAACCAATGAAAAAACAAGAAGAATTGTTACGTGATCTGAAAGAAATGATAAAGGAGACCAGAAATGGTTCTATGAAGTGGAAGATCCTGTGCCAGACCACAGAGTATAATGATGCAGACAAAAAGCCTGTCGTGGAAGAAGATGGTGTGAAATGGCAGGTGGATGAATGCTATGTATTATATCAGACAACATATAAAGGAAAAGAATTCCTGATGATCAGTTATGAAATGATCCATAGTACTGCCCAGAATGAGCGAACGACCAATCTGGTCTTTCTTCCGCCAGCTGGAATCCGGTTCTTTGATGTGTCTGTACTGGTGCCATATGCAGTAGAATGTGATCAGATGCTCGCATATGAGGTACATACGTTGTGGCAGACACTTCTTGAAGAACATAAGAAGCATCCGGAACTGATAGAACTGGATGGGCAGCCGAGAGAACTTACCATCGAGGACGATAAATAAGAATAGTATCAAAAGCATGAGGCATCGCTTCATGCTTTTTTTATCAGGACATTAAAATCCGCCTTTTGTCTCCTAATCCTATAAAGAAAAATGTTCCTGGAAAAATGAATAAAAATGGCATGCTGAAATTGTATATTATTTTTGGTGCTTATGCACTATAAGAAGGCTATTTATGCTGTATAAAAGTAAAAATATACAAAAATAAGCATATAAATTCTCTAAATCCAACAATTGCCGAAAAAACCCGAAAATAATATAATGAAATTACGAAAAACAACGAAAATTTCGTAAAAGTAAAGGAGAGGGAAAAGGATGAAAAAGAAACACATTGGCAGACGACTCAGCAGTCTGCTCCTGGCAATTGTGATGATCCTGACGCTGATACCGGGAGTTCCGATCCGGTCAAATGCAGAGGGAAGCAATGAAAACGTATCAATTACCATGCATTTTCAATCTGAGGATGCCTGGGAACAGGTTTGTACGAAAATTGCACAAGGTGAATCATGGGGGGCAATCCCAGGATATGTCTATGCAAACAGCTGGCCGGGAGCCGCAGTTGAGGAAGACAGCCAGAATGCAGGATGGTATAGTTTTACGATCACAATGAACGCTGGTGAACAGTTTAACTGTATTTTTAATAATGGAAATAATGGCAAACAGACAGATAATATCTGTTTTACACCAGACAAGTCAGAAACAGAAAAATGGATCGTTCAGAAAACGGACAAGACGCAGATCAGTGACAGCGCACCGGCAGGCTGGAAAGCATCAACAAGCAATGCTCCGATCGATCCGAGTGCAAACAGCAAATTTAAAAGTCCGGTTGTAAACAGTGACAGGACGGTAACATTTCAGCTGGATGCAACTGGTACATATAAGGATGCATCCGATGTCAGACTGATGGGAACTGTTGGTGGAACCGACTGGGAAACAGGCCTGCAGATGGAAAAGGATGGAGATGTATTTCGTGTTACGACAGGAGTACAAAATCCTGGTATTTATGAGTATAAATTCAAGTGCGGTGCAGATTGGATCACAGATCCGTTGAATGCAGAAATTGCAAATGGTAACAGCAAACTGGTTGTGCCTGGACTTGCCAGCGAATCAAAGACTGTGAAAGCGGGCGAAAAGACAGCACTTCCTGAAACATTGAAGTTATATGCTGCAGATGGTTCTGTTACAGATGAAACAGTTACCTATCAGCTGAAAAATTCTGCACTTAGCAAAACAGTAACTTTGGAGGATGGAAACATTCTGGTGCCGGCTGGATCCGGACTGACTCAGGTTGAACTGACAGCGAAAGCAGGAAGCGAGACTGCAATCGTAACGGTTCAGGTCGTTGAGAAAATGTACACCTACAATATTTATTTTTATGACAGCATTGAGGCACATATGAGCACCGATGCCGCAGATATCTGGATGTGGGAAAACAATGGCAAAGATCTGCCGGTTGGAAAATTTACAGAACTTGTGACACTGGATGATGGAAACCAGTGGCTGAAGGCAACTGTGACAACTTCCGCAACAGACATTGGGTTTATTCCAAGATCTGCTGGCGAATGGAAATGGCAGACTGCAAATTTTGCATATAACAATGAAGAAAAACAGGATGAAGTCTCCCTTTATGTTGTGAATGGAGATGAAACAGTATATACAAAGCTTCCAGAGATCAAAGAAGCAAGAAAACGTTACGTGGTTGTGGAATATGATCGTCCGGCAGGTGATTATGACGGATGGAATATTTATTCCTGGAACAGCGGGTTTGGAAGTGAAACAGAGATCTACTCCCAGGAGATAAACGGAAAACACACCATGATCATTCCGGTTAAAGATTCCAAAGCAGATTTTACACTGGGATTCTGTATGAGAAGAACGGAAGAGGATAATGCATGGGCAGAAAAAGATGGTGGAAACCATGAGGTTGTTGTCCCGGCAGATCAGAATGTGGTCAAAGTAAAATTTGAACAGGGCAAAGGCATTACAGAGACGCTTCCAATGAATAAGGGTTACGAGATGAACGGAAACGATAGTGAAATTTCGTTCTTTTATCGGGATGATGTGCTTCTGACAGAAAATAAGGAAAGCAGCCTGAAGGACAAAGTAAAGGTTGTGATCAATGGCACAGAGCATAAGATGGCCTATGACGAGGAAAATGAGCGTTTTGTATATCAGATGACAGGATGCGAAACAGGAGAATATACTTACTATTATATCGTCGATGGAGAAAGAAAGACCGATTCATTTAATGCAAATAAGAAAATCGTTGATGGAGAAGAAGTATCCTATTTTACATTCAAAAAGTTTTCCGATCTTTCCATTCATGCAGCTTTGAATGAGACAAAGATGAATTACAATGACAATAATGTATTGTCAGTATCTCTTGCTGGAAAGGATGCAGATGCCTTTGCAGAAGAGGAAATTGATAACATTACAGCTGATCTTTCAGAACTTGGACTTGGTACAATGCAGATCCATCCGGAATTGATGCAGCTTTCCATATCAGCAGCTTCAGATACAACCGTTGGAGAGAAAACCATTCCGGTCACTATGACAGATATTTATGGAAATATTTATGACACAACAGCTTCCGTTACAGTGACTGCACGTGACAAGGATACCTTTGACTGGGATGAAGCGGTTATTTACATGACCTGTACGGATCGTTTCTTTGATGGTAACACAGAGAATGACAAGGCTTATCATACAACCGATGTGTATGATCCAGATGGAAGTCTGAGCTATCATGGCGGTGATTTTGCAGGACTTGAGCAGAAACTGGATTATCTGGATTCTCTTGGTGTGAACACAATCTGGATTACTCCAATTGTTGACAATTCAGATACGACAACGACAAAAGACGATGAAACGATTCCTTCTACCGGATATCATGGATACTGGGCAAGCGATTTTACATCCTTGAATCCACATCTTGGAACAGAAGAGGAATTCCAGTCATTAATTGAAGCGGTACATGCACATGGCATGAAGCTGATGGTTGATGTGGTATTGAACCATGCAGGATATAATACAGAGGATATGTTTAACAGCGTTCTGGTGGATCAGGATGGAAATGCAGTGCCGATGATCCGGGATTCTTCAAATTCCATTACCGGAGATGATGTGTATGCATCATTGGCTGGTCTTCCAGATTTTGTGACCGAAAACAGTGAGGTCAGAGATCAGCTGATCGAATGGCAGACGGACTGGGTAGAGAAATATGATATTGATTATTATCGTGTGGATACGGTAAAACATGTAGATTCTGTTACCTGGGCAGCATTTAAGAATGCGCTGACAGAGGCGGATGCAGATTTCAAAATGATCGGAGAGTATTCCGGAGCCGGATATGCAAGCACAGCAGGTGAGTTAGGAACCGGAAGCATGGATTCCTTACTTGATTTTGATTTTAATGATGAGGCGCAGAAATTTGTTACCGGAAATTTATCAGAAGTAGAAAGTTTCCTTGAAAAAAGAAATAGTTCCATAAATAATACCGCTACGCTTGGTGCTTTTTTAAGCAGTCATGATGAAGACAGCCTTGTGGATAAGCTGATCAATGATAGCGGAATGACCGAAGAAGAAGCGTTAAAAGTATTTAAAGTTGCAGCTTCTTTACAGCTGACATCGAAAGGTCAGGCAGTGATCTATTATGGAGAGGAACTTGGCCAGCATGGACTGGATAATTATCCATATCAGACAAACCGTTATGATTTTGACTGGACGGAGGAAGCAAAACAGGAGAAAGACGACAGCAGCATGTTAAGTCATTATAAGAAGCTTCTGTCCATTCGTGAAGCAAATAGTCTGTTACTGGCAAGAGGAACGAGAACTGATATCCAGACATCAGATGAGGAAGGGTACAGTATTTTTGAACGCAGCTATCAGGGAGATGCATTGACAATTGGACTAAATATCTCAGATGGTGCGAAGGAAGTCTCATTCCATACCGATTATGCGGCTGGCACAATTTTAAAGGATCTTTATGGCGGAAGCAGTTATACGGTCGATAAAGATCAAAACGTTACGGTGACAATACCTTCAGCAGAAAATGGAGGAACCGTAATTCTTTCGAAAGTGACAAGCGAAGCAATTGATCCGACACCAGTTGTACCGGCTGGAGGAAAGGATACCAAAACAGAAGGAACAAAAGAAGACACAAAAGAAGTAATTCCGACTGTTGTATCAGGAACAAAAACAGAAACAGTAGAGACAACTGATGCTGCCGGAGGAACAGCTTCTGCAACCGATTGGGATGCAGTAGTTGCAGCAGTCAAAGGAGCAGCAGATGGCGCGACGATCACAGTTGCCATGGATGAAAAAGGAGTCCTTTCAAGCCGGGCCATTGAAGCGTTAAAAGGAACCAGCAAAAAATTAATACTTGATATGGGAAATGGAATAAAATGGATCATTGATGGTAAAAATATTGAAAAGGTTCCAACAAGCGACATTGATATGAAGGTAACACTAGGAAGTTCTTCCATCCCGGATGCAGTGATCAAAGCATCCGACCTTGGAGATCATGTAGAAAAAGTCCTTACCTTCAGCCTGGAGCATGATGGCGAATTTGGATTTATGCCAACGTTGTCTCTTGAAGTTGGAAAAGAGTATGCTGGTAAATATGCAAATCTGTTTTATTACAATCCGAAGACTAATAAGCTGGAAGGCAAAACTTCGGTAAAAATTGCAGATGATGGAACTGCAGAGTTCACATTCCGTCATGCATCCGATTATCTGATCTCCGTAACTGAGAACGCAGTTATGAGCGAGAATAAGATTGTACCGGACACAGGAGACACACAAAACGGGGAGGCTTATTTACTTCTGATTGCGTTAGGAGCTGCGGCAATCGCAGCAGCCGGATATCAGAAGAAAAAAGCCGGTATGAGATAATGTTTAATAACATCTTTTTGATTCCTACCTAATAAATAGCGGAAGCGCTGGGAAAGTATCCCGGCGCTTCTGCTATTTTTATACGATAGGAACACTCCGTGTGCTGTGTTATTCTTTGGGCAGATTATACAAAAATGGGAAACGCAATTTGTAAACTTAGTTTCTTGAAATGTGTATAGAAAGCATGGTAAAATATAGGAAACGGAAAAATGATAATGAGTTTTTTGACAACAGCAGTCAGTAAGGAGGAAATATGGAGCAGAGGAAAAAAATATTGGATGCAACACTCCGGGTGTTTAACCGGAAAGGATTGAAATTTACAATGGACGATATCGCTGCCGAGTTATCCATGAGTAAAAAGACGATCTATACAGTTTTTCATAATAAAGAAACTTTATTTTTTCAGATGGTAGATTATTGCTTTGACAGTATAAAGGAAGGTGAACAGGCGATTTTGACGGATACTTCGTTAAAAACGGTGGATAAGATCCGGAAAATACTTGGGGTTCTTCCAGAAGGGTATAAGGATATCGATTTTCGCAATCTTTATCAGCTGAAAGACAAATATCCGAAAATATATCATAAAGTAGAGGAACGATTAGAGACCGGATGGGAAAATACAATTGCTCTCTTTCAGCAGGCAATGGAGGAAGGCGAAATCCGGCCGGTGAACATTATCGTGATCAAAACAATGTTAGAAGCAACGATTGAACAGTTTTTTCAAAGAGATGTGCTTATTACAAATGGCATTTCCTATGGGGATGCACTGCAGGAAACGGTAGATATCATCGTTGATGGTATAGTAAGCAGAGGATAAATTAAATGAGAAATTAATAAATGGACGATAGACGGAGGCGATAGGATGAGCCGTACATATTTAAATGACAGCTGGTACTTTTCTACGGAATATAAGGATGCGATGATACAGTCCGATTACGATGAAAGCAGTATGGAGAGCATCAGGCTTCCACATACCTGCAGGGAAGTACCATTTCATTATTTTGATGAACAGATGTATCAGATGGTCTGTGGTTACCGCCGAAGCATTTTTGCCCCAGAGACCTGGCGTGATAAATCGGTTGTATTGACATTCGAGGGTGTCGCCCATAGTGCGCAGATCTTTATCAATGGAGAACTGGTGAAGGAGCATTATTGTGGGTATACGGCATGTTCGGTAGAAATTGGAGAGCAGCTGAATTATGGACAGAACAATCAACTGACGGTCAGGGTGAACAGCAGAGAAGATCAGAACATTCCGCCATTTGGCTTTGTGATTGATTATATGACATTTGGTGGAATCTACAGGGATGTTTATCTGGATGTAAGGGAAAAAGAATATGTGGAAGACATCTTTGTGAAGACGATTTTGCCACCGGGGTTGAAAAGTCATCCAAATAGGAAAGCAGTGGAATACTATCCGGCAAAGATCGTTTCTCTGATACAGATCCATTCTGACGATATACAGGATCCGGGCAAAGAACCTTTGTATATCCGCCAGAAACTTTTGAAAAGGGGCAATGAGGAGATTGCGCTCGGGGAGACAGAAATCTCCGGACATGAAGTAGAGCTTGAAGAGTCTGTAGCAGACATTCTTTTGTGGGAACTGGATGCTCCATGCCTGTATGAACTGAAAACGGAACTGGTCCGTTCGGGTAAGGTGATCGATACGAGAGTGGATACATTTGGATTCCGTAAAGTGGAATTTGAAACAGATGGGTTTTACTTAAATGGAAATAAAGTAAAAATCCGTGGATTAAACAGACATCAGTCGTATCCATATGTTGGCTATGCAATGCCGGAATCTATGCAGAAGCAGGATGCCGAGATACTGAAACGGGAACTTGGATGTAATGCTGTACGGACGTCCCATTATCCGCAGTCGCAGTATTTCATCGAACGATGTGATGAGATCGGATTGCTTGTATTTATGGAGATTCCGGGATGGCAGCATATTGGCGATGAAAACTGGAAAAAACAGGCCATACAGAATGTGAAAGATATGATCTGTCAATATCGGAATCATCCTTCCATTATTCTGTGGGGCGTACGGATCAATGAATCCAGGGATGATGATGAATTTTATATACGAACGAATGAAGCTGCACATGAGCTGGATGATTCGAGACCGACCGGCGGGGTGCGTGCACATAAGAAAAGTCATTTATTTGAGGATGTGTATACATACAATGATTTTTCACATGATGGGAAGGCTCCTGGATGTGAGCCGAAGAAGAACATTACCAGTGACCGGAGTAAACCGTATCTGATCTCAGAATACAATGGACATATGTATCCGACGAAGGCGTTTGATGATGAAGAACAACGGAGAGAACATGCGCTCCGGCATGCAAGAGTACTGGATGCCGTGGCCGGGCAGAAAGATATTGCAGGATGCTTTGGATGGTGCATGTTTGACTATAATACGCACAAAGACTTTGGGAGCGGAGACCGTATCTGCTATCACGGTGTTATGGATATGTTCCGGAATCCGAAAATGGCTGCATATGTTTATGCCTGTGAAGCGGAAACGGGAGACACTGTACTGGAATTAAGCTCTTCTATGGACATTGGAGAGCATCCGGGCTGCAACCGGGGAGCTACTTATATTTTTTCGAATGCAGACAGTGTGAAAATGTATAAGAATGACCATTTTATAAAAGAGTATACGAGAAAGGATTCTCCATTTCAGAATCTGAAACATGGTCCGATACTTATTGACGATTTTATCGGAGATGAGATCAAAAAAAATGGCAATTTCACAGAAAAACAGGCAGAAGAAATTAAATCAGCACTTAATTATACTGCTTTGCATGGATATGGACATTATCCGATGCGGATTATGAAGATTGCATTGAAAGCACTTCTTTTTTATCATATGAAGCCGGAAGATGCAGTAACGCTTTACAACAGTTATGTAGGGGACTGGGGTGGAAGCAGCACGATCTATCGTTTTGAAGCGATAAAGGATGGGAGAATCGCGAAAACGATCATCAAAAAGCCAATGACTGCTTATCATATGGAGCTTGCGGTTTCTTCCAGGGAATTGTGCGAACAAAGAAGTTATGATGTGGCAGAAGTAAGAATTGTGATGAGAGATGAAAATGGCAATCAGCTGTTTTATTTTGAAGACCCCGTGCTTGCAGAGACCGAGGGACCGATCGACGTGATCGGGCCGGAAATTGTTCCCGTGAGGGGAGGAATGACTGGAATTTATGTAAAAAGCCTTGGTGAATCCGGAAAAGCTGCATTGACATTACGATGTCTGGGCACAGACCCGGTCCGGATCGGATTTGAAGTGATCTGTCCAAAGGATAGTGAAGGATAATTTTTGAGGGAAAATTATTTGATGTAAATGATGAAGGAGTATAACATGTTGGAAAAATCAAAAAATATTTTTGGAAATGAGATCAGTGCCAGAGCATATAAGAGTGCGTGCAGATCAAAGAAAAAGTATCAGAAAAAATTTGGGGATGATTCCAGAACCGATTATCCGGTGAGCATTGAAAGAAATCCATATATCGGGGATTCGCTTGGTGTCCGGAACATTTTGCTCGAACAGAAAGACAATCGTGCAGAGTTTGATATGGAGAAGGGAATTATCGTTGGAAATATCCGTATGGGATTTGGACATTACCGGATTTCAATGGCGATGGCTTCGGCAGCAAAATATCTGGGCTACACGCCATACTGGATGGATTTAAACGGTTATCCGCAGACCACATGCACAAAAGTCATCAGTGCGCAGAATAAACTGTATTCTCTGGGTTCAAGAATGTCCAAAAACCGATTGTTTAACAAACTGGTCTGGGAACCGATGAATTACGAGGGATTCCGGGCGTTGTCATATAATGCTTCCGACCAGAAAAATGCAGAACTCATGGTGCCGGTATTCCGGAATATCCCGAAGGAGATTCCGGTGATCGGAACACATGTGTGGCCAGCACAGGCTGCAGTTCACGCAGGCATGAAATATGTTGTCAATGCGATTCCGGATAACTGGCCGATGGCGCTTCATCTTGCTGAAGGCAGTGTCCATACGATCCAGTGCCACAATGCTTATATGGGATACCGCATTTTAAACGGTATGAATAAGAAAAATGTCTGCAATCCGATGCCGGCAGATGCTTTAGTGTATACCGGTCATTATATTGATCATGAATTAGTCAGCAATATAGAAAATGACTGTCAGGCGAGAATTGAGCGGAAAAATCAAAAGAAACCGATGCGTTTCCTGCTGACGATCGGCGGAGCCGGAGCACAAAAAGAAATCTTTGCTGCGATTATCCGTCATCTGCTTCCGATGATCCATGAAAAAAGAGCTGTTTTGTATGTAAACGTCGGGGATTATAAAAATGTGTGGGATGAGCTGCAGAAAGAGATTCCGGAGATGGGATCGGCTGCAACCGAACATTTTGACAACTGGAAAGCAACCGAAAAATTTGCTGAGGACGCATTAGATCCGGCAAATGATATGTTCGGAATACATGGATTCTGGCATCCCAATATTTTTGAAGCAGTTTATTGTACCAACCTTCTGATGAGAAGCGCAGATGTGCTTGTGACAAAACCAAGTGAGCTTGCATTTTATCCGGTTCCAAAGCTGTTTATCAAAAGAGTCGGAAAGCATGAAATGTGGGGAGCAATCCATTCTGCAGAAATCGGTGATGGAACACTTGAGTGCAGGGATATTCCACATACGATCCAGATGATCGATCTGTTTTTAAACGACAACGATCTGCTGGAAGATATGTGTCATAACATTATGATCAATAAATCTATCGGAATCTATGATGGTGCATATAAAGCAGTAGAACTTGCAATGGGGTTAAAAAATAAAGATCAGGGAAGATAGTATAGGAGAGAAAAATGGAAACAAAGAAAAAATTATCAGGAATAGAAAAGTTTGCCTACGGAATTGGTGCAGTTGGAAAAGATATGGTGTACATGTTATCTGCAAGTTATATCCTGTATTATTATCAGGATATTATGGGAGTCAGTGCATGGGCAATGGGGATTATTCTTCTTGTGGCACGTGTATTTGATGCATTTAATGATCCGATCATGGGGGTGATTGTTGCCAAAACAAAGACCAGATGGGGCAAATTCCGCCCGTGGCTTCTGATCGGAACGCTGACCAATGCGGTCATTTTATATCTGATGTTTTCCGCACCGACTTCCTTCCATGCGGGAGGACTTGTGGCATATGCGGCTGTTACATATATTTTGTGGGGTGTTACCTACACCATGATGGATATTCCATACTGGTCAATGGTTCCTGCCTTTACAGAGAGTGGAAAAGAACGTGAGAACCTGTCGGCACTCGCACGTTCCTGTGCAGGGGTAGGCTCAGCAGTCATCACAATTATTACGGTCATGTGCGTGTCCGGACTTGGAAAATGGCTTGGCGGAGCAAATGATGGCGAGGTGGAACGTCTTGGTTTTCAGGCCTTTGCAGCAATTGTCGCAGTATTATTTGTGATTTTTACAGTTATCACCTGCGTCTGCATCAAGGAAAAATCATCGGTGGATATGCAGACGGCTTCTGTAAAAGAAATGTTCCGTGCATTGATCCAGAATGACCAGGCGATGACGATGGTTGCAGCAATCGTGCTGATCAATACAGCACTGTATATTACATCTAATTTACTGATCTATTTCTTTAAATATGATTTCAGTGGTGCCGGATGGAAAGCAGATTATACCCTGTTTAATACTTTTGGCGGAGCATTTCAGATACTTGCCATGATGATCCTGTTTCCGCTTCTGAGAAAATTCATGAGCACAATAAAAATATTTTATGTCAGCTCTACAATGGCTTTTTGCGGGTATCTCATCTTACTGTTCCTTATGACTGGAGGAGTGACGAATGTATACTTCCTTTTAGTACCGGCATTTCTGATCATGTCCGCATTTGGAATGTTAAATGTAATTGTTACGGTTTTCCTGGCTAATACCGTAGATTATGGAGAACTGAAAAATAAACGAAGAGATGAGTCGGTTATTTTTTCCATGCAGACATTTGTGGTGAAACTTGCCTCCGGAATTTCTGCGCTTGTTGCTTCACTTGTGCTTACCGTATGCCAGATCAGCTCGGATGAAACAGTAGAGGCAGCCGTCAGCGGAAGTGCAAGGATCGGACTTCGCATGAGTATGACACTTATTCCGATATTTGTACTTATCATTGCAGTTATCATATTCCGCAGACACTATATCCTTACGGATGAGAAACTGAATGAAATCAAAAAGGAACTTAAGAAAAATTAAAGGAGGATATAATAATGATTCGAAAACTTGACAACATCATGGTTCTTGATACAGAACATACCACGTATTGTTTCAAGATACTTCCGACCGGACAGCTGGAACATCTGTATTATGGCGAAAAGATCATCATTGATTCTGCAGCGGAGGCAGAGGTGCTGAGCGAGAAGCATGCATTTGCTCCGGGAAATACGAACGTGTATGATGCGGCACATACCAGCTATTCCCTTGAAGATATGAGACTTGAAATGTCCTCCTACGGAAAGGGCGATATCCGTGAGCCGTTTGTGGAACTTGTGCATGCAGATGGAGGAATGACATCGGATTTTGTTTATGATAAAAGCCGGATTACAGAAGGCAAGGAGCCTTTTATAACACTTCCTGGTTCTTATGAAGAGAATGGCAAAGTCGAGCATCTGACGGTGACGATGAAGGATCATCATTATGGACTGGTTCTGGAACTGAATTATTATGTTTTCCCCCAAAAGGATGTGATCACACGTGTTTCAAAACTGATTAATGAAAGTGAAGATTCGGTCTGGCTGAAAAGGCTCATGAGTACACAGCTGGATTTTGAAACGGATGATTATATCCTTACAACGTTTAATGGTTCGTGGGCCAGAGAGATGCAGCGTCATGACATCCGCATCTGTGCTGGAAAACATGTGAATGCTTCCTATACAGGGACTTCTTCTAACCGTGCGAATCCGTTTGTCATGCTCTCAAAGGAGACGACCAGTGAAGATGCAGGAATATGCTACGGCATGAATCTGATCTATAGTGGAAATCATTATGAGGCTGCAGAAGTGAATGGGTACCATAAAACAAGATTTGTTGCAGGGATCAATCCGCAGAGCTTTTCCTTTGAAGTAAGACCTGGGGAGTTCTTTGAATCACCGGAAGCAGTTATGACCTGCTCTACAGAGGGTTTTCATGGAATGAGCAGTCGGATGCATGCATTTGTACGGGCGTGCATCTGCAGAGGTGAGTGGAGAGATAAGATCCGTCCGGTTCTCCTGAACAGCTGGGAGGCAGCTTATTTTGACATCAGTGAAAATAAACTGTTAAAACTTGCAAAAGCGGGAAAAGCTGCAGGAATCGAATTGTTTGTTATGGATGACGGCTGGTTTGGACACCGGAATGATGACAAATCTTCATTAGGGGACTGGTATGTCAATAAGAAAAAACTTCCAAATGGGCTGGAAGGACTTGCATCAAAAATAAACGATCTGGGGCTTGATTTCGGAATCTGGGTAGAACCGGAAATGGTCAATACCGACAGTGATCTGTACCGTGCTCACCCGGAGTGGACGATGGAAATCCCAGGAAAGCCACATTCCGAAGGTCGAAACCAGAGGATTCTGGATCTGGCAAATCCAAAAGTAGTAGAGTATATCATCGAAGAGATGACAAAGGTATTTTCTTCAGCAAATATCAGTTATGTCAAATGGGACATGAACCGGATCTTCTCGGATTATTATTCACAGTATCTGGACCATGAGCATCAGGGAGAGACCGCACACCGTTATGTACTTGGTCTGTATCATGCAATGAAGACCTTGACCGAACGTTTTCCGAAGATCTTATTTGAAGGCTGTGCGGCAGGTGGAAACCGTTTTGATCTTGGAATTTTGTCATATTTTCCACAGATATGGGCAAGTGATGATACGGATGCAGCATACCGTGTACAGGCACAGACCAATTACAGTTATGGATATCCGATGTCCTGCGTCAGTGCACATGTATCGGCCTGTCCGAATCATCAGACGCTTCGCAATACACCGTTAGATACCAGATTTCATGTGGCTGCTTTTGGTGTCTGTGGATATGAGTGCAACTTCTGTGACATGTCAAAGGAGGAATTAAGACAGATCAAAGAACAGATCGCACTTTATAAGGAGTGGCGCGAAGTATTACAGCACGGGGAGTTTTACAGAGGAAGAAACGGACAGAATCTGTACGAATGGACCTGTGTATCCAAAGATGGTAAAAAGGCAGTCGGAATGCTGATGCAATATATGGTACAACCCAATACACAATTTGAACAGTATATACCAAAAGGACTGATTAAAGAAGATAAATACAAATTATTTAATCAGGAATTAACATATAACATTAAAGAATTCGGAGATCTGGTCAACACACAATCGCCGATTCATATCAAACAGGGGTCACTGGTGCAGCATGTTGTTTCCAGATTTGTGACGATGCCTGGAGAGAAGGAAGATATGACAGCATCCGGGTCTCTTCTGATGAATGGTGGAATCAAATTAAAGCAGGCGTTTGGTGCAACCGGATACAGCGATGAAGTCCGGTATTTCCAGGATTTTTCCTCCCGCATGTATTTTTTGAAAAGCATGTGTATGGCGGATCGTAAGTAGAAACGCACATAATACTTGTTTTCTACGGCTGTAAGAGGTAGTATGTGTTAGACACTAACGATGTTATTTTGGGAGATAGATCATGTTTGCAGAATGTCTGAAAAACGTAAGAGAGAAGAAACCACTGATACATAATATTACCAATTATGTCACCGTCAATGATGTGGCGAATATTTTGCTGGCCTGCGGAGGAAGTCCGATCATGGCGGACGATCCGATGGAGGTTGAGGAAATTACATCCATCTGTCAGGGGTTAAATATCAATATTGGAACGTTGCAGCAGCATACGGTGGAGTCGATGTTTCTTGCTGGAAAAAGAGCAAAGGAACTTGGACATGTGGTGTTGTTTGATCCGGTAGGAGCCGGAGCAAGCCATTTCCGGACCCAAACTGCTTTAAAACTTATGAGCGAGATCCCCTTTGATGTGATACGCGGAAACATGTCCGAGATGAAAACATTAGCGAATGGCTCCGGGTGTACAAGAGGTGTGGATGCCTCGGTCAGTGACCGTGTGACGGAGCAGAATCTGGGTGAAGCTGTTTCTTTTGTAAAAGAATTTGCAAAAAAGACGGGAAGTGTCATTGCAGTGACCGGAGCCATTGATCTGGTGGCAGATGACAGAAAATGTTATGTGATAAGAAACGGCAGGACAGAGATGGGAAGTATTACAGGAACCGGATGTCAGCTTTCCGGAATGATGACAGCGTATCTTGCTGCAAATACCGGGCACCTGCTGGAAGCTGCGGCTGCTGCGGTATGCGCCATGGGAGCAGCTGGTGAAATTGCGTGGCAGCATCTTCCGGAATATGGAGGAAATGCATCTTATCGTAATGCGATCATTGATGCAATCTGTCATCTGGACGAAAAAACACTTACAGAATATGCAAATTATGAGATTTATAAATAGCAGAAAGGAATCAGGATTCATATGAGCAACTGTAGAAAAGAAGATATGTTATTATATGCGGTTACCGACCGCAGCTGGCTTGGAGACAAGACACTTGCAATGCAGGTAGAAGAGGCATTGCAAGGTGGAGCAACATTTGTACAGCTTAGGGAGAAGCATCTTGACAAAGAAGCATTTCAGAAGGAAGCTGTGGAGATCCAGAAGTTATGCCGCAAGTACCATGTACCGTTTGTGATCAATGACAATGTGGAGATTGCCATGGAGATCGGTGCAGATGGTGTCCATGTCGGACAAAGTGATATGGAAGCCGGATCGGTGAGGGAAAAGCTTGGACCGGATAAAATAATCGGTGTATCAGCAGCTACCGTGGAACAGGCTTTACAGGCTGAAAAACGTGGTGCGGATTATCTTGGCGTAGGTGCGGTGTTTTCCACCAGCACAAAAGAAGATGCAAAGCCACTGGATCATAAAGTGTTAAAAGAGATCTGTGAGGCGGTAAATATTCCGGTTGTGGCAATTGGCGGGATCAGCCAGGACAATGTGCTTGAACTGAAAGGAAGCGGAATTTCAGGAATTGCAGTTGTAAGTGCGATTTTTGCACAGAAAAATATCAAAGAAGCTGCAAACAGATTAAAACAGTCTGCAGCTCAGATCGTGAAAGAATAGTCGGATATGAGTATAAAAGGAATTATCTTTGACGCAGATGGAGTACTTTTGGATTCAATGGGAATCTGGGATCAGGCTCCGGAAATTTACTTACAAAGTCAGGGCATCACGCCGGAGAAGCATCTTGGACAGAAAATGTTTGCCATGAGTATGACGGAGGGTGCTGAGTATATAAAGAAACATTATCTTTATGGTTTTCCGATTACAAAGATATTAGATGGAGTTACGGACACGATCCGTACATTTTATGAGCGCAGGGTTCTTTTGAAACCCGGAGTGGAAGAGACGTTGCAGTGGATACAGGCGCAGGGGATTCCAATGACCGTGGCTACGTCATCGGAGAAGAATGTAATCAGTAAGGCATTTGAACGTCTTGGCATTTTTTCCTGTTTTCAGCAGATCTTCACCTGCGAAGAGGTTGGTGCAGGGAAAGACCGGCCGGACATTTACGATGCAGCGCAGCAGAAGATGGCATGTATGGTGGAAGAGACAATGGTATTTGAAGATTCCTTTTATGCGCTTCAGACGGCAAAGAAGGCCGGATTTGTGACGGTTGGAGTCTATGACCGTTTCAGCGAAGAAAAAAAAGATGAAATCCGAATGCTTACAGATCACTATCTGGAAAGGCTATCGGCAGATCAGGTCAGGTCGTGCATCGCAAAGCATGACAGAAGAAAGGAGTAAAAATGCATACAGCACTTACAATCGCAGGAAGCGATTCCTGTGGTGGAGCAGGAATACAGGCAGACATTAAGACAATGACCGTAAACGGAGTATACGCCATGAGTGCGATCACAGCATTGACCGCACAGAATACGACCGGTGTCACCGGAATTATGGAAGTCACTCCGGATTTTTTAAAGAAGCAGCTGGATGCGGTCATTACGGATATCCGTCCGGATGCGGTGAAAATAGGTATGGTTTCTTCCGGGGAACTGATTCATGTGATCGCAGAAACAATCCGGCAGTATCAGCTGAAAAATGTGGTTGTAGATACTGTGATGGTTGCCACAAGCGGAGCGAGATTAATCAGTGAGGAAGCAGTCGGGATACTTAAGCAGGAATTACTTCCGCTTGCAGATGTGATCACACCAAATATTCCAGAGGCAGAAGTGCTTTCTGGCAGAGCCATAAACTCTGAAGAAGATATGCTGCTGGCAGCTGCCTGGATACAGAATCACTATCATTGCAATGTGCTGTTAAAGGGAGGACATCAGGTAAACACTGCCAATGATCTGCTTGCAGATGCAGAGGGAATGCACTGGTTTAAAGGCAGAAGGATCGATAATCCGAATACGCATGGAACCGGGTGCACATTATCAAGTGCAATTGCAGCAAATCTCGCAAAAGGAATGACCATGCAGGAGGCAGTGGAAGGAGCAAAAGCATACATTTCCGGTGCGCTTGCAGCAATGCTTGACCTGGGAAAAGGAAGCGGACCAATGAATCATGCGTATGTAATTGATGGAATTTCTCAAAAATAGGACTATTTGTTGTACGAAAAGAGAAACAAACAAAAATGTTGTAAATACAACGTGCTTTTTCTCGGGATCTATGTTATATTCCTACCATGGAACAGGGAAATAACTGGCAGAGAAAATGTGATGTATGCAATCACTTCCTGTCGGGAAAAATATAAGCATTATGGAGGTAAGAATATATGAGAATCCTATTTTATGATGCAAAGCAATATGATGTAGATTCTTTTGAAAAGGAGCGCCCAAATTATCCGGATCTTGAGATTGAATATCTGGATACGGACATTTCTCCAAAGACGGCGGCTCTTGCGGATGGGTATGATGCAGTCTGTGCATTTGTAAGTTCGGATCTTGGAGAAAAGACACTGGATATACTTGCAGACAAAGGCATCAAACTGATTCTTATGAGATGTGCGGGATTTAATAATGTAGATCTGAAAAAAGCAGAAGAACTTGGAATTACCGTGCTTCGCGTTCCGGGATATTCACCGGAGGCTGTAGCGGAGCATGCCATGACGCTTGCAATGAGTGTGAACCGGCGTATCCATAAAGAATATATCAAAGTGCGTGAAAATAATTTCAGTCTGGTCGGGCTGATGGGATTAAATTTCCATGGACGTACAGCTGGAATTATCGGAACCGGTAAAATCGGGGCAGCTATGGCTAAGATATGCCATGGGTTTGGGATGAAAGTAATTGCCTACGATAAATATCCGAATAAAAATCTTGATTTTATCGAGTACAAAGAATTGGGAGACGTTTTGAGTGAAGCAGATCTGATCTCTCTTCACTGCCCGCTGACAGACGAGAACTATCATATGATCAATGCGCATACGATTGCCAAAATGAAAGATGATGTGGTACTTGTCAATACATCCAGAGGAGAACTGGTAGATACGAATGATCTGATCCAGGGAATCCGTAATCATAAATTCCATGGAGTTGGTCTGGATGTTTATGAGGAGGAAAGAGACAATGTATTTGAAAATCGTTCTGCAGATATTCTGGAGTCTTCCGTAACAGCAAGACTGTTGTCCTTCCCGAATGTTATCGTAACGTCGCATCAGGCATTTTTCACGGAAGAAGCAATGGCAGCGATCAGTAAAACAACACTGGATAATGCGGTTGATTTTATGAACAATGAGATCAGGGAAATGAATCTTGTAAAATAATCCGATATTTTTTGAAAAATTAGTGTTGACATTAACACTTTAATAGGGTAGACTAACATCAAGTTAAAGAACTTCATAAGTAAAATCAAAGAGCGAAAGTAGTACTTCAGATGATTCTTCACAGAGAGTCTGCGGTGGTGGAAGCAGGCAGGATAGTTTGACAGGAATGGATTCGTTAGATGCAAAGTGAACAAGAGTAGCGGATGCCGTTTCCCCACGTTACAGGGGCAAGATATCGAAGTGACAGAGAATGATTGCTTCCGTATCTGTAGAGAGATGACGTAATTGGTGGCTGATATTTCCGATTGGAGATATCAGCCTTTTTTGTTTTTCGAAAATGGATCGATCATGCAATTACATCATAAAGCAGGGTGGCACCACGAGAAATTCGTCCCTGGGAGATGCAAGAAAACATCTCCCGGGGATTTTTGTTTTATCAGGAGGAAAATATGAGAAGATTACGGATTTACAAGAAAACAGTCAGTATTGTAAATGAGACAGCAACCGGAATGTATGCCAGTCTGGTTGGGGACAAAAAGGGATTTTTGCTGGAAAGCTATGATAAAAATTATGACCGATATTCTTTTTTCGGAGAAGAACCGGAAGAACTGATCACATCAGAAGGCAATTCCCTGATCGTGACAAAACGTGATGGAAGCAGGATCGTAAAGGAAGGCAATCCACTGGTTCTTTTAAAAGAATATTACAGTGATTTTGATATTGTAAAAGACAATGAGGAGTTATCTTTCTCCGGAGGACTTGTTGGAAACCTTGGATATGATTTTGTAAGATATGCGGAAAAACTTCCGGACAATAATCCGGATGAGATTGGAATTGAAACGATCCAGATGATGCTTATGACAGAATTTCTTGTCATGGATTATGTGGCAGAAACACTGACAGCGATCGTTCTCGGAGAGGACAGCGAAGAAGGAAGGGAAAAGTCGCTCCTAAAAGCACAGGATATGATCGAACGTGCAAGAAGAAAACCGGAAGAAGAAACAGCATTTTGTCACGATGGTGTGATCGTAGCGCAGTCCGACACATTAGAAGAGTACAAAAAGAAGGTCAATAAGATCAAAGAATATATCAGAGAAGGCCACATCTTCCAGACGGTGTTATCCCAGCGCTGGACGATCGAGACAGGTCAGGATGGATTTGCACTCTATAAGGAGTTAAGAGAATTAAATCCATCTCCGTATCTGTATTATTTCAACTATGGAGAGTTTGAGGTGATCGGAAGCTCACCGGAAATGATCGTAAAACAGCAGGGAAACCGAGTGTTCACATGTCCGATCGCTGGAACAAGACGACGTGGAGCAGATCCACAGGAGGATGCACTTTTAAGAGATGAACTGCTTCAGGATGAAAAAGAACGTGCCGAGCATGTCATGCTTGTTGATCTTGCAAGAAATGATATGGGACGTATCGCAGAGTTTGGAACCGTAAAAGTGACACAGTTTATGGAAGTACAGAATTACTCTCATGTGATGCATATTGTTTCCCAGGTAGAGGGAAGAAAAAAGGGAGAATTTCATCCACTTGATCTGGTTTCTTCCTTCCTTCCGGCTGGAACATTGAGCGGTGCACCAAAGATCCGGGCAATGGAGATCATCGATGAATTAGAGACGGTAAGACGCGGACTGTATGGAGGCGCAACCGGATATATCGATTTTTCCGGAGATATGGATTTTTGTATTACCATCCGGACAATGGTGAAAAAGGGGAACCGTGTCTATCTGCAGGCTGGTGCTGGAATCGTTGCAGATTCTGTCCCGGAAAATGAATATCAGGAATGCTGCAATAAAGTAATGGCACTTGCAAAAACACTGGTTGAGGAGGAAAACTTATGATTTTACTGATTGATAATTATGATTCATTTACCTATAACCTGTATCAGTATATTGGAATTTTTGAAGATGACATCAAAGTGGTACGGAATGATGAGATCACAATTGAAGAGATTCGGCAGATAAATCCTCAGAGAATCGTGCTTTCACCAGGACCAAAGAATCCGAAAGAGGCCGGTATCTGTATGGATGTTGTAAAAGAGTTCTATGATAAGATTCCGATCCTTGGCATCTGCCTGGGACATCAGTGTATCGGGGAAGCGCTTGGAGGGACCGTATCCTATGCCAAAGCGCTGTTTCATGGAAAACAGTCAACCATTACACATGACGGAACAAGCATTTTCAGTGGGATTGATTCACCAATCAAGGTGGCAAGATATCATTCGCTTGCAGTACAAAGGGAGACACTTCCAAAGGAACTTAAGGTGCTTGCAGAAACGGAAGATGGAGAGATCATGGCGATGCGACACAGAAAATATCCGGTTGTCGGATTGCAGTTTCATCCGGAATCCATCTATACACAGCACGGGAAACGGATGATCGAGAATTTTATCAATGGAACAATATAGACGGAGGATGGCATGATTTTAGACGAAATCGTAGAAGACAAGAAAATAAGACTTGCAGAGCAGAAAAAAAACATCCCATTTGAAGAGATGCGCCGGATGGGAGAGACGCAGAAGACCAGAGAGAGGGACTGCTTTTATCACGCATTGAAAAAGCCGGGGTTATCCATAATCGGTGAGTTTAAAAAGGCATCGCCGAGTCTTGGAAACATCACAAGCAAAATTGATCTGATGGAACGGATCGAGGAATATAACGAATCGGTGGATGCGATCAGCTGTCTGACAGAGGAGGATCATTTTCACGGGGACGTAAAATACCTGCAGCAGATCAGAGAGCGGTCAGATCTTCCAATCATCCGGAAAGATTTTATGATCGATGAATATCAGTTTTACGAAGCCAAAGCGATTGGTGCGGATGCCGTTCTTCTGATTGCAGCCATTTTGGATGATGAGAAACTCCGGGCATTTTATCAGCTTGCAAGGGAACTGGAACTGGATGCACTGGTAGAAGTTCACGATGAATACGAGATGGAGCGAGCATTAAAGCTGGACCCAAGGATCATCGGGATCAATAACCGGAATCTGAAAGATTTTTCCATCAGTCTGGAGAACACAGCAAGGCTTCGCAGCATGGTACCGAAAGAGAAAGTGCTGATCGCTGAAAGCGGGATCGTAAAAGACGATGATGTACGATTCCTTGCAGAGTACGAAGTATCCGGTTTTTTGATCGGAAGAGCATTTATGGAAGCCCAGGAGCCAAAAGTGTTAGCAAAACACTGGAAAGAGATTTATAAGTAATCACTACATATAGAAATGAAAAGCCAGAAAGGAAAAGAAAAATGAACAGTAAAGCATATTATGGACAGTACGGTGGACAGTACGTAGCAGAATCTTTGATGAACACATTGGAAGAACTTGATCAAGCCTTTGAGGAAGCAATTCATGATCCGGAATTCATGAAGCAGTATCATTATTATCTGAAACAGTATGTGGGACGTGAGACTCCGCTTTATTATGCAGAACGTCTGAGCGAGAAATATGGAACCAGAATATATTTAAAGAGAGAAGATTTAAACCATACCGGAGCGCACAAGATCAATAACGTAATCGGTCAGATCCTTCTTGCAAAACGTATGGGAAAGACAAAAGTAATCGCAGAAACCGGAGCCGGACAGCACGGTGTTGCGACAGCGACCGGAGCTGCATTGTTTGATATGGAATGTACCGTGTACATGGGAAAAGAGGATATTGAAAGACAGAAATTAAATGTTATGCGTATGGAAATGCTCGGTGCAAAAGTGGTATCGGTAGAATCCGGAAGCAATACCTTAAAAGACGCAACAAACGAAGCCATCCGTACATGGGCAAAAACAGCAGAGGATACCTTCTATATTATCGGATCTGCGGTCGGACCATATCCATATCCGAAGATGGTAAAGGAATTCCAGAGTGTGATCAGTAAAGAAGCAAGAAAACAGCACATGGAAGCAGAAGGAAGAAATCCGGATGTTGTAATGGCCTGCGTTGGTGGTGGCTCCAATTCTATCGGTATGTTTGCGGATTTCATTGATCAGAAAGAGGTAGAACTGATCGGTGTAGAGGCAGCCGGTCTTGGAGTGGAAACCGGAAAACATGCTTCTGCAATGGCAATGGGAGAACCTGGAGTACTCCATGGAATGCGGTCTTATCTGCTTCAGAACGAGGATGGCAATATCCAGCTTGCACATTCGATCTCTGCGGGACTTGATTATCCTGGAGTTGGACCGGAACATGCGTATTTAAAAGACATCGGACGTGCAAAATATGTCAGCATCACAGATGTTGAGGCAATGGACGCACTGATGGAACTTTGCAAGTTAGAAGGAATCATTCCGGCAATTGAAAGTGCGCATGCCGTTGCATATGCATTTAAAAAGGCAAAAGAAATGACCATGGACCAGTCTATGATCGTCTGCCTGTCAGGACGCGGAGACAAAGATGTGAATACGATTGCAAGCTATCTTGCAGGTGAAGGATATTTGAATTAGGAGGGAAATGGAATGAATCGTATTGAAGAGAAACTTCAGGCATTAAAAAAAGACAATAAAAAGGCGTTTATCACATATATTACAGCCGGTTTTCCGGATTACAACAAGACAAAGGAACTGATTGAGGCACAGGAAAAAGCAGGTGTGGATATGATCGAACTCGGAATTCCGTTTTCAGATCCGGTAGCGGATGGCCCCGTCATCCAGCAGGCATCTTACGAGGCAATCCTTGGAGGAGCCAGTCTTGCCAGAACATTTGACTGCATGAAAGAAATGAGAGAAGCCAACGTTCAGGTGCCGATCGTTTTTATGATGTATTACAATACCGTACTGCATTATGGTGTGGAAGCGTTTGCTGCAAAATGTAAGGAATGCGGCGTGGACGGACTGATCATCCCGGATCTTCCGTTTGAGGAACAGGAAGAATTACAGAAGGCATTAAACGGGGCAGATGAAACGATCCTGATCGAACTCGTATCCCCGGTATCAAAGGACAGAGTGCCAAAACTTCTTGAAAACGCAAGAGGCTTTGTATATTGTGTATCGGCAATGGGTGTTACCGGACAGGGCGGTGAATTCCATAAACAGGTCAAAGAATATCTTGCTTCAGTGAAAAAAGTTTCAAAGATTCCGGTCATGATGGGATTTGGAATCCGTACGGCGAAGGATGTTGCACCGATGAAAGATCTGATCGATGGTGCCATTGTAGGAACACATTTTATTGAACTGATGCGTGAGAGTAATTTCGATGCAAAAACAGCTTCTGAGTATGTAAGCACATTCAAAAAAGAATTGAATGAATTGGATTAAGAACTGGAGGAAAGATCATGAAAGAGATATTAGGCAAACTTGCAGCAGGTGGAAATTTAACGGTAGATGAGGCAGAACAGGCACAGGAAGAGATCCTGACAGGTCAGGCAACTCCGGCACAGATTGCCTGCTTTCTCACGGCACTTCGCATGAAAGGAGAAACATTAGATGAGATCACAGGACTTGCATCTGTGTTAAGAGATAAAGCCATGACAATTGCACCGGATGTTCCAAATCATGTAGATCTTGTGGGAACCGGCGGAGACTGCACGTATTCTTTTAATATTTCGACAACATCTGCATTTGTTGTTGCAGCAGCCGGACTTCCGGTTGCAAAACATGGAAACCGTTCCATTTCATCCAGGAGCGGAGCCGGAGATGTGCTCGAAGCGTTAGGTGTCAACATCAGCGCAGATCCGGAGGTGGTAAAAAAATGTGTAGAAGAGACTGGAATCGGTTTTATGTTTGCTCCACATTTTAATCCGGCAATGAAATATGTCGGCCCGGTACGAAAAGAACTGGGATTCCGCACGGTATTTAATATTTTAGGACCAATGTCAAATCCATCCCGTGCAAAGGGCATGGTCATTGGTGTTTATGATGCAAAACTTACAAAAGTGATCGCCGGTGCAATGATGAATCTTGGTGTGGAACGCGCTTATGTAGTAAGTGGATGCGACAATATGGATGAAATTACACTGACCGGGGAAACGACCGTTTCCGAGATCAAAGATCACAAGGTACATACGTTTACCATCACACCGGAGCAGTTCGGATTTGAGCGATGCAGTCTGGAAGAACTCCAGGGAGGCGATGGAACGGTCAATGCGCAGATCACAAAAGATATTTTATCTGGAAAAGAACAGGGCGCCAAGAGAAATATTGTCCTTATGAATGCAGGTGCGACCTTGTATATTGGTGGAAAAGCTGATACTATGGAGAAAGGCATTCAGATTGCCGCTGATGCGATTGACTCCGGAAAGGCATTAAAAACACTGGAGGCTCTCGTAACAGAATCCAATAAGTAAGAGAGTGAATCAGATGATCTATTTCAATTGTGACTATGCGGAAGGCTGTCATCCGGATATTTTAAAAAGACTGACAGAAACAAATATGGAGCAGACGATCGGATATGGGATGGATGAACATTGCAGACATGCCGCTGATCTGATCAAAAAGGCCTGTGATGCACCGGATGCGGATGTACATTTCCTTGTAGGCGGCACACAGACAAATGCAACGGTCATTGATGCTGCATTAAAACCATATCAGGGGATTTTGTGTGCAGAGACAGGACATATCAATGTACATGAGACCGGTGCTGTGGAGGCGTGCGGACATAAGTGCATCACGTTTCCAACCAATGACGGTAAGATCGAGGCAGCGCAGATCCATGACTATGCACAGGAGCATTTCCGCAATGGTGGAAATGAACACATGGCACAGCCGAAGATGGTATATATTTCCACACCAACGGAACTTGGAACCATCTACCAGAAAAAAGAACTGGAAGATATTTATCAGGTATGCCGGGAGTATGGAATGTATCTGTTTGTAGATGGGGCGCGTATGGGATACGGACTTGTCTGCAGAGAAAATGACCTGACACTTGCAGATATCGCAGCAAATTCAGATGTGTTTTATATTGGCGGAACAAAAGTCGGGGCGTTATTTGGCGAGGCAGTAGTGATTACCAATCCGGAATTAAAACCGGATTTCCGCTATAACATCAAACAGCATGGAGGCATGCTTGCAAAGGGAAGGCTTCTTGGAATCCAGTTTGAGACACTGTTTGAAAATGGTCTCTACTTCGAGATTGCCAAAAATGCGATCCGGCAGTCGGAGCGGATCACGGAATGTCTGACCGCGTGTCAGGTTCCTTTTACCGTTACCCCACAGACAAACCAGTTATTTGTCGTGTTATCGGATGAAGTCTGCGACCGGCTTTCTGAAAAATACGTTCTCGAATATCAGGAAAAATTTGATGAAACACATTCGGTCATGAGAATCTGTACCAGCTGGGCAACCCGTCAGGAGGATGTTACACAGTTTGTGGAAGATTTAAAAGAGGTGTTGTAATGAAAGATATTCTATTGATTGCAACCGGTGGGACTATTGCATCGAAAAAGTCAGAAAATGGCTTAAAACCGCAGATTAAACCGGATGAACTGCTTACCTATATTCCACAGGTGAAAAAGGTATGCCGTGTACATGTAAAGCAGCTTTTAAATCTGGACAGTTCCAATATCGAACCGGTGCACTGGAAGATGATGGTCGAGTGTATCCAGGAAAATTATGAGCAGTATGATGGCTTTGTCATTGCACATGGAACAGATACCATGGCCTACACGGCTGCTGCATTATCTTATATGATCCAGAATTCGCAGAAACCGATCGTGATCACAGGCTCCCAGAAACCGATCAACATGGATATTACCGATGCCAGGACGAATCTTCTGGATAGCTTTGTCTATGCTGCTGATGCAAAATCGCAGGGCGTTCAGATTGTTTTTGATGGTAAAGTGATCGCTGGAACGCGTGCAAAAAAGGTTCGTTCCAAAAGTTATAATGCGTTTTCCAGCATTGATTTTCCGTCTCTGGCGGTCATCCAGGATATGAATATCATGCGTTATATTCCAATGATCCCATATGAGGATAAGGTTCGGTTTTATACCAGAATGAACGATAGCATTTTCCTGTTAAAACTGATCCCCGGAATCCGGTCGGAGATTCTGCCTTTTATCTTTGAACATTATGATGCAATTGTGATCGAAAGCTTTGGCGTCGGGGGAATTCCGCATTCCATCCGTGATGCATTTTGCAAATTATGTGAAGAACATCCGGACAAGATCATTATTATGGCAACACAGGTGGCACACGAAGGCAGTGATATGACTGTGTATGAGGTTGGCAATGAAATGAAGACCATGTGCAATTTCCTTGAGACGTATGACATGACACTGGAATCTGCAATCGCGAAGACGATGTGGATGAGTGCAAATGTGGACTGGAAGCGCTTTGACAGAGAAGATATTTTTTACAAAAACATCAATTATGATGTGATTTTTGGAAAAAACAGAAAATGTTAATCAAAAATCTCTATTACCACGTTGTTGTAATAGGGATTTTTTGCGTTTGTTTTTGCTATTATTACTAAAATTGAGATGATATTTTGAGTGAATTTCCCAATTGCCAAGCAAAAAGAAATAAAATATAATAAATACGAAAAAAAACGAAAATTACAAATTCGCAAAGTAAGGAACATAGGAAAATGAAACAAAACAAAGTAAATTATGAATTTGATGAAGCCTTTGACAAGAAGTTCTACTATGATGGGGACGATCTTGGCGCTGTTTATACAGTGGAAAAGACAAACTTCCGGCTGTGGGCACCGACCGCAGAAAGCGTGGTACTTCGTCTGTTTGAACAGGGAGACGGAGAATGCCTGCTTGCAGAATATCCGATGCAGCAGTCACAACATGGAACCTGGGTATATGAGTATCTGGGAGATCTGGAAGGCAGATATTATACCTACCTTGTGAAATGCGGTGAGGGAGAGAAAGAAACGATTGATCCTTATGCGAAAGCAGCCGGAGTGAATGGAAAGCGTGCCATGATAACCGATCTGAAAAAGACAGATCCAGCTGGATTTGATAAGGATCATGGACCGGCACTTTTACATTATACGGATGCTGTGATCTGCGAAATTTCCATTGCGGATACAACGGCTGATGCATCGTGTCACGCAGAATATCCGGGAAAATATCTGGGACTGACAGAAAGTAACACAGTAAATGACGAAGGAATGGCAACCGGAACCGATCATCTGAAGGAACTGGGAGTCACACATGTGCAGATCATGCCATCGTTTGACTTTGGAAGCATTGATGAATCGGATCTTTCGGATCATCCTTATAACTGGGGATATGATCCGCTGAATTATAATGTGCCGGAGGGCTCATTTGCAACCGATCCGTATCATGGTGAGGTAAGAATCCGTGAGTACAAACAGATGGTGCAGCATTTCCACCAAAATGGTATTGGTGTTATTATGGATGTTGTGTTTAATCATACCCATAATATTGAGGGCAGCTGTTTCCAGAAGACGGTTCCGGATTATTTCTACAGAAAAGATGGGGAGCAGTATTCGGATGCATCGGCATGTGGAAATGAGATCGCATCGGATCGGGCAATGGTCCGTAAATATATTGTGGATTCCGTATGTTACTGGGCAAAGGAGTATCACATTGACGGATACCGCTTTGATCTGATGGGATGTCTGGACATTGAAACGATGCAGCAGGTTTATGACGAACTGAAGAAAATCAATCCGGATATCATGGTATATGGTGAGGGATGGACAGGAGGAGATTCTACACTTCCGGTCGATCAAAGAGCATTAAAGGTCAATATCCCGAAACTGCAAGGTGTCGGAGCGTTTTCCGATGACATCCGTGATAATATCAGAGGTCATGTTTTCTATGAAAAAGAAAAGGGATATGTAAGCGGTGAACCAGGAAAAGAAAATGCGATCCGTTATTCGGTTGCAGGGGCGTGCCGGCATCCGCAGGTCGATTACAAGGCATATGAGTACACAAAGTCTGGTGCCTGGGCGAAAAATCCGGTGGATACGATCAATTATGTTTCGTGCCATGATAATCTGACTTTGTGGGATAAAATGAGTATTTCCTGCAGCGAAGAGGATGAAGAGACAAGGATCAGGATGTGCAGGCTTGCTGCATCGATTGTGTTTACATCGCAGGGTGTTCCGTTTTTCCTTCAGGGAGAAGAGTTTTTACGCAGCAAACCAATCGAAGGCAGACCAGGTGAAGTATCTGAGAACAGCTATAATCTGCCGTTGTATACAAATGGGTTGAGATATGACCTGCTGTCCTGCAATAAAGATGTATTTGAATATTACAAAGGTCTGATCGCATTCCGAAAAGCACATAAAGGACTGCGCATGGCAACGCAGAAAGAAGTGGAAGAACATCTGGTGTTTTTCCCAGATAAGGCAAAGAATGTTGTTTCATTCATCATTCAGGATGAAAAAGAACAGATTTTTGTTGCGTACAATGCGAATAAAGATGCAGTTAGAATCAGCCTTCCAGAAGGAGAAGCATGGAATCTCTGCGTAGATGGTACAAAAGCAGGATGCGATACACTGCAGCAGATATCCGGTACATATGAGATCCCGGGAATTGCCTGTATTGCAGCGTATCGTTCCTGAAATACCGCATTATAATGTAGATTTGTTGATGTAGTTTGTTTTGTATTTGGAATAAATGATCTTCTGGCTGCGGTAGAGTCCAAAGTATCCGGATAACATGTAGCTTAATGCTACAGATAAGAGGAAATATGGCATACCGTCGTAACCGAACAATTCAAAACTAATCAAAAGTGATGAGATCGGGCAGTTTGTAACACCGCAGAATACGGCGGTCATTCCTACAGCAGTACATAAAGTTGGGGAAAAACCGAAAGTCAGTCCAAACAGGCATCCGAACGCAGCACCGATGAAGAAGGATGGAACGATTTCTCCACCCTTATATCCGGCACCAAGCGTACATGCCGTGAAAATGATTTTCAGAAGAAATGCTTCCGGGCGTACAGAACCATCGATACACTGGGCGATAATATTGATTCCGGTTCCGTTGTAATTCTGGTTTCCGACAAGAAGTGTCAGAAACAGTACAATGCAGCCGCCGACAAAGACACGCAGGTATGGGTTCTGGAAAAGCTTCTTATAAAGATGTTCACTTTCGTGTAATGCCACACAGAATAAAATACTTACAAGTGCACAGAGCACGGCAAGAATGGAAATGCGGACAGAATTCCCGATGGAAAAAACAGGAATATCGGTGATCAGGAACATTTCGTTGGATACACCAAAAGAATATGCGATTCCATGTGCGATCAGAGAACTGATCACGCATGGAACGAGAGCTGCGTAATACATAACACCGACACTGACAACTTCCATAGGAAAGATCGCTGCGGCCATTGGTGTTCCAAACAGTGCGGAGAATGCCGCACTCATGCCGCACATGATCATGATATGTTTGTCTTTTTCATCAAAGCGAAAAAGCCTGCCGAGTGTATTACCGAGGCTTCCTCCCATCTGAAGAGCAGCACCCTCTCTTCCGGCAGAACCGCCAAGCAGATGGGTGATTAATGTCGAAATGAAGATCAGTGGTGCCATCCTGAACGGAAGCTCATCATCGGAATGAATGGCGGAAAGAACCAGATTGGTACCGGTGTCTTTTTCATCGTGGAGCATATGATAGAGCGCAACGATCGCAAGACCTCCAACAGGGAGAAAAAAGATCAGCCACGGATTTTGTGTGCGTACAACAGTTACAAGCGACATGCCAAAATAGAAGGCAGTACCGCAAAGTCCGACGATGATCCCGACCAGTACCGCAAAGATGATCCACTTGACGGAAGTGACCGCACGTTTAAAATTATGCTGCATTTTATGTTTTATCTGATTGTTCATTAGGTTATCCCCTTTTCGAGTTCTGATGTATAACATAATAGTAGCATTGCAAATTGAATTTTACAATGGGTTTCCAGATTTTGGGTTTGTCCGATTCGTCAATTCTCATAAAAATAACTTACGAAAATTAGCGAAAAAGTAGAAAAAGAAAGAAATTATTGAAATAGCTGCCGGAAAAAACTATACTGTTTTTAATTGGATGAAAACGTTCCCGGCGGGATGAATACATACGAAAAATGAAATTGGGTTTCAGGAGGAATAGAATAATGAGAACAAGTGGTGTCTTAATGCCGATATCTTCACTGCCATCACCATATGGCATTGGAACAATGGGAAAGGCAGCGAGAAAATTTATTGATTTTCTGGATAAGTCAGGTCAGACTTACTGGCAGATACTTCCAATCTGTCCAACCAGTTATGGAGATTCTCCATATCAGTCGTTTTCAAGCTTTGCAGGTAATCCGTATTTTATCGATCTCGAATATCTCTGCAAAGACGGACTGTTAAAGAAAAGTGAATGTGAATCTTTCGACTGGGGTGGAAGTAAGAAATACGTAGATTATGGAACCATGTATGAGTCCAGATATGCTCTTTTGAAGAAGGCATATGCGAGATTTGTAAAAAAGCTTCCGGATGATTATAAGGAATTCTGCAAAAACGAGGCTGAATGGTTAGAGGAATATGCATTATTCATGGCTTTAAAAGATGCAAACGACGGTGTTGCATGGCTGGAGTGGGAGAAAGACCTGAAATTCCGCAAGCCGGAAGCAATTGCGGCAGCAAAGAAAAAGTATGCACAGGATATTGAATTTTACTGTATGCTCCAGTACCTGTTCTTTAAACAGTGGAGAGAATTAAAAGCATACGCAAATGGTAAAGGAATTGAGATCATCGGTGATGTCCCAATCTATGTTGCGCTTGACAGTGCAGATGTATGGGCAAACCCAACGCAGTTCTACCTGAATAAAGACCTTGATCCGATCGAAGTGGCAGGATGCCCTCCGGATGCATTTTCGGAAGATGGACAGCTTTGGGGCAATCCGTTATTCCGCTGGGATGTTATGAAAAAAGACAATTATACGTGGTGGACAAAACGTATTTCTGCTATGGCAGATCTGTATGATATCGTAAGAATCGATCATTTCAGAGGATTTGATTCCTACTATGCAATTCCGGCAAAGGATGACACTGCGAAAAACGGAAAGTGGAAAGAGGGACCAGGAATGGACCTTTTCCGTGCACTTGAGAAAAAACTTGGAAAGCTTCCGATCATTGTAGAGGATCTTGGATTTTTAACACCATCGGTACATAAACTGCTCAAAGATTCCGGATTCCCGGGAATGAAGGTGATCCAGTTCGCATTTGATACCAGAGAAGACAGCGATTATCTTCCACATAACTATCCGCAGCACTGCGTGGTTTATACCGGAACACATGATAACGATACCTGCATGGGCTGGATGAAAACTGCACCGAAACAGGCTGTAAAATATGCAAAAGAATACTTAAACCTCACAAAAGAAGAGGGATATAACTGGGGAATGATGAGAGGAGCATGGTCATCGGTAGCAGATATGGCAATCGTTCCAATGCAGGATCTCATCGGACTTGGTTCTGAAGCCCGGATCAACACTCCGTCTACCATTGGTAATAACTGGAAATGGCGTGCAACTGAGGAGCAGATCAATACAAAGCTTGCAAAGAGATTATATAAATACATGGTTATGTATGGCCGCGAGCGCAAAACAGAAGAAACCGAAGAAAAATAGCATAATGAGAACACCCCTTCCATATATTTATTGTAAATGAGGAAGGGGTATTTTTATGGACAAAAATACAAACAGTGAATTTAACCTGTACAAAGACATTCAGGGGCGGACAGATGGAGAAATCTATATTGGCGTTGTAGGCCCGGTAAGAACCGGAAAATCCACATTTATTAAACGGTTTATGGATATATGTGTGATCCCGATGATGGAAGATGGAGGTGCAAAGGAAAGACTGATCGATGAACTTCCGCAGTCTGCCCAGGGAAAAACGATCATGACAACCGAACCGAAATTTATTCCACAGGAAGCAGCACAGGTGACACTTGAAGATGGAAGCAGCATCCGTATGCGGATGATCGATTGTGTGGGCTTTATGGTGGATGGTGCGAGTGGACACATGGAAGGAAACGGAGAGCGCATGGTGAAAACACCGTGGTCAGAGGAAGAGATTCCGTTTGTAGATGCAGCAAGGATCGGAACCAAGAAGGTGATCCATGAGCATGCAACAATCGGTGTTGTAGTTACAACCGATGGAACTGTAGGTGAGATTCCAAGGGAAAATTACCTCGCAGCAGAAAAACAGACAATCGATGAGATCAGTGGGATTGGAAAACCGTTTGTCATTGTTTTAAACTGTGAACGTCCATACAGTGAAGAAACAAGGAAGCTGAAAGATCAGATGGAGCAGGAGTATCAGGCTCCGGTTATTCCGGTAAACTGTAAACAGATGCGGAAAGAAGATATTAACCGGATATTAGAGGCAATGCTTTATGAATTCCCGGTATCGAATGTGGCATTTTTTATTCCAGGATGGACAGAAATGCTTTCATCTGACCATTGGGTAAAAAAAATGCTGATCAACCGTGCACGGGAAATCATGGGGAATATGATCCGGATGCGGGATGTATATCAGGATACATGGAAAACAGGGCAGAGTCCGGATGCAGAAGGAGCACCTGGGCCAGTTACCAGGGAAGATATTAAGAGCATTTCGCTTGAACAGGGTACCGTAGCACTGGAGATGGAGGTAGACGAAACATATTATTATCAGAATATCAGTGAGATGACCGGAATACCAATTGAAGGAGAATATCAGCTGATTGCCATGGTGAGGGAACTTGCTGCCATGAAACAGGAATATGAGCAGGTAAAGGACGCAATGGATTCCGTACATATGAAAGGATATGGCGTGGTGATGCCGAAGCTTTCAGACATTAAAATGGAGAATCCGGTTCTGATCCGCCATGGTAATAAATTTGGGGTTAAGATCCATGCAATTTCGCCTTCGGTACATATGATCAGGGCAAATATTGAAACGGAGATCGCCCCGATCGTTGGAAGCGAGGAACAGGCACAGGATCTGATCGATTATATCAAAAAAGGGGAGGAAAGCCAGGAGGGAATCTGGACAACGAATATTTTCGGAAAATCCGTGGGAGAACTTATGGAAGATGGAATCAAAAATAAGATCGCACTGATGGATGATGAATGCCAGATGAAGCTTCAGGATACGATGCAGAAAATCGTGAATGACAGCAATGGAGGAATGATCTGCATTATCATATAACACAATTTAAGGAGTTCCTATTTACCGATTTTTCTGGTATAATTTTATAGATTACAAAGGGGGGATTTTGGATGAATCCGGTATATGATAAACTGATGAAATGTTATGCATGTTTTCAGAAAAAAACAACGTTCAGACCACGTGTCGCACTGGTTTTGGGCTCAGGACTGGGAGATTATGCGAACGATATTCGGGTTGTGGAGACGCTTGACTATCATGAGATAGAAGGATTCCCGGTTTCTACAGTACCTGGACACAAAGGCCGGTTTATTTTTGGATATGTAGGAGATGTTCCGGTCGTCTGCATGCAGGGACGCATTCATTACTATGAAGGGTATGCAATGGAGGATGTGGTTCTTCCGATCCGGCTGATGAAGCTGATGGGGGCAGAAATACTTTTTTTGACGAATGCAGCGGGAGGAATCAGACAGGGTATGCAGGCAGGGGATTTTATGCTCCTGACAGGACAGATTGCCTCATTCGTTCCATCCCCGCTGATCGGACCAAATATGGATGAGCTTGGACCTCGCTTTCCGGATATGAGTCAGGTGTATGATCGTGCACTGCAGATGATCGTAAGAAAAACAGCACTGCATCTGGATATTTTCCTTCAGGAAGGCTGTTATGTCCAACTGACAGGACCGCAGTATGAAACACCTCAGGAAATTGCCATGCTCAGGACACTTGGCGCAGATGCCGTCGGAATGAGCACCGCATGTGAGGCAGTTGCCGCAAAACATATGGGGATGCGGATCGTCGGGATATCCTGCATATCCAATCTGGCCTGCGGGATCTCTCCGATTCCGCTGAGCCATAAGGAAGTGCAGGAGACAGCGGACCGGGTAGCTTTGCAATTTAAAAAACTGGTAACGGAAACTATCTTGGAGATTGGCCAAAGACAATAGGAGAACATATGAATATTCGTTTTTTTCATGCAAAGATCCTGATCTCGGAGCCGGATCATAAATTCCAGATCGCAGAAGGAGAACTCTGGGTCAAAGGAAGCCGGATTTGTTATATTGGAGACGGTGAAGATGTTATGGATGTGTGTGGACCGGATGAGGTACTGATCTGGGACCGCGAAATTGATGTAAAGGGCAATTTATTAATGCCGGGATTTAAAGATGCCCATACACATACGGCAATGACGTTTTTAAGATCTTATGCGGATGATCTTCCGCTTCAGGAATGGCTGAATGAGAAGGTGTTTCCGAATGAGGCCAGATTAAAGGAGCAGGACCCGTATCCACTGAATATACTTGGAATTATGGAATATCTTACTTCCGGAATTACGGCGGATTTTGATATGTATCCATATCCGGCGATAACGGCAAAGGCAGCTGTGGATTGCGGATTCCGATCGGTAATCACCTCGGGATTTAATGATTTTGTGTCATCGGTCGGACAAATGGAAGAGGAGTATCACCAGATTAATGAGCTGAGTGAGCTGACAAGCTATATACCCGGATTCCATGCGGAATATACAACATCAGGCAAGCATATGGAGGAACTTGCAGATCTTGCAAACCGCCTGAAGACGCCGGTCTGGACACACAATTCGGAAACAAAGCGGGAAGTGGAAGAATGCCAAAAGCGCTGGGGTAAAACACCGACACAGTTTATGGAATCCATAGGAATGTACGAATATGGCGGCGGTGGATATCACTGCATCTGGTTTGAAGATGAAGATTTTGAAATATTCCGGAAACATCGTATGAGTGTTGTTACGAATCCGGCATCGAATCTGAAACTGGCGAGCGGGATTGCTCCGGTCAAACGCTTTCTGGACGAACATATCAATGTCGGGATCGGGACCGATGGACCGGCAAGCAATAACTGCCTGGATATGTTCCGGGAAATGTTTCTGGTATCCGGGCTTGCAAAGCTAAGAGAAGCGGATGCGGCCTGTGTTGGCGCAGAGGAGATCCTCTATATGGCGGTTACCGGAGGGGCACATGCAATGGGACTTTGGGATTGCGACTGTCTGGCAAAAGGGAAAAAGGCAGATCTTATCATGATTGATCTAAATCAGCCGAATATGCAGCCAGAAAATAATCTTGTGACCAATCTGGTATACAGTGGAAGCAAGCAGAATGTAAAAATGACGATGGTCAATGGCGTGATACGGTATGAAGACGGAGCATTTTTCATTGGACAGGATCCGAAAGAAATATACCGCCAGGCAAACGCAATCATAGGCAGAATGAAATAAGGACAGAGGTAAAAGATATGCTGGTTCGATTTATACACCACAGCTGTTTTGTTGTAGAAACAGGCAGTAAGGTGCTGATATTTGATTATTTTGAAGGTGACCGTGTGAATGGATATCAGTTTGGCGGAAAAATTCCCGAGTATGACCGGAATACGCCAATCTATATGTTTGCAAGCCACTGTCACCGGGATCATTTTGATATGGACATTCTCCGCTGGACAGAAAAATATCCCAATATAAAATATATTTTGTCTAAGGACATACGGATCAGTCCGAATTTCCTGAAAAAGCACGGGATTGATCCAAAGGTACGGGAACGGATACTTTTTGCGGCACCGGCTGCAGAATATGAACTGGATGACATGAAGATCCGGACACTCCGGTCAACGGATGCGGGAGTGGCGTATTATGTCCGGACAGACGGGACAGGCATTTATCATGCCGGAGATCTGAATATGTGGGTCTGGGATGGAGCCGGCGACCTGATCAACGGTCAGGTGAAGTCATTATACCGTTCCCAGATCCGGAAATTGGAAGGATTTCCGATCGAGGCCGCATTTGTTCCGATGGATCCAAGACTAGGCAAAAATGAATTTCTTGGAATTGACTATTTTATGAAAAACACAGAGTGTGAACATGTTTTTCCGATGCACATGTGGCAGGATTACAGTGGGATTGCCAGATATAAAAAGCGTATCACAAACCGGGATATGGCAGAACGGATCATGGATATCACGGAAGAAAATCAGAAATTTGTCCTGTAGAAGATCTGATAAATGGAATCGTTACTTGAATTATGAAAAAACATCATATATAATATTAAAGTTATAAGCAGAGGGAAAGCTTATGCATACAGGGAGGGATTACTATGATCGCATTTTTGGGATGGGTTGTTCATTATCTTATTGTATTAGTTGTACTGGTTGTATTTGCAGGACTTGGTCTTACAATCGGCATTAAACTGCGCAAAAAGAAGGACGCAAAAGAAGCTCAGATGACAGATACTGTTGATCAGGCAGTTGAAGATAAATAAAACCAAGATATTTTGGAGGAATTCACATTATGAAGAAGAGTTATGGCGTAAACGAATTACGTCGGATGTACCTGCAATTTTTCGAAAGCAAGGGACATCTTGCAATGAAAAGCTTTTCATTAGTACCACACAATGATAACAGCTTATTATTAATTAACGCTGGTATGGCACCGCTAAAACCATATTTTACAGGACAGGAGATTCCACCCCGCAGAAGAGTGACGACCTGTCAGAAATGTGTGCGTACCGGAGATATTGAGAATGTTGGTAAGACAGCACGACACCTTACATTTTTTGAAATGCTGGGTAACTTCTCATTTGGAGATTATTTTAAGCACGAGGCCATTGCGTGGTCATGGGAGTTCCTGACACAGGTTCTCGGACTTGAAGAGGATCGTTTATATCCTTCTATTTATGGAGAGGATGAAGAGGCATTTGATATCTGGACAAAGGAGATCGGAGTGCCTGCGGACCGCATTACACGTTTCTACAGAGATCCGGAGACGGGAGAATGTGACAACTTCTGGGAGCATGGTGCTGGTCCTTGTGGTCCATGCTCAGAGATCTATTATGACCGTGGAGAGAAATACGGCTGTGGCAGTCCGGATTGTAAAGTGGGCTGTGACTGTGACCGTTTCATGGAAGTATGGAATAACGTATTTACGCAGTTTGAAGGCGATGGCAAAGGCGGATATACCGAGCTTGCCCAGAAGAACATTGATACCGGAATGGGACTGGAGCGTCTTGCAGTTGTAATGCAGGATGTTGATTCTGTATTTGATGTTGATACAATGAAAGCAATCCGTGACAGCGTATGCGCAATGTCCGGAAAGAAATATCAGGTGGATGCACTGGATGATGTCTCTATCCGTCTGATTACAGATCATATCCGTTCTTCCACATTTATGGTTTCCGACGGAATCATGCCATCAAATGAAGGACGTGGATATGTACTTCGCCGTCTGATCCGCCGTGCAGCACGCCATGGAAGAATGCTTGGTATTGATGGCTTATTCCTTGCCAGACTGTCTGAGACAGTAATCAATGAAAGCAAAGACGGATATCCGGAACTGGAAGAGAAGAAAGACTTTATCTTCAAGGTTCTGACACAGGAAGAAGAAAAATTCAATAAGACCATCGATCAGGGTCTTGCAATCTTAAATGATATGCAGGATGAGATGAGCAAAAGCGGAAGCAAGGTGCTCTCCGGAGAGAATACATTCAAGCTTTATGATACTTATGGATTCCCGGTAGATCTGACAGCGGAGATCCTGGAAGAAAAAGGATTCTCATACGATGAAGCCGGATTTAAAGCGTGCATGGACGAGCAGAGAGAAAAAGCACGTAAGGCACGTAAGACAACAAACTACATGGGAGCAGACGTTACCGTTTATGAGTCGATCGATCCTTCCATCACAACAGAATTTGTTGGATACGATAAGCTTACAGTCAGATCCGAGATTACGGTCCTGACAACAGAGTCAGAAATCGTAGAGGCATTAAGTGACGGAGAGATCGGAACTGTGATTGTAAAAGAGACTCCATTTTATGCAACCATGGGTGGACAGCAGGGAGATAAAGGTATTATCAAGACAACTTCCGGTGAATTTAAAGTAGAAGATACAGTCAAGCTTTTAGGTGGAAAAGTCGGTCATATTGGTAAGATGATCCGTGGAATGATAAAGAGCGGAGATCAGGCAGAACTGATGGTTGATGAAAAACTCCGCAGCCAGACATGCAAAAACCATTCTGCAACACATCTGTTACAGAAAGCACTTCGAATCGTACTTGGTACACATGTTGAACAGGCAGGATCTTATCAGGACAATGAAAGAACTCGTTTTGACTTCAGCCATTTCCAGGCTATGACAGCAGATGAGATTGCAAGAGTTGAGCAGATCGTAAATGACGAGATTGCAGCAGCACTTCCAGTTGAAACAGCGGTCATGTCAGTAGATGAAGCAAAAAAGACCGGTGCGATGGCATTGTTTGGTGAGAAATATGGCGAGAAGGTACGCGTTGTTTCCATGGGCGATTTCTCGAAAGAGTTCTGTGGTGGTACACATGTAAAGAACACATCAGAGATCACTGCATTCAAGATTATTTCAGAAAGTGGTGTAGCTGCCGGCGTACGTCGAATTGAAGCACTGACCGGAGAGAATGTGTTTGCATATTACAGACATATGGAAGAGGAACTGAATACAGCAGCTAAGACGGTGAAGGCAACACCGGCTAATCTGGTAGAGCGTCTGGAACATCTGATGGCTGAAATGAAAGCTCTTCAGAGCGAGAATGAGTCATTAAAGAGCAAGGCAGCAAAAGACGCACTTGGTGATGTTATGGATCAGGTAACGGAAATAAAAGGCGTAAAACTCCTAGCAGCTTCTGTTGACGGAGTCGATATGAACGGACTTCGTGAACTGGGTGATCAGCTGAAAGAGAAACTTGGAGAAGGTGTTGTAGTACTTGCTTCTGCCAATGAAGGTAAAGTAAATCTGATTGCAATGGCAACAGATGGAGCTATGAAACAGGGAGCACATGCAGGTAACCTTATCAAAGCGATCGCAGCAAAAGTCGGCGGTGGCGGCGGTGGACGTCAAAATATGGCTCAGGCGGGAGGAAAGAATCCTGCAGGTATTCCGGATGCAATCGCAGAAGCCAAAAATGCGCTCGAAGGTATGCTGAAATAAATAATTTTTCAGTATTTACAAAAAAACTATTGACAAATAGGAATATTTTGATAAAATCTTTACTAGTGCAATAAAGATTACCTTACAGTTGATGCACAATACGCAACTGGAGGGAGGTTAGGTGTGAGATAATGTCTAGTGTAATTGTAAAAGAAAACGAGACTTTAGATAGCGCTTTACGTAGATTTAAAAGAAACTGCGCAAAAGCTGGTATCCAGCAGGAGATTCGTAAGAGAGAACATTACGAAAAACCAAGCGTAAAACGTAAGAAAAAATCTGAAGCAGCAAGAAAAAGAAAATACAATTAATCAAACTGAAGGAGTCATCGCTTGTGCGGTGACTTCTTTTTTTCAAAACGAGAGGGATCTATGAATAAAAATCTGAAAAAAATGATGACTTATTATCGTCCATATCGGAAGATATTCTGGGCGGATATGTTTTTTGCCATACTCGATGCGGCAGTAGCGTTATCGATACCATTGATCATTCGTTATATTACATCGAAGGTTGTTTTTATGGAGCCGGATCAGGCTTTGCATAAAATCATAATGCTCGGAATTACGATGGTTTTTATGGTGGCAGTTGGATGTTACAGCAAATTTTTTATATGCAATTACGGTCACGTTATGGGTGCAAAGATTGAATATGATATGAGAGCGGAGATTTTTGGACATTTTCAGAAGCTTTCTTTTTCTTTTTATGATGAGGAAAAAGTGGGACAGCTCATGTCAAGAATCACATCGGATCTGTTCGATATCAGCGAGCTGATGCATCATGGCCCGGAAAATATTGTGATCTCTATGCTGAAAATCTTAGGTGCATTTGTGATTTTATTAAATATCAGCCCGAGACTTACGGTTGCAGCGTTTCTGATGATTCCATTTATGATCGTTTATGCGTATTTTGTGAACAGGCACATGCGAAAAGCGTTTCGACAGAACCGGATTAAAATTGCGGAGATCAATGCACAGATCGAAGATAATCTGTCTGGAATCCGTGTTGTAAAATCTTTTGCAAATGAAGATATTGAACAAAAGAAATTCCGTGTCGGTAACGATGGCTTTCTCAATGCAAAAAGAAACAGCTATCACTATATGGGAGCTTTTCAGGCGGGACTTGGAAGTTTTACGACCCTGATCCAGGTGTGCGTGATCGTTGCGGGAACTTATTTTATCATGCAGGGCAGCGTGGATGTAAATGACCTGATTACATTTATTTTGTATATATCGGTTTTTACAGATCCGATCCGGACATTGATTGATTTTACCGAGCAGTTCCAGAATGGCTATAGCGGATTTGAAAGATTTATGGAAATTATGTCGATAGAGCCGGATATCGAGGACTCAGAAGATGCAATTGAAGCCCCGGTGTTAAAAGGAGATATTTGTTTTCAGGACGTTTCGTTTGCCTATAACGACAGTACTCCGGAAGTGTTAAGTCATGTTTCCATGAATGTTCCGGCAGGATCGTATATGGCGCTTGTAGGATCTTCCGGAGCTGGAAAAACAACGCTTTGTTCTCTGATTCCAAGATTTTATGAGGTGACATCGGGAAGGATCACCATTGATGGAATGGATATCCGGAAAATGACACTGAAAAGTTTAAGAAATCAGATCGGAATCGTTCAACAGGACGTATATCTGTTTGCAGGCTCTGTTTATGAAAATATACTATACGGAAAACCAGATGCGACAGAGGAAGAGGTCTATCAGGCTGCAAAGAATGCAAATGCACATGAGTTTATCATGAGCCTTCCGGAAGGCTATCAGACAGACATCGGACAAAGAGGCATCAAACTTTCCGGAGGACAGAAGCAGCGGTTGTCGATCGCAAGAGTATTCCTGAAAAATCCGCCAATACTGATCTTTGATGAGGCAACGTCTGCGCTTGACAATGAAAGCGAGCGTGTCGTACAGGAGTCATTAGAACATCTGGCGAAGAATCGCACAACATTTGTTATTGCACACAGACTTTCAACGATCCGCAATGCAGAGAAAATACTTGTATTGACCGAAGATGGGATTGCGGAACAGGGAACGCATGAAGAACTGCTTGCAAATGGCGGGATTTATGAGAAACTGTATCACATGCATGATTAATATTTGCAATCTGTTTAAAATGCGAGTATTATATATCAGATGGGATGAAATATCCAAAGCATATTTGAAATGGAATTTCCAGAAAAAGGAGCGATTAAAATGACAAAAATTGACATTATTTCAGGATTTCTTGGTGCAGGTAAAACAACTTTCATTAAGAAAATGATAGAAGAAGCCTTTACAGGTGAGCAGGTAGTTTTGATTGAAAATGAGTTTGGTGAAGTCGGAATTGATGGTGGATTTTTAAAGGATTCCGGAATCCAGATCACAGAAATGAACTCTGGATGCATCTGCTGTTCACTGGTAGGTGATTTTGGAAAGAATCTGAATGAGGTAATTACCAAATATCATCCGGATCGTATTCTGATCGAGCCATCCGGAGTTGGAAAACTGTCAGATGTAATGAAATCCGTTATCGATATTGAAAAAGAACAGGATGTAAAACTGAACGGACTGGTTACTGTTGTAAATGCGTTAAAAGCCAGCAAGCAGATGAAAGCATTTGGTGAATTCTTTAACAATCAGATTGAGTGTGCAACGACCGTTATTTTAAGCAGAAGCCAGAATGCAACACCGGAGCAGCTGGAGTTTTGCGTAAAACAGATTCAGGCATTGAATCCAAAGGCTGCAATTATCACAACAGACTGGAATGCAATAAACGGAAAACAGATTCTGAAGGTTATGGAGGGACAGGATTCTCTTGAGATGAAGCTTCTTGCAGAGCAGATGCATAAACAGGAAGAGGAAGAACATGAACATCATCACGATCATGACCATGAAGAGCATGAACATGAGCATCATCACGATCACGACCATGAAGAGCATGAACACGAGCATCATCACGATCATGACCATGAAGAGCATGAGCACGAACATCATCATGAGCATGGGGAGAATTGCACCTGCGGATGTCATGACCATGAGCATCATCATCACCATCATGCAGATGATGTATTTACAAGCTGGGGCAAAGAGACTCCTCATAAATATGAGAAATCAAAGATTGAAGAAATCTTAAAGACGTTCCGTGATACAGAAGATTATGGCACGATTCTCCGTGCAAAAGGAATGGTAGAGAGTACAGATGGTACCTGGATCTACTTTGATATGGTTGAGGGAGAATACGAGCTGCGTGAAGGAGAACCGGATTATACAGGAAGACTTTGTGTAATCGGAACCAATATTGATGCACACAGATTAGAAGAATTATTTGAGATAGCCTAGAAAAGTGAAAAGGAGTAAGTATGGCACAGGAGATACCAGTTTATTTATTTACCGGTTTTATGGACAGCGGTAAAACAACATTAGTGAATGAAACCCTGTTTGAAAATGATTTCGCTGAGGGCGGCAAAGGTATTATTATCATGTGCGAAGACGGCGATGTGGAATATGATCCTGAGAAATTGAAAACGGTCAATTTTCAGGTCGTTACCATTGATTCAGAGGAAGAATTTACAGAAGAAAAGATGAAAGAAATCAATCTTCAGTACCTTCCGGAGCAGGTCTTTATTGAGTACAACGGCACATGGGGAATGGACAAGATTCTGGAGATGAACCTTCCGAAGGACTGGATCATTGTACAGTCGCTTGCAACCGTGGATTCCACGACATTTGAGATGTATATGAATAATATGCGTGCAATGATGCAGGAGCAGGTGTTCTCATCCGATGTTGTAATCTTTAACCGTACCGATGATAATACAGACAGAGGAAAATTCCGTCGTCTGATCAAGACAATCAACCGTAAGGCTCAGATTGTATATGAAAGAAAAGATGGTACGATCGACGAACGTCCGGAGGAACTTCCATTTGATATCAATCAGGATATCATCGAGTTATCGGATGCAGATTACGCAATCTGGTACATGGATGCCATGGATAATTACAAAAAATACGATGGTAAGAAAGTAAAATTCCGTGCGCTGGTATACAACCCGGATAAATTAAAAAAAGGAATTTTTGTACCGGGGCGTTTTGCGATGACCTGCTGTATTGAAGATGTAACCTTTATCGGATTTAAGTGTAAATATGATAAGGAAAATGAAATTCCGCATAAGTCATGGATCGATATTACTGCAGAAATCAGAGTAGAATTTGCACGTGAGTATAAAGGAAAAGGACCGGTACTTTATCCGATCTCAATTGAACCGGCAGAGAAGCCGGAAGATGAACTTGTATACTTCACGTAGTATAATATAAGTTTCAGTTATAATAACGATTCAATTTTGCTGACTTGACAAAGATACTTTAATGAGATAAAGTGTTGTCATGTTCAAGCAGAAAAGACCATTTCAGGACTGACTTGAAATGGTCTTTTTAGATTTAAGGAGGTCTGTTTATGAAAAAGAAAGTAGTAGTAACAATAATGATGGCGGTTCTGGCGGCATCGTCCGTAGTTGGATGCGGTGCATCGAACGGGGATGAGAAGGACAGTTCTGCAGGAAGTGATAAAGTATATAAAGTAGGAATTGTACAATACGTGGATGACGCATCCTTAAATCAGATTGAAGCTGCAATTGAAAAAGAACTTGATGCAAAAGGAAAAGAGCTCGGAGTTACCTTTGACTACGGTGATTATGTCAACAATGGTCAGGCGGATTCGACGGTACTTGGACAGATCGCAACGGATCTGGTCGCTGATGACGTAGATGTGATCATTCCAATTGCGACTCCGGCAGCTATGATCATGCAGAATGCGACAGAGGATAATCAGATTCCGGTTGTTTTTTCAGCAGTATCCGATCCGGTTTCCGCAGGACTGGTAGACAGTATGGACGCTCCGGGAGCCAATATTACCGGAACTTCTGATGCACTGGATACAGAAGCGGTTATGAAGCTTATGATGGCAGCAAATCCGGATACAAAAAAAGTAGGACTTTTATATAATAAGAGTCAGGACTCATCGCTTAAGGCAATTGAAGAAGCCAAAGATTTCTGCGATAAAAACAATCTGGAGTATATCGAAAAAACAGGTACAACCAATGATGAGATTATGCTTGCAGCAGATGCACTTGTATCAGAAAAGGTAGATGCTGTGTTTACTCCGACAGATAATACCGTCCAGGTTGCCGAAATTTCTATTTTTGAGAAATTTGCAGATGCAAAGATTCCACATTATGCAGGAGCTGACAGTTTTGCGTTAAACGGAGCTTTCTGCGGCTATGGTGTCAACTACGAAGAGCTTGGATGCAAAACAGCGGATATGGTTGTTGACGTACTTGTAAATGGAAAGAAACCAGCGGAGATGCCAGTACAGACCTTGGATAATGGTATCGCAACCGTGAATACAGAAACAGCAGAAGCAGTCGGACTTGATTATTCTGTATTTAAAGACATGTGCGAAGAATTAAAGACAACAACGACCAAAAAAGAATTTGAATAAGTAATGAGGAAATGGCTATGGGGTCAATTTTTACAGTTTCAATATTGCAGAGTGCACTTGAACTGGGCTGCATTTATGCACTGGTTGCACTTGCATTATTTATATCGTTTACAATTTTAAATATTGCAGATCTGTCTACAGATGGATGTTTTACATTAGGCTGTGCAGTATGTGCAATGGTAACTATGGCAGGACATCCGGTGCTTGGACTTCTGGCGGCAGCCACTGCCGGAATATGTTCCGGATTTGTGACCGCGTTTTTACAGACCAGAATGGGTGTTGAGTCAATTCTGGCAGGTATTATTGTAAATACCGGTCTGTATACGATTAATATTGCGGTAATGGGATTTGCATCGAATGTAAATCTTTTCAGCTGTAATACGATCTTTACGATTGCCAGGGAAAAGCTCGGTGGAACCTGGTATAAGCTTGCAGTGATCCTGATCATTGTTCTGGTGATTGGCGCACTGGTAGCGTTGTTTTTAAATACGAAGCTTGGACTTTCCATCCGTGCGACAGGAGATAATGTTGATATGGTGCGGGCGTCCAGCATTAATCCGGCTTTTACGATTACCGTAGGTCTTTGTGTGGCAAATGCACTGACCGGCCTGTCTGGTGGAATTCTTGCGCAGTATCAGAGATCCTGTGATATTAACCTTGGAACCGGCATGGTGACAATTGCGCTTGCTTCATTGATCATCGGAGAGACACTCATTGGAAAAGGATCGATGTTCAAGCGGATCATTGGTGTAATTCTCGGAAGCTGCCTGTACCGTTTTATCGTTGCGGTTGCTCTGCGTCTGAATGTGCCGGCAGAAAGTCTGAAACTGGTGTCTGCGGTGATCGTTGCGGTTGCAATTGCGTTTCCTTATCTGAAAAAGAAAGCCATTTTTGAAAAGAATAAAAGAAAAATCATGGCGGAACGAAGAAAAACGGCATCCGGAAGGGAGGAGAAATAATGCTTGTTTTAGATCATATTTCAAAAACCTTTAATCCGGGGACTGTAAATGAAAAATGTGCGCTCAGGGATGTTTCCTTAAGCCTCGGGGATGGTGATTTTGCAACTATAGTTGGAAGCAACGGTGCTGGAAAATCTACCATGTTTAACGCAATTACAGGATCTTTTTACGTAGATCAGGGAAGCGTGATCCTGGATGGAGAAGACATAACCTTCGAAAAAGAATATGTAAGGAGCAAGGTGATCGGTCATCTGTTTCAGGATCCGTTAAAAGGAACTGCACCACATATGACGATCGAAGAAAATATGGCACTTGCATATTTGCGGGCTTCGACAGCAAATCATGCATATTTCAGCAGAATTTCTGCATCCGATAAAAAGAAGTTCCGTGAACAGCTTGCCTGCCTGGACATGGGACTCGAAGACCGGATGAAACAGCCGGTAGGATTGCTTTCCGGAGGACAGAGACAGGCGCTGACGCTTCTGATGGCAACGATGGTGACACCGAAGATCTTACTGTTAGATGAACATACAGCAGCTTTGGATCCTGCAACGGCAGAGAAAGTTTTAAAACTGACAAGACAGATCGTTGCAGAACGGAAGATCACATGTCTTATGGTAACGCATAATATGCATCAGGCATTGGAGCTTGGAAACCGGACATTGATGATGCATGCCGGACATATTGTATTCGATGTTCAGGGCGAACAGCGGAATAAAATGACCGTAGAGGACCTTCTGGAGCAGTTTTCCCTGCATGCCGGAAGCGATTTGGACAATGATCGTATTCTTTTGTCGAAGGATGAGAATTAGACATTGCTATTTTTGATAAAATTTATTAATATGTTAATAGTGTTGATTAAAGTACTGAAAAAGAGTGTTTAACTAGGAGGAATAAAATGTATCCAATCGTTAGAAAAGAACAACTGGCAGATCAGATCATCCTGATGGATATCAAAGCGCCACGCGTTGCAAAATCCTGTCTTCCGGGACAGTTTATTATTGCCAAGGTAGATGAGGTAGGCGAGAGAATCCCGCTTACGATCTGTGATTATGACAGAGAGAAGGAGACTGTAACGATCGTCGTTCAGACGATTGGAGCTGGAACCAGGAGAATGATGTCTCTGAATGTTGGAGATGAACTGGAAGATTTTGTCGGACCATTAGGCTGTGCTTCGGAACTATGTATGGAAGGAAACCTTGAGGAAACGAAGAAGAAAAAGATCGTTTTTGTCGCAGGAGGACTTGGAACTGCGCCAGTTTATCCTCAGGTGAAATGGTTACACGAGCATGGGATCGATGCAGATGTGATCATGGGATCCAGAACAAAAGATTTACTGTTCTATATTGATGAAATGAAAGCGGTAGCAGGAAATGTTTATGTAACAACAGATGACGGAAGCTATGGTTTCCATGGTATGGGTACCAACCAGCTGGAAGAACTTGTAAATGAGGGAAAACATTACGATGTCTGTGTTGCGATCGGACCAATGATCATGATGAAATTTGTCTGCCTGTTAACAAAGAAGCTTGAGATTCCTACTGTTGTTTCCATGAACCCGATCATGGTAGACGGAACCGGAATGTGTGGAGCCTGCCGGCTGGTAGTTGATGGCAAGGTGAAGTTTGCCTGTGTTGATGGACCTGAGTTTGACGGACATCTTGTAGATTTTGATCAGGCAATGAAACGTCAGCAGCAGTATAAGACACAGGAAGGAAGAGCAAAGCTTGCTTATGAGGAAGGTGATACACATCATGGCGGATGTGGACACTGCAACGGTTAGAATCATAGATTATTGGAGGAAACGATGGACGTATTAACAAGAATACCAGTTCGCGAGCAGGAACCTCAGGTTCGCGCAAAGAATTTTGAAGAAGTATGTTATGGATATAATGAAGAAGAGGCAGTTGCAGAAGCAGAACGTTGTCTGAACTGTAAAAATGCACAGTGCATGAAAGGATGTCCGGTTTCAATTAACATTCCTGGATTCATTGCAAAAGTAAAGGAAAGAGATTTTGAGGGTGCATATCAGGTAATCTCTGAGTCTTCTGCACTTCCGGCTGTATGTGGACGTGTATGTCCTCAGGAGAGCCAGTGTGAAGGAAAATGTATCCGTGGATTTAAAGGTGATCCGGTTGCAATCGGAAAACTTGAGCGTTTTGTGGCAGACTGGGCAAGAGAGCATGGAATCAGACCTAAGAAGGCTGACAAACTGAATGGACATAAAGTTGCCGTGATCGGTTCCGGCCCTGCAGGACTTACCTGTGCCGGGGACCTTGCAAAATTAGGTTATGATGTAACTATTTTTGAGGCATTACATAAAGCCGGAGGCGTATTAAGCTACGGTATTCCGGAGTTTCGACTTCCGAAGGATAAGGTTGTGGCTGCAGAGGTTGAAAATGTGAAGTCTCTGGGGGTTAAAATCGAGACGAACGTGGTGATCGGTAAGTCTGTTACCATCGATGAACTTATGGAAAATGAGGGATTTGAAGCTGTATTTATCGGTTCCGGAGCAGGTCTTCCACGATTCATGGGAATCCCGGGAGAGCAGGCAAACGGCGTATTTTCTGCAAATGAATTCCTTACAAGAAATAACCTGATGAAAGCATTTGAAGAAGGCTATGAGACTCCAATTGCTGAAGGAAAGAAAGTTGTTGTAGTCGGAGGCGGTAATGTTGCTATGGATGCAGCAAGAACAGCACTTCGACTTGGCGCTGAGGTGCATATCGTATACCGCCGTGGAGAAGAAGAACTTCCAGCACGTAAAGAAGAAGTTCATCATGCAAAAGAAGAGGGAATTATCTTTGATCTTCTTCAGAATCCAACAGAGATTCTGGTAGATGAGAACGGATGGGTAAAGGGTATCCGCATTATCAAGATGGAACTTGGTGAGCCGGATGCTTCCGGAAGAAGAAGCCCGATTGAAATTCCGGGTTCAGAATACGAAATCGAGTGTGATACCGTGATCATGTCACTTGGTACTTCTCCAAACCCGCTTATTTCTTCGACAACAATCGGACTTGATGTCAATAAGAGAAAATGCATTGTTGCGACAGAAGAGACCGGTGCAACATCAAAAGAAGGCGTATATGCCGGTGGTGATGCGGTAACCGGAGCAGCGACTGTAATCCTTGCCATGGGCGCAGGAAAAGCTGCTGCAAAAGGAATTGATGAATTCCTTTCCAATAAATAAGAAATATTTGAATGCCTCCGGGACGTGTTCCCGGAGGCATTTTTGCAGGATGCGCAGACAAAACAAAAACTTTCATAAAATCGACAAAGAAAGTAACGACAAAAAACAAAAAATAAGTATAATGAAAATAGAATGATACAAAATAAAAATGCGAAAGATGTTGCGTTAGATTGGAAAATACATAACAGGAGTGTGGAACGATGGAGGGTGCAAAGACAAAAGCATATTTGGCAGAAGAATTTATCGTAGATCCCAAACGTGGACTGGATGAGAGTCAGGTACAGCAAAGATATGCAGAACATGCAGTGAATTATCACGTGGATTCATCGACAAAATCCACAGCAGATATCATAAAGAGTAATATTTTTACGTATTTTAACATGATATTTCTGATTCTTGGAATCCTTCTTACGGTTGTAGGCGCATGGCGGGATATGCTCTTTTTGCTGATCATTGTCGCCAATACTGCGATCGGAATCGTTCAGGAGCTTCATTCCAAAAAGGTATTGGATGATCTGTCCATTCTGAATGCGCCAAAAACAATTGCTGTCAGAAATGGGATAGAGGTAGAACTTCCGTCGGACAGACTTGTTCTGGACGATATTATCATCTTATCTGCTGGAAGTCAGATCCCGGCAGATGCGGTTGTCGTAGATGGGGAGATCCAGGTAAATGAATCACTGATCACAGGCGAAGCGGATGAAATAACCAAAAAGGAATCGGATAAGCTGATGTCTGGAAGTTATGTTGTTTCCGGAGAGGCGTGTGCAAGGCTGGAGCAGGTTGGAGAGAATTCCTATATCTCCCGCCTGACAATCCAGGCGACAAAAACAAAAGAAGGCGAGCAGTCGGAGATGATCCGTTCGCTTAATAATCTGATCATGGTGATGGGGATTATGATACTTCCGATTGGAATTGCACTTTTTGTACAGTCCTATATTTATAATGAGGAATCCCTGTATACCAGCATTACCAGTATGGTAGCTGCGGTGATCGGTATGATTCCGGAGGGCCTCTATCTGTTAGCAAGTGTTGCGATGGCGGTCAGTGCAGTAAGGCTTGCGAAGCAGGAGGTACTGATCCATGACATGAAGTGTATTGAGACGCTGGCAAGGGTTAATGTGCTCTGTGTAGATAAGACAGGCACGATCACTGAGCCGGGAATGACGGTATATCATTATGAATCCCTGGATCCGGAAGGTGAAGAAAAAACAAAAACACTTGTAGCGGATTTTGCACAGAATATGCCTGTGGATAATGAGACAATGCGTGCGATGCAGGAGTATTTTAAAGAGTCATCCGGACAGAAAGCAAGAGAGATTTTTTCTTTTTCTTCAGAAACGAAATTTTCCGGTGCAGTGTTTGGGGAAAAAGCATATGTATTGGGAGCTCCGGAATGGATATTGAGAGACGATTATGAGACATATGAAAGCCAGATTGAAAACTACAGCATGCAGGGATATCGTGTGCTGGTGTTTGCGGAATATGATGGAAAGCTGGGAAAGGCACCTTTGACACAGAAAGCAGTTCCAATTGCACTTATTATGTTAGCGAATCCGATTCGAAAAGGTGCAAAAGAAACATTTTCCTATTTTGCAAAGCGTGGAGTGGAAGTTAAGGTTATTTCCGGAGATAATCCGGTCACGGTATCTGCGATTGCAAAAGAGGCAGGGATCGCTCATGCAGAGCGTTATGTAGATGCATCGACGCTGAAGACAAAAGACGATTACCAGAAGGCAGTACAAAGATATACGGTGTTTGGAAGGGTAACACCGAGTCAGAAACGGATTTTAGTCCAGGCTTTAAAAAATGAAAGAAAGACAGTTGCAATGACTGGAGATGGTGTAAATGATGTGCTTGCATTAAAGGATGCGGACTGCAGTATCGCAATGGCTTCCGGAAGTGATGCGGCATCGCAGGTGGCCCAGCTTGTACTTTTAGATTCTGATTTTTCAAGAATGCCATCGGTTGTCATGGAGGGAAGAAGAGTTGTAAATAATATCGAGCGAACAGCCTCGTTATATATTGTTAAGAATATTTTTTCCATGCTTTTAGCGGTGTTTTCTGTCATTCTGTTACTGGAATATCCGCTGGAGCCTTCGCAGGTATCTTTGATCAGTATGTTTACCATTGGAATTCCATCATTTGTTCTGGCATTGGAGCCAAACAAAAACCGGATACAGGGGCATTTTATGACCAATGTATTATTAAGGGCGTTACCGGCAGGACTGACAGACTTTATCGTAGTAAGCGGTCTTGTGCTGTTTTGCAGGGAATTTGGTGTAGATACGGATTGTCTATCCACGTCATGCACGATACTTGTCGCCATTGTCGGATTTATGATTCTTTATCGTATTGCACAGCCAATGAATAAAGCACATATCATTATGATGATCGGAGTGATTGCAGGATGGCTGTATTGTATGCTGTTTATCAGCCATTTGTTTGCAATCACCGGAATATCCAAACAATGTGCGATGTTAATGGTTGTGTTTGCAATTATCACAGAACCGGTGTTACGGTATCTGAGTCTGGCGGTGGAAACAATCCGTAGTAAGCTGAAACGATTTTTATAAACGGAGAAGACATTCCGCAAGCCGGTCGTTGTCTTCCGGTTTCATAAAACAAAAACGGATATATTGTTCATCCAGAAATGGAAATGTCGAACAGTCGCGTATCATCATTTTTTCGCGTATTGCCCGGTCAAAAAGTTCAGACGCAGAAAGAGACTGGTCTAAAATGCGAAGAAGCATAAAATTCCCGTATGGATGATATGGTTTAAAACGTTCACTGGATGCAAAAAGATGATAGAGTCGCTCCCGTTCTCCAGAAATCAGAGCTCGGGTTGCATCAATATAGGATTGATCCCTGAACATCATTTCTCCGGCAATTACCGCAAGAGAGTTGATCGTCCAGGGATTTTTCCTTGTATTGATCTGATGGAGCAGATCATGATTGCCAGTGACCGCATATCCGAGCCGGAGACCAGGAGCTGCAAAAAACTTGGAGGTTCCTCTTAAAATAACAAGGTTATTATAATCATTGGTCAGGGATACTGAGGAGACTTCTGAAATATCTGGTGCAAATTCAACGTAGGTTTCGTCTACCATGACGTAGATTCCGTGGATTTTGCAGTTGTCAAGGATCTTACGCATATCATTCTGACAGATACAGGTAGAAGTTGGATTATTTGGATTACACAGGATTAAAAGATCGGTATCCTGATCCAGATGGGAAATGAAGTCATCGACATCAAGAATGAAATCATTGGATTCTTTCAGTGGATAATAGTGTGTTGTGCCTCCGTCTAACATGATCTCTCGTTCATATTCTGAATAGGTCGGACCGAGAATCAGTGCTTTTTTGGGGTGTCTGATCTGGATGAACAGGGAGATCAGTTCTGTAGATCCGTTTCCAACAACTATATTTTCATAGTCACATCCGCAATATGCAGCCATGCTTTGCCGAAGAGAAGTATATTCCCTGTCAGGATAGCTGGTGATCGCATCGATATGTTCTGCAAGTTCTTTTTTTAAAAGGGGCGAAATGCCGAGAGGGTTTACATTGGCAGAAAAACTGACAATCTCTTCCTTCCGGATTCCATAAATCTGTTCGATCTTTTCAAGATCACTGCCGTGAAAATGGTCTTTGTGCTTTAGCATTATCTTTCCTTTCATGTTGCAACGCTTCCGTAAATAGTTTATAATTCATTATAGTCTATATTGAGGAAAAAGCAATAAACAAGAAGAAATAAGCAGGTGATGGATTGCGAAGACGATTAAGACAGCTGGCCGGCGGAAGATTCGATTTCACATTGCCAAATGTATCATTTTCTGTGGATAAGATTGACATTCAGGTGAAAGAGGGGACGGATCATCAGGATGAATTTGAGATGATCAGTCAGAGTGAGATTCCGGTTCGCGGAATCGTGTATTCATCGAATCCGAGAATGGAATGTCTGACGCCACAGTTTGATGGGGAAAAGGTAAGAATCAGATATCAATTTCATAGTGAAGATCTTATAGAAGGAGATATTCAAAGAGGTTGTTTTACCATTGTATGCAGCCAGAAGGAATATAGCCTTCCTTTTTGTGTTACCATTGGAAAAGAGTATCCGGAAGCGGATTTTGGACAACTGCGTACACTGGATGATTTTGTACGGCTTGCAAGGGAAAAATGGCAGGAGGCATATCGGATATTTTATTCTTCTGCGTTTGCATCTCTTTTACAAAAAGATGATGAAAAACTGCTTTATCGTGCGTATGAGCGTGCATTGCCATGTGATCGGAATATGGAAGAATTTCTGATCGGCGCAGGGAAGAAATTACCGGTCCGTTTTGGAGTCTCACGTCTGCAATTTCAGATTCAGGATATAGAGGAAGAACAGCAGGAAAAAATAGAGATACACAAAGAGGAATGGGGATATACCCAGATCTGTGTAGAGACAGATGCAGATTTCCTGAGCCTGGACAGAGAACGCATTACGACGGAAGATTTTATAGGAAATACGCTTTTATTTCCGATTACGATCAGGCCGGAATATCTGCATGCTGGAAAAAATTACGGCAGTGTTGTGTTAAAAAGCAATTTGCAGACATTTCAGATAACATTTGAAGTTTCTGGTAGAAAAAAAGGGGACCTGGAATTACGGAAGAAAGGGCGTGAGACCAAAGAGGGAAAATGCAGAATCGCACAGCTTTATCTGGATTACCGATTTAAACGCATGGTGACAGGTGTCTGGGCGAATGAGAGTGTTCAGATACTGGATCATCTTTATGCCCTGAATCCGGAGAAACCATTGTACCTGCTTATGAAGGCACAGGCGTTTATCATCAACAAACAGAAGCAGGAAGCAGAATGGATTTTAGGCCAGTTTAAAAGGCAGAATTCGGATCACCGATCGCCGGTCTGGGGATATTATCTGTATTTGCTGACGTTGATGCAGCGGGAGCCTTCCTTTGTCGATAAGATGACAAAGGAGATTGAAGATATTTTCCGGGAGAATGAAGACAGTGCATTATTATTCTGGACACTTACTTTCCTGAGGGAAGAGTATTGTAATAACCCGTCAAATAAGCTCAAAGCAATTCTTTATTGGATCGAAAAAGGAAATGCATCGCCATATCTGTATCTGGAAGCATATTATCTGTATCAGCAGGACCCTTATCTTTTGCATCGATTGAATCGTACAGAAATAAAAATCATGCGATGGGCAATCCGGCATGAGGCGCTCACGAAAGAACTGGCGGAACAGATTTTTGAGCTTTTTCCATGGAATGATGGATTCGATAAGGTGATTTTTTCTCTGATGGAAGCAGCATACCAAAGTGTACCAAAGGAAGCGTATATCGAGAAGATCTGTAGTTATCTGATCAAGGGACAGCGGTTTGAAACTGTGTATCATAACTGGTATGAATGTGGAATTGAATTAAATCTGCGGCTTACCGGATTATACGAAGCATTTCTGCTTTCCATGGATGAGGAAGAACTGGTAAAGATTCCAAGGATCATTCAGCTGTATTTTCAGTATGACAGTGCGCTTCCGTATAAGAAGCTTGCGGTCTTATATCGTAACATTATTGCTGCGAAGGAGAAAGAACCGGAGGTATATCAGAAATACCGCAGAAGTATGGCGAGGTTTGCACTGGAACAGCTGGAACAAAGGCATATCGATGATGATCTGTCTGTACTTTATGAGGATATGATCGGACTTGGTTTTATCAATACGGATATTGCCATAGCTCTTTCCAAAATTGTATTTACCAATAAGCTGATCGTGAAAAATGTTGATGCAGTAAGAGCATATATTTACCATGAACAGCTGGAAAAACCACAGATCGTGCCGATTGTGAATGGAAGTGCATATTGCAGCCTGTATGGAAACGCATACCGCATCGTGTTAGAAGATGTGAATGGATACCGGATTGCAGATACAGACTGCTATCGTACAGAAGCGTTGATGCAGCCGGACAAATATATGCAGAAATGCAGAGCATCTGCGCCGGAAAATCTGGCATATCTGGTTTATTATTTTGGAAAGCATCCGCAGTATGGCGAATGGAATGAAAATGACGAAGGTTACTTTGCAACGATTTTATCCTCAAAGGAATTAAGCAGTATATTCCGTAAGAAGATGTTTCCTGAGATCATCCATTATTGCAGGGTAAATGGCAAAGAAACACAGCTTGCCTCTTTTTTTAAGACGAGCGGCATTTCGGAATATCGAGGGGAAAACAAAAGACTGCTGCTTGAACTTCTGATCAAAGAACATATGTATGATCTGGCATGTGAAGCGATGGGCAGATATGGTATGGATCAGATTGGAAGTGCACAAAGGGTATCACTTGCAGGATATCTCATCGAAAAATATGAGTATGAAAAAGAAGATGTTCTGCTGGATCTTTCCTATATGGCTTTTCAGGCTGATAAATACAGCGAAACGGTTCTGAATTATTTAAGCAGATACTACTTTGGACCGGAAAAAACAATGATCGGTATATGGGAGAAAGCCAGACAGTATGAGGTTTTGGTGCGTGATCTGGAAGAACGGATCCTGACGCAGGTTTTGTATGCAGGCAATGTTACAGAACAATCGGATCAGGTATTTTTCGATTATGAGAAAAATGGGGCCACGGAATTGATTGAACTTGCGTATCTGTCATATCGTGCATACGAATATTTTACAGAGGGAAAGAAAATCGAAGCACCTGTTTTTCAAGGAATCGAAAACAGATATCTTGCTGATCCGGAACTGAATGACGCATGTAAGCTGGCTCTTTTAAAATATTATGCCGAAAGCGGACAGGCGAATAGGGCGCAACTTGAAATCGAAGACCAGCTCCTGGGTGAATATATCAAGAGAAATATGTGTTTTGCCTTTTTCCGCAAACTGGATAAGTCACTGATCATGAAATACCACTTATATGACAAAGTGATCTTAGAGTACCGGGCACCGAAAGGAACACATGTTGTCCTGCATTACAGCAGAGATGAGGATGGCGAGGATTTTATCACGGAAGACATGCCGGAAATTTTTGATGGGATTTATACAAAGTCTTTTATTATGTTTTTTGGAGAAATGATACAGTATTATATTTCAGAAGAAGAAGGAAAACAGATAAAAGTATCAGAAAACAGCAGGATCACAAATAATGAAGTATATAGTGAGAATGATTTAAGCAGGTACAATCTGATCAATCAGATGATTATTTCAAATACGTTACAGGAAAACAGTGCCTTGTTCAAAGACATGAAAGAATACAAAATACTTTCGAAAACCGTAAAACAGCTGCTGACTGTTTTATAATTTACAGAAGGACAATATAAAGAAGCAGAGGTTTGTATGGAAACAGCAAAACAGCCGTATTTTCTTGGCATCGATTTAAATGAGCGATACGCCATGATCAGTTTCTATCAATTGAATATGAGGGAGCCGGAAACGGTCAGTATGATCGCCGGAAGTGAAATCTACCAGATTCCTATGGTGATCGGAAAGAAGAAAAATATCGGACAGTGGTATATTGGAGATGAAGCCAGAAAACTGGCAAAAACCAGTGATGTGGTATGTATCGATGAACTGTGGCGGCGGACAAGAAATCATGACAAAATAGAAATAGAAGGAGAAGGATATCAGGCAGAAGATTTATTCATTCTTTACATGAAAAAGCTATTTCTTCTTCCACAAAAACTTGGAAATCCGTCTTACTGTGACAGGCTTGTTGTAACGATGGAGCATCTGGACAGGGAGTGCATGGATCTTTTATGGATGGTATCTGCAAAACTGAACCTGAAAAAGGAACAGTTTATGGTATTAGATCATAAAGAAAGCTTTTACTATTTTGCGTTGAACCAGAAACCGGAGCTGTTTTTCCATGATGTCGTTCTGTTTGAATATGAGACGGAGGTCATGAAGAGCTATCGGCTTGAGAGAAATGTCCATACAACGCCACAGCTGATCACGATTTTGGAGAGCGATGGAAAAAGTATGGAAGGAGACCGTGATCTGGAATTTATCGATATTATGCAGGATACATTTGGAAAACACATGATATCTTCGGTGTATCTTGTCGGAGACGGCTTTGACGGGCAGTGGATGAAGGCTTCGCTTCCGGTTTTGTGCAGGGGAAGAAGAGCCTTTATGGGAAAGAACCTTTTTTCGAAAGGGGCATGCTATGCGGCAGCAGTAGGCCAGATGCAGGAGAATTGGCCATATATTTATATGGGCGAGAACGAGATGAAGTTTAATCTCAGAGTGAAGGTTTTACATCACGGGAAAATGGAATTTTATGATCTGATCACGGCTGGGAAAAACTGGTTCGAAATAAGGGGAGAATGCGAAGTGATTTTATCAGGATCGCATGAAATCAATTTCTGGAAACAGCTTCCACACAGCAGGGAAGCAAAGATCGAAACACTGGAACTGACAGATTTTCCGGAAAGACCGGATCGGACAACCAGACTTCGGATCGTGGCAAAGCCGGTATCTGATGAAGAGGTTGAGATCGAGATCAAGGACATGGGATTTGGCGAGATTTTCCGGGCAACAGACAAGGCATGGAAATACAAAATGTCAATGTAATGGAGGCGTTTCAATGGGAGAATTATTATTATGCAGTGAACAGATTGCAGGCATGCCATATTACATTGAGGGAGTTGGCCTGAATGTGTATTCGCTGGAAGAATTAAGTTATTATATTTCCCATAATGTATATCTGATCGACCGTTCGTTTATGAGCAGTGAACTTTGTACGTGGATGAGAGAGGAACTTCACGCAGATGAACTCTCAGAAACGTTAGAGAAGATGATGGATACAGGTGCAAAGCTATCCGGGTTTGTGGAGCTGCTTTTAAGGTGGACGGGATATTGCAGGGAAGAAGAAATCAACGAGATTCAGCAGATGCTTGTAAAACTGGAGAACAAAAGTGAATTTGAGTGCCGGAAGCTTCGGGCAGACCGGTTGACAGAAAAGGAAAAATACACGGCTGCAATATGGGAATATCGAAATCTTCTGGGTGATAAAGCCGCTGAAAATGAGAAACAATCATTGATTGGTGATATATGGCACAATCTTGCATTTGCGTATGCGGGAATGTTTTTGTTTGATACGGCTTCTGAATGTTATGAAAAAGCATACAGGCTGAATGGGCGTAAGGAATCCTTAAGGGAATGCCTGATCATGCATCTGTGCAGAAAAGATGAGGAGGCATATCGAAAAACTGCAGCACAATACGAAGTCCGGGAAGAAGAACTGGAAAAGCTGCAGGAAGAAATAAGTGCAGTAAAGAATGACGGAGAAATGCAGAAATTTTCCGAAAAAATAAATGAACTTGCACAGATGACATCGGATGGGCAGAAGGAAAGATTTCAGGAAAATGTAAAACAGATGATTTTTGAATGGAAGGAAGATTACCGAAAAAAAACTCGGAATTAATTGACGGATGATGTTTTTTAAGAAAAAAAAGAAAGAAAAAAATACTACGCAGCCGAAGGCTGGAACAGAATTACAAAAAAAATTAAATCAGACAGACATCAAATACGAAGTGATCGATCAGTGCGAGCAGGTGATCGATGCATCCAGGGAACTGGAGGATATACGAAGTGAATATGGTCTTGTGACCTCGTATTTAAATGATATTCAGATCATAGAAGAACTTCCGGAAGATGAGATGCATCAGATCCGTGATACGGCTGGTAATATTATGCAGCTGAATGCAGCGAAGAATGAGTTTTTAAAAACAGAGCATCAGATTACGGATGCACAGTTTACCCAGATCCAGGAACAGGAGGATTCCGTTCCGGATGCAATTAAGCGCCTTCAGGCCAATGAAGCCTATCTGGATACGATCAAGCGCGATCTGAATTATCTTGAGGGAGAGAAGATTGAGCTTGGTTATCAGAAGGAACGCTGCAAAAAGAAACAGAAACAACTGCAGAGGCTTGCTTTTTTTCTGCTAGGTTTATTTGCGGTCATTGTATTTTTATTGCTGTTAATGAAACTGCTGTTTCAGATGGAGACAGAGACATGGATGATTTTTGCAGCCTTTCTGGCAACGGTATCGGGAGTTTTTACACTGGTCCGTTATCAGGATTATGGTTCCGAGATCCGAAATTCGGAGGCAAAGATGAACCATGCCATATCTCTGGAGAACCATGTGAAGATCAAGTATGTAAATATCAAAAATGCAGTGGATTATGTGTATGCAAAATATCACGTAAAGAACTCCTATGAATTTATTTTCATCTGGGAAAAATACAATGAAGCCGTAAAGAAGAGAGAAAAGGAAAAACAGACGGATGATGATCTGGAATATTTTAACAATAAGCTGATCCGCATGTTACATATACATCAGCTGTATGATTCCAAAGTGTGGATCAATCACGCAAATGCGCTTTATGACAAAAAAGAGATGGTCGAGGTCAAACATAATCTTTTGATCCGCAGACAGAAGCTTCGCACCAGAATGGAGTATAACATGGATGTAATCCGGCGTATGAAGAGTGAAATTGAAAAAAACAGCAAAATCATGGGAGCTGGTGGGACACAGATCAGAGAGATCATTGCAAAATTAGATACGATAAACGGATTTCAGGAGCCATTTTAATGGCTCCTTTTTTTCAAGCAGTTTTCGAATGACATTCACACAGCCATCACTTAGGAATTTTACAATTTCTTTACATTCGAAAGGAGAGATTGTAAATGACCCAGAACGTGTTCAACCGTATAGAAAAAAAATATCTGTTAAATAAAAGCCAGTTTGAACATGTCATACGTGCCCTTGATCCGTATATGGAGATTGATGAGTATGGACTTCATACGATCCGGAATATTTATTATGATACTTCCAATCAGGAACTGATCCGTACTTCTTTAGACAAACCGTGTTATAAAGAAAAATTCCGAGTCCGGTGCTATGGAGAACCGGCACAGGATGCAAAAATTTTTCTTGAGATCAAAAAGAAATATCGGGGTGTCGTGAATAAAAGAAGAATTGCCCTGCCATATAAAGAGGCAATGGCTTATCTGAATGACGGAACAAAACCACAAAAGACGGACTGGCAGATATTTCATGAAATTGACTATTTTTTTAATCATTATGCTTTAAGACCAGAGGTTTATCTTGCTTATGACAGAATCGCCCTGTTTGGAAGAGAAGACCCGGATTTTAGAGTGACATTTGACCAAAACATACGAAGCAGAAATTCCAGCCTGTTGTTGGAGAACGATACGGATACAACACCGCTTCTGGAGGAAGGATACCGGCTGATGGAGGTGAAAATATCAGATTCACTTCCATTATGGTTTGTAGATATCCTGAATCGGGAGCAGATACGAAATATCAGTTTCTCAAAATACGGGAACGTGTATCGGAACAATCTCATATCTGGTGTGTATCATTATAATTTGAAAGAGGTAGAAATATGTTAGAATCATTATTATCAGGAGCATCTTCAACGGTTGCAGAAACCGTATCTATGTCAAATGCGTTTGTTTATTGTATTATGGCAGGCATTCTTGGACTTATTATATCGGTTACTTATATAAAAACAGGAAAAGTTTCAAAGAATTTTTCAAGAACATTGATCGTTCTTCCGATTCTTGTGTGCGTGGTGATGCTTGTAGTAAACGGAAATCTTGGAACATCGGTTGCCATTGTCGGAGCATTTGGACTGATTCGTTTCCGGTCATTGCAGGGCAGTTCGAGAGATATTGCATACATATTTTTCGTTATGGCAGCCGGACTCACCTGCAGTGTCGGGTATATCGCATTTGCAATCGCAGTCACACTGATGGTATGTGCAATCTTATTTATTTTGCAATTTTGTCATTATGGAGAAGATCGGACAGAGAAGAAAGAACTACGGATCACGATTCCGGAAAATCTGGATTATGCCGGAATTTTTGATGATCTTTTTGAAAAATATACCGTATCTCATAAACTGAACAGGGTCAGGACGACAAATATGGGAAGTTTATATGAACTGAATTACGATATTGCACTTACCAATGAAAATGCGGAAAAGGAATTGATCGATGCGATCCGCTGCAGAAACGGTAATCTTACCGTAATATGCGGAAGAAAAGATTATAATCAGATGGAAGAACTGTAGAGGCGCAATTTCTGGTTTCCTGCATAGGATAATAACGTAAGTGAGTTAGAAAGGAAATCAGAATGAACAATCATATAACAGACGACGACAGACCAGAACGAAAAGATATGGATTGTCTCGACCAGATGGCACTTGCGATGGCGTATGTTCCCTGGCAGTATATGAGCCGTACCTATGATCCGGAAAAAGCTTTGATGAGCGGTACGATATTTCCTGAACTTGATAAGCGATTTACTGGAAGATCAGGAGGTAGGCGATGAGCAATCAGACTGTAAAAGCAGCAAAAATGAACCAAAGGCAGCTCCTGCGCTGGATTACGATGCTTGGATTCTGCCATGATGACATGGTTTTGTATCTGGATACGCATCCGGATGACACAGACGCACTTGCATACGCAAATCAATGTGCAGAGCTTTTACGTAATGCAGTGCACACGTATGAAGAGCAGTATGGCATGCTGACGGTAAAGCCGGATCAAAACGTGCAGGAATGGAACTGGGTACAGACACCATGGCCGTGGGAAGGGGGGTATCAGTAATGTGGAGTTATGAAAAAAGACTGCAGTACCCGGTTGATATTAAAAATCCGGATCCATCGATCGCAATGATCATTATGAGCCAGTACGGTGGACCGGATGGAGAGATGGGGGCATCTCTCAGATATCTTTCGCAAAGGTATACAATGCCGGATCGGACGGTAGCCGGACTCATGACGGATATTGGTACGGAAGAACTTGCACACCTCGAAATCGTGGCAGCAATTGTGCATCAGCTGACGAGAAATCTGACGGCGGATGAACTGAAAGCAGCAGGTTTTGACCAGTATTATGTGGATCATACAAACGGAATCTGGCCACAGTCGGCAGGCGGAGTTCCGTTTAATGCATGTGAGTTCCAGTCAAAAGGAGATCCGATTACAGATCTGTTTGAAGATATGGCGGCAGAGCAGAAAGCAAGAACGACATATGACAATATCCTGCGTCTTGTAAGAGACCCGGATGTAAGAGATCCGATCAAATTTTTAAGAGAGCGTGAAATTGTTCATTTCCAGAGGTTTGGCGAAGGTCTCAGGAGACTTACGGATAACCTGGATTCAAAGAATTTTTATGCATTCAATCCGGCATTTGATCAGTAATCACGTGTTGATAAAAGGTGTAATTTGTTATATAATAGCTTAAGCTAAGCCAGAAGGAGATGACAGGTCTTCTTCTGGTAAATTACTGCAATCTATGTGCAGATAGAATGCACTTGAATTAAGAGGAGATATTAGAATGAGCAAAGTCAGAACAAGATTTGCACCAAGCCCGACAGGAAGAATGCATGTAGGAAACCTTCGTACTGCCTTGTATGCGTATCTGCTTGCAAAGCATGAAGGCGGAGATTTTATTTTAAGAATTGAAGATACGGATCAGGAGCGTTATGTGGAGGGAGCCGTAGAGATTATTTACCGCACAATGCAGGAGACAGGACTGATTCATGACGAAGGACCGGACAAGGATGGCGGATGTGGTCCGTATGTTCAGAGTGAGAGACAGAAAGCCGGCATTTATCTGGAGTATGCCAAAAAGCTGATCGACAAAGGACAGGCATATTATTGTTTCTGTGACAAAGAACGTCTGGAAGGATTAAAAAGAACCGTTGCCGGTAAAGAGATCACAACCTATGACAAGCATTGTCTGCATCTTTCCAAAGAAGAAGTAGAAGCAAAACTTGCAGCAGGAGTTCCTTACGTAATCAGACAGAATAATCCGACGGAGGGAACAACAACGTTCCATGATGAGATCTATGGAGATATCACAGTGGATAACAGCGAACTGGATGATATGATCCTGATCAAATCCGATGGATACCCGACCTATAATTTTGCAAATGTAGTCGATGACCATTTGATGGGAATTACGCACGTTGTAAGAGGAAATGAATATTTATCTTCATCTCCAAAATACAATCGTCTGTATGAGGCATTTGGATGGGAAGTTCCGGTTTATGTTCATTGTCCTCTGATTACGGATGAGAATCATAATAAGCTGAGCAAGCGAAGCGGTCATTCTTCTTTTGAAGATCTGATCGATCAGGGATTTTTAACAGAAGCGGTTGTGAACTTTGTTGCGCTTCTTGGCTGGAGTCCTGCAGACAATCAGGAGATTATGTCATTGGATGAACTGATCAGGAGATTTGATTATCATCATATGAGCAAATCACCGGCTGTATTTGACTACACGAAATTAAAATGGATGAATGGCGAATATATCAAGGCAATGGATTTTAACAAATTCTATGAAATGGCACTTCCATATATTAAGAAAGTCATTACAAAAGATTATGATCTGAAGAAGATTGCCAGGATGGTCCAGAGCAGGATCGAGATATTCCCGGATATCGAAGAACATATTGATTTCTTTGAGAAACTTCCAGAATATGATCCTGCAATGTACACACATAAGAAGATGAAAACCAATGCGGAAACATCGCTTGAAGTACTGCAGGAGGTGCTTCCAATTCTCGAGGCACAGGAAGACTACAGTAATGACGCATTATATGCATCTCTTTGCAAATACGTAGAACAGAAAGGCTGCAAAAATGGATATGTTATGTGGCCGATCCGTACTGCGGTATCTGGCAAACAGATGACCCCGGGCGGAGCAACCGAACTGATGGAAGTACTTGGAAAAGAAGAGTCCATCGCCCGCATTAAAAAAGGAATCGAATTACTTTCTGAATAGCCTGTAGAAAGATTGGATTTTATGCAGAATACACTGAATGAACCGCAAGCTCTTGCGGTGAAGCATTTCCAGGGACCGTGCATGATTCTTGCCGGTCCCGGTTCTGGAAAGACCTTCGTTATCACACAAAGAACAGCCAATTTAATAAGAGAATGTGGAGTAGATCCGTCACATATACTTGTGATTACATTTACCAGGGCAGCGGCTGAAGAGATGCGCCAGAGATTTCAAAAGCTGATGAATGGAGAAGCAGGTGGAGTTACATTTGGAACTTTTCACGCTGTATATTTCATGGTATTAAAATATGCTTATCATTTTCAGGCATCCAATATTATCACGGAAGAAAAGAAATATCAGCTGATGCGGGAAATTCTTTCCAGATATCACGTGGAATATGAAGATGAAAATGAGTTTATTGGCAATCTGTTCCGGGAAATCAGTATGATCAAGAATACACGGATTCCAATCGAAAATTTTTATTCCGGACAATGTGCAGAAGAACTATTTCGCAAAATATACAAGGACTATAAGTGTATGCTGGATCGATACAAACTGATCGACTTTGATGATATGCTTCTTTATACGTATGAATTGTTCGAAAAAAGAAAAGATATACTGGCATCATGGCAGAAAAAGTATCAGTATATTCTGGTGGATGAATTTCAGGATATTAATCAGATCCAGTATGATATACTGCGGATGCTTGCACTTCCGGAAAACAATTTATTCATCGTAGGTGATGATGATCAGTCCATTTACAGGTTCCGCGGCTCAAAACCTGAGATTATGCTGAACTTCACAAAGGATTATCCGGAAACAAAAAGAATTCTGCTTGATGTAAATTACCGTTGCCAGAAAAATATTGTGGACGCTTCCTTAAACCTGATCAGTCATAACAAAGAACGGTTTGAAAAGAAGATCAGTGCGAATCAAAGGGCCAGGGAGCCGGTGCGCATCCTGCAATTTGCACAGCAGAGAGAACAGAATCTGTATGTGGTTGAAGAGATAAAAAAAGCAGTACAGGGTGGAGCAAAATTGTCGGATTTTGCGGTTTTGTTTCGAACCAATACACAGCCACGTTTACTGATAGAGCAATTTATGGAATACAATATTCCGTTCCGGACGAAAGAACAGATTCCGAATCTGTATGCACACTGGGCAGTCAGGGATATTTTTGCTTATATCCAGATTGCCCAGGGAAGCAGGAAAAGAAGGGATTTTCTGCAGATCATGAACCGGCCGAAAAGATACATCGGAAGAGATTCCCTATATGGGGAAACAATTTCTTTTGAAGAATGGAAACGTATGTATGAGAAACAGCCGTGGATTGCGGAACGGATCGAACGTCTGGCATATGATATACAGATGCTTCAAAATATGAGTCCCTACGCAGCGATCAATTATATTCGAAAAGGGATTGGATACGATGATTATCTGAAAGAGTATGCAGGGCAGCGTCATATGAAGACGGAGGATCTTACGGATGTGTTAGATGAACTTCAGACGACGGCCAGAGGATATAAAAGCTATGAACAGTGGCAGGAACATATCCGGAAATATACCGAAGAAATGAGAATGATCGCAGAGCAGAAAAACAGTAACCCGGATGCAGTAACACTTGCTACATTGCACAGTTCCAAAGGACTTGAGTTTCTGATCGTTTATATAGTGGATGTCAATGAAGGGATCATGCCGTATAAAAAGGCAGTCCTGGAAAAAGAACTGGAAGAGGAACGAAGAATGTTTTACGTTGGAATGACGCGTGCAAAACATGCACTTACTTTGTGTACGGTGAATAATGTAAATAATAAGACCATGGAATGTTCAAGATTTTTGAATGAATGCAGAGAACAGGAAAAATAAAAGAACCGTTAACTACATGTATTATGTGGTTAACGGTTCATTCGTGGTACGTTTTGCGCACACGTTTTTTTGTTTATTCATCGTCCATTTCGTTGAACATAATTTCGTCCTGAACTTCATCAAAACGGTCGACGACAGCTTCGTACTCGTCATCATCTGTAATATTTTCAACAGACGGAAGACCTGCTTCGTCTTCATAATAGCGATATACATAAAGGTCACCGTTAGAATTCTCATTTCCGTCTGCATCTAATGGGATTAAAGCGATGTAATCCTGATCACCCATGTCAAAAATGGTAAAGATCTTACATTCTACTTCACCATCATCGAGTTCTAATGTGACGCGGATGTCATCTTTTTCTTCTTCTGTGACTGGGGTTGCTTTTTCTTGTTTGCTCATAATTGTTTCCTTTCGTTTTATACAATTGCCTCAATATAAAGATCCGGATGTCTGGTCAGATCAAGGATCTCACCGGATTCGGTCTGGAGCATTGGACGTGTTGGCTGTTCCGTTATAAAAATGATACGTGCGATCGTGTGATCATTTAAAAGAACTTTGCTGTTTACATAGGAATTCGCAATCCTTTTTAGAAATGGAAGTATGAATTTCGGATTGTAGCGGTTTACGCCTTCATCTTCAAAAGCAGCAATAACATCAAATGGGCACAGACCATTCCGATAGCAGCGGTCTGAAGTCATGGCGTCATAAACATCTGCAATCGCAACGATCGATGCAAAGTCATCAATTTCATCCCCATGGAGACCGAGTGGATATCCACTTCCGTCACAGCGCTCATGATGAAGAAGTACAGCTTTTTTGACTCTTGGATCAATATCCTGATCTTTGAGGATGTCATAACCAAACTGAGGATGCAGTTTTATGAATTCATATTCCTGTTTGGAAAGTCTGGATGGTTTTAACAGAATATCCTCCGGAATTTTCGCTTTTCCAATGTCGTGAAGCAGACCGGAAAGCGTGAGAGCATCCAGATCGTCTGGATCCATTTGAAACCAGGTTCCCATAAGCCGGCATATGACGGATACATTTACACAATGTGCAGAAGTAGAATCGTCTAATTCCTGCATGTTGTGAAGCATTCCGAAGATAGAAAAAGCCGTTGGGTTATCATCAAAAAGTTCGATGGTCTCGCGGATTAGTTCTGTGCTATTGAGTGGCACATTCTTAATGATCAGATCATTGATGGAATTCTCCACCATACGGACCTGGAAATGATAATGTTTTACAAATTTACGGTAGACAGGTGAATGGATTAGGCGGTCGGTATAATTCTGCCGTACTTCATTTTTTAATTCGATCAATTCTTTTGCCTTCTCAGGAAGACCGCCTTCATGGATCGGAATTGACGGAATCTGATAGTATTTAAGTCTTGAAATCATCTGTCCGCTCAGTATAGAATCCTGTGGCAGGATCAATTGTCCTTTTGGGGAGTAGATATGTTTCGCTACAACCATTCCAACTTTTAAATTCTGAGTGGAGATATCTGGCATGCTTTATTATCCTCCTAAAGATGATAAACTCTTTTTATTCTTAATATTATAATGGATGATACAACTTGTCAATTGCACATGAACAAAAAGTTCTATACAAAAATTTGTAAAAAAGCTATAATATATAGGCTAAGAAACAGACAGGTGGATAAAAGATGCGTTATCAGGTATGCGAGGGAAATTATGCCCGGATGGGCGTTACAAAGGATAAAGACAGTGTGATCTTTACTTTTGAAGGCGAAAAAGAAGACAGGTGCGAGATTGTTCTTGTGGATCGAACTACAATGCGAGAGACAAAGGTACTGGCAGATCGTGAGTTTTGCATGGGATCTTTACGGTCTGTCTCGATCAAACATATAGATACAGAGAATACCTTATATTATTATGCTATAAATGGAGTCCCTGTCCTGGATCCCTATGCACCGGGAATTGCAGGACGGGAACAGTGGAATGATAAAAATCGCAGCAAGCAGCAGTATAAGGTATTGGGGCGCATGAATTTTGATGAATATTCATGGCATGGGGATCGTAATCCGGAAGTTGCGAGAAAAGATATGGTTATGTATAAACTGCATGTTCGTGGATTTACAATGGAAAATGCTCCGAAAGAACAGGCGGCAGGAACATTTCTTGGACTTTCCCAAAAACTTTCCTATTTGAAAAAACTTGGGATTACGACGGTCGAACTTATGCCGGTGTATGAGTTTGAAGAAATGGACATTCCGGTAAAACAGGAGATGCCGGAGTATCTGAAAGGAAAGATGCGCCCCGAGGATCTTTTACATATAAACAAGGAGATGGAGTGCGGCAGGAAAGTTAATTTCTGGGGGTATTGTGCCGGAAATTATTTTGCGGTGAAGGCTGGCTATGCGTTTGATCAGAAAAATCCTGAAAAAGAATTGAAGGATCTGGTGTGTAAGATGCATCGAATGGGAATGGAGTGCGTTATGGAAATGTATTTTCCAGAGCACAGCAATCATAATCTGGTTCTGGAGGCATTGCATTACTGGATTCGCGAATTTCATGTGGATGGATTTCATCTGATCGGACAGGATCTTCCGATTACAGCAATTGTTCAGGATGTGAGGTTAAGCAGAACAAAGATTTTTTATGAAGCTTTTGATGAGGTCTTATTAAAAGAAACAAAGAAATACAAACATTTGTATGTATATAAGGATGAATATCAGTTCCCTGCGAGAAAGATACTCAATCATGTGAACGGGAATATGGGAGAGTTCCTTGATCAGCAGAGAAAGCAGGGAGTAGAAGCCGGATTTGTGAATTATCTTGCAAATAATAACGGATTTACACTGGCAGATGTGTTTATGTATAACGACAGGCACAATGAAGCAAACGGTGAGAATAATGAAGATGGCTGTGAGTGGAATTTCAGCAATAATTACGGTGTGGAAGGACCGACCAGAAAAAAATATATTTCGGATCTGAGAAAACGCCAGTGGCGGAATGGAATCATAATGCTGATGCTGGCGCAGGGCGTTCCGATGATATGGGCTGGAGATGAAATGGGGAATTCCCAGAATGGAAATAATAATGCTTATTGCCAGGATAATCCGATCGGGTGGACAAACTGGAAGACACGGGGTTCGCATGCTGAGCTTATTGATTTTGTCCGGCACATGATCGGATTCCGGCATGAACATGCAATTATCGCAAAAGAAACACCATTTTTATTTAGTGATTATAAAGCAAAGGGAACTCCGGACCTGTCATACCATGGGGAGAGCGCATGGCTGTCTGGAATTCATCCGGGAAGAATGAGTGTAGGAATTCTTTATTGTGGTCAATATGCTCCGAAAGATGCGGAAAATGAAGATGTGTATGTCGGATTTAATTTCTTTTCCGGAATCAGTACACTGGCTCTGCCAAAATTATCCGGGAAAAGAAAATGGTATATGGCTGTTAACAGTGCGGACAGAAAACAGCCATATTACAAGGATGTGGTGCTTTATAAGGATCAGCACCAGCTGACACTCAGTCCGCAGTCAATTTGCATTTTGATAGGAAAGTAGAATATGAAGGCTTGGAAACATTTTTGTACAATTACAAAGCATAAAATATTAGTGATGAAAGGCTGCTTTCAGATTGGATTATATAGGCAGGGATTACTGCATGATCTTTCAAAGTACAGTCCGACCGAATTTCTTGTTGGATGTAAATATTATAAAGGTTACATGAGTCCGAACAATGCGGAAAGAGAAGATAAGGGATATTCCCTGGCCTGGCTGCATCACAAAGGCAGGAATAAGCATCATCTGGAATACTGGATTGATTATGGAATCCCTGGCAAAGATCATCCAAATGAAAAAATGGGCATGTGTGGAATGAAAATGCCGCTGCGGTATGTTGCAGAAATGTTTATAGACCGGATTTCTGCATCAAAAAATTACCAGGGGGATGCATATACGGATCAGAGTGCACTGATTTATTATGAGAAGGGAAAGGGACATTATCTGATCCATGAAGATACGGCAGCAATGTTAGAACTTCTTCTTGTAATGCTCGCCCAAAAGGGGGAGAAGGAGACTTTTGCATTTGTGAAGAATGAGGTGCTAAAGGGAAAAGTCCCGTATGACAAGAAAGAACTGGATACGAGAAAGAAAGCGTTCTATTCAATTTGATAGCCGAATCTTAACAGGGAAAAGCACAGAAACCGATAAAGTTTCATAGAATGTAGAAAGTAAGCATTTAAGGTGCAGCGTGAAAACTTTTTTGGCACCATTATCACAGGCGGAAGAGAAGGAATATCTGGCTGAACTGAAAAATGGAAATGTGCAGGCAAAAGAGAAACTGATACTTCACAATATGCGCCTTGTTGCTCATGTTGCGAAGAAATATCTGAATTCGGATGAAGAACAGGAGGATCTGATCTCGATTGGTACCATCGGTCTGATGAAAGCGGTGTCGACTTTTGACAGGGATTATGGAAGCAGGTTTGCAACGTATGCGGCACGTTGCATAGAAAATGAAATGCTTATGTATTTCCGGAGCAGAAAAAGAACGAAAAACGAAGTGTCGCTGTATGAACCGATTGGCACCGACAAGGAAGGAAATCAGATTCATCTGCTGGATGTCGTTGAGAATGAACAAAGGGACATCGTGGAGGATGTCGCAAGCAGACAATTGATCGAAAAAATCCACAAGGGGATGAAACAAGCGCTGACTCCACGGGAGTATATGATTATCTGCAGACGGTTTGGATTATACGGACAGAAAGAAACTACCCAGCGTGAAATTGCAAAAGAAATTGGGATATCAAGGTCTTATGTTTCCAGGATTGAAAAAAGAGCCTTAAATAAAATGAAAAAAGTCATATCAGAATAAAATACGTGAAAAAAGATAGGAGGTGTGTTATAATTATCCTATCTTTTTTCGTGCAGAAATCTCTGCATTTTTTCCTTACAATTGGAACAGGAGAATATATGTACAGTACGGTAATGACTTCCATCGTGGAAGGAATCAATACCTTACCAATTTTTGTGGAGGCAGACATCAGTGATGGAATGCCAATGTTTGATATGGTAGGCAATCTCGGACCGGAAGTCAGGGAGGCGAGGGAACGTGTGAGAACGGCGCTTCATAATTGTGGAATCATACTTCCGGCAAAGCGCATTACCATTAATCTTGCTCCGGGCAACGTCAGAAAGAACGGGACAGCATTTGATCTGCCCATAGCAATTGGAATCCTTTCATCAATGGGGATTGTAGACGAACGATTGTGCAATGAAAAAATGTTTGTGGGAGAGTTGAATCTGCGTGGGGAGATTCTGCCTGTGAATGGCGTTTTCCCGATGGTGTCTGATGGCGTAAAAAATGGATGCAGGTCGTTTGTTGTTCCTCTGGATAATATGGGGGAGGCAGAACTTGTTGCGGAAGCCGGGGTTTATGGATTTTCTCATTTGAAAGAAATTATCGGTTTTTTAAATGACGGAAAATATGTTAAGAGAACATATAATATAGAAGAAAGTAAAACGGAAATAAAACAGATGGATTTTGCGGAAGTAAACGGACAGCATTATCTGAAAAGAGCATGTGAGGTTGCAGCATCCGGCATGCACAATCTGCTTATGATCGGTCCGCCTGGAGCGGGGAAAACCATGATATCGGAAAGAGTAGCAACGATACTTCCCCCACTTACGGATGATGAGAAAATGGAACTATCCAAAATATACAGTGTTTGTGGAATGCTGTCTAAAATGAATGCGCTTCTTTCGAAACGACCGTTTCGAAGTCCGCATCATACGATTACAAAGGCAGGGTTGATCGGCGGAGGAACGAATCTGCATCCTGGCGAATTATCGCTGGCTCATCATGGTGTATTGTTTCTGGATGAACTTACAGAATTTCAGAAATCTACGCTGGAACTTTTGAGACAGCCGCTTGAGGATCACCAGATCCAGCTTGTGCGTGGAAACGGTGCAGTGAGTTATCCGGCCTCTGTGCTGTTGCTTACAGCAATGAATCCATGTGCCTGTGGATACTATCCGGACATGCAGCGATGCAGATGTACACCGGCATCATTAAAAAGATATTTTAACAGAATATCCCAGCCACTTCTGGACCGGATCGACATCTGCGTGGAAGCCCAGCCACTTAGCTATCAGGAATTGACAGGAAAAGCAAAAAATGAGAGTTCGGAGACGATCAGGGACAGAGTGGTGCGCTGCCATGAAATTCAATATGAACGGTTTAAAAAGGAAGAATTTATACATAATACACAGATACCAGTCTCAAAATTAAAACAGTATTGTGCGTTGCAGGAAAAAGAAGAACGGTATATGGAACATATGTATGAGAAGATGGGAATGACCGGAAGAACGTATCATAAAATTTTAAGAGTGGCACGAACGATTGCAGATATGGAAGAATGTGAGCAGATCCGGATGCGTCATCTGAATGAGGCAATCTGTTACCGGGGCGTAAACGAAAAGTTCTGGGGAGGTGGGAATGCATGAAATATGCACTTTGGCTTGCGAATATTCCGGGAATTGGAAATCAAAAGATCCGTTATCTCCTGCAGGAATGTCAGAATGCCCAGGAAATTTATTATCTGGAAGAACGGTATTTTGAAAAAATATATGGAATTGATGATGCAGATATAAAGCGGATCGTAACAAGCCGCAGAATCTGGAATCTGGATGCAGAATTGTGGAAGCTTGGAGAACACGGAATTCGTTTTGCATCATGGGAGCAGAAGGAATTCCCGGATAAGCTGAGAAAGATCCCGTCTGCTCCGTATGCATTGTATTACAAGGGAAAACTTCCAGATCCAAAACGGAAAGCGGTGGCGATCGTAGGAGCAAGGGGGAGGTCGGAATATGGATGTTCGGTAGCGAGAGAACTTGCGCAAAAACTGGTCAACAGCGGAATTGATGTTATCAGTGGAATGGCGAGAGGAATTGACGCAGACGGACATGTTGGAGCACTGGATGCTGGAGGAGAAACATATGCTGTGCTTGGATGTGGAGTGGATATATGTTATCCAGCACAGAATCGTTTCCTTTATGAGATGATTCCACAGAAAGGCGGTCTGATATCGGAATATCCACCACATACGGCAGCGAAAGCATCGCTGTTTCCTGCAAGAAATCGTATTATTTCAGGGCTGAGTGATTGTGTTGTGGTGGTCGAGGCGAGAGAAAAGAGCGGATCTTTGATTACCGCAGATTACGCAATCGAACAGGGAAAAGAGGTATTCGCTGTTCCGGGAAGAGTGAAGGATTCTTTGAGCAGAGGGTGTAACCGTCTGATCCATGAAGGAGCAGGAATCTTTCTGGATACAGAGACTTTTCTTGCGGACTGGCTGCTGTTACAGAATCTGGAAGCGGGACAGATGGATTTTAAAGACTTTCTGCTTGAACAGGATGAAAAACAGATTTACGGATATCTGGATTTTACACCGGTCGGAATTGGAACACTGGTGGAGAAAACTTCACTTCGGCTGGACGAAATACTGGACATTCTTGACAAACTGACACAGAAAGGAATGGCAAAAGAAATTATCCCTAATTATTATGTTCGGGTGAATTAAAACGATGGATAATTTGGCTGCAATTTCCGGAGGATTTCGAATTTTTTGAAAATTTACTTGAAAAAGATGGAACGTTGGTGTATAGTAACAACGATTTTTGTCCGAGAGTTCGGATGATCGGAAGACCAGATAAAGGAGCGTATTTATGGCTAAATACTTGGTAATTGTGGAATCACCTGCAAAAGTTAAGACAATTAAGAAATTTCTGGGTAAGAACTATGAAGTCGTTGCATCAAACGGACATGTGAGAGATCTTCCAAAGAGTCAGCTTGGAATTGATGTTGAGCATGGATTTGAACCAAAATATATAACCATTCGTGGAAAAGGAGAAATCCTTGCCAAATTAAGGAAAGAAGTAAAAAAAGCAGATAAAATATATCTTGCAACCGACCCTGACCGTGAGGGGGAGGCTATTTCGTGGCATCTGAGCACTGCATTGAAACTGGAAGATAAAAATGTCTGCAGAATCAGTTTCAACGAGATTACAAAAAGCGCTGTGAAAGCATCTCTTAAGAATCCAAGACAGATTGATATGGATCTTGTGGATGCACAGCAGGCAAGACGTGTGTTAGACCGTATGGTAGGTTATGAGATCAGTCCTGTACTCTGGGCCAAGGTAAAAAGAGGACTGAGCGCAGGACGAGTACAATCGGTGGCACTTCGTATTGTGTGTGACAGAGAAGAAGAGATCAATGCATTTATTCCGGAAGAATACTGGAGCCTTGATGCACAATTACAGGTGGAAGGCGAGAAAAAACCTCTGATCGCCAAGCTGTACGGAAAGAATAAAGATAAGATCAGTATTTCCTCTAAAGAGGAGATGGATCAGATCCTGAAAGATCTTGAACACGGTGAATTTCAGGTGCTGGATGTGAAAAAGGGAGAGAGAGTAAAGAAAGCACCACTTCCATTTACAACGAGTACACTTCAGCAGGAAGCATCAAAGGCACTGAATTTCCCAATCTCAAAGACAATGAGGATTGCGCAGCAGTTATATGAAGGCGTGGATATTAAAGGGCAGGGAACAGTCGGAATTATCACCTACCTTCGTACCGATTCTGTCAGAATTTCAGAAGAAGCAGATGCCGCTGCCAGAGAGTTTATTGGAAATAATTATGGGGATCAGTATCTTTCAGCAGGCAGTGGAACAAAGAGTAAATCTGCAAAGATCCAGGATGCGCATGAGGCAATCCGTCCTTCGGATATCAACAGAGTTCCGTCGGAAATAAAAGACTCCCTGACCAGAGACCAGTTCCGGCTTTATCAGTTGATCTGGAAACGCTTTGCAGCAAGCCGCATGGCAAATGCAGTATATGAGACGACAACGGTTAATATCGGACAGGGCGAATATCGCTTTCATGTATCAGCATCAAAGGTAGCTTTTGATGGATTTATGCTTGCCTATGTAGATGCGGATGATGAAAAAGCTGTGGGAAATGTCCTGTTAAAATCCATTGACGAGAATACAAAACTTTCTTTGAAAGAATTTGAACCAAAACAGCATTTTACACAGCCGCCTGCACATTATACAGAAGCATCCCTGGTAAAAACGCTTGAGGAACTTGGAATTGGACGTCCAAGTACTTATTCGCCTACGATTACAACAATCATAGCACGAAGATACATTACCAAAGAAGCCAAAAATTTATACGTTACCGAAATTGGTGAAGTTGTAAATTCAATTATGAAGGAATCATTCCCGACGATCGTGGATGAACACTTTACGGCAAATATGGAATCCCTTCTTGATGGTGTGGAAGAGGGAAAAGTAAACTGGAAAGCGGTTGTTGCGAACTTTTATCCAGATCTGGACGAGGCAGTCCAGAAGGCTCAGAAGGAACTGGAAAAAGTTACCATTGAAGATGAAGTTACCGATGTCATCTGCGAGGAATGTGGACGAAATATGGTAATTAAATACGGACCACATGGAAAATTCCTTGCATGCCCGGGATTTCCGGAATGCAGAAATACAAAACCGTATTTTGAGAAAATCGGTGTAAGCTGTCCGAAATGTGGCAAGGATGTTGTGATCAAGAAGACACGGAAAGGCCGGAAATATTATGGCTGTGTGGATAATCCGGAATGTGATTTCATGAGCTGGGGCAGACCGGTCAATGAAAAATGTCCAAGATGTGGCGGCTATATGGTAGTAAAAGGTAATAAAATTGTCTGTGCAGATGAACAATGCGGATATGTCATGGACAAAAAGGATGATTCGAAAGAAAAATAGATACAGCTATAAAAATTTATTGAATTGTCAGAAAGTTTGTGTTAAACTACATTCAGTTGAAGAGAGTAGTTAATCACGGGAGGAATAGCATGAGCGTTCAATTGTTAGACAAAACAAGAAAAATTAATAAGCTACTTCATAATAACAGCTCTTCCAAGGTCGTTTTTAATGATATATGTGAGGTTCTTACTGGAATCCTGAATTCGGATATCCTTGTAATCAGTAAGAAAGGAAAAGTTCTTGGCTCAAGCATTTGCAAGGGTGTCGATGAGATTCAGGAACTGATCGTGGATGAAGTTGGGGGATACATCGATCCGGTTTTGAATGAACGTCTTCTTGGAATTTTATCAACAAAAGAGAATGTTAATCTTGAAACATTGGGATTTGGGGACGAAAGCAGAAAATACCGCGCAATCATTACACCGATCGATATTGCAGGAGAACGGTTGGGGACTCTTTTTGTATATCGTGGAAATGGGGAGTACGATATTGACGATATTATTCTTACAGAATATGGTACAACGGTAGTTGGACTTGAGATGATGCGCTCTGTAAATGAAGAGAGTGCAGAAGAAGCCAGAAAAGTTCAGATCGTAAAATCTGCGATCAGTACACTTTCATTTTCAGAACTTGAGGCGATCATCCATATTTTTGACGAATTGGACGGAAAAGAAGGAATCCTTGTTGCAAGCCGAATTGCGGACCGGGTTGGAATTACAAGATCCGTTATTGTGAATGCTCTGCGCAAATTTGAAAGTGCGGGTGTCATAGAATCGAGATCGTCTGGTATGAAGGGAACGTACATTAAAGTTATGAATGATGTCGTTTTTGATGAACTGGACAAACTGAAAAAACATAAAAGTTTATAGTTATGCTTATGGCGGTATCGCTTTAAAAACAGATAAAAGAACTTATATTTTTTATAGGTTCTTTTTTTACGCATATAAAATTGCACAAAAAGTCTTGAGTTTTTTTGCTTATATTATATAATAAATATAGTAGCTTTGTACTAAGGTAAGGAGATGAGAATATGCTGACATCGAATGCATTTAATTATGTGAATGTTCTTGATAAGGCTGCGGATGCAAGCTGGACAAGAAAGAGTGTCATTGACAACAATATTGCGAATGTAGATACTCCGGGTTACAAGAGACAGGAAGTGGACTTTGAAAGTGTCCTGAAAAGGGAACTTGGCGATTATAAATATGAATCATTGAATTCTAAGATCAATCATGTCAATCTGTCGAATCTGCATGCAGATACTTATACAGATTATGCAAATTATTCCTACCGTATGGATGGTAATAATGTTGATATTGATGTGGAAGAAACAGAGCTGGCTTCTGAACAGATCAAATATGAAGCGCTTACTTCAAGTATCAGTTCTGAGTTTGCACGAATGAAAGCTGTGATCAGTTAGTGAAACAGGAGGATAGAGATGGGATTATTTCAGTCTTTTAATATAAATGCATCTGGAATGACAGCAGAACGTTTTCGTACTGATATCATTTCAGAAAATATTGCAAATGTGAATTCGACATCGACAGAAGAAGGAGGACCATACCGCCGTAAGATCGTTACATTTGCGGAAAAGCCGGTGACGCCGTTTAGCCAGTATTATTCTGCATCCAAGAATAAAGCGGTTGGAAATGGAGTAAAGGTTTCTTCCGTTACAAGAGACTATTCTACGGATTTTACAGAAGAATATGATCCATCGAATCCGGATGCGGACGAGAATGGATATGTATATTATCCAAATGTGAATACCGTTACGGAGATGACCAATCTGATCGATGCAACGCGTGCTTATGAGGCCAATGCAACTGCTTTTAATGCAAGCAAGAGCATGGCAGAAGCGGGATTACAGATCGGCAAATAATAGATAACACAGGAGAAATTTATGGATATTTCAGTATTAAATGGAGTGACATCGGATTATTTGAATAATTTCGCACAAAATGAATCCCTGGTTCAGAAACAGGATGATTCGTTCAGTTCTGTGCTTTCTTCAGCGATGGATGCACTGGATGAGACGAATGATCTTCAAAATGATGCGGAATCGGAAACAATTCGTTTTGCACTTGGAGAATCCGAGAATACACATGATTTACTTATTGCGCAGACAAAGGCACTTACAGCATTACAGTATACGACAGCAGTAAGAGACAAGATGATTGATGCATATAAAGAAATTATGCAGATATCAATCTGATCAGCTAACAGAAAAGATTTTAAAGGAATGTAAGGGGAATTTTAAATGCCAGAACAAGTACAAAAGATTCTGAACAGAATTCTGGAATGGTGGAAAAAGTTCAATACAAAGCAGAAAGCACTTTTGATCAGCAGCACAGCGGTTGTGCTGGTGGCGCTTGTGATTCTTGGAATTGCAGTGTCGAAACCGACCTATGTGCCGCTTGTGACCTGTGAAGATACTTCAAAGGCTTCTGAAGTAAAATCGGTTCTTGACGGAGATGACAGTATTGATTATAAAGTTTCAGATGATGGATTGACGTTTCAGGTAAATCAGAAAAATGAATCAACGGCGAAGATACTGCTGGGACAGAATAATATACCATCTGAGGGATTTTCGATCGATGATGCGGTCAATGGAAGTTTTTCCACGACAGAGGCTGACAAACAGAAAAGGTATAAAGTATACCTGGAAGATAAATTTGCAAAGCATCTGGAGTCTCTGGGTTCTGTAAAGTCTGCAAATGTGGATCTGACACTTCCAGATGATGACGGAACGATCCTTTCTAAAGATGAACAGGCAAAAGCAGCGGTGACATTGGAATTGTCTGGAGATCTGAGCGAAGATCAGGCTTATGGCATTGCACGGTTCATTGCCACTGAGATTGGCAATGAATCGACAGATGGAATCACGATTCTTGACCAGAATGCAAATGTGTTATATTCCGGAGCGGATTCAGATTCTGCGATCGGAACTGCAAGCACGCAGCTTTCCTATAAACAGAAACAGGAAAATATGGTCAAAAATAAGATCAAGGATGTTCTTGTGGAAACCAAGATCTATTCCAATGTAGAGGTGGCCCCGAACCTTGATATCAATTTTGACAACACGGAGACGGCAACACATGAGTATAGCGCTCCGGATGGACAGACGGACGGAATGGTATCATCCAAAGATGAATATGAACAGGAGACCACAAACAGTGGAGGCGGAACTCCGGGAACGGATTCCAATGATGCAGATTCCTATGTGACACAGGACAATGATAATTCGTCGTCTACAACGTCTGAGACTAAGACACAGTATCAGAATAACGAGAAAATTACCAAGACAACAAATGCTGGCGGCAATATCAATTATGATTCCTCATCCGTTTCGATCGTCTGCACGAGATATGTTGTTTATGATGAAGAGACAATGGACAAGGCTGGAGAATTGAAAGACACAACATTTGATGAGTTTGTTGCGCAGAACAGTGATCCGGTACAGGTGGATGTAGATGATTCGCTGAAGGAAATGATTGCAAATGCAACCGGATTTTCAACCGATTCGATTACGATTTTATGTTATCAGCAGCCGGAATTCCATTATAAGGATAAGAGCAGCAGAACATTGACCGATATATTCCAGATCGCTCTGGCAGTACTTATTTTTGCACTGCTTGGATATGTTGTTTTCCGGAGTACAAGAAAAGAACCGGAGCCGGAAATGGAGCCGGAGCTTTCAGTGGAATCTCTGCTTTCCTCTACTGCGGAGGCACAGCAGGATGAACTGGAAGATATTGGATATAATGAGAAGTCAGAGACAAGACTTCTTATTGAAAAATTTGTAGATGAAAATCCAAATGCAGCAGCATTATTACTGCGCAACTGGTTAAATGAAGATTGGGAGTAGTTTTTCATGAGCGAGACATATACAGGCGTACAAAAGGCGGCAATTCTTTTAATAGCATTAGGACCGGAGAAATCCTCAGCGATTTTTAAACATCTGAAGGAAGATGAAATTGAGGAACTGACACTTGAGATTGCCAATACGAGAAGCGTTTCACCACAGACCAAAGAAGATATTCTGAATGAATTTTATCAGGTCTGCCTTGCTCAGCAGTATATTGCAGAGGGTGGTATTGGATATGCAAAAGAGTTACTGGAAAAATCATTGGGAGACGAAAAGGCGCAGGATGTTATTTCAAAACTGACAGCATCTCTTCAGGTCCGGCCTTTTGAATTTGTCAGAAAGACGGATCCAAGCCAGCTGCTTAACTTTATTCAGGATGAACATCCTCAGACAATTGCGATGATACTTTCCTATTTATCGCCTGCCCAGGCATCTATGGTGCTTGGAGCACTTCCACCTGAAAAACAGGCGGATGTTGCAAAAAGAATCGCTTTAATGGACCGCGCATCACCAGATGTAATTAAAGAGGTGGAAAAAGTGCTTGAAAGAAAGCTGGCTTCACTTGTCAATCAGGATTACACGATCGTTGGCGGTGTCGATGCGATTGTTGCAATCCTTAATTCAGTGGATCGTGCGACAGAGAAACATATTATGGAATCGCTTGAAATTGAAGAACCAGAACTTGCAGATGAAATCCGCAAGAAAATGTTTGTATTCGAGGATATTCTGTTGCTTGACGACCGTGCAATTCAGAGAGTACTGCGTGATGTTGAGAATTCTGATCTTGCGCTTGCGCTTAAGAATGCAACGGAAGAGGTACAGAATGTTATCTTTAAGAACCTGTCAAAACGTCTTGCAGCAATGATCAAGGAAGATATGGAATTCATGGGACCTGTTCGTATGAAAGATGTTGAAGAGGCTCAGCAGAAGATTGTAAGTGTAATCAGAAAATTGGAGGATTCCGCTGAAATCGTTATTTCACGAGGCGGAGGTGACGATATCGTTGTATAATGTTGTAAAACAAAATTATGTAGTTCGTTCCGATGAAGGTATGCGTTATATTAATTCAGATGAAGTGCTGGAACATAAGCTAGCATCGGAAAGAAAAAATCAGGAAGCAGCTGTCCTTGGAGAAAACGCCGAGAGTCAGAACATGACGGAACAGACGACAGCGGAGCAGATTCTTCAGGCTGCAAGAATACAGGCTGGACTGATTGAAGGAAAAGCCAAAGACGAAGCTGATAAAATGCTTGAAAGTGCCAAAGATCAGGTGTTTACTTTGTTTGAAGAACAAAGACAGGCTGGATATGCGGAAGGAATGCGGCAGTTTGAGGAAGAACGCGAACAATTGCGCAGACAGTTGGAAGATGAGTATTCAAAGAAGAAAGATGAACTGGTGAAGGAGTTTGATGCAAGGAAAGAAACTCTGGAAAATGATATTGTTGATGTTATGATACAGGTTTTTGACAAGGTGTTCCACATCCAGTTCGAAAATAAAAAAGAAATCCTGATCTATCTGATTAAAAATATGATTGATCATAATGAAAATGACAAGAATTTTCACGTGAGGGTATCACCTGAAAATAAACAGTATCTGTCAGAACATCCAGAAATTATTGCGCAGGATTTTTCGGATCAGATCATCATTGATTACATTGCAGATCCTGCGCTGGATAATACAGAATGCACCGTGGAAACAGATTCCGGAGTGTTTGACTGTAGTATTGATACGGAATTTCAGAATTTGATCAGAGATATAAAATCTCTGTGCTAGAATGCTTTGAGTTGGAGAATGTTTGGTGGTTAAAGAAGCAGAAAAATACCTTCAGCTTTTAGACAGAAGTTATTACAAAAGCTATGGTAAAGTTACAAAAGTTGTGGGATTGACAATTGAATCGGTTGGACCTGAGGCGAGATTGAATGATCTTTGCCGCATTTATCTGAATAAGGACAAAACTACATCTGTGATGGCAGAAGTGGTTGGATTTCAGGAAATGCGGTTGATTTTGATGCCACTTGATAACGTTGAGGGCGTTGGAATTGGATGTACTGTTGAGAATACAGGACATCCTTTGTCTGTTATGGTGGGAGATGACATCCTTGGGCATACACTGGATGGAATTGGAAGACCGACGGATACGAACGATCTGGAAACCAACCTCTATTATCCGGTTGAGGCAGATCCGCCAGATCCGATGGACAGAGAAATTATTAGCGAAGTGCTCCCGCTTGGCGTGAAGGCAGTGGATGGACTTATTACGGTTGGAAAAGGACAGAGAATCGGGATTTTTGCCGGTTCAGGTGTTGGAAAAAGTACACTTCTTGGAATGTTTGCACGCAATACCAAAGCGGATATCAATGTAATTGCGCTGATCGGTGAACGAGGAAGAGAAGTACGCGAATTTATTGAACGTGATCTGGGACCGGAAGGAATGGCAAGATCGGTCGTTGTTGTGGCAACCTCTGACAAACCGGCACTGATCCGGAAAAATGCGGCAAAAACTGCCACAGCAATTGCCGAATACTTCAGGGATCAGGGGAAAGACGTGCTTCTTATGATGGATTCCCTGACACGTTTTTCAATGGCTCAAAGAGAGATTGGACTGGCCTCTGGAGAACCACCAGTTACCAGAGGGTATCCGCCGAGCGTGTATTCGGAAATGCCAAAGCTTTTGGAACGTGCCGGTACATCGGAAAACGGATCGATCACGGGACTGTATACGGTACTTGTGGATGGCGATGATTTTAACGAACCGATTACAGATACTGCGAGAAGCATTCTCGATGGACATATTATGCTAGACCGGAAACTGGGACACAAAAATCATTATCCTGCAATTGACGTTTTACAGAGTATTTCAAGGGTAATGAGCGCAATCGCAACGAAGGAACATAAAGAGCTTGCAGGGAAACTGAAAAATGTCCTTGCAACATATCAGGAAGCAGAGGATCTGATCAATATCGGCGCATATAAGAACGGTTCCAATCCGGAAATTGATTATGCAATTCAAAAAATTGCTGCAGTAAACCAATTCCTCTGCCAGGGAACCGATGAAAAATTTACGTTTGAGGAAGAAATTGAACTTTTGAAACAGGTTTTTGCTGAGTAGGAGTATGAATGGCGAAGTTTAGATATCGGATGCAGAATATCCTTGATATAAAACGAAAATTGGAAAGTCAGGCAAGAGTTACTTTCAGTCAGGCGAATGCCAGATTCCTTGAGGAAGAAGAGAAACTTCAGGCTCTTGTTTTGGAACGCCTCAGATATGACGGCGAACTTAAGGAACAGCTTTCCGGCAATCTGGATATCCTGCAGGTGAAACGTGCAAGAGAGAATGCAAATACAATGAAGACACTTGTCCGGCGCCAGATGATGGAAGTACATAAAGCTGAAATGACGCTGGAGGCAGCAAGGCAGGAACTTGGTATTGTTATGAAAGAGAGAAAAACACAGGAAATACTTAGAGATAAAGAGTTTGAAGAATTCAAAAAAGAATTAATGCGCCAGGAGTCAAAAGAAATTGATGAACTGGTAAGCTATACATACAACCCGAACTAGAAAAAAGACAGAATTATCGGGAAGGAGATACGATATGGCAGAAGAAATGAATCCGAATGATTCACAGGAAACAAAGGAAAAAGAGCTTACAAAAGAAGAACGAAAAGAACAAAAACGGCGTGAAAAAGAGGAAAAGAAGTTAGCTAAGAAAAAAGGCAGAAAGCAGGACGGGGATCAGGATGAGGAAGAAGAAAAGACAACTGGAAAGGTAGTTATTTTCTTCGTGACATTATTAATTATACTGATCTGGCTTGGAATTATTGCAATCCTTATTAAGACAGATGTTGGCGGATTTGGTTCTTCGGTGCTTTCTCCAATGCTTAAGGACGTACCATATGTGAATAAAATCCTTCCGGCATCCAGTGAAGCGGTTGCGGACGGAACACAAACGACAGAGGAATATCCGTATGAATCATTAAACGATGCAATTAACAGAATCAAAGAACTTGAGGTTGAAGTAGATAATGCTGCTGCAACAAAACAGCAGGATGATGCAACGATTGCAGACTTACAGGCTCAGGTAGATGATCTTTCGAAGTATAAAGATGAACAGGCAGCTTTTGAGGACGAAAAAGAAAAGTTCTATGAAGATGTTGTCTTTTCGGATCAGGCTCCAGATATCAGCCAGTATAAAGCTTATTATGAGAGCATTGATCCGGCAAATGCAGAGGTCCTGTATAAACAGGTGGTAGAGCAGCTTACGTATGATTCTGAAGTTGAGGATTATGCGAAAACATATGCATCCATGAAACCAAAAGAAGCAGCGGCTATTTTTGACACAATGACAGACAACCTGAGTCTGGTCGCTAATATTCTATCGGCGATGGATACGCAGTCAAGAGCAGATATCCTTGGAAAAATGAATTCGGATACAGCAGCACAGGTTACAAAACTGCTGGAACCGCAACAACAGCAGCAACAGTAGGACAGACGTAATGCTGAATAAAAGAAGAAAGGAGGAAGGATGATGAAAGCGATGGATATAATGCAGACAAACACAGTAAATGCAGCAAATAGCAATGGAACTGGAAAGACTTCCAGCATACAGAAGAGTCCGGCAAAAACGGAAACATTTTCCGGAATGCTCAGACAGTATGGAAAGACATCGGCAGATACGGTGAGCCAGAGCCAGACACCGGATCGTTCGCTGAAAGATGCAAAACAGCTGACATATCCTGTAAAGCAGAATCAGATACAGCCTGCAAAGAAGCTTTCGGTTGAAGAAACGGTTCAGAATAATAAGGATACCGTTGAGGATGTTACGAATCGCATTGTCCAGACAGTCGCAGAGGATCTGAATGTGGATGAACAGCAGATTGTAGATGCAATGGAAATGCTTGGGCTTACTGCAATACAGCTGCTGCAGCCACAGAATCTGATGGAACTTGTCCAGACAATTACTGGAACGGACAACCCGGCGGAACTGCTTTTGAATGCAGATTTTCAACTTGCAATGAAAGATATGTCTGATCTGACAGGCGAAATCCTGCAGCAGCTGGATCTGGGCGAAAATCAGTTAGATGAATTGGTGGATGCGATGCAGCCGACAGAAAAAATGCAGACAGTTGATGTCAGCCAGCAGAAAATGGAACTTTTACAGCATGTATCAGACAATCAGCAGACGGATCAAGTTGTTGATACGGAAGTAACAGGAAATCAAAATGTGATGGAAGACCCCGTTACGGAAGGAATGAATGAGATCCATCAGGAAAGTGTCGCAAAAAATTTACCGGTCGATGAACCGGAAACGGATCAAAGTCAGGAAACAAAGACCCCGACATCGGTGGAAATTGAAGTACAGGATCAGCCGATGGATAGCATTCATGAACAGACGGAGTCAGGCAATCCTGAGATGAATCAGAAAAAAAATGAATCACAGCTGAATGAAAATGTTCTTTTGAACGGGGCGGCAACATCGCAGATAGAATCGGAGAATGTTTTTACGGTTGAAAGACAGGATACGACAGCACAGATGAATGTGATCGACATGATCGATCAGATTGCAGAACAGACAAAAGTTACACTTTCACAGGATGTTTCAACAATGGAGATGCAATTAAAACCAGAAAATCTTGGAAGGGTTTATCTTGAAGTCTCTACAAAGGAAGGCGCTGTCCGTGCACAGATCGCAGTACAGGATGAAATGGTAAAAGAGGCACTTCAGACACAGGTTGCAACACTTCAGGAGAAGTTAAACCAGGCAGGCGTGCGTGTTGATGCAGTAGAAGTTACTGTAGCTTCGCATCAGTTTGAAAAGAATCTGGAACAGGATCAAAGACAACAGGAAGATTCAAATACAGATCAGAATCATTCCGAAAGACGAGGAAGAAATCTGAAGCTGGACGAACTGGATGAAATGAGCGGACTGATGACAGAGGAAGAGCAGCTTGCAGCACAGATCATGAAAGACAATGGTAATTCCGTTGATCTTACAGCATAGAAGAAAGGAGATGAAATAATGGCAGGAATAACAGCACAGGTTGTAGATGGAAAGTTACAATATGATTATACGGATACGGCAAAGAAAAAGGAAGAAGAGTCGAAAGGATCAAATCTTGGATATGATCAGTTCCTTCAGCTTTTGTGTGCAGAAATGCAGTATCAGGATCCACTGGAACCGACAAGTAATACAGATTATGTTGCACAGCTCGCAACATTCTCGCAGCTTGAAGCAACACTTTCGATGGAGAATACACAACAGAGTTCCATGGCGAATTCTTTAGTTGGAAAACAGGTTATTTTAAAAACAACGAATTCCTCAACCGGAGCGACCAGCTATGTAGATGGCAAAGTAGATTATGTCATGTATCAGAACAGTAAGGTTTATCTTTCTGTGAATAACAATCTGTATCCACTCGATGAACTGGATACTGTTGCAGATTCTGATTATTATGATGCACTCGCACTGTCGAAGACATTTAGTAAAATGGTTGCAGAACTTCCGGATCTTGACCATGTGAACAAGAATTCCCAGTCACTTGTAGAATCGGTTCGCAAGGTATACGATGGAATGACCGAATATCAGAAGAAATATGTCAATGCGACCGATATTAAGACACTGACAGAACTTGAAGAACGAATTAAAGAATTGTCAAAGGCAGAAGACAACAGCACAGATGGGACAACAACAGTATAGGAGGGAAATATGAATCAGATTAATAATCAGTTCACTTCCATCCAGCAGGTTCAGGCACAGTATCTGAGCGGCGCAGAAAACAAGACAAACGAGACTTCTACAAAGTTATCATTTGAAGAAGTGCTGAAAGCGGCGCAGGACGCAAAACTTTCGAAAGAATCAGGACTTCGGTTTTCAAAGCACGCAGCAATGCGGCTGGCAGACCGGAATATAAACCTTACCAATGAACAGAATCTGCGATTGGAAAATGGTGTTGAAAAGGCAAACGAAAAAGGAATTAGTGAGTCTTTGGTTTTGATGGATTCACTGGCCTTCATTGTAAACATACCAAATAAGACGGTAGTTACTGCGATGGACCAGAGTGAGTCAGAAAGCAATATTTTTACAAACATAGATGGTGCGGTAATCGTATAGCTGGACCTTAATGGAAGCTATCTGCTCCGGAATGACAGATGGAGCATAAAAGCACCTCTTAAGGAGGATAAAAAACTATGATGAGATCACTTTATTCTGCTGTGTCAGGACTTAAGACACATCAGACAAGAATGGATGTTATTGGTAACAATATCGCAAATGTTAACACAGAAGCATTTAAATCTTCTTCTGTAACATTCAGTGAGATTATGTATCAGACAACATCCAACGCATCTGGCGGAAATGCGGCCGCTGGAATTGGAGGTATCAACGCAAAGCAGGTTGGACTTGGTGTTACGACCGGTTCTACATCAATTAACATTACTTCGGCAGGAGCTGCTGAGACAACCGGAAACCCATTTGACCTGAAACTGACAGACAGCCAGTCGACCAATTTCTTTATCGTAAGCGATGGAACAAATACAATGTTCACAAGAGCGGGCTCCTTTTATGTAGACGGAAACGGATATCTGTGTATGAGTTCTACCGGATATACGCTGATGGGATGGCAGGTAGATCCGACAACTGGAAATGTCAGAAAGGATACGGTTTCTGCACTTCAGGTAATGTCTGCGGATAATGAGACCTCTGCTGCAGAGGCAACTTCTAAATCATACATATCTGGTGTTCTGGATAAAAATGACAGTGACGTAAAAGATAAGGGATATACCATGAATCTGAACTTGTATGACAATCTGGGATATTCTTATACTGCGAAGTTTGCCGTAACGGCTGGAACAACAGAGGGACAATTCCACGTTTCACTGACAGATATTATTGACAGCGACAGTAAATCGATCATTCCACAGGGAGTGACAAAAGAACAGCTGTTTGGTGGAAATGCAGATGGATATGATCTGGTATATGACCGAAACAACGGTGTATTTGTATCTCTTGGTGGAGATGATCAGCCAAAGAATCTGAATATGACAGTTCTGGGAAATAAATTCTCCGATATTGCAATTGATTTTTCAAAATCAAAAAATGCGAATAATGGTGGAACGTCCACATTAAAAGCAAACCGTGGTGACAGTATTGGGGATGGCGCTGGAAAGAAGCTTGGTGCACTTACCGGAATTACTGTCGATACAGATGGAACAATCCATGGATCTTATGATAATGGTAATACCGAAACTTTGGGACAGATTGCAGTGGCACGTTTTTCCAATGCATCCGGACTGGAAAAGGTCGGCGAAAACTGCTATCAGACAACATTGAACTCTGGAGATTTTGACGGAGTCGGAGTTGCTATTGATACAGACGGGAGTTCAATTTCTACAGGTGAACTTGAGATGTCGAACGTTGATCTTTCCGGACAGTTTACGGACATGATTGTTACACAGCGTGGCTTCCAGGCAAACTCAAGAGTTATTACAACATCGGATACACTTCTGGAAGAACTGATCAATCTGAAACGTTAATGGTAAAAAATGGATATAACTTAGAAAGAAACGGTGCTGGCGAATCCTGCCAGTGATTGGTCAGCACCACCCTGAGAGGGTGTAGAAATAAGAAAACCTGTTCAGGAATTCGCAAAAGAACATAGACAATTATACGAAAATTTAGTAGAATTATAGAAAAGACAAATTGTGACAATATATGTCAGATTTGGGAAATGGTAGGTGTGAAAGTTGGATATAGCATCTCTTGTAGGTATTGTGGTTGGAATGGTCATGGTACTCCTTGGAGTTATGACCAGTGGTGGTATTCAGACAATCTGGCACTTCATGGATTTGCCATCATTTTTGATCACATTTGGTGGATCAATTGCTTCTGTACTGACAGCAGGCAAACTTCCTGACTTTATAGGTGGACTTCAGTCCATAAAATTGGCATTTCAGGAAAGAGTTCTGGATCCAGGTCAGGTGATACATACGATTATCGATCTGTCGAATGTGGCACGTAAAGAGGGACTTCTTGCATTGGAAGAGGCAGCAAGTGGAATTGAGGAACCATTTCTTAAAAAAGGAATTATGCTTGTTGTTGATGGAACAGACCCGGATCTTGTAAGAGGCATTCTTGAGACGGATCTTGTTTGTCTGGAAGACCGGCATAAAAAGGTAATTAGCTTTTGGGAGAAATGGGCTGAGATGGGTCCTGCCTGGGGTATGATCGGTACACTGATCGGATTGATCAATATGTTGTACAATATGGAAGATTCATCTTCGATTGGACCAAGTATGGCGACCGCCCTGGTTACAACGTTTTATGGATCCCTGATTGCAAACTGGCTTTGTACACCAATTGCTAATAAACTAAAAACAAATAATGAAAAAGAAGTTATGATGAAAGAAGTGACGATTGAAGGACTTCTTTCCATTCAGGCGGGTGAGAACCCACGTGTGATCGAGGAAAAATTAAAATCCTTCCTGTCACCGACAGCACGTGATAATATGGCAGAAGGTGCCGGAGGTGAAGAATAGTGGCAAGGAAGAAAAAGGAAGAGGGTTCAAAAGGTTCACCGGCTTGGATGTCAACGTTCTCGGATTTGATGAATCTGTTGCTTTGCTTTTTCGTTCTGCTATATTCCATGTCAACAGTTGATGCTGAAAAGTTTCAGGAAGTAATTGCATCGCTGCAGTCGAGCGTAAGTATTCTTCCAAGTGGAGGCGCAAGCATTGGAGAAGGCCAGATGATTTCTGCAGGAGTCAGACAGCTCGAATTTCTGGATTCTTATTATTCGGAGATTGCAAACTCAAAGACGGATGATGCGAACGAGGAAAATACACAGGATGGAACAAACAATGTGTATGAAGCATACAAGGAACAGGAACTGGCAGAATCAGAGCAGATGGCATCTGAGATTCAGGATGCAGTAAAACAGTCAGGGATTGATGAACAGGTCGATATTGATTTTAATTCGGAATATGTGCAGCTGAATCTGAGCGGTGCGATCTTATTTGAAACAGGTCAGTCAGATCTGATGACAGAAGCATATCCGCTTATGGATAAAATTGATACAATCCTTGAAAAATATAAAGACAATCTGATTGAAGTGGAGGGGCATACGGACAATGTGCCAATCCATAACAGCAAATATCCGGACAACAATGTATTGTCTATGTACAGGGCTCTTAGTGTTGCTGATTATATGAGAGGTGCGACGAATATTGAACCTTCACATATCAAATCTTCCGGACGCGGGGATTATATCCCGGTAGCGGACAATTCTACAGCTGAGGGAAGAGCATTAAATAGAAGAGTTGTTATAAAAATATATAATTCATATAATTCGGATTTTAACTGATTTTAAAGAGGAGAAGAATATGAAAAAGAATTTGATTTCTGTAATTATTTTAGCTTTGGTATTTGCCAATTTTGTTCTGACTGCACTGTTGATTTTTACAGTACTTCCAGAGACGAAGAAGGCAAATAAAATGATTGATGCAGTATGTTCTGCCATTGATCTGGATGTTAACAGTGGTGCTGGAAGCAATCAGTTATCAGTTCCAATTGATCAGACAGAGGAATTTAAAGTGAATGGTGGAGAGACGATGACCATGAACCTTGCACAGGGAGCTGATGGCAAGTCTCATTATGCAGTCCTTTCGGTTACACTTCTTATGAATACGAAGAGTGATGCTTATAAGAAATATGGCGCAAACAGTGCAGAGGGACTTACAGCGAAAGAATCCATCATTAAGAATGATATCAATCAGGTGATTCGTTCTTATACAATTGATGATTTCAATAATGATGTAACTGGGGTTCAGGATCAGATTCTGAGTGATCTCCAGGATATGTTTGGATCTGATTTTATTGTCGGAGTTAATTTCTCCAGTGTGACAACAGAATAACAGATGAGATAAAATGACTGTGAATGCAGTTAAATGAAGTAACAGGTGGTGAGAAAAGGATATGGGTGATGTTTTATCTCAAAATGAGATAGATAGTTTACTACAGGCTCTGAGCAATGGAGAACTTGATGTAGATGAAATAAAAGATAATTCTGAAAAGCAGGTTAAAGATTATGATTTCGCCCGTCCTTCCAAATTCTCAAAAGAACATTTAAGGACACTGGAAATTATCTTCGAACATTACGGAAGACTTTTGTCAACAAATCTTCCGGTTTATTTCCGGAAAAATGTTCAGATTGAGGTAATGAATGCAGAAGCTGTTACATATTCTGAATTTTCGAATGCGCTTTCTAACCCGGTTTTGCTTGGAATTGTTGATTTTGCTCCTTTACCAGGTAACATTATATTAGAACTTGCAGCGAACCTGGGATATGCAATGGTAGACCGCATGCTTGGAGGACGCGGAGATCCCATCGAAAAGACAAGGGATTTTTCAGAAATCGAACTTCTGATTATTGAACGTATTTTCGTGGTATGTGTCAACCTGCTCAAGGAACCATGGGAAAATGTAGTAGATATACAGCCACATTTGGAAAGAATTGAAACCAATTCCCAATATGCTCAGATTATTTCTCCGAGTGAGATGATTGCAATTGTGACGATCAATATGAAGATCGGTGAAGTCGAGGGACTTATGAATGTTTGTCTTCCATATATCACTTTGGAAGAAGTTATGGATAAGCTGAATACGAAATATTGGTTTTCAAATATGACAAGGCATGATGAAACGAATTACGCAGATTCGATTGAAGGCCTGATCAAGAGAGCGGAAATTCCAATGAAAGCAGTATTAGGCGAGAGTACGATTTCAGTCAGTGATTTTGCATGTCTGCAGCCTGGAGACATTATCCGGCTGAATCGTAAAGTGGATGAGGAACTGGATGTTTATGTGGGAAATATCCGTAAATTTACAGCTCTGCCGGGGGCGTACGGGGATAAAAATGCGGTAAGGATCACCTCGGTAGTGAGAGAGGAGCAATAAAACAATGGATGGAATGTTATCTCAGGAAGAAATTAATGCACTGTTAAATGATACGGGTAAAAATGACGTTGCTGATGAAGAGATGCTTACAGATGACCAAATGGATGCGATTGGAGAAATCGCAAATATCAGTATGGGGACTGCAGCTACTACATTGTTTTCACTGGTAAATCATAAGGTGGAAATTTCAACTCCGGTTGTTTCATTTGCAACATGGGAGGATGTAGTCAATAATTATGAAAGGCCATGTGTCTTTATCCGAATTGCCTATACAATGGGACTGGATGGCAGCAATATTCTTGTCCTGAAAGAGAAGGATGTAAAAGTAATCACAGATCTTATGATGGGCGGCGATGGACGAAATACAGACGGCGAGCTTGGAGAACTGCATCTTAGTGCGATCAGTGAAGCGATGAACCAGATGATGGGTTCAGCAGCAACCTCGTTGTCTTCCATGCTGAATAAGAAAATCGATATTAGTCCTCCGATTGCAGATCTGATTGATCTTCAGGAAAATGTGGATGAAGCATCGATTGACAAATTTCTTGCCGGACGTTTCGTAAAGATATCTTTTAAAATGGAAATTGGAGATCTGGTAGACAGTGAAATCATGCAGCTTTATCCATTCTCTTTTGCAAGAGAAATGTGTGAAGGCGTTTCAAGGAATATGGAAATGGAGAGCGAGTCGCTGATGAATGAAGGTGGAACAAAAGCAGCACCAACACAAACGCAGCCTGTTCAGGCTGCACAGGCAACTGCGCAACAGCCAAATATGGGAGCAGCACAGATGATGAATCAACAGATGACAGCACAGCCAACTTCATATGCACAACAGCCAGTCAATGTACAGCCGGCACAATTCCAGCCGTTTACAGCAGGAAATGTTGGTAATTACAGTCCGGAAAATATTGGACTGATCATGGATGTACCGCTTCAGGTAACTGTGGAATTGGGAAGAACAACAAAATCAATTTCCGACATTCTGGATTTCAGTCCGGGAAAAATCATTGAATTGGACAAACTGGCCGGAGAGCCGATCGATATTCTTGTAAATGGAAAGAATGTCGCAAAGGGCGAAGTTGTTGTAATTGAAGAAAGCTTCGGTGTACGTATCACGGAAATTATCAATAATGGAAGACCGATTATTTAAAAAAAGAAAACAGGAGATAAAAATATGGCAAAGAATGTTCTGATTTGTGATGATGCAGCGTTCATGCGCATGATGATCAAAGATATACTTTCAAAAAATGGATATAATATCGCTGGTGAAGCGGAAAATGGACTTAAGGCAATTGAAAAATACAATGAATTAAAACCGGATCTTGTTTTAATGGATATTACAATGCCTGAAATGGATGGAATTGAAGCTCTGAAAAAGATTAAAGAAGCAGATCCAAATGCAACGATTATCATGTGTTCTGCAATGGGACAGCAGGCTATGGTCATTGAGGCAATCCAGTCTGGTGCGAAAGATTTTATTGTAAAGCCATTCCAGCCAGAGCGAGTATTGGAAGCGGTTAAAAAAGTAGTGGGATAATATGAATATATTACTTTCAAGTTCACTGGATAGTTTTTTTCAGCTAATTGGTGTTTTACTGATTTTTATTTTTGTCCTTGTGATTACGTGGCTGACAACAAAATGGATGGCTGGGTATCAGAAGACACATACATACAATAAGAATCTTAAAGTGATTGAGAGCATCCGGATCGAAAATAACAAACTGATCAGTATTGTGGAAGCCGGAGAAGTTTATCTTGTTGTAGCATGTGGCAAGGATGAAATTCATTTGTTGGCACAGCTGACAAGAGAACAGTTAAAAGATTTCTCGTTTGAGCAGAATAATTCTGCAACAACAGAAAGTTTTCAGGAACTTTTCGCAAAAGTGAAGAATAAGTTTCCTAAAAAGCAGGGTTGATATGACAAAAACAAAAAAAAGATACTGCATGGCATCCTTTTTATTTGCCTGTGCGGTAGTTATTTGCACAATAAGTTTGATGTTCTGCAGACCGGCACACGTCAAGGCAGCATCTATGGAACCAGACAGCATTACATCCATGGATGGTGGTGGAGATGGAACGGTCGCAGATATAAATTCCGGAAATACGAATGGGTTATCGATTTCGTACAATAATGACGATGGATCGGTTTCGACACCGATCAAGATGCTTTTGGTACTGACTGTACTTTCTCTGGCACCTTCCATCCTGATCATGCTTACGTCATTTACCAGAATTATTGTGGTGCTGCATTTCGTAAGAACAGCAATCGGAACCCAGACTGCACCGCCGAACCAGGTACTGATTGGTTTGGCATTGTTTTTGACCTTTTTTATTATGTGGCCGACATTTCAGCAGATTAATACAGATGCGATTCAGCCACTTGATGAGGGGAAGATTACACAGCAGGAGGCCTTTGAGGCGGCAGAAAAGCCATTACGGGAGTTTATGTATGGACAGACCCAGACAAAGGATTTGAAATTATTTGTGGATATGTCGGATGAAACATATGACAATTATGATGATATCCCGTTTACAACGCTTGTTCCGGCATTTATCTTAAGCGAACTTCGGACATCGTTTATTATCGGATTCTTGATCTATATTCCGTTTATTGTAATCGATATGGTTGTGGCGTCGGTACTTATGTCTATGGGTATGATGATGCTTCCACCAACAACAATATCGCTTCCATTTAAAATATTGTTATTTGTATTGGCGGATGGATGGGATCTGGTAATAGCAAATCTTGTAAAAACATTTTACTGATGGGATTATTAAAAAAAGAGGTGTTTATTTTTGATTACACAGGATGCAGTACTTGACATTGCGAGAGATGCCATCTATACGATCATTATTACATCAGCACCGTTGCTGCTTGTTTCTCTGATCATTGGACTGATCGTCAGTATATTTCAGACGGTTACTTCGATTCAGGAGCAGACATTAACGTTTGTACCAAAAATTATAGGTGTATTCGTGGCCCTGATTATTTTCGGGTCATGGATGATGAATGATCTGACTGATTTTATGACAAATCTATGGTCGAATTTCAGCTATTATCTGAGTTTGGGATAACATATGGTAAATTATTCTTTTTCATTAGACAATCTTGAATATTTTCTGTTGATTTTTGTGAGAATTTCCTGCTTTGTATATGTTGCACCATTTCTGGGACAGAGCGAAGTACCAAGACAGGTGAAAATTGGATTGTCTGCCTTTGTGTCGTTACTGCTTTACAATGTATTACAAAGACCAGAATTAAATTATACAGATGTGATCGGATATGCGGTCATTGTTTTTCAGGAGGGAATTACGGGATTGCTTATAGGTTTTTCAGCAAATATCTGTAATTCCATTGTTTTATTTGCAGGTAATATCATTGATATGGATATTGGTTTGTCGATGGCAACCATATTTAATCCGGAGACAAACAGTGAAACAACGATTTCAGGTAATTTTTATCAGAAAATTATTATTTTGATATTAATTGCTTCCAATATGCATTTATATATAATGCGTGCAATCGGGGATTCTTTTTCCGTAATACCGATTGGAGGCACGCAATTTAACTGGCAGCATATTGCGGATACACTTGGAACCTATATGTGTGATATGGGAGTGATTGGTTTCCGCATATATCTTCCCTTTTTTGCATGTGTCATGATACTGAACTGTATTTTAGGTATTATGGCAAAGGTAGCTCCTCAGATGAATATGTTTGCCGTGGGAATGCAGTTAAAAGTACTTGTAGGTTTTGCAGTCATGTTTCTGACAGTGATCCTATTACCGGATGCGGCTGATTTTATATCAGATGAAATGAAAAAAATGGTGGTCATGATTATTGAGGGATTGCATTAGACAAAAGGATGAAACGAACAACCTAATATTGAAATATGATCTTCAGTTTTTTGCAAAAGATGGAGAAGGCGGAGAAAAAACAGAGCCTGCAACCGCAAAGAAACTTAAGGATGCCAGAGAAGAGGGAAAAGTAGCAAAAAGCAAAGAATTGACAGCTGCGTTTGATCTGATCGTACTTTTTCTCGTATTAAAGGTATTTATTTCTTTTGTGGGAAAGGGAATGCTCGGACTTTTTCCATCCATTTATGCAAAGATTCCGGAGTTTATTAAAATTAATGCTTCCGGGCTGTCATCACATGCAGTTTCTGTTTTTTTAACAGAAATGATCTTAAAATGGCTGGAGATTGCTGCTCCTTTTTTTGCGTGTGGAGTTGTAATTACAATTCTGATCAGCATTATTCAGGTTGGCTGGAAGGTATCAACCAAACCAATGCAGCCTAAATTATCAAAAATGAATCCATTGAATGGATTTAAACGCATTTTTTCGAAGGATTCGTTATTTGAATTATTAAAATCAGTTGTTAAAATTGTGTTGATCGTATATATTGCATATACGTCAATAAAAAATCATAGAAATCAATTATTTATTCTTTATGACCTGTCACTTAAACAGGCGGTCTGTCTGGTTGGAGAAATCATTATTGATACAGGTTTGAAGATCAGCATTGTTTATCTGGTTGTCGGCATTGCTGATTATGTTTTTCAAAAGCGGAAGTTTAACGAAGACATGAAAATGACGAAACAGGAAGTAAAGGATGAATTTAAAAATACAGAGGGAGATCCGCAGATCAAAGGACAGCAGAGAAGAAGAATGCAGGAAGCATCGCAGAGAAGAATGATGCAGGATGTTCCAAAAGCGGATGTCGTCATTACGAACCCGACGCATTATGCAGTTGCTTTAAAATATGACGCAGATAAGAGTACCGCTCCGATTGTTGTAGCAAAAGGAGAAGATTACCTGGCCCAGAAAATTAAAGAGGTTGCGAAAGACAATCAGATAGAAATTGTAGAAAATAAACCGTTGGCACGAATGTTGTATGCAAATGTGGAAATTGGCGCAGAAATTCCGCCGGAATTATATCAGGCTGTAGCGGAAGTGCTTGCAATGGTGTATCATATGAAAAACGGATAAAATATAGAAAGGGGGATACAACAGAATGAAAAAATCAGATATTGGTGTTGGAATGTACCTGCTTGCCGCTGTTATTTTCTTTATTATCCCTATTCCATCTTTTTTACTGGATATTATGCTTGCAATCAATATTTCGGTTGCACTGATCATTCTGTTTAATGTTCTCTTTGTAAAAGAAGTACTGGACATGTCTTTTTTCCCGACACTGCTTTTGTTTACAACGATTTTTAGGATTTCCCTTAATGTATCGTCGACGAGGCTCATCCTTACGACTGGTAATCCTGGTAATGTTGTAACGACTTTTGGTAATTTCGTAGGTGGCGGAGATATGATCATTGGTGCCATTGTGTTCATTGTATTGATTCTGATCCAGTTTATTGTAATTAACAAAGGTTCAGAACGTGTATCTGAGGTTACAGCAAGATTTACACTGGATGCTATGCCTGGTAAGCAGATGGCGATTGATGCAGATCTGAATACAGGTGCGATTACCGATAAAGAAGCAAAAGCAAGACGTGAGAAGATACAGAAAGAATCCAGTTTCTTTGGATCTATGGATGGTGCAACAAAGTATGTAAAAGGAGATGCAACAGCTGGTCTGATCATCACCTTTATTAACCTGATCGGTGGAACTGCGATGGGAATAATGAATCAGGGAATGGATTTTCAGTCTGCGATTATGCAGTACGGAATTCTTACCATAGGTGATGGACTGGTTTCACAGATCCCTTCGCTTCTGATCTCGCTTTCAACCGGTATACTCGTAACAAAGGGCTCCAATGAGGCGGATTTTTCCGGCGTGCTTGTCAAACAGCTGTTTGGAATCCCGAAAGTACTGTATATTGTAGGTACGGTACTGATCTTCCTCGGTGTTGTAACTCCATTGAACCTGGTATTGTTTGTGGCGTTAGGAGCAGTATTTATACTTGCTGGAAGAATGATCAGCAATGAGATTGGAGAGGAAAATATCGAAGAAGAAGTACAGGCTTCGGAAAGTGAAGCAGAGGAAATACGGAAACCAGAGAATGTGGTTTCACTGCTGCAGGTAGATCCGATTGAACTTGAATTTGGATACGGAATTATTCCACTTGCAGATGTAAACCAGGGGGGAGATCTTCTGGATCGTGTAGTCATGATCCGAAGGCAGATTGCGTTAGAACTTGGTACGGTCGTACCGATCATTCGATTGAGGGATAATATCCAGCTGAATCCGAATCAGTATATTATTAAAATCAAAGGAATACAGGTGACAGAAGGTGAGATCCTTTTTGATCACTATATGGCTATGAATCCCGGATATGTGGAAGAAGAGATCACAGGTATTCCGACATTCGAGCCATCTTTCCATCTTCCGGCGATCTGGATTACAGAGGGACAAAGGGAGAGAGCGGAAAGCCTGGGATATACAGTAGTAGACCCACCGTCGATCATTGCAACGCATTTGACAGAAGTGATTCGTGCGCATATTGCAGAACTTCTTACAAGACAGGATGTTCAGAATCTTGTCAACAATCTGAAAGAATCCAATCCGGTGCTTGTGGACGAGCTGATTCCAAAGCTGCTTGGTCTTGGGGAAATCCAGAAGGTGCTGCAGAATCTGCTTAAGGAGGGCATTTCAATCCGTGATCTTTTGACAATTTTTGAGACACTCGCAGATCATGCAGCGACAACGAGGGATACGGATGTTCTGACAGAGTATGTAAGACAGAGTCTCAAGAGGGCAATTTCAAGTAAATATTTCCCTGCAAACGAGACAACAAGTGTTGTAACTCTGGACCCGAAAGTGGAACAGGAAATTATGCAGTCTGTGAAACAAACAGAACAGGGTGCATATCTGACATTGGATCCGGAAAAGACAAAGAGCATTATGAAATCGTTAGGAGAAGAGATTTCAAAACTTGAGAATCTTGGAAAGAGTGCGATCGTAATTACTTCACCGATTGTGCGGATGTATTTTAAAAAGCTAACCGAAGACTATTACAAGGATTTGATTGTTGTGTCTTATAATGAAGTAGAATCGAATGTAGAATTACAATCAGTAGGGATGGTGACAGCGTAAATGACAATTAATAAGTATCAGGGGAAGACAAAAGAAGAGGCTATTGAAAAGGCAAAACAGGAACTTGGCGAGAATGCAGTGATCATGAATGTAAAGGAAGTAAAACCGAAAGGCGTTTTCAAGGCATTTAAAAGTTCTAATTATGAGGTGACAGCAGCACTGGAAGAAAAAGAGTCATTTGCCAATCCTTTCAATACATTAAAGAACGTAAATAAACAGCATGAGAGCATCAATCTTGCAGCGGATGAAAAAATAGAGATTCCGGTTATGGACGAGCAAAAGGCGGAAGACAGGACATCAGGTGATAAGACGGCAATGGTCAGTGATCTGCTGCAAAAAGAAATCCTTCAGGCAAAGGAAGAATTAAATCAGGACACGGTAAAAGATTCCGTCAATATGGACAGTTCCAAGAGAAAACGGTTCACCGGTGAGAACGGAGAACCAGATATTGAGAAGCGTATCGAGAATCTTTCCAATATGCTGGATCAGAAAGTGACATCACAGAAGGATTTTACAGAGATCAGTAAGAAGGCAACAGAAGAAGAACTGAATTTCGTTAAGATACTTTATAATACACTCCTGACAAATGAAGTAAATGAGCAGTATGTCAATCAGATCCTGGATGAAGTGGAGCGTTTTATCAGACCGGGAAACAGTCTGGATCTGATCCTTTCCAATGTATATCAGAAACTGATTCTGCGGTTCGGACAGCCAAATCCGATCGGGTTAACCGGGAAAAAACCAAAGGTTATTTTCTTTATCGGACCTACTGGAGTGGGAAAAACAACAACAATTGCCAAGATTGCTTCAAAGTATAAGGTGGAACATGACCGTAAGATTACGTTTTTTACAGCGGATACATACAGAATTGCGGCAACGGAACAGCTTCGTGTTTATGCGAATATCCTGGATGCTCCGATGTCGATCATTTATTCGCCAGAGGAGATGAACGAGGCAATTGCTGGAGCAGCAGACAGTGATCTGATTTTTGTTGACACAGCGGGGTTCTCACATCGGAATGAAGAACAGAGAAATGACATTAAAAAACTGATCAATAGTGTCAGCACAGAGTATGAAAAAGAAGTTTATCTGGTCCTCAGTGCTACGACAAAATATAAAGATCTTCTTGAAATTACAAAAAGTTACCACAAAATATCAGATTATAAACTTATTTTTACAAAACTGGATGAGACATCTACATATGGAAATATTCTAAACGTGAAGTTATATTCGGGAGCTGATCTTTCTTATGTTACAAACGGACAGAATGTGCCAGATGATATAGAGATTTTTGACACACAAAAGATTGTAAAACAGCTTTTAGGGGGCAGATAAATGGATCAGGCAGAACAGCTGAGAAATGTTATTAAACTACATAATCAAAATCAGACGAATACTGCCCGGGTTATTACTGTGACCAGTGGTAAAGGGGGAGTTGGAAAATCCAATGTTGCAGTGAATCTTGCGATTCAACTGACGAAAGCGGGAAAGAAAGTTTTGATTTTTGATGCTGATTTCGGACTGGCGAACGTGGAAGTCATGTTTGGAGTCGCTCCAAAATATAATCTTTTTGATGTGATTTACAAAGGAAAAAGCATGAAAGAGATTATAACACCAGGACCAATGGGGATCGGTTTTATTTCTGGAGGATCTGGGATTGTCGGACTATGTAATCTTTATCGTGAACAGATCATGTATCTGATCCGTTGTCTGGGAGAGTTGAACGACCTGGCGGATTTTATCATTATTGATACCGGAGCTGGAATTTCGCCGCAGGTTTTGGAATTTGTCATGGCGAGTCCAGAGGTTCTGCTGATCACGACACCAGAGCCAAGCTCTCTGACGGATTCCTATTCCTTGTTAAAAGTACTATACCGCAATCCGAAATTTACGTCGGGCGGTACAGTGGTGCATGTCATTGCCAATAAAGTGACTTCGAATGAAGAGGGAAAACAGGTTTTTGATAAATTAAATACGGTTGTCAGTCAGTTTTTAAATGGCAGCATTGATTATCTTGGAACGATTCCACAGGATTGGCAGTTAGAAAAAGCGATTCGTCAGCAGAAAACGGTTTCGATTCAGGCACCGAATTCATCAGCAACAAAAGCTTTTGAGGTGCTTGCAGATAATTTATTAAATGGAACACATGAGCAGATTCAGATCGGCTGGGGGATTACGCAGTTATTTATGAAGTTTTTTAATCGAATGAATTAAGGGAGAAAAATATGTTACTTTCTGAATTGATTGAGCCTGGGGACAAAATAGATATCCAAATGCTTCAACAAGCACAGCAGGCGAATGAAACAGGAGATACAACCAAAATATACAAAAGCAGTGTCCTTGATATTCTGGATGATTCTGAGATGGAAATTTCAATGCCGACAGAGGGCAGTAAAATGCTTTTACTGCCGGCAGGTATAAGATATAACCTCTTGTTCTATGGAAAAAATGGAATGTATGGTTGTGTAGGAACTGTGATTGACCGCTACAAAAAAGGAAACCTGTATATTCTACTTATAGAAATGGATTCAGAATTGAAGCGGATCCAAAGGAGAGAGTTTTTCCGCATGAGTTGTGCGATTGATATCACATATTATCAGATTACAGACGAAATGGCACAGCTTGAAACGACCGAAGAGATCTTTCAGGAGCTTCATGATGATAATTTCTTTGATGCATGCAAAAGGGGAACGGTTCTGGATATCAGTGGCGGTGGAATCCGTTTTGTCTGCGACAGGGAATTGGAATCGCAATCACATTTGCTTGTGATCATGCATCTGAATAATGAATGGATCGATCAGCAGTTTTACATTGTGATCAAGATCATAGACGGATGGAAATCGGAGAAAAATTCAGAAAAATATATTTATCGTGCAAAATTTCTGATAAAAAATCCGAAAACACGTGAGGCGATCATCAAATATATTTTTGATGAGGAAAGAAAAGCGCGTAAGAAAGAAAACGGGTGATGATATGAAGAAAAACATTCTTGTTGTTGATGACTCTGCACTCATGAGAAGAGCAATATGTGATATAATTAACTCAGATAGTAATTTTCAGGCAACTGATGTATGCAGAGACGGTCTTGAAGCATATGAAAAATTAAAAACAACTTCATATGATGGAGTGGTTCTGGATGTTAATATGCCAAGGATGGATGGTCTGGAATTACTGGAACGGTTACAAAAAGAGCACATAAAAGCAAATGTGATTATGGTCAGTACACTGACTACAAAAGATGCTGAAGTGACCATTCTTGCAATGGAACGTGGTGCAATCGATTTTGTAACCAAGCCAACAAATATCATAGAGGCAAAAGGCGAGGATTTTAAGAATCGTCTTCTCTCTATTCTGTCAGCAGTTTTACGGACAAGATCATATACAAGAAGAATGCAGACTTCAGATCTGGTTCTGAAGAAGAGCATTACACCAACCGTTACAAGGATGAAGGCTTCTTTAGGAAAAGGTGGTAAAATCGTTGCTCTTGCATGTTCTACCGGAGGTCCGAAGGCATTACAGAGTGTAATTCCGTATCTGCCTAAGAATCTGGATGCTCCGATGGTGCTTGTTCAGCATATGCCAGCCGGATTTACAAAATCCATGGCAGACCGGCTGAATGAGATCAGTGAGATTAAGGTAAAAGAAGCTGAGGATGGGGAAAAGCTGGAAAAGGGAACCGTTTATATTGCACCGGGAGGCAAACATATTGAAGTGAAAAAGACGCCGGATGGAGGGCATAAAGTGGTATACAATGATATGCCTTCCATTGGCGGATTAAAACCCTGTGCAAATATCATGTTTGATTCGTTATCCCAGTCTGGATATGATGAAATTGTCTGTGTTGTCCTGACTGGAATGGGAGCAGACGGAACAAACGGAATTCTTTCCCTGAACCACCATAAGCCGATTCATGTGATTGCACAGAATGCTGAGACATGTGTCGTATATGGAATGCCAAAAATGATAGCAGAGGCAGGAGTAGTAGATGAAGTAGTTCCTCTTACAGAGGTAGCCAAAACAATAACTAAGAATGTGGGGGTAAGATAAAATGGATGTAAGTCAGTATCTTGAAATTTTCCTTGATGAAAGCAGCGAGCATTTGCAGACCCTGAGTGACTGTATCATGTCTCTTGAGAAAGAACCAGAGAACAAAGACACAATCAATGAGGTATTCCGAGCTGCACATTCCCTGAAAGGAATGGCTGGAACTATGGGATTTAAACGCATGCAGCATTTAACGCATGATATGGAAAATGTGTTCCAGGAAGTAAGAAGCGATCATATTAAGGTTGACAGCAACATGATCGACCTGTTATTTGAATGCCTGGATGCTCTGGATGCATATCTTGAGAATATTAAGTCAAGTTCTGATGAGGGCACGGAAGATAATGAGCTTATCATTAAAGAACTGAATGATTTTATTGCAAAGGCAAACGGAGAGCAGCCGGCGGAGGAAACAAAGCCGGAACCGGAAAAGACGGAAACCAAAGAAGAACCTGCTGAAAAAAAGGTTGAGCAGTTTGAATTAACGGACACAGAGATGAATTCCGTGAAAGAAGCCCTTGATGGAGGACAGCATGTATATGCAGTTAAGGTTACCATTCAAAAGGATTGTCTTCTTAAAGCAGCAAGAGCATTTCTTGTGTTTAAAGCAGTAGAAGAATTTGGACAGATTCTTGTATATCGTCCAAGCTCACAGGATATCGAAGATGAGAAGTTTGAACTTGAATTCAGCTTTTACATTGCTACAAATGAAAGTGCAGACAAGCTTGTTGCGGCAGCAAAGAATGTATCTGAAATTGAAGATGCAGCTGTTGAACCGGTTGATCTGACACAGTCGCAGCCGGAACCGGAAAAAGAAGAGAAGAAGGAAGAAAAAGCGGACAGCCCTGCATCAGAGGCAAAGAAAGCATCGGAACCAAAGAAAGCATCAGCAGCAGGAAAGAAAACAACAGCAAAGCCGGTTACAAACAGAACCGTCCGTGTGGATATTGAAAAACTGGATGCCCTTATGAACCAGGTGTCTGAGCTTATCATTGCTAAGAACAGCCTTGTGTCCATTAGTGGGAATGAAGGGGACAGCACAAACAGCCAGTCATTCCAGGAGCAGATTGAATATCTGGAACGTATTACAACAAATCTGCATGAATCTGTTATGAAAGTGCGAATGGTTCCAATTGAGAGCGTTGTCAGCAAGTTCCCGAGAATGATCCGTGATCTTTCCAGAACACTGAATAAGAAGATGGAACTTATTATGACCGGTGAAGATACAGAACTTGACCGTACCGTAGTGGATCAGATCGGTGACCCATTACAGCATCTGCTTCGTAATTCCGCAGATCATGGACTTGAAGACAATGAGACACGTGTCCAGAGAGGAAAACCGGAAGTCGGAAGTATTTACCTGAATGCATATCAGGAAGGTAATAATGTCATCATTCAGGTTGGCGATGATGGTAATGGTATTGATACAGAGGCAGTAAAGAATAAAGCGATTGAAAGAGGAATCGTTACACCTGAACAGGCAGAAGTGATGACTCAGAAAGAAATCGTAAATCTGCTTTTCCTGCCAAGTTTTTCCATGGCAAAGAAGATCACAGATATTTCCGGACGAGGGGTTGGACTTGATGTGGTAAAATCAAACATTGAGGCACTTGGTGGAGATGTTGAGGTTACTACAAAACTTGGTGAGGGAACTACGTTTACAGTAAGACTTCCACTTACACTTGCAATTATCCAGGCTCTGATGGTTGAAATCAGAGATGAAAAATATGCGATCGCACTTGGATCTATTTCGAATATTGAAGATATTCCGGTGGCAGACATTAAATATATTCAGGCGGAAGAGGTAATTCACCTGAGAGGCAATGTCATTCCTTTGATCCGCCTTGATAAAGTCCTTGATATTGAACCGCGTGAAGAAGAACCGGAAAGTCTCACTGTCGTAATTGTAAAACGTGGAGACAGCCAGGCGGGACTTGTAGTTGACAATCTAATCGGACAGCAGGAAATTGTTATTAAGTCATTAGGCAAATACATTAATGGCAATAAATTGATCAGTGGAGCCACAATACTTGGTGATGGCGAGGTTGCGTTGATCCTGGATGTAAATACTTTGATGTAACGGGGGGATTGGACAATGGCAGAAAAAAAAGTAGAAAATGCAGAACTTGAAACCAAACAGTATATTGTAGTAAGTATCGGAAACGAACAGTACGGAATTGATATTGGTTACGTTGATAATATTGTACGTATGCAGAAGATTACCCGTGTTCCGAAGGCGCAGCCTTACTTTAAGGGAATTATAAATCTTCGCGGTGAAATTGTGCCGGTAATGAGTATTCGAAGAAAAATGGGTCTCGAGGATGATGTGATCACGAATGCCTCCAGAATCATTATCCTTAAGATTGAAGAGAAAGGTTCTCTTGGTATTATCGTGGATGAGGTAAAAGAAGTTGTAACACTGGCAACGGATGAGATTGATAAGTCTGCTGCAAGCAGTAAGAACGTAAAAGACAACTTTATCAATGGAATCGGAAAAACAGGAGATTCACTGGTATCCTTATTTGAGATCAGTGCAATCATTGATGAAAAAGAAAACGCTTAATTTTTAGAATATAGTGGGGGCTTTTTGTCCTCACTATATTCCGTATTGCTGACAAGGGGGACATATGAGCAAATTTAGTCTTGATGACATGAACACAATGTATGTGGATGTCTTAAAAGAAATAGGTAATATTGGTGCGGGAAATGCAACGACAGCAATCGCAACGATGATCAATGCCAGAATGAACATGCATGTACCGGATGTGCGGCTGATTGAGGCATCGAAACTGGGAGGTGCAATCTGTCCGGAGGATGAAACAATTGTCGGCATTTTCCTGGAAGTGGAAACTGATATTTCGGGAAGTATGATGTTCCTTATGAGAATGGATTCAGCATATTATCTTGTAAATACATTAATGGGGAGAGACCAGAGCAACAGGGAACCATTTACTGAGATGGATCTGTCGGCAATGAAAGAAATTGGTAATATTATTGCCGGTTCTTATCTGTCTGCGCTTTCATCGATGACGAATCTTGTGATTACATCATCGGTTCCATATATTGCAGTAGATATGGCAGCTGCCATTTTAAGTGTACCAGCGATTCAGTTTGGGCAATATGGGGATAATGCACTTATGATCGAAACAGAATTCGGAGATGATGTTATGATGTCTGGCTATTTTATCTTAATGCCGGAACAGGGATCTTATGAAAAGATTCTTACTTCTCTGGGATTCGCAATGTAGAAGGGATAAAGAAAGTTATGGGCGATGTAATTAAAGTTGGGATGGCAGACTTAAAAACCGGAAAAGGTACAGATGTGCTTACAACGCTTGGACTTGGATCCTGTATAGGGCTTACTTTTTATGATCCAACTTCAAAAATTGGTGGACTGGTTCATTATATGCTGCCGGATAGTACGAAATTAAAAAATAATTCCAATATTGCAAAATTTGGCGATACCGGAATCCGTGAATTATATAATCAGGTAATTGCAATGGGAGCGAGCAAGTACAGACTGGTGGCTAAGATTGCTGGTGGCGCCAAAATGTTTGAAGTAAGCGGATTATCGGGGATTGGAAACGTTGGTGACCGGAATGCGGAAGCAGCCAAAAAAATATTAAAAGAACTTGGTGTGAAACTGATTGCTGAGGATACAGGATTAAACTATGGTCGAACAGTAGAACTTCATTGTGACACTGGAGAGTTTTATGTAAAATCTGTTGGAAAAGAAATAAAAATCATATAATCAAAGGAAATGGTATATGAATACAAAAAATGTACCCGCAATCATTATGTTGATTGCAGGATTTGTGGATTGTATTTTCGCAATATGTCAGCATCTGGCACTTGCAGAATTTACAAAACAGTTATTACTTGTGCTGGTTATATTTCTTATCATTGGTTGGGGAGTCAAACTGGTTTTAGACCGCTTCTTTAATGAAAAGGAGCCGGAAGAGAAAACGGAGGATGGGTCAGAAAAACCGGAAAGCGAAGAGAAAACCGAAGAGAGTGAAGAAGGTCCGGGAGAAGAACAAAAGAATTAGTTTGAGGCGATTAGATGAAGACAGTTGACAAAGAGAAACTTTGGAGTGACTATCAGAAGAACCCGACACAGCAGCTCAGGGAACAGCTGATTATAGAATATTCTCAGCTGGTCAAACTGGTTGCTGGACGTCTTAGCATGTATCTGGGATATAATGTGGAATATGAGGACCTGGTAAGTTATGGGGTTTTTGGACTCATTGATGCAATTGATAAATTTGATATGGATAAAAATGTAAAGTTTGAAACTTACGCAAGTCTGCGGATACGTGGTGCAATTCTTGATCAGATCCGTAAAATGGACTGGATTCCAAGAACTGTCAGACAACGGCAGAGAAAAATCGATGAAGCGATCAAGCAGGTGGAGATGAGAACAGGCAAGACCGCATCGGACGAGGAGATCGCAAAAGAACTTGGAATGACAGAGACAGAGCTGCTTTCATGGCAGTCACAGCTCAAAGTGACAAATGTCGTTTCTTTAAATGAATTCGAGGAACAGGGGACGGAACCAGTTGCAGAAATCCATTATCCGACTGGGTTTGCGCAGCCGGAAGAGGCCATTGCGGAAGAAGAATTGAAGCAGACACTGACGGAATCGTTGGATCTTTTGACAGAAAAAGAAAGACGTGTAATTGAACTTTACTATTATGAAGACCTGACATTAAAGGAAATCAGCAGAATTTTAGAAGTGTCAGAGTCACGTGTATCACAGCTGCATACGAAAGCACTTGTGAAAATGCGAAAGCGCATGGGCAGTTATATGGGAATATTAATAGAGTAGATATTGGGAGAATTTATGAAAAATCAGTATTTTCAGATGGTATTTTCAGAAGAAAAGGCATACATACACTTTTATCCGGCGGAAGATGGTGGAATGAATTTAAATATTTCCGAGGTGGAAGAATATCTCAGAAGCAAACAGTTTGACGGATATGATCTGAAGGAATTGCATGCTGCCATGAACAGTGGATGTGAGAAAGACGTATATGTTGGACCGTGGGATGGAATCAAAGTCCGGGAAACTATGGATATCAGAGTTTCACTGGATAAGATGAGAGTTGTGTGCCAGTTTTATCCACCATCTGAAGGTGGTGGTTATATGGATGAAACCGAAATCATAAATGATCTTGGTCTTCATAAGATCCGTTTTGGCATAAAAGAGGATGCGGTAAAGAACTATATTCAAAACCGAAAGTTCTGTACAGACATCGTTGTTGCAGAAGGACTTCAGCCAGTTCATGGCAGAGATGCAAGAATTGAATATATGTTTCCTACGGATAGGAAGATTGAACCCCTGCATAACGAAGATGGAACGGTCAATTATAAAGAATTAAATACAATTTCGCATGTCCAGAAGGGAGGTCTGCTGGCGAGACTGATCCCAGCGGATCCTGGAAAGACCGGACGCAATGTATACGGGGAAGAGATCAAACCACGTACCGTGAAATCATGTCGTCTGGAGTATGGGCGGAATATTTCCATTAATGAGGACAAAACGGAAATTTATTCGGATGTTACCGGACATGCAATGTATATCAATGGAAAAGTATTTGTTTCTGATGTATATGAAGTCCCGGCAGATGTAGATAATTCCATTGGTAACATCAATTATGATGGAAGTGTTCATGTAAAAGGAAATATTAAAAGTGGATTTACTGTAGAGGCAGAAGGGGATGTCATCGTAGACGGTGTAATCGAAAATGCCAGTGTATCTGCCGGAGGGCAGATCATTGTAAAACGTGGTGTGCAGGGAATGCACAAAGGTGTTTTAAAAGCAGGATCCAATGTTATTTCAAAATACATTGAGAATGCAACGGTTTCAGCAGGGGGATATATAGAGTCTGAGATTATTTTAAACAGTACGGTTTCTTCTGGTGGAACAATTAAGGTGCATGGCAGAAAAGGACTGATCAATGGCGGTGTTACAAGAGCAGCAAACTGTATTGAAGCGAATAACTTTGGAACCGAGATGGAGACACCGACGATTCTGGAGGTTGGTGTGGATCCGGCAAAAAAGGAAAGATATACAGAACTGAAAAAGCAGATCGCACAGGCAGACGATAAACTGACAGATCAAAAGGTGATTCTTGATAATTACGCAGGAATGATAAACCGCGGGGAACGGCTTCCGGCAGATAAACTGCGGTATGTCCAGCAGCTTGCATTAGCATATAAAGCGGAAAAGGCAAGGCTTGAGCCTCTTAGAGAAGAAATGAACCAGATTCATGTTGAGATGATGATGGCAGCACACTCTTATGTTTCAGTTACAGGAAAGGCATACCCGGGTGTTGCTATTTCGATTGCTGACATGGAATATCATGTAAAATCTCCTGTTTTTAATTCAAAATTCAAAAAACAGGATGGAAATATTAAAACAGTTCCGCTATAATAACAATGGATTCGAGATTTTTAGTTACAGACGGCAGGTGAGAATATGACAATTAGACCCGTAGTGCTTAATGGAATGATTCAAAGAACAGATGACATTGGTCAGCTGAAACAGCATGAAGATGCAAAACCGGCTGTGGATCAGCAGAATATACAGATGCAGGTTCAAAGAGCGGAACATCAAAGCCAGAAACAGGTCAATAAGGCTGAAAACAGCCGGCTGATGGATGAACGGTTTGATGCGAAGGAGGAAGGCAAGGGCCAGTATCGGGATAACAGAAAGAAAAAAACCGGGAAAAAGAAAGAGGATGGCCGGGTAACTGCCCAGAAGACAGTCGGTAATTTTGATATAAAAATTTAAGCAGAGGAAGAACAAATGACAGCAGTAGAAATCGCATTGATAATGATTGGTCTGATCATTATGATCGGAAGTTTTTTTGTGCAGGAAAAGATTACGAATAAAGATATTGAGAATATCTGCGAGCTGAATGATGACCAGATGAAAATGATCGTTGAAAAACAGCTAAAGAATGCAGATCAGCGCATTGATGATGCAATTACGGACAAACTGGATGAGCTGATGGACATTGCAGATCGTGCCATGGCAAAGGAAACAAATGAGAAGATGATGTCGATCAGTGAATATTCTGACACGGTACTGAGTGCTATGAATAAGAGTCATAATGAGATCATGTTCTTATACAGTATGTTAAATGACAAGCATGAAGAGCTGACAAACCTTGCGGGAGAATTGCAGAATTTTTCGAACCAGCTGAAGAATACAGAGAATGAGATTCTTGGAAAGCTTGCGGATGCGGCAGATGCAGTAGAAGAAAAAATGATGGAGCCGGCAGATATTGACAGGGAACAGATGTTAGAGGCATCTGTTCAGAGTGTAGATGAACCAAATGCCAATAGCAATGCAAGAATTTTGCAGCTTCACAAACTGGGAAAAACAGATGTGGAAATTGCGAAGGAATTAGGTCTTGGCCTTGGCGAGGTTAAGCTTGTAATAGGTTTGTATAAAGGAGATAACGTACGGTGAAACTGAAATATTATCTGCGCGGGCTTGCAGTTGGAATTATCGTTACGACAGTGATCCTTGCAATTGTGTCTGGACATTCCGGGGAAAACATGAGTGATGCAGACGTGATTGCCAGAGCAAAACAGCTTGGAATGGTGATGTCAAATTCTCAGACGATAGATAAGAATAATCTTTTTTCAACGGAAAATACAGAAGATACAGAAGATAGCACAACAACAGAAGACAACGCAACAACAGAAAATAGCGCAACAACAGAAAACAGTCAGGAAACACAGGGAACAAAGGATGAAAGTCAGCAGCCAGAGACAGGTGGAACAGATGCTTCTGCGGAACAGACACAGTATGTAGAGCTGATTATCGCACCGGGAGAATATTGCAGAGCAGTAAGCGAAGATCTTGCAAGTAAAGGTCTTGTCAGCGATTCAGAGTCTTTCCGTAAATATATGTTTGACGCAAAATATGATGAACTGATCAGCAGTGGAGTATATCAGATTCCTGTTGGAGCAAGTTATGAAGAAATCGGGAAAATACTGATTTCAGGAAATAATTAAAAAACACTTGAAATAAAGCCTTTGACATGATATAATGCCAAAGGCTTTAAAACTATTAATCACGTATACTGACGAACAAGCCGGTGCCAGCTCAACGCATACTGGTAGCTTATATCGAATGAAGTATACGGAAGAAATGAACCAGTGGAGGTAAAAAAATGAGCGTTATTTCAATGAAACAGTTATTAGAAGCAGGTGTTCACTTTGGACATCAGACAAGAAGATGGAACCCAAAAATGGCTCCATACATCTACACAGAGCGTAATGGTATCTACATCATCGATTTACAGAAATCTGTAGGTAAAGTAGATGAAGCTTACGATGCTGTATCTGATATCACAGCACAGGGTGGAACAATCCTTTTCGTAGGAACAAAGAAACAGGCTCAGGATGCAATCAAAACAGAGGCTGAGCGTTGTGGAATGTTCTATGTAAATGAGAGATGGTTAGGCGGAATGCTTACAAACTTCAGAACAATCCAGAGCCGTATCGCAAGATTAAAAGAGATCGAGACAATGGCTGAGGATGGAACATTTGATGTTCTTCCTAAGAAAGAAGTTATCGCACTGAAAAAAGAGTGGGAGAAACTTGAGAAGAACCTTGGTGGAATTAAAGAGATGAAGAAGATTCCAGATGCAATCTTTGTTGTAGATCCTAAGAAAGAAAGAATCTGCATCCAGGAAGCTCAGGCTTTAGGAATCACACTGATCGGTATTGCTGATACAAACTGTGATCCAGAAGAGTTAGATTATGTAATCCCAGGTAATGACGATGCAATCAGAGCGGTTAAATTAATCGTTTCTAAGATGGCAGATGCTGTTATCGAAGCAAAACAGGGTGCTGAAGAAGTTGCAGAAGAAGCTCCAGTTGAAGAAGAAACAGCAGTAGAAGAATAATATTACAGAATCATTAATTGGAGGATAATAAGATGGCAATTACAGCAGCTATGGTAAAAGAACTGCGTGAAATGACCGGCGCAGGTATGATGGATTGCAAAAAAGCATTAAATGAAACAGCAGGCGATATGGATGCCGCTGTTGAATTCTTAAGAAAAAATGGACAGGCAAAAGCTGAGAAAAAAGCTGGAAGAATTGCAGCTGAAGGACTTTGCGCTGTTGTATTAAAAGACGATCAGACAGCAGCTGTCGTAGAGGTTAACTCTGAGACAGATTTCGTTGCAAAAAATGCTACATTCCAGGAGTTTGTTGATGCAGTGGCGAAACAGGCAGTTGAATCCGATGCAGCTGATATGGATGCATTCATGGCTGAGTCTTGGAATGAGGATACCAGCAAGACTGTAAATGATGCATTAGTTGAAAAAGTAGCTGTAATCGGTGAGAATCTTAAGATCAGAAGATTTGAGAAGGTTGTAGCTTCTAACGGATGTGTTGTTTCTTATGTTCATGGTGGCGGTAGAATTGGTGTTATCGTAGAAGCTGATACTGCTGTAGTCAATGATGCTGTAAAAGAAGCTCTTACAAATATCGCAATGCAGATTGCTGCATTAAACCCAAAATATGTTTCAAGGGAAGAAATTCCAGCAGAGCATATTGCACATGAGAAAGAAATCCTTCTTGCTCAGATTATGAACGATCCAAAAGAATCCCAGAAACCAGAGAAGGTTATCAACGGTATGATCGAAGGTCGTGTAAACAAAGAGTTAAAAGAGGTTTGTCTGGTTGATCAGGTATATGTAAAGGCTGAAGATGGCAAACAGACTGTAGCAAAATACTTAGAGCAGGTTTCCAAAGAAGTTGGTACTCCTGTTACTGTTAAGAATTTTGTTCGTTTCGAGACTGGTGAAGGTATCGAGAAGAAAGAAGAAGATTTCGCAGCAGAGGTTGCAGCTCAGTTAAAATAATAAATAACTGACTATTTTAAGATTATTGTATGTATAAGGCCCCTGGCAGATTCTGAATTGGATTTGCTGGGGGTTTTATGGTTTTCAAATGACGAATTTGAGGGGGAAAATGGCACAGAACGAATATAAAATGATCAGACGGGAAGATGCATTAGCATATGGATTGTCCTTCCCGGGAACATATCAGGAAGCTCCGTTTCACGATCCGAACTGGCAGCTTGTACGCATAAAGGGAAGCAGAAAAGCGTTTCTCTGGACTTATGAAAAAGATGGCCATATCAATTTGAATGTAAAAACGGATCCAGAATGGCGCAATTTCTGGAGAAATACGTATGCATCGGTAATCCCTGGATATCATCTGAATAAAGAACATTGGAATACGATCATTCTGGATGGAACAATCCCGGACACAGATATAAAGAGAATGATTGCAGAAAGCTATGATCTTGTTACAGACAGTCCGACAAAAAGAATATATGAAGCAGTGAAAAAAATCCCAAAGGGTAAAGTCGCAACCTATGGCAAAGTGGCTGAGATGGCTGGTGATAAAAAGATGGCAAGAGCTGTCGGAAATGCATTACATAAGAATCCAGATCCCAATGGAATACCATGTTATCGTGTCGTGAATGCAAAAGGAGAACTTGCAGGAGAATTTGCATTTGGCGGACGTGGAGCGCAGGCAAAGTTATTGCAGGAGGATGGAATTGAGGTAGTTGATGGCAAGGTGGATCTGAAAAGATACGGTATATAGAAAATACAGTAAAATTGAAAAAAAGATTGACGACATCGAAATATATCATGTATATTGTAGATGATAAGTTAGCGGAGCAAAACCTGAATTATACATAACTCACCAGTTGCTTCGCTTTTTTATTGGAATAATTTATTTTACAGGGAAAAGCCGATGGAAAAAGTAGAAAAGAAACGGCAGAAAGAACAGTATGTCGTGGAAGAGATGATCCGGCTGTATTGCCGGAAAAACCATCCGAAAGAAAAAAGGCAGAAGTGGCAGATATGTCCTGACTGTCAAAAACTTTTGGATTATGCAAAACAAAGAAGCCAGAAGTGTCCATTTATGGAAGAAAAGACATTCTGTGCGAATTGTAAGGTACATTGTTATAAGCCACAGATGCGGGAACAGATCAGGCAGGTCATGCGGTTTTCAGGACCAAGGATGTTATTATACCATCCGGTGCTTGCAGTATGGCATTTGATATGCAGTAGGGAATAAAAAAAGAACAAATGTTCGGAAAAGTATATATAGGTACTGATTTTCCGGATGAATTCAGTCATTCTAAGGATACAAAAAGTTTAAAGGGGGCAAATATGAAAGCAAAAGCAAATATAATATCTGCAATTAAAGATATTGTAGAAATTGCTTCCGATAAAACGAAATATCCTGATTATAATCATAAACATGGTTCAAAAGCTAAGTTTGGTTGGTATCGATATGATACAAGATTTGGTATTCCAGTCTATGGGGAAGATGGAGAATTAGAGCGTTATAATATCTTTGCAGCAAGAATGCTTGTCCGTTGCGATGCGGATGGAAAATTATATTTATATGATTTGGTAAGAACAAAAAAAGAAACGAGCAAGCCGCTTGAACAATAATGTTGTACGGTAGTAAACTTCGTTTCTCTGACTGCATTATAATTTAAGTCGTATAAATTTGTCAAGAAAAAATTCTTGCAATTATAATTTAGTATAAAACCACTGTTACTGGGGTGAAAATTCTAAACAAGGAGTTACTTATGATTAAAACAAGACTGGTGGGGCTGTTGTCCCACGCAAAAAAGTATATTGTGTATACGATTTTGTGGCAGTGGGCAGCTCTCCTGTCGCAGGTGGTGGCAGTCTTTTCTATCGCAGATTTACTGGAACGGGTGGTATACCGGGCGGTGACAGTGCCGGTGCTTGAACAGACGATACTCATTTTAGTTCTGGTTGTGGTGATCCGTTTTATCTGCGAACGGATGGGAGCAAGGTCTTCCTATCTGGCGTGTGTGGATGCAAAGCGGATTCTGCGTGAAAAGATTTATGAGAAAATGTTGAAACTGGGAGCCTCCTACAGTGAGCAGGTATCCTCTTCGGAAGTCGTACAGGTGGTGGCAGAAGGTGTAGAGCAGTTGGAGACATACTTTGGAAAATATCTTCCACAGTTATTTTACAGCCTGATCGCACCACTGACCTTATTTATCATTCTTTGCAGAGTGAGCGTGAAAGCGAGTGTCATCCTGTTAATCTGTGTACCGCTGATCCCGATTTCGATTGTAGTGGTACAGAAGATCGCAAAGAAATTACTGAATAAATATTGGAGCATCTATACCGGACTGGGAGATTCGTTCCTTGAGAATTTACAGGGACTTACCACACTGAAGATTTATCAGGCAGATAAACAGAAAGCAGACGAGATGGATGTGGAATCCCAGAACTTCCGCAGGATTACGATGAAGGTGCTGACTATGCAGCTCAATTCCACCAGTGTGATGGATATTGTAGCGTATGGCGGAGCCGCAATCGGTATGGCAGTCTCTGTGTCCGAATTCTTAAAGGGAAATATCAGTGTGGCAGGAGCGTTATGTATCGTTCTGCTTGCCAGCGAGTTTTTCCTGCCGCTTCGACTGCTTGGTTCGTTCTTCCATATCGCAATGAACGGTATGGCAGCGAGTGATAAGATTTTCAAGATTTTAGATTTACCAGAACCACAGGATGGAGAAAAAACGCTGCCGGATGGAGCGTTAGATGTCACATTAAAAGATGTGCATTTTTCTTATGAAGAGGACAGAGAGATTTTAAAAGGAATAGGCTTAAATCTTCCGGCAGGAAGTTTTGTATC
>CAKRMH010000002.1 GCA_934364805.1 uncultured Lachnospiraceae bacterium
AACTTAGCTTGGCTAAATTTATCCTTTGATTTAATGTTTAAAGGTGCATCTCTCGATGCTGTTCGTCAAATCTTTTTTGATTTGCCTGAATAATTCTCATTGAATCTTTCAAGGTTTTTCACTGTTCAGTTATCAATGTTCTTTGTTGTTGTCTCATCAGCGACAACTTCTAAATAATATCATATTTCGTCATCTCTGTCAACAACTTTTTATATTTTTTACTGTGATCACTTCGTCATCATGAACGCTCTCATCGACAGCTCAGTTATCATACCACGCACATATCCGAAAGTCAACAAATTTGTTTGAATTGTTTAAAGTAAATTAATTGTTTGAATAATTGCAAATTGTATATTCAATTCATACATTTCTGTTCACTTCTAAGTTCACAACCATGGCATAAACAAAAAGCTGATTGAACCAAATACACATCCGCATCTGATCCAGCCAGCTTTACTCTTCTAAACCATCTTTTCTATTCATATGTTTGTTTTATGAATTGTTTCGGTTTTCAAATAAACGATTCATCCATTTTAAAATACGATTCTTAAAAATAAACGCCAGAACAGCCCCCACAACTCCAAGTACCAGCATTGCCACAATCACTCCAAAATAGCCATTCATCAAAAGCTCTCCGCAGAATACAAACAGAAAAATGCCTGGCACACATCCAATCGCTACTGCAAGGAAAAACTTCTTCAATTTTAATGAGGATTTTGCCGCAATATGAGGTATGATCCCATTCGGAATTACCGGAACCACACACAGTGCCATAACCAGCCATGCAGGATGTTTTGTTTTCTTCATCAACTCCGATACGCCAGCCTGTTTTTTATTTGGAAAAAGTTCGTCTGCTGCTTCTCCCATTCTGCGTGAAGCTATAAAAATTGCAACATTCGACACCACATATGTAATATAGCAGAGTATCGTTCCTTTTATCTTGCCATATACAATCCCCGCACACATATAAATCGGTATACCCGGGAAAATGATCGTTATCGTCTGCAGAACCTGAAGTGCTGCCAGTACAAACACGCCTTTTTTTCCAGCACCCTCGATATATTCCTGTATTTCCTGCTCGTTTCCACCTTCTAGAAGACCCACAATGTCCGGAATAAATTTAACAATAGCATATATAAGGATGACCGCTAACAAAATAATAAATATGATCTGTAAAAGATTTCTTAATTTTTTCAGTTTCTTTCTATCCATATCCCGTATCATAGCACAAACCATATTGATTCCGCAAGTTACAATCTCTGCCTCATGACTATTCCAGATATACAAATCTCTTGTAAACGAATGTCCATCCTGCACACGGTTTGCTTCTCCAGCTCAAACATAATTTTTTAACCATGTTTTTATGCCGGCTTATAGAAAACCATTTCGCCTTCATACATTAACATTCTGAGGTTTACCATCTTCTTGATCTGTACCATATTTCTTTTATTTCCTCCGGCAAATACCGCAATATTTGCACAGGCATCCTCATCTTTTTCGTCCTCCGCTGTTCGAAATGTAAACAATATCATATTTTTAAATTCGACAACTTCTGTGTTCACTCCAAGATACGGTGCAACCTCGTTTTTTGTGCCCACACATATAATCTTTCTGCCTTTTACCGCCACACCTCCATCCAGTGCATTTTTATTTTTTGATGAAAGAATGCCATCACACAAAATAATATAATCTGCTTCCATTCGCCCCTCCTTCTTCATTTCGTAACACTCTTGTATTCACAATCCAAATATTTCTACGCAAAAAGGAGTCCTCTGTTTCCAGAGAACTCCTTCGTTCATATTCGTTATTGTAGCAAACTCAGCAGACTATGTAAAGACCTATCCTAAAAGAGACCTTTTACAGCCGGATAAAGTTTCTTAAATTTCTGATATCCTGCTTCATACTTCTCAACAAGCTCCGGATCCGGTTCAACGGTATCTACCACTTTTACAAGTTTGTTGCATGCAGTTTCCACATCCGGGAATTCGTTACAGCCAACCGCTGCAAGAATTGCTCCGCCGTATCCAGGTCCTTCTTCACTCTCAATAATATCAAGCTTCAGATTCATAACTGCTGCAATGATCTTTCTCCAAAGAGGGCTCTTTGCGCCACCGCCGCAGATCTTTGATCTTTCAATCTGAATTCCAAGACTTCTGGCTACCTCCAAGGAATCACGAAGTCCAAACGCAACACCCTCCAATACAGCCTGAGTCATATCTTCTCTTGTCGTATCCATTGACATTCCAATAAACATGGCTCTTGCATCCGGATTATTATGAGGCGAACGCTCTCCCATAAGATACGGAAGATAAAATACATGGTTCTCACCAAGTTTTGTAATCCCTTTCTGTTCTCCTGCATAATCCTTCGTCTTTAAAATCTCATCCATCCACCATTTGTTGCAGGATGCAGCTGACAGCATACATCCCATAAGATGATATCCACCATCCGCGTGATCAAATGAATGCAGCGCATTGTTCTCATCAACACCAAATTTATCACTGGAGATAAAGATTGTGCCACTTGTTCCAAGTGAAAGATTGCATCTTCCCGCTCCAACTGTTCCGGTTCCAACCGCTGCTGCTGCGTTATCTCCGGCACCTGCAATTACTTTAACCCCGGCAGAAACGCCAAGCTCAGCTGCAATCTCCGGTCTCAGATTACCTACCACTTCATAGCTTTCAAACAACTTCGGAAGCTGTTCCTCTGTCACATGACAGATCTCCATCATCTCTTTTGACCAACACTTATTCTTGACATCCAAAAGAAGCATTCCAGATGCATCCGAATAATCTGTACAGAATGTTCCTGAAAGACGGTATGCGAGATAATCTTTCGGAAGCATGATTTTTTTCACTTTTGCCCAGAGATCCGGTTCATTTTTCTGCATCCAGAGGATCTTCGGCGCAGTAAACCCCGCAAATGCGATATTTGCAGTATACTGAGACAGCTTATCTTTTCCAATCTCGTTGTTCAGATACTCTGTCTCTGCCGTTGTACGTCCATCGTTCCATAAAATGGCCGGTCGAACGACTTTATCCTTCTCATCCAGTGTAACGAGACCATGCATCTGTCCACCAAAGCTGATTCCTGCAACCTGGCTCTTATCGCATTCAGAAAGAAGTTCCTTCAGACCGTCCATAGACTGATCATACCAGTCATATGGATTCTGTTCGGACCATCCTGGATGCGGAAAAGACAATGCATATTCACGGGATGCTATTTTCTCAATGTGTCCTTCTGAATTCATGAGAAGCAGTTTGACTGCTGATGTTCCAAGGTCAACTCCGATATATAACATGTCTGCCTCCTATGCAAATGGATTCTCTGTCGGGTAACGGTCTCCTGCCGGCTGATTATAACCAATCTCTTCCACAGGTACACCAATATATTTAAACACTTCATATAAAGCCTTGCCATAATGTCCAAATGCTACCGCACCATGATGAGGGAAGTTTTTCTCAATCAGTACATGGCGATAGAATCTGCCCATCTCAGGAATTGCGAAAATTCCGATAGATCCGAATGATCTTGTTGCAACCGGAAGCACTTCACCATGTGCAATATAAGCACGAAGTTTGCAATCAGCAGTGCTCTGCAGACGGAAGAAAGTGATGTCACCCGGTTTGATATCTCCCTCTAATGTTCCGTTTGTAACTTCGATTGGAAGACTTCTTGCCATGATCTTCTGATATCTCATCTCACAGAAAGCAAGTTTGCTGGATGCTGTATTTCCACAATGGAATCCCATAAATGTATCTTTTAATGTATACGGATATTTTCCTTCAATATCTTCTTTGTACATATCAGCTGGTACCGAGTTGTTGATATCAAGCAATGTTACGGTATCCTCACTTACAACGGTTCCAATGAACTCGCTTAGGCATCCGTAAATGTCAACCTCGCAGGATACAGGGATTCCCTGAGCAGTAAGACGGCTGTTTACATAACATGGCACAAATCCAAACTGTGTCTGGAATGCCGGCCAGCATTTACCTGCAATTGCAACATATTTGCGATATCCTCTGTGGTCTTTCACCCAGTCTTTTAAAGTCAGCTCATACTGTGCTAATTTTGGAAGAACTTCTGGTTTCCTGTTACCAGCGCCAAGCTCTTTCTCCATTTCAGCAACAATCTGTGGAATTCTCTCATCCCCTTCATGTTTGTTAAATGCTTCAAACAGGTCTAACTCTGAGTTTTCCTCGATCTCTACGCCAAGGTTATATAACTGTTTGATCGGTGCATTACATGCAAGGAAGTTCAAAGGTCTTGGCCCAAAGCTGATGATCTTTAAGCTGTTTAAAGCAACAATCGCACGGGCGATCGGCTCAAACTCATGGATCATATCTGCACATTCTTCTGCAGTTCCTATCGGATATTCCGGGATATATGCTTTTACATTACGGAGTTTTAAGTTGTAGCTTGCGTTCAGCATTCCGCAATATGCATCTCCACGTCCGTCCATCAGGCTGTCTCCTGACTCTTCGGCAGCTGCAATAAACATCTTTGGTCCATCAAAATGTTTTGCAAGCAATGTTTCTGCGATCTCCGGTCCAAAGTTTCCAAGATATACAACCAGTGCATCACAGCCTGCTGCTTTTACATCCTCTAATGCCTGAACCATATGGATCTCACTCTCAACGATACAGACTGGGCACTCATAAATATGTTCCTCACCGTATTTTGCTTTGTAGGCATCAATTAATGCTTTTCTTCTGTTTACAGAAAGGCTTTCTGGAAAACAGTCTCTGCTGACTGCAACTACTCCGATTTTGATATTTGGCATATTGCTCATTGTATTATCCTCCTAAAATCCGTGTAAATCATATAAACTCAATGTTATTTAAATAGAAACATTCTCGCCTTTTAATCCGTTGAACGCTCCTTCAATTGCTGCTTCTTCATGTGCGATCAGCCACTTGTTCTTCGCTGTCATAAGCTGATCTTCTCCAGATGCCGGCAATGTAAAATCAATCTCTGTGTTTGTTCCCTTCGGAAGGATTACAACACATTTAAATCCGCCATCTTCTTTGTTGCATGGTGCATAGTGAAGTGTTGTGCCATACATTTCCACCACACTTCCTGCCGGAACAAAAAATGCTTCGATCCTGTCGGTTTCATATGTATGATCTTCTTTCACATCTGGAAGCCATCCTAAAAGAAGAACCATATCCGTTACTGCAATATTAATCTCCGAATTGCGGTGATACTCTACTGCATTCAGTTTCTTGTTATTTCCATTGCAGTATCCAATCTGGATCGGTAAGCCGCCAAACATGCGGTTTTGAAATTCTTTCGCCTCTGGCAGCACTTCCATTTCCTCTACAGATGGCACATAAATGACATCTTCCGGAAGTGGAGTATGTTCCATTTCTTTGATGATCCTGGTACATTCAATGTCGTTCCACACTTTTCCATATTTGCGGAATTTTTCGTCCTGAATAGAATAAATCTCCATGTCTACCCCCTGTTTATTTGATGATACCAGTATAACAGGCTGTAAACATGGAGACTACCAATTCCTTGTCTTTCCAATGTCACTTTTTTGTCTTTTTTATTTGTTTGCGAAATTCATTCGGAAGAATCCCATACCGCTTACGAAACAGATTCGACAGCGCTTTGCTGTTTGGGAAACCATGTTCCAACGCAATCTCTCCGATTTCTTTCTCTGTTTCCTGCAGATCCAAAAGAGCATGTTCCAGTCTTACGCTCTGAAGATAATCTTTATAATTAATCTTTGCATATTTCATAAACATTCTCGAAAGATATGATGGCGAATATCCAAAAATACCTGCCAGCTTTTCCAGCGTAATATCTTCCTTATAATGCTCTTTCAAATATGAAGTAATAACGCCCAGACGTTTTAACTGCTTATTGCTTTTCAAAAGATCTTCATGTACTTCCAGTTTCCGGTATTTTGTCACAAGAAGATATTGCAGCTGATAAAACAGACTCATCATCTGAAGTTCATACCCGATTTTTTGTTCTGTATAAAGTCTGAACAGTTCAAACATCATACTGGTTACCTGACTGTCATATGTTTTCTCCCCATGTGAAAACCATATAAACTGTTCTTCCGTATAATAAGCAGAAAAAAGATTAACTGGAATCTGAAGAACAATTGTCCGGTTCGGCCTCGGTGCACGGACCGCATGCACCTCATTACTGTTTACAATAATAAAATTCCCGGTCTCGAGCGGATACTGTTTTTCATTCAGAATGAATTCCAGACTTCCCTCCTGCACCGCAAAAATTTCAATTGAGCGGTGCCAGTGCTTCTCTCTCAAATATTTTCCGTTATTTCCTTCAAACAGAAACAGTTTAAACGGAAATCCCTGATTCGGGACGATCACCTCATGCTGATACGCCGGATTATTCATATAAACTTACATCTTTCTTGAAATATCAAGGCATTTCTCCATCGCCTCAAACACAGCACTCCGCATGCCTTTTTCTTCTAATACCCGCACTGCCTGAATCGTTGTTCCGGCCGGAGAGCATACCATGTCCTTTAATTCACCCGGATGCATCCCCGTTTCAAGCACCATTTTTGCACTGCCGAGTACCGCCTGCGCTGCAAACGTATATGCTTGTTTTCTTGGCATTCCGCCTGCAACTGCCGCATCTGCCATTGCCTCAATAAACATAAATACATACGCCGGTGAGCTTCCACTGACTGCTGTCACGACATCCATAAGATGCTCAGCAATGACTTCCGTCTTGGAAAATCCACTGCAGATCTCACGTACAAGTGCAATATCCTCCTCTGTAACAAGCGAATTTACGCACATTCCCATCATGCCTTCTTTCACCATAGCCGGTGTGTTTGGCATTGTACGAATGATCTTCATTTCCTTGCCGAACTGCTCGCTGAGCCACTCAAGCGTTTTCCCAGGAGCAATTGAGATAACAATCTTCTCTTCTGAAACAACATCTTTGATCTGTGCGATCACTTCTGCATAAAACTGCGGTTTTACTGCCAGAAAAAGAATATCTGCAAATTCAGCAACCCTGGCATTCTCTGTCGTTACCAAAACGCCGAGTACCTTCTTCTTATCTTCCAGTGAACTTTCACTCTTTGTAGAGATCATGATCTCCTCTTTGGTACATTTTCCTGAATCAAGAACACCTTTCACCATGGCAGTTCCCATATTTCCACATCCAATAAATCCTAACTTCATAACATTTCCTCCTTGCTGTCTGTAATTTATGCTTTTTTTATTGCAGAAGATTCATACTTATCCCCAACACGTCTGCGATGAAGGCGGTACGCCCAGAGTATTGGCTTTTCCATATAACGCTTCAGAACGATCTGGATCTCCTCTTTCGGATGGATCGGCTTCACCAGAATCGTCCGGATTCCGGCAATATTTGCCCCCATAACATCCGTAAATATCTGATCTCCCACAAAAATAGTATTCTCCGAAGTCGTGTTCATCTGCTCCATTGCCTTTTTGTAATTTGCGGGTTTTGGTTTTCCTGCTTTAAAAATGTAATGAACATGAACCGCATCATTGAACATTTTTACACGTGGTTCTTTATTATTCGATAATAAGGTGCAGGCAAAGCCAAGTTCCTTCAAATGCGCAAATAATGCGACCGCTCTCTCATCTGCCGGTGCTCCATGGGGAACCAGCGTATTATCTATGTCAAAAATAACGCCCCGGTAACCGTCACGATATAGTTTGTCAAAGTCAATGATATACGTAGATTCCAAATATTCATCTGGGTAAAAAATACTCATTCCTGTTTCTCCTGTCAGTTGCATCTGTTTTATTATCTATTAAAACATAAAAAACCGTATTGGGCAACTATGCCAATACGGTCACATGTTCATTCTCTATGTCAGACTGAAATTTTCCTCTGGACGAACCACAAGATCAGAAGAAGACTTTGTCATATTCCCGACAGCGATGTCATCCCCGACAAAAAACTGATACTGCTTCAGCACCTGGTCTTTCTCCAGTCCTGATAATGCTTTCTCTACATCCAGACTGTTCAGGTCACTATCAGCGCCCTTTAATTCATACGAAACACCTGGCTGATACTCTTTTGCATAATCAGCAGAATTGTACGTCTGACGTTCTCTTGCTGTATACAGATCAACATTCCCATTCTGTGCATCCGATCTGTTTCCAGTTCCAGCATCTGCTTCCAATGACTGCGACTGTACGATCTGCTGCTGTCTGATCTCATTTAACTTTATGGAATTGTATTCATAAAATCCAGCGTATGGACGAATCCCTGATATATTCATGATTACCCCCATCCGGCTAATACAATCAGCCAAGACTCCTCTCTTCTATAACTATCGAACAAATCTTATCATTTCTAAATAGGAAAAAAGTCCCTTCCAGCAATTTATACCAGCATTTTTTTAAGTTCATTCATAAAGGTGTTCACATCTTTAAATTCCCGGTACACAGATGCAAAACGCACGTAAGCAACCGGGTCCAGGTCCTTAATCTTATCTACAACAATCTCCCCGATCTCACTGCTTGGGATCTCTTTCACCTCACGGCTGAAAATCTCCACTTCCACATCATCGATCAGTTTTGTGATCTCCTCTGCGGAAATCGGTCTCTTGTGGCATGCACGTAAAACCCCCGCCTCAATCTTGGATCTGTCATACTGCTCACGATTGTTATCTTTCTTAATTACAATGAGCGGAATCGTCTCTACTTTCTCATATGTAGTAAAACGCTTCCCGCAATCATCGCAAAGCCTCCTGCGTCGGATTGCATGATTATCATCTGCCGGTCTTGAATCAATTACCCTGGTGTTCTCGCTGCTGCAAAACGGACATTTCATATGTTTATTCCTCCTGCACTCTCTGTGCTTATCGGTATAAATCTGACTTTTTTTACAGTATATCTTTCCCAAAAATGAATGTCAACTGTTCCAGTTACAGTTTCTTTTTCATTTCTTTTTCATCCAGTTCTACAAGGATAATATCCGGTCCGATCTTTACAATTTTGCACCATGGAATCCAGAATTCAAAATCATGGCACAGACACCCAAAATACTTTGGAGGTCCTGGAACGATCAGTGCATTGATCTCTCCGCATTTTGGATCAAAATCAATATCACGGACTGTTCCAAAACATCTGCAGTCATTTATATTGACCACTTCTTTATCACATAATTCCGAATAACGCATCGTATCATCCTAACTGCACCTGCTTCCTTATATGATATGTAAAGGCTTTTAAAAAAAGAAGAAGTTCTGCTTATACGTTAAAACGGAATAAGATTACATCGCCGTCTTTTACAACATATTCTTTTCCTTCCAGACCAACGATTCCTTTTTCTTTTGCTGCAGACAAACTTCCACAATCCAGAAGATCCTGATAGTTTACAACCTCTGCGCGAATGAATCCGCGTTCAAAATCAGAATGGATCTTACCTGCTGCCTGAGGTGCTTTGGTTCCCTTTTTGATCGTCCATGCTCTTGTCTCATCTTCGCCTGCAGTAAGATAGCTGATCAGTCCGAGCAGACTATAACTTGCCTTGATCAGTTTCTCCAGACCGGATTCTTTTAACCCAAGATCTTCCAGGAACATTGCTTTCTCATCATCATCCAGTTCTGCAATCTCCTGCTCGATCTGTGCACAGATTACAAATACCTCGCTGTTTTCCTCTTTGGCTTTCTCCCTGACAGCCTGTACATATGGATTGTTTGCACCATCATCTGCAAGATCATCCTCGGATACATTTGCAGCATAAATCGTAGGTTTTGCAGTGAGCAGATTATAGGAATTGAACCATTCTTCCATGTCTTCATCTTCCGGAACTTCAAATGTTCTTGCCATCATTCCATCCTCAAGATGTTTCTTCAAAGCTTCCAGAAGTTCTAATTCTTTTGCAAGTGTTTTATCCATACGTGCCTGTTTTGCAACTTTTGCAATACGGCGCTCCAATATTTCAATATCTGAGAAAATCAATTCCAGATTGATCGTCTCGATGTCACGTGCAGGATCAATGCTTCCATCTACATGTACAATATTGGTATCCTCAAAGCAACGGACTACATGAACGATTGCATCTACCTCACGGATATTTGCAAGGAACTGGTTTCCAAGTCCTTCCCCCTTACTTGCTCCTTTTACAAGACCAGCAATATCCACGAATTCAATAACGGCCGGTGTCACTTTCTTGGAACGATACATATCTCCAAGTAATTTTAATCTTTCATCCGGAACAGCAACGATACCAACGTTCGGATCGATGGTACAGAATGGATAGTTTGCCGATTCTGCACCAGCCTTTGTCAGTGAATTAAACAGTGTACTTTTTCCAACGTTTGGAAGTCCAACGATTCCAAGTTTCATAATGTATTATCCCTACTCGAAAACCCTTTATTACCAAAGGTCTTCACCTTTCTATATTATTTACTACATAAAGTTGTCATGCTATTTAAGCATATCATGCCTGAGTAAATGAGCTTGATACAGCCTTATATTATACTATATATTTCATATTTTTAAAACTGCAAAATGGATTTTTTTGTATCCGTCCAGCAAAGTGACGCACTCACTTTTTTCTCTATTTTTCCACCTCGTCGCGTGGTTCTTCATATATATCACCGATCAAGATTTCATTCCGCTTTTTCTTCTTTACGCGATATAAAAGCATATCTGCTGCATGTAAAAAGTCCCAGCTCTTATTTCCATACTTTGGAACATCAAAACAGATCCCCTGGGATACCGTCACTATGTCAGCAGCCTGGGATTCGCCATGTGTGATTCCAAGCTCCATCACTGCTTCTTTAAATCTTTTTGCCTTATCATATACCTGTTGTGCACTCAGTCCACTATAAATAATAATAAATTCATCTCCACCATAACGCGCACAGAAAACCTGATCATTCTGCATCTTTTTAATCAGACTGGCAACTTTTTTAATGCATTCATCCCCAGCCTGGTGTCCATAATGATCATTATACTGTTTGAAATAATCAATATCGAGAATTTCAAAAGCAAGCGGTATTTTCTTTTCGAAACAGGATTCTACGATTTTTTCCGAATAATCGGTAAAACGATACCGGTTCATAAGACCGGTAAGCGGATCAGTTTCTGCCTTCTTCATCAGTTCCTGATTGATCTGCTCCAGATTGATTCTTTTTTCATTAGCATGTTCCAATGCACTTCTTACATAAAGCATATTGGCGATCATACTCTTGCTTTCCCTATCTGCGATTTCAGTCTTCTCATAAAACTGGACTGCAGTTTTTAAATACGCCGCCTCTTGTCCGCTCTTATTATAATATTTCATCTTCAAAGAAAGGATTTTTTTCTCAAGATAAGCAACCTTTGTAGATTCCACAACTGGCTCCAGCTTATCACATATCTCCCTCAGAATGTCCATACGGTCAATCTCAACCAGAAGCAGGCAAAAATGATACAGGTCATCAAAAATATCCATAAGTGCCATTTTCCTGCCGATACGGTCTCGTATATCTTCAATACACTGATCACGCTTGTTCCAATCCCCGGTTTTGTGATAATAAGCTGCCTTCATGCACTCTACATAAACATAGTCCACATTCTCAAAATGCGGCTGGCACTCCTGATCCAGCTTACTGATATATTCTGCCGTTTTCTCCATTTTACCAGAACGCATATCACAAAGGGCAAGATTCGTATAGAGCATAGTTAATGTTGCGATACCACGTTTTTCTTCCTGTGTCTGATCATAATCTGCACGGGCTTTTTCAAAATAATTCTGTGCCTCATCATAAATCTGATTATCCAGATACAGATATCCGAGATTCAGATAGATACTGCTTTCGACTTTACGGATTTCATATTTCCGGCAGTATTCAAGTCCCGTCAGATAATAATCTGCTGCGACCGCAGCGTTTCCCTTGCCTGCTGAACTGATTGCCATCACATTATAAGCTCTTGCGATCAGTTCCCACTGACCACTTTCTTCCAAATAGCCGATGGCTTTGGCCAGATCACGGAATGTCGCTTCAATTTCATTACGGATATAATGTGCAGAGCCACTGTGATAATATGCAAATCCAAGAAGCCAGGCATCTCCATTCTGCCTGGCTTCTTTTATAATTTCAGGACACAATTCCAGTATCCGAGCCGTATCTGTCCATCTGCTTTTTAAAACATCCTGTACCAATGCATCTGTTTTTCCACTTATACTATGGATTTTCATACTGCATCCACCCTTTCCTGTAAAATATGTCCTAATAATATCTCATCAGTCTATGGACTCAATTACGATCAGTATTCCACTTTCAAATATGATCTCGGCTTTATGATCTACGATCTCATTGCTCACACCAAGTGAATTAAACCCTCCAAGCTCATAATGATCCAGCGGATACTTCATCCCTTTTAATGTGAGTCCCGTAACTTTTTCCGAATACGGAATCAGAGAAACATATTTCCCAAACTGTTCTTTTTTTAAAATTTCAAGTGAATGATCTGCCATTCGTATTCTGTTGTTTGCATCCAGTATTATAATTGGAACGTTCTGCTCCAGACCGATTCCTAAAAGGCTGATATTACCAAGCACATGATCCATTCTTGTTCCGGTAGCACCAAGCAGCGTAATCTCCGACGCACCGTGTGCAATCGCATATCGGATTGCATATTCGGTATCCGTATCGTCCTTGATCGGATTTAACTGATGAAATTCAACGGTTTCGTATTTCCGGAAGTAATCAAGGGTTTCCGCTTTTACCGAATCAAAATCTCCGATGATCACATCCGGCACGATGTATTCCCGTTTTAAAAATTCCATGCCGGAGTCAGCTGCCAGAATCACATCAAATTCTTCATCTCTGAGCAGTTCCCCCGCAAAAGCATCCTGGATTGAGCCTCCGGATATAATAACAAATTTCTTATCTTTTTTTCCCATATGTTATCCACCAACCTTTTTGTCAGAAACGTTCCTGTCCACATCAGCTGTTTAAGATATCCAGAAAACGGCATACGTTTTCTCTGATTTCACCACTGAATACTGCATTTCCAGCTACAATGATATTAGCTCCTGCATCCATAAGTTTTGTGCAGTTCTCCAGATTAATTCCACCATCTACTTCAATATCGGCTTTTGTTCCGGTTTTCTCAATCATTTTTTTCAGATTCGCTACTTTGTCAATGGTATACGGAATCAGCTTCTGCCCTCCAAAGCCCGGATTTACTGTCATGATCAGAACCATGTCTACTTTTGGAAGCACATATTCGATCGTGCTGAGTGGTGTTGCCGGGTTGAGTGCCACACCAGCTAATATGCCCCGTTCCTTGATTGCCTCAATCGTACGGTCAAGATGTCTGCACGCTTCCGCATGTACTGTGATAATGTCCGCTCCCGCATCTGCAAACTGATCGATAAACCGGATCGGTTCATCGATCATAAGATGTACATCAAACATCCGGTCTGTAAGGCCACGTATGGATTTGATAACTGGAAATGCGAATGATATATTCGGTACAAAGCTTCCGTCCATAACGTCAATATGCACATATTGTGCCCCTGCCTCATCCAGTTGTCTGATCTGATCTCCCAGATTTGCAAAATCTGCTGATAATATCGATGGTGATAAGCAATTCATATAATAGCTCTCCTGTAATTAATATTTTTTCGGTTTATTTTTCAGTTCCTCATATAAAAGAACATAGTTATCATAGCGGATCTGGCTGATTCTGCCTTCCTGTAATGCTTCCTTGACTCCACAGTCCGGCTCACTGATATGGCTGCAGCCCTGGAATCTGCAATTTGGTTCAAACTGACGAAATTCCGGATAGCATGTCCACAGATCTTCTTTTTCAAATCCCGGTACATCCATAGAAGAAAATCCGGGGGTATCCATTATGTATGTTTTCTCAGATATCGGAATCAGTTCTGAATGACGGGTTGTATGTTTTCCTCTTTCAATTTTACGACTGATTCCACCAGTCTCCATACGCACTCCGTCCTGAAGACTGTTGACCAGTGAAGATTTTCCAACTCCGGATGGACCTGCAACGGCTGTGGTTTTACCCTCGAGAAGCTTCTTTAATTCATCCACGTGCAATTTCGTTTTTGCACTGGTAAACAGGATATGATATCCCGCAGGTTCATATATCTTTCTGAGCTGTTCTTCCTCTTCTTCATTGATCAGATCACACTTGTTAAAACAAATGGTGACCGGCACCTTCTGATATTCCATCATACAGAGAAACCGGTCTAACAGGTTAAAATTTGGCTGTGGTTTCGCTGCTGCAAAAATCACAAGTGCCATATCAATATTAGAAACAGCCGGCCGGATCAGTTCATTGCTGCGCGGATGAATTTCTTCTACATTTCCCAGTTTCTTCTCTTCATCCAGTACCGCAATCGTAACATCGTCTCCAACCAGCGGTTTTATTTTTTCTTTACGGAAGGCACCTTTTGCCTTACATTCATAAATTCCGGTTTCTGCTACATGAACGTAGTAGAAACCGGAAATTCCTTTCACAATTTTCCCTTGCATAATCTCCCTGTTATTGTTGTGTGAAGTTTACTGAAATCGAACCACCATCAGATGTGCTGGTCTTCTTCTCTCCAGTCGGATTACCGTCTGCATCAAGTACGTCTTCTTCGATGTTATACGTAATATAAATCGTACCAGTTGAAGTTCCTTGAATATTTCCTACTGAAAGCTGATAAGATCCTGTTGCAGCGGCACTCTGTGTCGCAAGTGTTTTTCCATTGCTGTCTACCAGCTTGATCGTGGATGATACTGCCCCTTTCGGTCCATTCAGCGGTACCGAATAATTGCATGCATATGTTTTTGTTTCAGGTCCTTTGCTGACAACAATCGTAATATCGGTTCCCTTATTTACGGTCTTACCTGGATCAATGCTCTGTGAAATGACCTGACCCTGGGGTACATCACTGTACTCCTCCTGAACCGTTACATTCAGTCCCTGTCCGGATAAGGTGGACTGTGCACTTCCGGATTCTGCTCCGCGAACATCCTGTACCGTAACCGGTTCAGCACCCTGACTGATTACGATTGTTACAGATGTTTTCTTTTCTACCTGACTTCCGGATGTCGGTGACTGGGAAATAACTTTTCCGGTTTCCACATTATCGTCATACTGATACTGTTTTTGATAGGTAAGATTATTCGCTTTCAATGTATTTACCGCATCGGTTTCTGTTGCACCGGTTACGTTTGGTACCGTTGTCATATTCTCACTCTTGGTAGAGCCACATACGATAACGTTGACCGTACTTCCCTCTGCAACTTTCTTGCCTTCATCTACATCCTGTTCGATGATCTGATCTTTCTCATATTTATCGGATTCCTCATAAGAGGCAACAAAGAGCTTGAGTCCAAGTTCATCCAGTTTCTTCTGAGCTTCATCGGCTGTCATTCCAGTGATGTCGATCATAGTTACCTGTTTCTTTTCTTCAGACTCTGTTTCTGTCTCCGTCTGAGTCTCTGTCTGAGTCTCTGTTGTCTTGTTATGTTTTGAAGGTTTGAACATTCCGAAAACGCTTCCAACAAGATAGATGATCACAATTACGATTACAACTGCAGCAACAATTCCCATGATTGTAACCGCTTTATCCATTTTTGGATTCAGAGTTCCCTCTTCATCCTCGTCCTCATCATCCTCATCTTCGTCTTCTTCGATCTCGTCTGGATCTTCTGTATCTTCTTCATCATCCTCGTATTCGCCGTCTTCATAACCTTCTTCATCAGAATCCTCCGGCTGTGGATCTGCCTCTTCGTTGATACGTTTTAACTCATCCTCGCTGATCACTTTTGTCTTGCCATTGTCAACTGCCGGCACCATAACGACAAAATCCTCATTCGGACTGATCAACGATTTCCGAAGATCACTTAAAAGCTCTGCAATCGTCTGATAACGGCGGTCTGCATTCTTCTGTGTACATTTCAGGATGATTTTTTCCATACTGATTGGAAGATTCGGTGCATATGCACTCGGAGCTACCATTTCTTCCTGTAAGTGCTGGATTGCAACTGCAACTGTTGTATCTCCATCAAATGGTACACGTCCTGTTACCATTTCATACATCACGATACCAAGGGAATAAATATCACTTCTTCCATCCACAAATCCATTTCTAGCCTGTTCCGGAGAAGCATAGTGGACGGACCCCATCACATCGGAACTGATCGTATTGGAAGATGCTGCACGTGCAATACCAAAATCCGTAACTTTCACTTTGCCTTCTGTAGAGATGATGATATTCTGTGGTTTAATATCCCGATGGATAATATTCTTGTTATGGGCTGCCTCAATACCTCTTGCGACCTGGATTGCAATGCTGACAGATTCCTTAAATGAAAGCTGTCCCTTTTTCTCAATGTAGGTTTTGAGGGTGATTCCCTCCACATATTCCATAACGATGTAATGCATTCCATTCTCGCTGCCTACATCATAGATATTTACAATATTTGGATGCTCTAACCCTGCTGCGGACTGTGCTTCGGTACGAAATTTCGTTACGAAATTCATATCCTCAGAAAATTCCTGTTTTAATACTTTAATTGCAACAAAACGACCAAGAATATGATCCTTTGCTTTGTAGACATCGGACATTCCGCCTGCTCCGACTTTGCCTACGATCTCATATCGATCTGCTAAATACATGCCCTCAGTTAACATTCTTTCACCTCATCAGATAATAGTTTAATTATAATCGCTGTTATGTTATCCTTGCCGCCATTCTGATTTGCTGTTTCAATCAGAGTGCGTACCTGCTGTTCTACGTCTTCATTCTCTGAAACAATCCGGTATATATCTTCATCGTCAATCATATTCGTAAGACCGTCCGAACATAATAATACGGAATCTCCGTCATGTAACTCAATTTCAAAAAAATCAACTTCTACCATATTTGCGGCACCTACGGCCCTTGTTATGATATTTTTGTCCGGATGTGCCTTTGCCTGTGCCTCATCCATTTCTCCAAGACGGACCATCTCCTCAACAAGGGAATGATCTCTTGTAATCTGTCTGATGCCATTACCGATTACATAAAGCCTGCTGTCTCCAACATTTGCGACAACCATCTTATGATCTGTGATCGTTGCTGCGACAATGGTCGTTCCCATTCCGCGCTTTGTCTCATCCTCTTTGGATTCCTCGATCAGTATCTTATTTGCTTTTTCGATTGCTTCATTCAGAATCGTAACCGGTTCTGTCTCAGTACTTCTGGCTACAGATGCCGTTACCCGTTCAACCGTATAACGAGATGCGTATTCACCGGCTTTATGACCGCCCATGCCATCTGCCACAATATAAAGATTCGGGAGATTGCCGACTGGTGTATCACACGCAAACAAATAATCCTGGTTCATCTCACGTCTGATCCCAGTATCTGTCATGGAAAACGTCTTCATCTGCCTTGCCTTCCTTTCTGCCGAAATAAACATTACTGCGAAAAAGTTTTATCTTTCTTTTGTCTATTCTGCTAATTCACCTTTGCTATCTTACCATAATCCATTTTCTATTGCAAGAAAAGCATCGGTATGGCGGTTTTATGCTTCGCTCTTATGGGAATCCACATAGCTCTTTCGAAGCTGTCCACATGCTCCGTCAATGTCTCTTCCCATTTCTCTTCTTACGGTAACCGCAAGTCCGTTTTTTTCCAGCTTATTTTTAAATGCAGCGATCACTTTTGCATTCGATTGCACATAATCTCTTTCTTTGATCGGGTTAACGGGAATCAGGTTAATGTGGCAATTCATCCCTTTTACAAGCCTGCAAAGTTCTTCTGCATCCTGATCGGTATCGTTGACACCACCTACAAGACTGTATTCAAAAGTCACCCTTCTTCCGGTCTGATCAAAATAATATCTGCACGCATCCACAACTTCATGAATATCATACTTATTTGCAACCGGCATAAGTGACAACCGCTTCTCCTGATTGGAGGCATGCAGTGACAATGCCAGTGTGATCTGAAGTTTCTTATCTGCGAGTTCCCGCATTCGTGGCACGATTCCGCAGGTGGAAACCGTAAGATTTCTCTGGCTGATGTGGAGTCCATTCTCATCTGTGAGCAGTTCGATAAAGCGGAGCAGATTGTCAAAATTATCCATCGGCTCTCCGGTTCCCATCACAACCACATTGGATATTCTCTCTCCAATATCCTTGCCGATCTGATAAATCTGATCCAGCATCTCTGCCGGTCTTAATCCTCTCACCAGCCCATCCAGCGTCGATGCACAGAACCGGCATCCCATACGGCATCCGACCTGGGAAGATATGCACACGGAATTGCCATGTTTATAACGCATCAGTACACTTTCGATTACGTTTCCATCTTCCAGCTGAAACAGATATTTTCTTGTTCCATCCAGTTGGGATATCTGTACTTCCTCCTTTTTCAGCGTTGTAAGATAACCTGCATCTGCAAGCAACTCTCTCATTTTCTTGGAGATATTGGTCATCTCATCAAAGCTGTCTGCCTGTTTCTCATGTATCCACTGGTATACCTGCTTTGCACGAAACGGCTTTTCTCCTATGCTTACAATGAATTCCGTCATCTCAGCAAGATTCATGGATTTCAAATCCGCCTTATCACTCATGTTTTCTCCTTACAAATTTTGAAATAAAAAATCCGTCATTTCCTGTTTCCCCCGGAAACATCTGTTTCATGGCTACCAGAGAAAGTTCCGGGAATTCACGTTCTATCCACGCAGCATTTTCTTCATTTTCAGCTCTGTCAATCGTACATGTACTGTAAATCACGGTTCCATTCTCCTTTACATAAGGAATTACCGTCTTTAATATCTGACGTTGCAGCTGAACAAGTTCCTTTTCCTTTTCTTCCGTCATTTTATAACGGATATCTGTTTTTTTGCCCATAACTCCAAGTCCGGAGCACGGAAGGTCACAGACCAGAATGTCTGCTTTTCCCACCGAATCCCGGTCAAAAACCGTGGCATCCATGCACACTGCTTTCATATTCGAAAGTCCATGCCGTCTGATATTTTCTTCGATCAGATTGGTCTTGTATTCCGTGAGGTCTCTTGCCTCTACCATACCAGTTCCATCCATAAGTTCTGCAATATGCGAGCTTTTCCCGCCCGGAGCAGCACAGACATCAATCACATAGTCTCCCTTTTTCGGGGCCGCCATCTCTGCAACGAGCATCGAACTAAGATCCTGCACATAAAAATCCCCATCCTGAAATGTCTGAAGACTCTGAAGATGATCAAAATCCGAAATCGTATACGCATAATCCCAAAGGCGGTCAAGTGCATCCTTGAATTCTCCACTCTCCGCTGGGATTTCCCCGATCTTTTCCACGGTAACCTGTTCGTTTATCAACTTTGTCCGCAACTCTTCCGGCGTACACTTCGTCCGGTTTGTGCGGATGGTCAGTGGCGATTCCTGATAAAAATGAGAAAGGATTGTTTCAGTCTGTTCATATCCATATGCTTTCATCCAGCGATTTATGATCCAGCCCGGAACTGAATATTTCACTTCCAGATAGCGCTTTGGTTCCATCGCCGCATCCGGATAAAGAAGTTTATCCCCTTCTCTTACAATGCTTCTAAGCACTCCATTGACAAATCCGGACAACTGGCGGAATCCACGTTTCTTGGCAAGTTTTACTGCCTCATTGCATACGGCAGAATCTGGAATCGCATCCATGTAGCGGAGCTGATAAACGCTCATCCTGAGAAGATTTCGGATGAGCGGTTTCATTTTACGCACTTTCACTTTCGAAAATGAATCAATCATATAATCCATTTCGATCTGATGTTCTATCGTTCCTTCTGCAAGTCGTGTGAGAAACGCACGTTCTTTTTTATCGAGATACTGATATTTATCCAGCACGCTCCGGATCACAAGATGCGAATACTGGTCTTTTTCATTTACTTCAATCAAAATGTCAAGGACAAGCTCCCTGATATTCGTATTAGTCGTCACGGTTTCTTCCTCCAAACAGTATCACAAGACGAAGCAGCTGCAAAATTGCTGCTGCTGCACTTGCAACATAGGTGAATGCTGCGGATACCAGCACTTTTCTTGTATATTTCAGTTCATCCTGTCCCAGGATTCCCTGTGTCTCCAGCTGTTTTAATGCACGGCTTGATGCGTTAAACTCTACCGGAAGCGTTACAAGCTGGAACAATACCGCAAAGGAAAACATTAAAATTCCGATATTGATAAGCATTGCAGACATACTTCCATTAAAAAATAAACCAATAATAATGATCGGCCATGCAAGCGTCGAGCCAAAATTTGCGATTGGAACGATCGCACTTCTCAGTGTAAGCGGAAAATAGCTCTTCTGATGCTGGATCGCATGTCCGCACTCATGCGCAGCAACTCCAACTGCTGCCACGGATGCCGAATGATAGGTTGAATCTGAAAGATTCAGTGTCTTATTGGCTGGATTGTAATTGTCGGTCAGTTTTCCAGAAATATGCCGAATCTCCACATCATAGATCCCGGCTGAATGTAATATTTTTTCTGCTGCCTGTGCGCCAGTCATTCCAGACATGCTTCGATAAGCAGCATATTTATTAAATGTCGTATTAACTTTTGCAGATGCAAGCATACAGATCACTGCACCGATAATAACAAGAATATAGGTACCGTCATACCAGAAAAAATATGGCATAATAATTCCTCCTTAAATGTGATGGAAAAATGATCCTTCCTCCACCTGATAACCACGTAAAAAAGCATCCACAGACATTCGTTTTTTCCCTTCAAGCTGTACTTCTTTTAATGCGAGAACTCCCTTGCCGGTCTGAACGAGCATCTCATCCTTTGTTACTCTGCAGATACATCCAGGTTCATAATCTGTTGTGTCGGAAACCACATCCGCCTGCCAGATCTTAAATGTCTTGTCTTCCAGTTTTGTATATGCACTCGGCCATGGATTCAGTCCCCGGATCAGGCGCTCTATCTCCACCGCCGGACGCTGCCAGTCAATATTCCCAAGTTCTTTACTGATCATGCTTGTGTGTGTTGCTGCTTCCGAATTCTGCGGCGTATAGGTTGCATTTCCATCTTCGATCAGCTGCATTGTCTCCACACAGAGTTTTGCCCCGACATCTGCAAGTTTCTCAAAAAGGCTTCCACCTGTTTCATCCTTTGCAAGACGTACTTCTTTCTTTGCGATCATATCTCCGGTGTCAATGCCGGTATCCATGCGCATAGTAGTCACTCCGGTGATCTCATCTCCATTGATCACTGCCCACTGGATCGGAGCAGCACCACGATACTTCGGAAGCAGGGATGCATGCACATTGACACATCCATATTTTGGCATATCCAGTATCTCCTTGGAAAGGATCTGTCCAAATGCCACAACAATGATCATTTCCGGTGCAAACTGTCTTAAATATTCCACATTCTCCGGTTCCCGGATCTTCTTCGGCTGAAAAACCGGAATTCCATGTTCCACTGCACATTCCTTTACCGGTGAACACTGTAATGCTTTTCCACGTCCCTTCGGTTTATCCGGCTGTGTGACAACCAAAGCAACCTCATGACCTGCTTTTATAATTTCTTCCAGGGTTCCCACTGAAAAATCAGGAGTTCCCATAAAAATAACTCTCATCTTATTTCTCTTCCTCCGGATCTTCGTACGTTACATCGTGAAGTGGTCCTTCAACTTTTTCTACATAAAGATGTCCATCCAGATGATCCGTCTCATGGCAGATACATCTTGCAAGAAGCTCTGTTCCTTCTATCTCACATTCATTCATGTCTTCATCCATAAAACGGGCAATTACATGGTTCGGGCGTGTGACCTGTCCGGCTTTTCCTGGTATACTTAAGCAGCCCTCGTCTCCGGTCTGTTCTCCATCAGTTTCAATGATCACCGGATTGATCATTACGATCGGGCCCTCTCCGACATCCATAACAACGATTCTTTTTAAAATCCCCACCTGCGGTGCTGCAAGTCCAACACCGTTTGCTTCATACATGGTCTCGAGCATATCATCGATCAGAGTCGTGATCTTTGGGGTAACCTCTGTCACTTCTCTACATTTCTTCTCTAACACAGGATCACCCTGAATTCTTATCTGTCTGATTGCCATACTGTATATCCTCCTTTACCATCCATTCATCGGATTAAAATCAAATTGTATCATAACATTCCGGAAGTAATTTTCTTCCTTCATATAATGTTCCAGTTTATCTTTCAGTTCCACCAGCAGCTCATAATCAGCTGCTTTTATATAAATAACCTTTCGGTATATATCATGAATCTTCCGGATTGAAGCATCTGCCGGTCCCATCACCTGATATTCCCTGTTTTCGGTCTTTTGTATGCTTTCTGCAAGGTGATAAGCTGCCTGTGAAGCTGCCTCTTCCTTTTCCGATGTGCACAATATCAGTAACATATTGGCAACCGGTGGATACCTTAACATACTTCGGTATGTGATCTCTTTTTCGTAAAAAGTCTCATAATCGTGATCTTTTGCAGCTTCAATCGCATAATGCTCTGGATCATAGGTCTGTATGATCACCTGTCCGGCTGACTCCCCCCGGCCAGCCCTCCCGGCTGCCTGCGTCAGAAGTTCAAATGTCCGCTCTGCAGCATGAAAATCGCTGACATGCAGCGACATATCTGCCGCAAGAACACCAACTAACGTAACATTAGGAAAATCATGCCCTTTTACGATCATCTGCGTTCCGATCAGAATGTCTGCCTCCTGATTGGAAAATGCAGACAATATTTTCTCATAGCTGTCCTTTGTTCTTGTGGTATCATAATCCATCCGAAGAACTCTGGCTTTCGGGAAACGTTTTTTAACAATTTCCTCCACTTTCTGTGTTCCAGCCTTAAATCCTCCGATATATCCCGATCCGCATTCCGGACAGACCTTCGGTTCCGGCTGTTCATAGCCACAGTAATGGCAGACCATCCTGCCTCCGGCATGCTGGCTCAACGACACATCGCAATGCGGACACCGTATCACATGCCCACATGCACGGCAGGAAACAAAACCTGCCACACCTCTCCGGTTTAAAAAAAGCATCGTCTGCTGTCCGTGGCGAAGCCGGTTATCCATCAATTCCTGAAGCCGTGTACTTAAAATAGAACGGTTTCCACTTCTTAATTCTTCCCGAAGATCGATCACTTCACATTCCGGCAACGGTCTCTTCTGCACTCTTTCGTTAAGCTCCAGCAATTTGAAGTATCCCTGTTTCGCCTTATAATAGCTTTCCACGGATGGTGTCGCTGATCCAAGTACAACACTTGCACGATTCATTGCGGCTCGTGCGATCGCTGTTTCCCTGGCATGATAACGTGGAACTGTCTCGCTTTTATAGGAGGTTTCATGCTCTTCATCTATAATAATAAGCCCAAGATTTGTAAATGGTGTGAACAAAGCAGATCTTGGTCCGATCATAATATCCACATCACCATTTTTTGCCCTCAGAAACTGATCGTACCGTTCGCCTGCCGAAAGCCTGGAATTCATGATCGATACCCGCTTCCCAAAACGGTTGTAAAACCTCATGACCGTCTGATAAGTCAGAGCAATCTCAGGGATCAGGACGATCGCCTGCTTTCCTTTGCGAAGAACATGGCTGATCAATTCCATATACACTTCCGTCTTTCCACTTCCGGTGACACCTTTTAACAGATATGTGCCATATTGTTCTCTTTGCATATCAGCTGTAATCACATCAACAACATGCTGCTGCCCTGCATTCAGAACCTTGTCATAGCCTCCTGCATTCAGATGACGAATTGGATTGCGGTAAGCAGTCTGTGACTCAAGTGCAAGAATTCCTTTTTCTTCCAGTCCCTTTACAACTGACGCAGTCACATGAAGCTTCTGGGTAATGACCTGGTACTGGATCACATCCTGCTCAATCAGTTCCCGGAGCAGTCTCGCCTTCGCTGTATTATGTTTTGCCTCAAAAAGTGCCAGATACTCCTGCGCCTCTTTCTTTGAGATGAGCAGACGTACGCTTCGCTGTTCCACTGCTTTCGACTTCTGTTTGATCGGGAGCACTGTTTTCAGTGCCTGATTCATGGTTCCGCCATAATTTCTGCGGATCCAGGCCGCTAGTGCGATCAGCTGTGACTCAATAGCAACGCCATCGTCTTTCAAAGATGTCACCGGCTTTAATTTTGATTCATCAAATTCTGCTTCATCCGTGAGTTCCATTACAAACCCTGCCAGGCTGCGGTTTCCAAATGGAACTTCCACCTGCATACCCTCACGGATCGTATCCTTCAGTTCCTCCGGGATGAGATACTGAAATGTTTTATCCAGTTTATCAAGCGAAATATCTACGATCACATTGGCATATTTTGCCACACTCTCACCTCAGAACCAATCTTAAGAATCTATATATGCTGTTTCTGCGCATATACTTCTATATTATATGGTATAAATCCCTTTTTTACAAGTATTCGCCGTTTTTAAAAGGTCCGGGCAGATGTCCGGACCTTCTATGGCTGCAATTCTTATGCTGTATAATTTTGTGTCTTTTGCGGCATGCTTATACTATAAACACTCTGCGAATCCACTGCAATTGCGAGGAATACACGATGAATAAAAACAGGAAAAATTTTTTAATATGCGGATTTACCGGCTGGTGTCTGGAAATCCTTTATACTTCTCTCTGGAGCGGTATCCATCATGACGGCCGTCTGATTGGCCACACCTCGATCTGGATGTTTCCAATCTATGGGACCGCTGCCCTGATCGTTCCAGTCTACCATAAGATCAAACGCTGGCCCGCCATTTTCCGTGGCGGTGTATATTCGCTTGGTATTTTCAGCGGAGAATTTCTCAGCGGATCTCTTCTGAAAAAATTACATGTATGTCCCTGGGACTACAGCAATGCCCGATATAATATCGGCGGTGTGATCCGGCTGGATTATATGCCGCTCTGGATGATCGCTGGTCTTATCTTTGAGCACATCCTTTGCCGCAGGAAGCATTGATTTATTTTCTTCTGGCCGGATTGATATATTTCTCTTCACAATATTTGCATCGATATACTTCTTTTGCAGGATCTGCCAGAATAAAGATCTGATCCAGTTCCTGTTCAATGGAAGTGATGCATCGTGGATTTTTACATTTGATCACGTTTTTCACCTGTTGTGGCAGATGAAGTTCCTTTTTCTCTACGATCTTGTCACCCTTGATCACATTCACGGTAATATTATGATCAATGAATCCCAGAATATCAAGATCCAGCGACTCAACCGGACATTCTACCTTAATGATGTCCTTTTTGCCCATCTTATTACTTTTTGCATTCTTAATGATTGCAACTGTGCAATCCAGTTCATCCAGTTTCAGGTCATGATAAATTCTGAGGCTCATTCCTGCCTGGATATGATCTAAAACAAATCCTTCATTAATTCCACTGATATTAAGCATATTTCGTTTCCTTTCTATCCTTCCTAATCAACCTTGATTCCAAGAAGTGTGAGGATCAGCGCCATTCTGACATATACTGCATATTGTGCCTGTTTAAAATATACAGCTCTTGGATCATCATCCACTTCAACCGAGATCTCGTTTACACGTGGCAACGGATGGAGAACAAGCATGTCCTTTTTTGCAAGATCCATCTTAGCCTTAGTCAGGATATAGAAATCTTTCAGTCTGATATAATCTTCCTCGTTAAAGAAACGCTCTTTCTGGACACGTGTCATATATAATACATCCAGCTGAGGCATTGCATCTTCCAGACGTTCTACTTCTTCAAATTCAATATTGTTTGCACGAAGTACATCCTCTCTGATATAGTCCGGAATCCGAAGTTCTTCCGGGGAGATCAGTACAAATTTTACATTGTTATAACGGATCAGCGCATTGATCAGGGAATGTACGGTTCTGCCGAATTTCAGATCACCACATAAACCGATCGTCAGATTATCCAGGCGTCCTTTTAAAGACCTGATCGTCAAAAGGTCTGCTAAAGTCTGGGTTGGATGCTGATGTCCACCGTCACCGGCATTAATTACTGGAATAAGGGATTTTTCAGAAGCTACAAGAGGTGCACCTTCTTTCGGATGACGCATTGCACAGATATCTGCGTAACAAGAAATAACACGAATCGTATCAGAAACACTTTCACCTTTGGCAGCTGATGAAGAATCAGCACTGTGAAAGCCTAAAACAGAACCACCAAGGTTAAGCATTGCTGCTTCAAAGCTCAGCCTCGTTCTTGTACTCGGCTCATAAAAGCAAGTTGCAAGTTTCTTTCCTTCACACGCATGGGCGTACTTGTCTGGGTGCTTCTCGATGTCATTGGCCAGATCTAAAAGATCTGATACTTCCTCGACTGAGAGATCCAGAGGACTCATTAAATGTCTCATTTTGTTCCTCCTAGTTCTAAGCATTTTTACTATCATATAATAATTATCTGTATATTGCAAGGCTAAATTGTATTAATTTTTGGCACAATTAGAACGGTCTGCAACAGCATGTGCATAGGAACTGCATAAACAGAAGACTCAGGCAGAAATTGCCATATCCGGAATACGGACGGTCATACGTACTTCCCATATTGCTGTACCAGGTTCCACCATATGCAAGATGCTGCTGGAACTGCCGATACATCATATTGCTCGGTTCAAGCTGTACCGCACGCTGTGCATGTTCGATCGCAGTTGCCGTATTGCCTGCCCCCTGGTTGGCCATGGCACTGTAATAATACCATTTTGCCTTTCTCTCACCGAACGGAATATGATTCAGTACATTTAGTGCTTCGGTAAAGCAGTTGTTACGGATATAATTTGCTGCTGCCTGCATCTGTGGCGTATCATCCCCTGTTGCATAACGATTGCCCGTATACCCGCCATAATTGTAACCGCCATAGCCTGCACCACCATTTGAACTTCCTGTACTTCCACTATAGCTGTAACCCTGCTGTTTTTCTTTCATGATCTGATCATAAGCCTGCTGAACCTGCTTAAACATCTCTTCTGCCTGTGCTTTATTCGGATTATTCACATTGGCATCCGGATGGTATTTACGGCTGAGTGTACGATATGCTTTCTTTATTTCTTCATCGGAAGCGCTTCGGCTGACTCCGAGCACCTGATACGGATCTATCATTTCTTTTTCCTCTTCTTCTTTTTGAGCTGAATATATTCATATTTCGACCAGACGCCGGAATACAATACATTTCGTATGATATCAGCATGTAACAAAATTGGCAAGCGTTCAAATGACTTTGCACATTCCGACATAATGCTCGTAAGCATCAGTCTGCACAGACACTCGTAGTCATTTCCATTTTGTTTTTTTAATTTCAACAACGGATTGTAAGCATTCTTCTTTTCATCTTTTTCCAGGTCTTCGTATGCATCCATCAGATATACGAACTTGCCCATATAAAAGCCGAGTGTCTTTAATTCACTGCTCCATTCATCCTGTTTCCAGTCAAACAGTTCACCAAGCATGGTTCCTGTGAGTCCGGCAACCAGATCAATGTTATCCTCTTTCCGTTTCTCGCATTTGTGAAGTTCCTCTATATAGGTTTCAACTGCCTGTACCTGACGAGGATACCGGGCAGCAATCTCATCATAATTTTTCCGTATCATGCCTGCCATGGTCTTCATTGGAAGACTGCGTTCGTCTTTCCAGTCATCCATCATGTTCTGATATGCCAGAACCACATTCATTGCAGCTGCATAATCACTGATCTCATTCATCCGGAATGTTCGCTTTTTTGCCGGATGCAGTACACAGGTAAAATCTCCGCTTTCTTCCTGTGGCTCATAAAGCCCGGTCAGAAGCACGATCAGAAAAGTCATATCATAATTCAAAAGCATCTGGCCTTTCTTTCCGCAGCCAGTCCTGAGTCTCTGGCAGAGCCCACAGTAATAAGACTGATATATTTTTTTATCTTCATCGGATAATTCTTTGGAATTCACATTAATATAGCCGAACATTACGACCTCCCGGTGTCTGTACTACGTTCTTTTTATAAATTCTGTTCTGCATCTCGGACAGGTAATGCAGATCTTTCCATGTCCCCTTGGGACTCGTACTTCCTGTTTGCACTGTGGACATTTAAAAAAACAGTATGTCTTTCTCTGTGCAAAATGTTTTTTCTTTTTATTCCACTCAACGGTACTGTTATACCGGAGATTCAAAAACTTCTGGTTCTCCTCATAACGTTTGCTGACATTTCTGGAAAACATACGGTAATACATATGAATCATGACAGCCAGCGCCACTATATATAATAATCCAAGTCTGGAAAACAGAGAAATGATAAGAAGTATTAAAACCAGTCCGGATTCAAACCTTGCCAGTTCATCCATTCCATTTCTTCCAGACATCCAATTTGCAAAACGATCTCGAAATTTCATATTCAGCCACCTCTGCTTTTATTTTTTCTGATTACTATCTTAATCGTGCGAAAAAATCAAGTCAACAGAGTTATTGTCTTTTCACAAACATTTAATAAATTAGTTAGAAATAGGCAGAAAAAGACCGTTGTCCACATGAACAACGGTCACTTCCTGATGTTTTTTAAATATTTGCCAGAACTGTCAGCAGAACGATAAGCCGGGTTATGTCGTTGAGTGATCATCTATCTAGGATGACTGTCGCCAGCCATCTCGAGCGACCTACCTAAAGCTGGCGGGCCACGTCAGCGCTTTTATTCGGTCTTGCTTCGAATGGGGTTTACATGTGCCCTCTCTGTTACCAGAAAGGCGGTAGTCTCTTACACTGCCATTCCACCCTTACCAGTAAAAACTGGCGGTATATTTCTGTTGCACTTTCCTTAGAGTTTCCTCCACCGGCCGTTAACCGGCATCCTGCCCTATGAAGCCCGGACTTTCCTCACCTGCGGTCTTTCGACACCTGCAGCCGCGATCACCTGTCCTGCATAGTTCTAATAGCTTATATAATATATCAACGATACCTGTAAAAAGTCAAGTCTTTTCTTAAGAGTTTCCTGCTATACCTGGAAACAGCTTCCACCAATGAATTCCCGGATCAGGGAATTCTGCGCAATCCCTTCCGTTGGAAGCGGGATAAAATAGTCTAAAAACTTAAGGAGCCTCTTTGCCTCAAGATATTCCGGGCAGTCTCTCGGAATTGCAAAAAGAAGCGGTTCTGCGTATGTCTTTAATACCGCAAGCTCATAGACCAGTGCGGAATTAAACATGACATCTGCACCTTCCTGAAATGGGAAAATGTATTTTTCTTCTCCACTTCGCACCGAATCCCACATTGCGATCGTCGACTGTGCAGAAATTCCACGTGTCCTTGCATCTCTTACAATTCTGCGGGTCAGTCTGGCATCCGTTGTCGGAAGTGGATTATGCTCATCAATATCGAGCTGGGTCAGTGCTGAGATGTAAATACGGAATTTACTCTCAGCCGGCAGTGAATAGGACAACTTATCATTCAGGCCATGAATTCCCTCGATCACAAGTACATCTTCCGGTCCAAGCTTTAATGTATTCCCACGATATTCACGCATGCCGGTTTTGAAGTTGTATGTAGGCATCGAAACCTCTTCTCCTGCCAGCAGAGCCGTCATATCCCTGTTAAACTGTTCAATATCCAGTGCTTCCAGGCATTCAAAATCATACCTGCCAGACGCATCTTTTGGTGTGTCTATGCGGTTTAGGTAATAGTCATCGAGTCCTACTGGATGCGGGATCAGTCCCTTTGCGGAAAGCTGGATCGACAAGCGGTGGGAAAACGTTGTTTTCCCGGATGACGATGGTCCTGCGATCATAATGAATTTCTTGTCTCTGTTCTCTGCGATCAAAGAAGCGAGCGCTCCGATCCGGTCTTCCATAAGCGCTTCCTGCGTCAGAATAATATCCTCTCCCTTACCGGATGCAATTGCATCATTCAGCGCCCCGATCGTACCAAAGCCCAGCATTCTGCTCCATTGCCTTGATTCCTTTAACGTATGGAAAAGCTTGTTGGATGTCACAAGCGGTTCCACATCTCCGGAAACAGAATCCGGGAACATGAGAACAAAGCCTTCTTCGTAAGGTTCCAGTTTAAAAGCTGACAGGCATCCGGTAGACGGAGCCATAAAGCCGTAATAGTAATCCTTCATGCCATCCAGATCATAAATATTGACTCTTGAGCTTCTTCTGTAATGTAAAAGCCGCTCTTTGTCCTTCATTCCAAAATCACGGAACATTTCTTCGGCTTTATCCGTCCTTGTGCTCTTCTTGGTAATCGGAATATCCTGCTGCACAAGACGCACCATTTCTTCATCCAGTGCTTTGATCTTATCCTGTGTACATTTTGTACCCTTTAATTCACAATAATAGCCGTTTCCAAGGGAATAGTAAACGCGTACCCGCACGTTATCCTTTCCCCACAGATTATCTACTGCCTTCTGCATCATAATGGTTACGCTTCTGCGATAAGTGCGTTTTCCATCTCTGTCACAAACAGATACAAATGCAATGCTTCCGTCTTCGTTTACTTTCTTATTCAGTTCCCGAAGTTTTCCATTATAGAGAACCAGCATGATCACATCCGGATACAGTTCTTTATACTTTTCCTGCATATCCATTGCAATCTTTAAAAACGTAGTTCCTTCCGGAACACGCAGCTTCTCAATCTGTTCTGGATGATCTCCGGTCGTATTTACTGTAATATCAAATTCCTGCATTTTTAATCGCCCCCAGTATTGTATATGCAGATTCATTATAGTGCAGTTCTTCCAGGACTTCCTGCTTTCTACGGCAAATTGCCTCCGATTCCGGCTGTAGCTCCAGCTGCAATAAGATCTGTGACATCTGTCTGTGCTGTTTCACCAGGAAACGCCGCAAAACCTGATTGCCATTCTTAAGCAATAACGGTCCGTAAATATCGCAGGTCTCCATCGTCTGCTCTTTCTGGTTATCCCAGAATGTATCCACATCAACCGGAATCACCTTCATCATTGGATAATATTTTCCATCTTCAAAGACCATGTCTTCATCCACGATCTTATATTTGTTTTCCCTTAAATAGCTCCGCACTCTCCGGATGTCAGACTGCGGCTGAAGGATCAGTTCCTTCGCATTTCTGCAAACAGCTTCACCAGCCTCCAATATATGGATCACCAGCTCTCCGCCCATGCCGGCGATCAAAATGGTATCCACTTCTCCCTCTAAAAGTGCATCGACACCATCTGAAAGCCTTGTTTCTATGTACTCCTCCATATGATACAAAACAATATTATCTTTTGCCCTTTGTAATGGTCCTTTGTTAATGTCCATTGCGATAGCTTTTGGAATGCGCTCTCTTTGAACCAGCGCGATCGGTACATATCCGTGATCCGTGCCAATATCCGCCAGGATATTGCCCGGAGTCACCATGGAAGCAACTGCCTTCATTCTCTTCGACAGTTTTACCATTTTATTCCAAATAATCCTTTAATTTACGGCTTCTGCTTGGATGACGCAGTTTGCGCAGAGCCTTTGCTTCAATCTGGCGGATACGCTCACGTGTTACATTGAATTCTTTTCCTACTTCTTCCAATGTACGTGCACGCCCATCCTCCAATCCAAAACGGAGGGTCAGAACTTTCTGTTCTCGTTCAGTAAGTGTTCCAAGCACTTCTTCCAGCTGTTCTTTTAACAGTGTAAATGCTGCTGCATCGGCCGGTACCGGGACATTTTCATCGCGGATAAAATCACCAAGATGCGAATCTTCTTCTTCACCAATTGGTGTCTCAAGTGATACCGGTTCCTGAGAGATCTTTAAGATCTCACGCACTCTTTCCACCGGCATATTCATCTCTTCTGCGATCTCTTCCGGACTTGGTTCACGGCCCAGTTCCTGAAGCAGCTGTCTGGACACACGGATCAGTTTGTTGATCGTTTCCACCATATGGACAGGGATTCGGATCGTTCTTGCCTGATCTGCGATTGCTCTCGTAATTGCCTGACGGATCCACCATGTGGCATAAGTAGAAAATTTATAACCTTTACGGTAATCAAACTTCTCAACTGCTTTGATCAGACCCAGGTTACCTTCCTGGATCAGATCCAGAAACAGCATGCCACGTCCTACATAACGTTTTGCAATGCTGACAACCAGACGAAGGTTTGCCTCAGCCAGACGCTTTTTCGCATCAGAGCCAAGATCCACCTCTTTCTGCAGATCTTTGATCTCAGCCTTCAGTTCTTCCTTTTCCTCCTCAGAGGCTTCTTCCATACGGCCTTTCAGAATATTGATCTTCTCTGCTGCAACAACTCCTGCTTCCATTTTCTGGGCAAGTTCGATCTCTTCCTCAGCACTTAAAAGGGGTACTTTACCAATTTCTTTTAAATACATGCGGACAGGATCCTCAACGCTGACGCCTTCCGGAACCGACAGATCAATCTTCTCGATTTCAACTTCCTCATCGTCATCATCCAGAATGATATTGTCATCATCATCGTCATCATCGCTGATTCTGAGCACGTCAATATTGTTGTGCTCCAGATAATCAAGCACAAGCTCAAATTTCTCAGCATCCAGCTCCATATCTTTAAAGAAATCACTGATCTCCTGATATTCCAGAATATTCTTTTTCTTCTTGCCAAGTGCCAGAAGTTCCTTTAATTTTTCCTGAAATTTTGCTTTTGCTTCCGCTGTTCCCACAGTTTCTACTTTTTCTTCTTTTTTCTTTGCCATTTCGTTTTGTCCTCTCAGGTTATTTACTATTTTGTCCTTAATCGATGGAAATATGCAATTTTTCCAATTGCTCTAAGGCTCTCTTATCTTCTACGACCTTCATAAGTCCCTGCATATCTGTAGGGTCCATGTGGTCGGAACGGTATTTTATGCTGTTATCCTTGATCCGGATAATCGTCTCACGAACTGCTTTTTCCATGTCGCTTTTTGTCTCAACTTCATGGATATGGGCATTAAAAAGACCTGCCACCTCACGCTGTTCTTCCTCATTGTCGAACATACTGATGATTTTTGCCGGATTCACACTTCCGTCCTCTTCAAACTGGGCAAACAATACTTCTGCCACTCTTCGGTACAGATCCTCCGTAAAATCCTCCGGAGTTACAAACGGACGGATGATCTGAAACAGACCGGTATGCTCAATGAGCCATGTCAAAAGCAGTTTCTGCGACTGCTTCATCCCGTCTTCTTTTTTCTTGTTCTCATGAATACCGCTCTTAAGCGGTGTCTGTTCCTTTACGATTCCAGCCTTATTTCCAAGCTGGTTTACCAGACGTCTCAGATTATCGAAACCGATCTGGTATTTTGCGGCAACTGCCTCTATATAATTATTTCTTTCAAGTTCCTCTGGAAAACCCAAAAGCTTTCTTGCTATTTCATTATAAAAAGCGGTTTTATCTTCCGGATCCTGCATATCGTGCTTTTGTTCTTCAATCCGCACTTCAAACATAAAACTGTTCTCTGCCTGATCGATCCGCTGCTGATATGCATCTGCTCCGAGCGCTTTGATAAACTCATCCGGATCTTTATATGGCCTCATATTAATGACCTTTGTTGTAATTCCAACCTCTTTTAAAATTGGAATTGCACGAAGTGCCGCCTTAACACCCGCGCCATCACTGTCATAGGTCAGATATACCTCTTTGGTATATCGTTTCAAGAGATTGGCATGTCCACTCGTAAGCGCAGTTCCAAGTGACGCCACCGCATTGTCAAATCCTGCCTGATGCAGTGCAATCACATCCATATAGCCCTCACACAGCAGGATCTGCTCCTTCCTTGAGCTTCGTGCGAAATTAAGACCATACAGGTTACGGCTCTTGTCAAAAATCTTTGTTTCCGGAGAGTTCAGATATTTCGGTTCTCCCTCTCCCATGACACGTCCTCCAAATCCGATGACTTTGTTATGAACGTCCATGATGGGAAACATCGCACGATTCCAGAACTTATCGTGTCCGCCCCGTACTTCATCAATGGTGACAAGCCCGCTTTCCTTTAGGATCTGATCATCATATCCCTTTTTGCGCAGATACCGATACAGATCATCACTATACTGATCCGAATACCCAAGTCCGAATTTCTGCATGGTCTCATCGGATAATTCTCTTTGTTTAAAGTAGTTATATGCATTTGCTCCGCGTGGATTGCGCAAAAGTAAGTAGAAATATCTGGCAGCTTCTTTGTGAATCTCAAGAAGTCTTGTCCGCTTGTCTGCCTCCCTTCGCTGTGCCGATGTCATCTCCTGTTTCGGGAGTTCGATTCCTGCCCTGTCCGCCAGAACCTGCATTGCTTCTCCAAATGTATAATTCTCATATTGCATCAGAAATGTGAAAACATTTCCACCAGCACCACATCCAAAGCAGTAATACATCTGTTTATTTGGCGATACCGAAAAGGAACCTGTCTTTTCATTATGAAACGGACACAGTCCAAAGTACGTGCTGCCCTTTTTCTGAAGACGCACATATCCGCCGATCACATCCACAATGTCATTGCGGGAACGCACCTCTTCAATCAGTTCATCTGAAAAGTATGGCATATATTATGCCTCCTTCTGGTAAAAATTTAATAACCATCCACCTGCCATGCCTCCGGCAGGAAGTATTCACTGAACTTCGTGATCGCATACTGGTCTGTCATACCGGCAATATAATCACAGACAATCCTTCCCTTGTCTTCCCCTTCGCTCTGCATACGCAGATACTTCTCCGGGAGAAGTTCTATGTGATCCATATAATAGTAATAAAGCTGTTCAAGCATAGCTTTCGCTTTAATCTCTTCTCTTTTTGCCACCGGATTCGTATATACATTCCGGTACATAAATTGTCTTAGTTCCTGAAGTGCCTCAAACACTTCATCCGACATGATAATGTCACTCTGACCCATGCTGTTTATGATCATATCATGGATCAGATGATTCAGTCTGGATTTTACATCATATCCTAATGTTTTGCGCAATTCCAGAGGAATATCCTCTTCACACAGGATCTGTGCCCGGATCGCATCGTCAAAATCCGAATTTACATATGCGATCTTATCTGAAAGCCGGACGATCTTCCCTTCGAGTGTATGCGGTGTTGTTTTCATCTGGTGGTTACGGATTCCATCCCTCACTTCCCAGGTCAGGTTCAGTCCATTTCCATCCTTCTCTAACTTCTCTACAATCCGCACACTCTGCTCATTATGCTTAAATCCACCTTCATAGATCTTATTTAGGGCATATTCGCCCGCATGTCCAAAAGGTGTGTGTCCAAGATCATGTCCAAGTGCGATCGCCTCCACAAGATCCTCGTTCAGCCGAAGCGCTTTTGCAATCGTTCTCGCATTCTGGGACACTTCCAGTGTATGCGAAAGTCTGGTTCTGTAATGATCACCTTTCGGTGTCAGAAACACCTGTGTCTTGTTCTTTAAACGTCGAAATGATTTACTATGTAAAATACGGTCTCTGTCCCTTTGAAATACCGGCCGGATATCACATTCCGTTTCCGTCCGCTCCCTGCCCTTTGAATTTACACTCAGGCAGGCATATGGGCTGAGATTCTCCCGTTCCATCTGCTCCATCTGTTCACGTATTGTCATATACACGCTCCTTTGATCAGCAATGACCATCTCTCCACAATTGCAGACAACCTACATATTTATAATTCTATAAAGAAAAGCTATTTCCTTTTTTATTTTTAGAAAAATTTGTTTCTTTCTGTTATGACTGCGTCTCCTGCTGCATTTCATTTCCTCCAAGAACCTTCAACAGTTCCTGAAGCGTCACTCCTGTAATCGCATTGTCATAATTTCCATAATAAAAATGATTATCCTTCACCAGAATGCAGCCGATCCACTCTCCACAGTTTACTTCGTCCCCAAAGGCTTCCTTCGGGTCCTGGTAGCCACTGATCGTAAAGTATGCGTCATAATCATCAAAATCTTCCGGTCGGTATGACACCTCTCCAAACTCATTCTCTAACATCTCGATAATACCTTTTTCACAGATGGAATAGCCGGTCCTGTCTCTGCTATATGCGGTTTCATCCAGCCATTCCTCATCCCACAGAACAAAAATAGAATCCTTCTTCCATTCCGCATCTTTTTCCACCTTGTCAGCTCTTTCATAGGAATTCATATCCGCACCATACATTTCCAGATAATCCGGCAATTCCCCATTTTCTCCTGTATAGAGCATATTCGCAATCGAAAGCTGGTAAAACCGGCTGTCTACGTTTTCTCCTTTATAGGCAAAATAACCTTTCGGTTCCTCATCCTCATGATAATCCAGCGATTGATGCACCGGTATATAAACCTGCTCATTGTAAACAACCGGACCAAATGACCGGTCTTCGGTCAGACATTCTGCCACTTTATGGTAAGAAGGCTCTTTTTGCATTTTTCCGGAAATCAGGAAAAGGACAAATGCTGCCACCGCAAGAACCAGTACCACTGCTGCCACCATGGCAAGAATCAGCGTTTTCCGTTTTTCTTTCTGTATTTTTTCCCGCTCTTTTGGATTTTCTGTCTGATAATATTCCGGTATCCGGATCATATTTCCAGGTTTTGGTCCATAACAATGCTCTGCGATCACATAGACCATTCCGGTGATCATCAGCAAAAGGATAACCGCACCGCCAAGAAAAAGACCTGCCTGCCACTTATGCGGAGTCACACACATAAAAAGTGCATCCATAACATTATGTATCTTCTGTCTGTCCGGTTTCTGTATCCAGATATCACAGATCCGGATCACCAGTCTGGATATGCCCCAGAATGCGATTCCGTCCACAATGAGATACGTGGTCCAGAGTTCCTTTTTCTTTATTACAACAAGTGGAAACAACGACATTACAAAAGAGATCACCAGGATCGCAGCAAATACATATGCCCATCTTTCCACAAGCGTACTTCCATAAATACTGTCAAAGCATTCTTTTGCCGTCATCCCGCTGACACTGCCCCATCCGAGCATCTGTGCAAGTGTCAGCAATATCTTCATCACAGCCCATATAGAAAAAAAAGCGATTCCATATGCCGCCATCATCCTTTTCACTTCCTGTTTACTGCAAAAAGCAAGATGATGTGTCATGCGGTTACCTGCGATCACAATCCCACGGATCGCATAAAAAACCACCATCATTCCAACCCACAGAGGAATCCCCCCCATTGCCCCTACCGTAGCATTGATATAAAGCATAGATGCTGTGGCCACCAAAAGAGAAGTGCCCAGATGTAATGGAGAACTTTCTACATTGCCTGAAATACTAAAAAAACTCTTCATATTTATCACTCTCCCAGTTCTTTTAAAATCTGCTCTTTGTCCGCAAATTCCCCAGCCATTTCATCTTTGGACTGATGATAGATAAGCCTGCCCTTGCGCAAAAGCATGACATGATCTGCGATCGCCTCAATATCTTCATAGTTATGTGTCGAAAAAAGGATCGTCACATTCTTCCTGCTTCGGTAATCCAGGATCAGCTGAAGCATTTCTTCTCTTGACACCGGATCTACCGCACTGGTCGGCTCATCCATAAGAAGCAGTTCCGGTTGTCTGCAGAGTGCCAGAATCAGCATATACTTTTTCTGCATTCCGGTCGAATACTGTTTGATCTTCATGCCCCGGTCCAGCTGCGCAATCTCCATATAATTTTGAAACATATCCATCGAAAAATCCGGTTCGATCTTCTTTATCTTTTCTGCAAGGCGTCCCGCTTTCAGTTCCATATTAAAATTCGGTTTATCGTATACAACGGACAGTCTGCTCCGGATATTTTTCTCATCCTCGTACATCTCTCTGCCCTCATACAGGATCTTTCCTACTTCCGGGATCTCTGCCTGTGCGATCAGACGGATCAGTGTTGATTTACCGGCTCCGCTCCTGCCGATCAAAGCCGTGACATTCCCTTTTTCTATTGAAAAATTGATATCTTTCAAAAAGAAATTCCCAGCTCTTTGATATATCTTCTGAAGTTCCAGTTCTGTCATATTTTCACACCCTTTTTCTACTTCAAGTTCCAAATAGTATAACATAAATTAGTGATTATTGTGTTAAAGTCCTGCCATTTCCTGGTCTGTAGGTAAAAATCCACACGAGCTAATATCTGTTTCTTTGTACCCATGTTCATTCTCTTCTTTTTCAATCAGTAAAAAAATTTATTCAAAGTCCCTTTCATGTTGTTTAAAAAAATCATAAAAATACCGAACATTTTCCAAATCACTCCACTTCGCTGTATCGTACTCATTGGTGTCAAGATTATAGATTTTTGCATTTAATGTCCCCAACATGAACGGCGAATGTGTTGCAATAATAAATTGACATTGTAATAATCTTGCCAATTTATTAATTTCATCTGCCAAAAGGACTTAATTTGCTGGCGAAAGCGATACCTCTGGCTCATCTAACAAATATAACGCATCTGGTTGTAAATATTCTGCATAATATTGAAGAGATGTCTCTCCGTTGGAATATTTTTCCTGTGCAAACTTTATATACTCTTCCTGTCTTTTTCCTTCCTTTGAATCCAAATATTTCCTTGCCTCTGATAAAGACATTCCATTCTTCACACAATCATATTCCATACCATCCGACAATACCTGCTTTTGCTGTATTTTCTTTATTTCATACAATATGTCTTCACTTTTAATATATCGACTATTTGAGGGTATGTTTCTAATTTCTTTTCCAAAATCATCTTCTCCAAGACCATAGGAACACTCATTTGAAAACGAACCGCAATAATCAACTATTCCATAGGAATTACTTGTGGCATATTCTTTGCCTTTTAATTGCAAACAATTCGCTATGATATTTAGAAGTGTTGATTTCCCCGAACCATTACTCCCATAAAAAACAGTTATCGGAGTAAAAACAAATGGTTCAATATACTTGTCTCTAAACACATTGTAAGGATATATATTAGGATTATTTACTTTTCTGTCGCTAAGCTTGAAGCTACTCAAATATATCATTATATTCGGCATCCTTTCATTTGTAATTACCTGATAATCTAATATAGCTGAATTCCAAATCGTTAAGAAAACACACAAAACAAGTATACACCAATTCCTGCCTATTTGTAGTAATCAAAAAGGAAACCTCCATCACAAAAGGTTTCCTCATCTAATGCGGAAGATGGGACTTGAACCCACACGATCGCAATGATCACAAGATCCTTAGTCTTGCTCGTCTGCCAGTTCCGACACTTCCGCATCTGTTCAGTTGTTGCCGTCTCGCTGACGACTAGTTTATAATAGCAGATGATCTTTCCAGTGTCAACACTTTTTTCTAAACTTTTTTTATTTTTTTTAAAAAATATACAATATATACATTTTTAAAAATTCTCAAAAATTCTGCTTGACATTTACTATTTTATTCTGTAGAATAACATTTGTTCGCAGGAGTGGCGGAATTGGCAGACGCGCAGGCTTCAGGTGCCTGTGGTAGCAATATCGTGTGGGTTCAAGTCCCATCTCCTGCATTTCTTTTTTAGGAAGTCGTTATGAAACGGCTTCCTTTTTTGTTGTCCTTATCTGTAAGACATCATCCATAAGTTTCGAACACAGCATGGTATAAGCTGCACCGAACGCATTCGCTCCGATACGAAGAGCAACCGCTCCTGTCATTCCAAACAGGCCGGAGGCAATTGATAATGCCCCAAATGTGTTAAATGCTGTCTGCCATGCATATCCTGCTGAATATCCCACACCAATTCCCCCGATCATTCCAATATATGGATACATGGATTCCGGAAGAACGATATAAAGCAATGCAAAAAGCAATGCTCCCACAATATTAAATCCTGCTCTTGTTCCTGCACGCTGCGCCCCATCCCCGGTAAAAGGAAGGCATACGGACATACAGGCGATTCCAGCCCACATCGCTCTCGGCAATCCCAGTGCTGACATGATAAACATTGCTGTGGATACGATAACGGTCAGTTTTACATACCATCTGCTCCGAGCAGAATGTAGATCAAATTCCCGGAAAAGATCCAGAAATGTTCTTCGATACGGACGATTCTTCTGATTCCGGTAAAATACAAACATACAGATCACCATTCCGACAAGCAGACCTTCCACACGAAGCACATAGGCATGTCCTGTCACTTTGTACCCCTCCAGAAGCAGATATCCAAGGACAAACGTCGAATGGTTATACATAATAACATTATGACATCCAAGTATCATCAAAAGCATGATACATACTAGGTTTACGCACAGTGCTGCGACCGGCGGCCACTGGCTTGCAAGATATGGTCCCACGATCAGTATTCCAAAAATACCTGCGATCGATATCAACCCATGTGTTGTCCGGATTCCAAAATCCGCCTGTCTTAATACAAGCACCGCCAGCAAAACGGTAACGCCAACCACACTGTTCTCACTTCCCGTACATTTACTGTACAAAGACACAACAGCCACACAAAAAGCCATCACAAGATACACTTTAAAATTATAGATCAGTATATGGCGTCTCTTTTCTTTTTTGTCCCTCGTATTTTTGATCAACTGCTTTGACCCCGTCGAACTAAGCTGTAATTCCTGATAAAATGTCATCTGATTCACTCCTTTTCTTTCGTCTGCTCTCCTGCGAGAATCCGGTTTGCCTCCAGAATCAGTTCAAACAATTCCTCAAACCGTTCTTCTCCCATTCCCTCTTTCAAAACATATAACGGATTCAGATAGTAGTGATACATCCGGTCGATTTCTCTTTTCCCTTCCTCTGTCACATGAAGCTCATAACTGCGCCTGTCCGTTTTGACCGGTTCCTTTTCAATATACTGTTTGACTGCCAGCTGTTCAACCAGCCGGCTGATCACTGTTTTCCTTACGCCCATTGCCATCGCAAGCTGTCCCGGCGTCACAGCTTCCCCGGCATAGGCTGCACGAAACAGCAGATCAATCTGCTGTGCAGAAATATGCTCTCCCTTCTGCGCTTTTCGGATCGCCATACTGCCAAAATGCCTGAGTTCTGTCTGTTTTTTTACAATTTCAATCCAATTTTTGTCTTTCATAACGCTCCTTTTAGTTTACAATGTGAACTAATTCAGAAAGTACTATAACGCAAATTTTAAAAAACGTCAATCCTGAAAATGCGTATAAAAATACCACGGAAGCCAGCTTCTGTTCTGATGCTTTCCGTGGTATTCCGATATACGATATTTATTTTAACGGTCGTGCTTTATTCTCCAGTCAATACAACGCTTCAGATATTCTACATAATCTGGATTTTTGCACATTCCCTTACCAGGAGTATCCGAGATCTTTGCAACGTCCATTCCATTGCATGCGGTCGTCTTCATAACGATGTTAAGTGCCGGCACATCGGTATCATTGGAAATATAGGTTCCGATACCAAATGCGACCTTTGCTTTATTGGAAAAATGGGCATATAGCTGATCTGCTCTTTCAAAGTCCAGGCTGTCACTGAACAAAAGCGTCTTTGATGCCGGATCGATTCCAAGGTTCTTATAATGCTCGATCATTTTTTCTCCCCATACAAACGGGTCACCACTGTCGTGACGAACTCCTGAGAAAAGTGTTGCATAAGTCAGCTGGAAGTCCTTTAAGAAACAATCTGTTGTGATTGCATCGGTAAGCGCAATACCATTCATGATGCCGTATTCTTTTACCCATGCATCCATTGCATACCAGTTTGAATAGGCCGGGTTGTGTTTATGATTTCCCTGTCCGACACACATGATCCACTCATGTGCCATTGTTCCAACCGGGGAGAGATTATATTTCTTTGCAAGATATACATTGGAGGTTCCAACAAAAGCAGACTTTCCATGATAATCCTGCTCTGAGAGAACTTTTACCGCAAGCTCCTGTGCCTCTGCGGATAATCTGCGGCGCAGTCCGAATTCACTGAATGCACCAATGGTATAGGATACTCCACCTGCACCTGTTGTCAGTGCTGTCACCTTCTGATCAAGGCGCTGTTTAAAACTTTCAAAAAGCTGTTTATAATCGTATGCCATGCGGAAATAAACTTCATTCACGATTGCAAGCGTAGGAATCTCGTACATCGAAGTATTGAGCCATGTACCCTTCGTCTCAATCGCTAATCCACAAGGTCCATCTGTTGTAATTTCAAAATCTTCAAATCGCGGCTGCCAGAGTCTTAAAAAATCCACATAAGAACCTTTGATCCACTGTACCGCATTCAGATATCCGAGTTCCTCATCGGTAAACCGAAGATTGCAATATGCACGGATCTGTTCTCTGATCTCGTCTACCATTTCTTCTGTAAAATGCACATCTGTATTTCTGCATTTAAAGGACCATGTTGTCTTATAATCGGTAAACTGATGGTAGATTGCCTCTCCCATACTGAATTTATACATATCCTGTTCCAGCAGACTGTTGATGATCTGTTCTAATTTCATGATATCTCCTGTTTCCGCCAGACATAACTGTCATACAGGCAGGCTGTCCGGCTTCCATCTGATTTCCATTTCTTTGTATCGTCTTATTATAGTAGTCTTTTCGTCCTATATCAAGAATTTTTTTCATTTACATTCAGCGATTTATGCAAAAAAAGAACAGCCTTCGATCAGCTGTCCTTTAGGAGAAGGTTTTTTACTATGGGGGATAGTAAAAATATATAATGTATTGGGGGTTTTTACGGTTATTATAATAGCATGCCATTCCCCAAAATGCTATACAAACTTCATAATTTCTCACCCATTTTTTTGTGCATTATGTATAATTCTCACTTTGTTGCCCCCATTATGTATGATCTTACAATAAAACAAGAACTGCGGCTTCTGCGTATTCACCACAGCGGTCATCCTCCTCTTTCTTAACCACAGGCTCTCTCATATTCCCGGAGTTTTCACGAACCGCTGCATTCAGTTTGGCAGGCACTTCAATCAAAATTGATGTCAAATTCTCCCTCCGGAGCCTTGATCTTCAAGGTCTCAAGGTTGAACTGCTCATCTAAGATCGTGATCTGGTACTCAAACACAACATCCTCTTCAAATTTTGACAAAAGAAGATACGTTCCGTTCTCTTTTCCATCAATCTGATCACAGATATCATCGTAAACTGCCGCACCGGATACACTTCCTGGGTAACCGGATTCTTTTATTTTCTGCTCAATTGCCTGAAATATCTCTTCCACACCTGTTCTCCCTGTGTCTATCTCTCATGTACTGCGCCAACAAGTTCTTTGATATCATTGACCTGGAATTTTCTCATATAGTCCTCAATTCCGGTTACGATCTTCTCTGTCACGGACGGATCGGCAAAATTCGCTGTTCCAATGGAAACTGCTGTCGCACCGGCAAGGATCATTTCAATCGCATCCTCCGCATTCATGATACCGCCCATTCCGATGATCGGAACCTGCACTGCCTGTGCTGTCTGATATACCATGCGGACTGCAACCGGGTGGATTGCAGGACCTGACATACCACCTGTTTTATTAGCAAGTACAAAACATCTGCGGTTAATATCAATCTTCATTCCTGTGATGGTATTGATCAACGACAACGCATCTGCTCCACCAGCCTCTGCCGCTTTTGCCATCTCTGTAATATCCGTTACGTTCGGACTGAGCTTCATAATGACCGGCTGCTTTGCAACTTTTTTTACTTCATTTGTGATCGCCTCAACTGCCTTTGGATCCTGACCAAACGCAATTCCGCCTTCCTTAACATTCGGGCAGGAAATGTTGATCTCGAGCATATCCACCGGTTCATCCGCAAGTCTTTCCACCACTTCGCAGTAATCTGCAGTCGATCTTCCACATACATTCACGATAATTCTGGTATCGTATTTCTTTAAAAATGGAATGTCTCTTTTGCAGAACAGCTCAATTCCCGGATTCTGAAGTCCGACTGCATTGAGCATTCCGCCGTATACCTCAGCAACACGAGGTGTTGGATTTCCTGGCCATGGCACATTTGCAACACCTTTTGTCACAACGGCGCCAAGTTTATTTAAATCTACAAATTCACTGAATTCTTCTCCGGAACCAAATGTGCCGGATGCAGTCATTACAGGATTCTTCAGAGTTACCCCACAAAGGTTTACGCTTGTATTCATTACAGTTCTACCTCCCTTGCGTCAAATACCGGACCTTCCTTGCAGATACGTTTATTATTGACATTGGAATGTGCATCTTTGTCTTTTGTTTTGCAGACACAAGCCAGGCATGCCCCGATTCCACATGCCATTCTCTCTTCCATGGAAATATAGCACACCATCCCATGTTCCTCAGCATATGCTTTTAACGCACGAAGCATCGGTGTTGGTCCGCATGCATAGATGATATCAGCCGATAATCCGTTGGCGCAGATTGCATCAAGGACATTTCCTTTCGTTCCGGCACTTCCATCCTCCGTTGCAACATACACCTGGCCCTCTGCCTGAAATTCATCCATAAGGAACAGCGAATCACGGAAACCAAGCACCATCTGTTTGTCTGCTTTCATCTCTCTTGCCAGCTGAAGGATCGGCGGGATTCCGATTCCACCACCGATCAGAAATGCTTTCTTTCCATCTGCAGCATCAACTGGAAAGCCATTTCCAAGAGGTCCGAGAATCCGTACGGTATCATCCTTCTGAAGTCTGGAGAACTCTTCGGTTCCTGTATGCTCACCGGTCACACGATACACAAGTGTCAATGTACCTTTTGTTTTATCGATCTCACAAAGACTGATCGGTCTTGGAAGAAGCTTGGATGGATCCTTGCTGTATACGGATACAAACTGACCTGCCTTTGCCTGTGCTGCGATTTCTTTTGTCTGTAATACAAGACGAAAGATTCCGGATGCAATCTCTTTTTGCTCTAAAACGACTGCATTTTCCTGATATTTCTCTGCCATTTTTCTACTCCTGATCTCTTAATTACTTTTACTCCGGGTATATTTCTAAACTCTTACCATTTATCTTGATGCAAGTGCACCGGAAATGTCTGCCACCATATCTTTTACAGCAGCACGGGAAGCATCTGCGAAATTCTCCTCTGTAATGCCCATTTCTTTGTATTTATCCTGCTTATATGCAGCAATGATCCCACGGGAAGAGTTCACGATCGCACCAAGACCGTCTTCATTAAAGAAATGAACAAGATCTGCGCCTTTTCCACCCTGAGCACCATATCCCGGAACAAGGATAAAGCTTTTTGGCATAACTTTGCGAAGGACTTTTCCCATCTCCGGATAAGTTGCACCTACTACAGCTCCTACGTAGCTGTAAGAATCCCCCATACAGTCTGCGCCCCATTCTGCGACTTTCTCACCAACCCACTCATACAGAGGACGTCCGTCGATGACACGGTCCTGGAATTCTCCACTGGACGGATTGGATGTCTTTACGAGAATGAAAATGCCTTTTTTCTCCTCCTTGCACACATCAACAAACGGTTTGATGCCATCTGTTCCAAGATATGGGTTCACCGTTGCAAAATCCTCATTGAATGTTGCGTAAGATTTCGATCCGATCTGTACCTTTCCAAGATGTCCAACTGCATACGCTGCTGATGTAGATCCGATATCACCACGTTTGATATCACCGATCACAACAAGATCCTTTTCGTGACAGTAATCAACGGTTTTCTGATATGCTTTCATTCCTTCAATTCCAAACTGCTCATACATCGCAATCTGTGGTTTTACAGCCGGGATCAGATCATAGGTAGCATCCACAATTGCTTTGTTAAACTGCCAGATTGCTTCTGCTGCACCTTCCGGTGTCTCTCCAAATTCTGCAAATGCTTTCTTCTGGATAAATTCCGGCACATAAGAAAGCATTGGATCAAGTCCGACTACGATCGGTGCATTTGTCTTTTTAATTTTGTCTACTAATTTATTAATCATGTTAATTTCCTTTCTCTTCAAATACGATATCCCCATCACAGATGGTATACATTACCTTGCCGGTAACCTCTCTTCCATGGAACGGTGTATTCCGTCCTTTGGATGCAAATTGATTCTTGTCGATCTTATATACAGCCTTCGGATCAAAGATCACGATATCTGCTGCTTTTCCAGGCTGGATATCTCCCCTGTCCATCTCCAGTATCTTCGCAGCATTGTAGCTCATCTTCTCTGCCATCTGCAGCGGAGTCAGATAACCGCCAAGCACAAGTTCGGAATACGTCAGGCATGCTGCCGTCTCCAGACCGACAATTCCAAATGGAGCCTTCTTCATGGAAGTATTCTTGTCCTGGAAGGTATGCGGTGCATGGTCTGTTGAGATCACATCCATGATGCCATCCCTAAGTCCTTCTTTAAGTGCCTGAACATCTGCCTTCGTACGAAGCGGAGGATTCATTTTATAGTTTGTGTCTGCATCCACATCCTGCGGGATCATAATTCCGTTTTCGATCTCCGGAACAAACTCCTGAATATCATCCGATGTCAGCGTAAAATGATGTGGACACACCTCAGCCGATACTTTTATACCCTCCATCTTTGCATGCTGCACCATTGATACCGAGTCTCTCGTCGAACAATGACAAAGATGTAATTTACAGCCGGTCTCTTTTGCAAGCATAATATCACGCGCAATAATAATATCCTCAACGGCATTACAGATTCCAGGAAGTCCGAGTTCTTTTGACTTGGAATCAGAATTCATAACACCGCCATTTACCAGATTGATATCTTCACAATGTGCAAGAACCGGGATTCCAAGCTTTGCGGCCTTTTTCATGGCTTCCGCATAGATCTGGGTATTCATGACCGATTTACCGTCCTCGCTGATCGCAGGGCTTCCGGCTTCAACCATTCCCTCAATATCCGCAAGTTCCGTTCCTTTCTGCCCCTTTGTGACAGCGCCTACCTGAAGCACATGGATTCCACGTTCTGACCGTGCTTTATTATGCACATAATTTACGACATCCGGGTTATCCACAACCGGCTTCGTATTCGGCATGGCAAGCACTGTTGTAAATCCACCATGTGCTGCTGCGTGCATACCTGTGATAACTGTCTCTTTTTCTTCAAATCCCGGATCTCGAAAATGCACATGCATATCAATAAATCCCGGCATAACATAATATCCTTCTGCATCAATTACACGGTCTGCCTTCTCTTTCAGGTCCTTTCCAATCTTGGCCACATGTCCATTCTCAACATAGACATCGGCGACCTCGTCCATCTGGGTTGCAGGATTTAAAACCCTTCCCCCTTTGATTAACATTGTCATTTGCAATTCCTCACTCTACATATTTTCTGCTTCATATTGTAGCATACAAAAATACCCCGGACAACTGCGATTCGCAATTTCCGGGGTATTTCATGATCAGATTCTGGTAAATATAGAGGTTTCATTCTGAAGTTCTGAAGATATCTGCTGATTTTCTTCCATTCTCTTTGAAATCTTCTCCATATCCGTAACAAGCATCTGCGTGCTCTCCGCAACACCATTGACTCCTTTGACACCTTCTTCAATGGCATTGGTGATGCTGTTGATGGACTCTGCGATCTCAACTGCTCCACGTTTCAATTCATCTGTCTGCTGTTCAAATTGTTTCATGGTTGTCTCAATATAAGATGCATTCTCACGGTACTGTGTGCCAGAATCCACAAAGCTCTCCAGCTCTGGAACAATGCTTTCATTCATATATGAAACAAGTCCCTGCGCATGTTCTGCAAGATTATGTACCGCATTGGTTACAACGGTATTGATCTCCTGGATCCGGTTTGCCGTCTGTCTGCTGGATTCCGCAAGCTGACTGATCTCACCTGCTACAACCGCAAATCCTTTTCCTGCCTCTCCTGCTCTTGCAGCCTCAATGGATGCGTTCAGGGAAAGCAGGTTGGTCTGGCTTGAAATATTCAAAATGTCATTGGTAAGACTATTTACCTGGTCAACACTCTTGCTCTCCTCAATTGCCTGATTTAAGATTTCAAGAATCTCTGTGATCTTTGCACTAGTTGTCTGCATGTTATCCTTGGCTGAACTCTGCATATGGTCTGCATGCTGCATCATTTCCTGTGAAAATCTGCTCAACTCTGCCGATTTATCAGCAATAATGCTGACTTCATTCTTTACATTGTCTGCATTATTGTTGATCAGTGATGCATTGCTGGATACTTCCTCCATTGTCGCTGACAGTTCCTCTGTCAGTGCTGACAGATCGGATGCACTGTCATTGGATGTCTGCACACTTTCCATTACCTCATTGACAACGGAATCCATTTTCTCGGAATCGCTGCTTAACACAGCAAAAATATGCTGTAATTTCTCCATGAATGCATTAATGCCGTGTCCAAGGCTTCCAACCTCCACAACCGATGCAATCTTGACACGTTTGGTAAGATCTCCCTGACGGTTCTCGATATCCCTGATAATATCTGTAATTTCTTTTTCTGTATGCTTAATCGGACGGATAACTAATGTAAGAACACCGGCAACCGCACTGAGCACTGCAATAATGCTGATCACGATCGTGAGCACATTGCTGATAATGGAACTGCGATATACGGTAGCAAGATGGGCTCTTGTTGCCTCGGAATTCTCTGACGTATGCTGTGTGATCTTATCCAGATCAGATATCATTGCATCGGAATAATTGGAAAGATCTCCATTTGCACATGCATAAGCATCTGCTGTCTTTGTATTCGCACTGTATGCAACAACATTGGTGACCGCAGCTTTAAAATTCTCATAATTGGTCATCAGATCCTTATAACTGTCCATGTCATCCGCATCCACAACCTCACCAAATTCATCCATCTTCTGCTCCAGATCCGTTTCCTGTGATTTGATCGTGTTCACAAGATCGATCATGGTATCAAAATCGGTCGCAATAATGTGTGATAATGCATTCTGATGGATGGACTGCAGCTCTTCCTGAATTGCATTCAGCGAAATCATGCTTTCCATATATTCATCCGTGATCTGTGTCGCCTTCGCATTGACACTGCGAATATTCTTCATTGCGAGAACATTCGAAAAAATTCCCACAATTCCAAGTATGATAACAGGAACCAGAATCAGTACACGGATACTCGTTCCGGCCTGTTTTTTTGTATTTTTTACCTTATTATTCATAGCTTCCTCCTGCTCTACTGTGCATTCGATGCCGTAACACCTTTCACCATGGTATCCAATAAATCCTGCAGATCCTGCCCTGTCGGATTGCCTGCCGCCATCTGTGCTGCAAAGGTCTGTACTGGATCCCAGTAATTGCCGCCAATTCTCTGAAGACTTGCAAATTCAGACTGTGCAAGCACTGCCTGAATCGCCGGAGAATCTGCTATTTCACCCGATTCTGCTGCATTTTTGTTGGCCGGGCCCTGCTGTCTTTGTTCAAAACGCAGCGTCTGATTCTGTTCGTTACTGATCCACTCGGCAAGTTTGGATGCCCATGCGGCATTCTTGGAATACGCATTCGCACCAACCAGTTTATAACCTTTAAAGGACGCCATCTGTACCTGTTGTCCTGCACAGGTATACGTTGGGAGTTTTATTGCTGCATAATTATCTCCCCATGCCTGTTCGATGCCATTTGCACTCCATACACCGGAAATTCCTGCAATGACAGATCCATTCTGGATTCCTTCCATCATTCCCTGATCATCCGTATTCAAAAATCCAGGGTTCGCTGCAATAGAAAGCATGGACTGTGCAACATCCACTCCCTTGATACTGCCATCCTGGCTGTTCCAGTTACAGTAATTGGAGATTCCATCGTCATTTAACCCCAGCTCCATTCCGGTATTGCCAAAGAAGGAATATAAATACCATCCGGAAGACCAGTCCATAGTTACTTTCTTACCGTTTGCTGCTGCCACGGACAACATCTGATCCAGTGTCTGCACATCCGTGTCAGAGAAATATTCCTTATTATAGTACAAAAAATAACCATTATCTGCTGTCAGAGGATATGCATACAGCTGATCATTGACGCTTGCTGCATCTGCAGCTCCATCAACACTCGCAGATGCGACCTCATCGGAATTCTCGATTGGCTCTAATACACCGGATGCCACAAGCGCCCTTAACTGGTCATCTGCAAACGTAAATACATCCGGAGCATTTAGGACATCTCCAAGCAGATCATCCTTGCAGTCGGACTCAGGTTCTGCTGCAATGGTAATGTCGAAGGTCGCCTGTGATGCATATTCTTTTGCAAAACTGTCTGTAATCTGCTTCAGAAGTTCTGCATCTTCCTCCGCTCCCCAGACGGTCAGTGAAATCGTGCCATCTGCGGACCCGTTATCTGTCTGTGCCGCTTCTGCTGTCTGTGTCGTTTCCACTTCCTGTGTTCCGTCCGTGCCTGACGCACCATTTCCACAGCCGCCTGTAACCAGGGATGCTGCCATAAGTGACGCACAAAGCACCGCTGCTCTTCTTCTTTTCATATAATCCCTCCCAGAATTGTATTTATCATACAACGATTTATCTTTATACAGCGTTCTAAATTCCTTTTCATCAAAAAAAATAGTACCATATAAATTTATGGTACTATTTTATCACTTTTTTTGCATTTCGTCAATTTTCGTTGTATATTTCAATGTATAAATTGATTGTTTTTGTTCTTTTTTTGGTTATTTTGACACATTCTGATCCCAGTTTATTTTGCTGCGATCACATCTGCCATATCATAATGTCCTGCCGGCTTTCCTGCAAGGAATTTGGCTGCTTCGACAGCACCTTTTGCAAACACGGCCTTGGAATATGCTGTATGCTTAAACTCAATCACTTCATCCTGTCCACAGAACAGTACTTCATGCTCTCCTACGATATTGCCCCCGCGTACCGCAGAGATTCCGATCTCATGCGGATCTCTCTTTGCACGTTCTTTGGTACGGTCATATTTATAGGAATATGCCTCATCGAGTGCCTCATTCATGGAATCTGCAAGTGCAAGCGCTGTTCCGCTCGGTGCATCCAGTTTCTGGTTATGATGCTTCTCAACGATCTCCATGTCAAATCCGGCCGGTGCAAATACGAGTGCTGCCTTCTTCAGAAGTTCCATTAATGTATTGATACCAAGGGACATATTTGCGGAACGCAGAATCGCTACTTTCCCTGCTGTCTTATCTACCCTGGAAAGCTGATCCTCGGAAAGTCCTGTTGTACATAATACGACAGGTACATTCTTTGCAGCTGAATATTCAAGCAGTGCATCTACTGCCTTTGCATTGGAAAAATCAATAATAACATCCGCTTCCACGTCGCATGCATCAATGCTTTGAAAAACCGGATAATCATTTTTGATTCCGTCATACAGATCGATCCCTGCAACAATTTCAATCTCTTTATCGTCTTTGCAGATGCCGGTAATGGTCTGACCCATTTTGCCATTGCATCCGTTCATGATTGCTCTAACCATTCTATTTCTCTCCTTGTATCTGCGCTTTTTCTATTTTAATGTAATTCCATATTCCTTCATAACATTGGCAAGTTTTGCCGCATTGTCTGCTCCCATCTCACAAAGTGGTGCACGAAGCGGTCCGGCTTCTTTGCCCATCAGATTCAGTGCCTTCTTAACCGGGATCGGATTCACCTCAGAAAACAGTGCATCTACAAGCGGAAGAGCCTCTAACTGAAGACGTCTTGCAGTCTCAATATCTCCCTTGAAGAAGCTTTCACACATCTGGTGTACTTTTGCCGGTGCCACATTGCTCCATACGGAGATTACACCAATTGCACCAATTGACATAAGCGGAACTACAAGTCCGTCTTCTCCGGAATACAGATCAAGTTTTCCGTCGGTCAGATACATGGTTTTCGATGCCTGTGCAAGATTGCCGGTTGCTTCTTTTAATCCGACCAGATTCTGCTCACTGTGAAACAGTTCGGCAACCGTCTCCGGCATCAGATTGCATCCGGTTCTTCCAGGAACATTGTACATAATGATCGGAAGTTTCGTGTTTCTCGCAATCTGTGTATAATGTTTCACAAGTCCGGCCTGTGTTGCTTTATTATAATAAGGAGTAACAATCAAAAGACCATCCACACCATCCGCCTCTGCTTCCTGTGAAAGCTGGATCGCCGTTCTGGTGCAGTTAGATCCGGTTCCCGCAACGACCGGTACTCTGTGTTTTGTAAATTCTACTGCTGAACGAATGACTTTCTCATGTTCTTCCATATCCAGTGTAGAGCTTTCACCTGTTGTTCCCGCAATGATGATCGCATCGGTACCTGCATCGATCTGTTCATTGATCAGTTCCTCCAGTTTGTCGTAATTTACTTCCTCATTATTCTTCATTGGCGTTACGATTGCAACACCTGCGCCTTTAAAAATAGCCATAAATATGATCCTCCTGTAAAAATACACATTGAAAAAGCCGGCTTACAGAAAGCCGGCATGAATCTCAAAAAACGGTTCTGATAGCTCCCCATCTCAGTCGATGACAGTCATAAAGCTGTTCGCCTTATGCCCAGGATTCGATCTACAGAATATCTCTTCCTTCGGCGTTCATTCCTTTCTACTGTGTTCTCCTGCATCTGCTGCATCCCACAGTCTACTGATAACTCACGCAACCTCTATCAATGATTATTATATTGTTCATCATAACACTCCGTTACAGCACTGTCAACTGCTACTTTTCCGGAGCAATATTGTAGATTTCATCTGCAAATTCACGGACACCATCCTGCAAAATGCGTCCTGTAAATATAATGTCCATTTCTTCCGGTCTGCATTCCATCATACTGCGGATATCTTCAATCGTAATCACTTTATGATCCAGCAGTCCCAGAATCTCATCAAAAATGATCATATCGCAGGCTCCTGTAGATACGACCTTCTTTCCATAATTAAAGCCATTTTTCAGGTTAATGCTTTCTTCTTTTTTCTCATCTTCACCCAATTCATCAAAAGGCGCATCTGATTTTGAAAACCGGAAAAATTTAATCTCCGGTTCAAGGCGCTGCAAAAATTCCAGTTCCTTCTCCATTTTTCCTTTGAGGAACTGTATCACGATCACATTTTTTCCTTCACTGGCTGCATGAATCGCATTGCCAAGCGCAGCCGTTGACTTTCCATGTCCATCGCCATAATAAATCTGTACGACACCACTACTCATAATTTCCTCCTAATCTGAAGCAGTCGTTCCACCCCTCAGATTTGATATTGCATAAAATACCACACTATCTTTTTTTTTGCAACTTTTCGCTGAAATATGAGAAAAAAGGACTATTAATCAAGAAATTCTATCTTACTTACCGACACTTCATACGCCACCCGCTTTTCCGCCTGCGTATCACTCAGCTTTTTCACATACTCCCTGCTCTGGATTCTTCCCCAGATCTGAACATGGCTTCCCACTTCAAAGCCGGATGCAAATCTTGCATTTCTGCCCCAGCAGATGCATGGGATATAATCGGATTTTCCATAAGATCTGTTTACCGCAACAAGAAGATCTGCGATCTCTCTTCCAAGAGGTGTTTTCCGGTAAACTGCATCCTTGCATATGTAACCATCCAGATAAATCTGATTGCTGGCACTGTCCGCATCCTGCTTTTCTACAAGTTCAAGTTCTCTCGCAAAAACAGAAAGCACAAGACGGTTCTTTCTCTCCTCATGACGGTTGAACGAGCGGAACTGTCCCGCAACATACACATACTGCCCCTCATAATTCTGCGTTACATCGATCAGTCTTTCTGATACCATGACCGGAATATAATCTACAAAGTCAGACAGCCGGCTTACCGACACCTGTACCATATAAAATCCCTCGCCATAGACTTCGTGACTATACTGGAAATCACTCACGATCTCTCCGATAATCGATACCTGGTTATTTTCAAAAATTTTATCTGCCATGAATTGTTCTCCCTTCCTTTTGTGGAAATATTTGTTAGGTCTCAGTTTTAACATTGATTCATTGGTAGATTTCCTCAAAGCATGTCGACAAGCGGGGCAAAAAATATGCAAATCCATGAAACCCTCGATTTTACTTGCAGAATCACGATTTTATGATAAAATATATAAGTTGTTTTCTAACTTATATTAGAAAGAAGGATAATTATGTTACAAAAAAGAGAAGATATTCGTAATATTGCAATCATCGCTCACGTAGACCACGGTAAAACCACTCTGGTCGATGAGCTTTTAAAACAGTCCGGTGTATTCCGTGCAAACCAGGAAGTCCAGGAACGTGTCATGGACTCCAACGACATTGAACGTGAAAGAGGTATCACAATCCTCTCCAAAAATACTGCCGTTCAGTATAAAGATATTAAGATCAACATCATCGATACCCCTGGCCATGCCGATTTCGGTGGTGAAGTAGAACGTGTTTTGAAAATGGTAAACGGTGTTGTTCTTGTTGTCGATGCCTTCGAAGGTGTTATGCCACAGACCAAATTCGTTTTAATGAAAGCACTTTCCTTAAATCTTCCGGTTATCGTATGTCTGAATAAGATCGACCGCCCGGAAGCCAGACCTGCTGAGGTTATTGATGAAGTATTAGAGCTTTTCATGGATCTGGATGCTTCTGATGAGCAGCTCGACTGCCCATTTATATATGCTTCTGCAAGAGATGGTTATGCAATGTTAAATCTTGATGATGAGAAAAAAGATATGACTCCTTTATTCGAAACCATCGTCAACTACATTCCGGCTCCGGAAGGTGATCCAGATGCAAATACACAGGTTTTGATCTCTACCATCGACTACAATGAATATGTCGGACGTATCGGTATCGGTAAGATCGACAATGGTTCTTTAAAAGTCAATCAGGAAGCTGTTGTTGTCAACCATCATGATCCTGACAAAAAAGAAAAAGTCCGCATCAGCAAATTATATGAATTTGACGGCTTAAATAAAGTAGATGTCACAGAAGCAAAAATCGGATCCATCGTTGCAATCTCCGGTATCGCAGATATCCACATCGGAGATACCATCTGTGCTCCTGAGAATCCGGTTGCGATCCCATTCCAGAAGATCTCAGAGCCTACGATCTCCATGAACTTTATCGTAAATGACAGTCCGCTTGCAGGACAGGAAGGTAAATACGTTACCTCACGTCATATCCGTGACCGTCTTTTCAAGGAGCTGAACACCGACGTTTCTCTCCGTGTTGAAGAAACCGACAGCCCGGACGCATTAAAAGTTTCCGGACGTGGTGAACTGCATCTTTCCGTTCTGATCGAGAACATGCGTCGTGAGGGATATGAATTCGCAGTAAGTAAGGCCGAGGTTATTTATGAATATGATGAAAACGGCAAGAAATTAGAGCCAATGGAGCTTGCCTATGTGGATGTTCCGGACGATTTTACCGGTGCAGTAATCTCAAAACTCCAGCAGCGTAAAGGCGAACTTCTCAACATGTATTCGATCACCGGCGGTTATACACGTCTGGAGTTCCGTATTCCATCCCGTGGACTTATCGGTTACCGTGGTGAATTCATGACGGACACGAAAGGAAACGGAATCATCAATACCATCTTTGATGGCTACGATGCATATCGCGGAGATATCGCATATCGTGCAACCGGTTCCCTGATTGCCTTCGAATCTGGAGAATCCGTTGCATATGGTCTGTTCTCTGCCCAGGATCGTGGTACCTTATTCATCGGACCTGGTGAAAAAGTATATTCCGGTATGGTGATCGGTCAGTGTGCAAAAGCTGAAGATATCGAGTTAAACGTCTGCAAGAAAAAACATCTTACAAACACCCGCTCCTCTTCCGCTGATGAGGCACTTACTCTGGTTCCGCCACGTATTTTAAGTCTTGAACAGGCTCTTGACTTTATTGATACTGACGAGCTTCTTGAGGTTACTCCGGAAAATCTGCGTATCCGTAAACGTATTCTTGATCCTACTCTGCGTAAGAGAGCAAGCTACGCAAAGAAAAACAAATAATCGTTTCCATCTTTAGGGATAGCTTTTCAAAAGGCTTTCGGAGTTCATTCCGGAAGCCTTTTTCAGCGAAATTGTATTTTTCTCATATTTTTTTACAAAAGTTTCGACAAAATGATACAAAATACTATATCTTTTCCGCCAAATCGTATAAAATAACAGTAACAAAGTTTACAAAGGAAAAAACTATGGTATTTAGCAGCCTTACATTTATCTTTGTCTTTCTGCCACTATTTCTGTTGGCTTATTATACAATTTCATCCCATGCAAGAAATGGCGTATTATTTATCGGAAGTCTGGTCTTTTATACTGCTGGTGTCCTGAAACAGCCGTTTTATCTGCTGTTATTTCTTCTGATGATCGTGGTAAATTACAGCATTGGACGTTTTTTGTCATCCGAGGAAGATCCTGCGACCAAAAAAACACTCCTCATTGGCGGATTGTTTTTTGACTTTATGTGGCTTTTTCTGTTTAAATATTTTGACTTTTTCTGCTCCTGCATTACAGATCTGCTCGGTCTGGTGCTATCTGATCCTGTAATTCCGGAAGTTCATTTAAAACTTGTGCTTCCACTTGGAATCAGTTTTTATACATTTCAGATGGTATCCTACCTTGTTGATGTTTACCGTGGAGAAGTTCCTGCGGAAGAGTCCTTTCTGGACTTTGGTGCATATGTCAGCATGTTTCCACAGCTGATTGCTGGTCCGATCGTCACCTATTCTTCCATCCGTGAATCACTTCATGCCAAAAGGCCATATAGCCTGGAGGCTCAATCGAGCGGACTCAAGAATTTCATTTATGGTCTCGGGCTAAAAGTCATTCTGGCCAATCAGTTCGGAAACCTCTGGTCAAATGTACAGGCTATCGGATATGACAGCATCTCCACCCCCCTTGCCTGGCTAGGTATTTTTGCGTATTCCTTCCAGATTTACTTTGACTTCTACGGCTATTCGCTCATGGCAATCGGTCTTGGAAAGCTTCTCGGGTTTCAACTGCCTGTCAACTTCCGGCATCCGTATGTTGCGATCAGTATGACCGACTTCTGGCGCAGATGGCATATCACGCTCGGACAGTGGTTCCGCAATTATGTTTACATTCCTTTAGGCGGCAACCGCACAAGCCGCAGCAAATGGATCCGCAATATTTTTATTGTATGGTTTCTCACCGGAATCTGGCACGGAGCCGGATGGAATTTTATTTTATGGGGACTTTTATTATTTGTAATATTACTAATCGAAAAACTTGGATTTGGCCGGATTCTTGAAAAACACCCAGGACTCGGGCATCTATATATGTTTTTTCTGATTCCGCTTTCCTGGATGGTATTTGGGATCACCAATATACAGGACATTGGTGTATATCTTACAAGACTTTTTCCATTCCTCGGGTCAAACAGCCAGATCATCTACCATGGAGATTTTTTCAAATTTTTAAAAGATTTCCGTTTTATCATTCCGGCAGGATTCCTATTTTCCACCATGCTGCCGACACATATCCTGCACCGGATCCGGGATACTGTTGCAGAATCAGTCATCTGCCTGTTTATTTTCTGGCTTGCCATCTATTGCTTACACATCGGATTAAATGATCCGTTTTTATACTTCAGATTTTAATGATTTAAAGGAGAACTCTTATGAAAAAGAAATCACACGCAGCGCTTTTTATTGGCTGTCTTATGGCCAGTTGTATCATCATTCCAATTGTTTTTCTGTTCGTCAGCTGGCAGACAAATAAAATAGAAAACACGCCTCCCCGGAAAACAGATCTGGCAGCAACCGAAGTTCCCGCTTCCAGTTCACCAGAGAAGGCGCCTGAGGATGTTACAGAGAACACAGAAGCGGCTGTCAGCAGTGAATCCATGACCACGGTAGACACTTCTTATTTTGATGATGCACTGTTTATCGGAGATTCCCGCACCGTAGGTCTGAAGGAATACGGAACATTAAATAATGCTACTTTTTTTGCGAACACCGGTCTTAGCATTTATGACGCAACAAGCGATCCTTTAGAAGTAGATGGTCTTGGAACACTTTCGCTTCATGATCTTTTAAGCAGCCAGCATTATGGCAAAATTTATCTTATGCTTGGAATCAATGAGCTTGGCTTCAATCTGGACCAGACTGTAAATAAATACAGTGAACTGGTTGGCCAGTTAAAAGCACTCCAGCCGGATGCAGTCATTTACCTTGAAGCCAATCTTCATGTTACCGCAGACCGTTCCGCTTCAGATTCAACTTTTAACAATGCAAACATCGATCAGTTCAATGCGCAGATTGCATCACTTGTCGATCATGAAACTGTTTTTTATCTGGATGCCAACGAATTATTTGATGATGAAACTGGAAATCTGAATCCGGATTATACCAATGATGATACGCATCCCCTCGGCAAATATTATGCCACCTGGTGTGACTGGTTATGCCAGCACGCGGTTGTCCGCTGATTTTTCTGTGTTTGATACAGGCCGTTTTCTGAGCAAAAAAGGAGTATGAAAACCGTTTTCCGGTTTCATACTCCTTTTTGCTGTCTCTATATTATTTTACAAAGTCTTAAATCTCTCTAACGCTGCGAGCGTATTCTCATAAGTACCAAATGCAGTCAGTCTGAAATATCCTTCTCCGCTTGGTCCAAATCCTGATCCAGGGGTTCCAACCACATTTGCATCCTCTAACAGATGATCGAAGAACTGCCATGATGTCATGTTATCCGGTGTCTTTAACCAGATATATGGTGCATTCACACCACCAAATACGGTATAACCCGCATCCTTTAATCCATTTTTGATCGTGGATGCATTTCTCATATAGTATGCAACCTGCTCTTTCAGCTGGACTTTTCCGGCTTCTGAGTATACAGCCTCTCCGGCACGCTGCACGATATAAGGAGCACCATTAAATTTGGTTCCATGACGTCTTGCCCACATCGCATTTAACGATACATCTCCACACTTTAATTCCTTTGGAACAACAGTAAATCCAAGACGAACACCTGTAAATCCGGCATTCTTTGAGAAACTTCTCAGCTCGATCGCACAGGTCTTTGCTCCATCACACTCATAAATAGTATGCGGTACATTATCCTCACTGATGTATGCTTCATAAGCTGCGTCATAAATAATGACTGCACCTTTTTCATTTGCATAATCTACCCACTTCTGAAGCTGCTCTTTGGTCAGAGTTGTACCTGTCGGGTTATTTGGAAGACACAGATAAATGATATCCGGTGTCTCTTTCGGGAACTCCGGCACAAAATTATTCTCTGCGGTACATGGCATGTAGATCACATTGCTCCATGTCTCTGCCTTCGTGTCATAGGTTCCGGTTCTTCCTGCCATTACATTGGAATCCACATAAACCGGATATACCGGATCACATACAGCAATGCGATTGTTTAATGCAAAAAGTTCCTGGATGTTGGCAGAATCACTCTTCGCTCCGTCCGAAACAAAGATCTCGTCTATGCCGATCTCACATCCTCTTGCCTGATAATCATTTTTGGCAATTGCACTTCTTAAAAATTCATAGCCAAGATCCGGTGCATAACCGTGGAATGTCTCTGCATTTCCCATTTCGTCCACTGCCTTATGCAACGCCTCAATGATTGCAGGAGCCAGTGGCTGGGTCACATCACCAATCCCAAGACGGATAATCTTTTTATCCGGATTTGCCGCGGAATATGCGGCAACCTTTTTGCCGATCGTACTGAAAAGATAACTGCCCGGCAGTTTCTGATAATTGTCATTAATCTGATACATTACTTTCGTCCTCTCTTCTGATATTCTGTAAAAGTATGAATAACTATTCACATATTAGTATAAGTATAGCAAATATATTCCCCACATACAATTGCCCATCTGAAAAACTTTACGCTTCTCCCATCAAACTGAGAATCATCTGCGCTGTTTCCGTCAGTCCGGTCGCATTGTCCATGCTTCGCTTCTGAATATAACGGTGCGCTTCTTCCTCCGTCATGTTATTTCGTTCCATCAAAAGAGCCTTTGCTCTTCCTATCTGCTGGACTTCTTCCTTCGAGCGTTCCTTCGGCTTCTGACGCATTTTCTTACGTCTTCTAGCAATCGTATACTCCATCATTTCAACAGTCTGGAGCAATTCATGCACTTTCATCGGAAGTGCAAGGCATACCAGATTGTCAACTCCCTTATTTTCAAAAGAAGCCGGTGATGCCACTAACAGCATCTGAAACTCTTTCGGAAGATACGAATACAGTTCATCATACATCATATCCACAAACCGTGCACCACAGACAACGATGCCGCTTTCAAGGCTGTTCACATTCTGAAGTGCCTGGGCACCGGTTGTACAGACTGCTGTAACCGGATATCCGCTCTGTGCCAATATTTTTTTAATATTCTGGGCATTCGCCAGCTTTGGAAATGCTACTACAATATTATCCACCGTTATCCCCTTGTACACTTTCGATTAGATTTTGTATAAATACTCATCGATTTCCCATTTTGTAACCTGAGCCCGGTAATGAACCCATTCTTCATGTTTTGCTTCCACATATTTGGCCACAATATGTTCTCCAAGCACTTCCCTGATAAAGGCATCTTTTTTTAGTTCTTCCATCGCCGCATTCAGATCCTCAGGAATTGCCTCGATAGCAAGCTTTTCTTTCTCTTCCGCAGTCAGTTCAAATACATTGGCAGAAATTGCATCCGGTGGTGCAATCTGATTACGGATTCCATCCAGTCCTGCTGCAAGACATACCGCAAGTGTCAGGTACGGATTTGCTGCCGGATCTGGACTTCTGAGCTCAATTCTTGTGCTTTCACCACGTGAAGCAGGAATCCGGATCAGCGGGCTTCTGTTCTTCGTGGACCATGCAATATAAATTGGAGCCTCGTAACCAGGCACAAATCTCTTATAGGAATTCACCAGTGGATTACAGATTGCAGTCATTCCTTTTAAGTGTTTCATAATACCGCCGATGAAATAATATGCCTCTTTGCTCATTCCAAGCTCGCCATCCGGATCATCAAAGATGTTCTTTCCATCTTTTGACAAAGACATATTAATATGCATACCCGATCCGGCGATACCAGATTTTGGTTTTGGCATAAAGCTTGCAAACAGTCCATGACGTTTTGCAATGGTTTTGACAGCCAGTTTGAATGTCATAATATTATCTGCGGTAACAAGCGCTTCATCATATTTAAAATCAATCTCATGCTGTGCTGGAGCAGCCTCATGATGGGAAGCTTCAATTTCAAAATCCATATCCTCAAGCGTCAGTACCATATCCCGTCTTGCATTTTCCCCAAGGTCGACAGGTCCCAGGTCAAAATATCCCGCTTTTTCATGACTGATCGTTGTAGGCTGCCCATCTTCATCCTGATGGAACAGGAAGAATTCCACCTCTGGTCCTACGTTAAATACATATCCCATTCTGGCAGCCTCTTCAATCTGTTTCTTTAGGATATAGCGGCAGTCTCCCTTAAACGGAGTTCCATCTGTATTGTAAACATCACAGATAATGCGTGCCACCTTTCCCTGCTGTGGTCTCCATGGGAAAATGGTAAACGTGTCCAGATCTGGATACAGATACATATCGGATTCCTCAATTCGTACAAATCCCTCAATTGAAGAACCGTCAAACATGCATTTGTTATCCAGAGCTTTTTCCAGCTGACTTGCTGTAATTGCAACATTTTTCATTGTTCCAAAGATATCCGTGAACTGAAGCCGGATAAATTCCACATCCTCTTCCTCTACGATTCTCATAATATCCTGTTTGGTATATTTGCTCATAATTCTCTCCTTTTCTTTATTCTAAGCTTCCTGTACTGAAGCAATATAATCGAGTACTTTCTGATAAGACATAGTTCCGCCAAACAGATCCAGTGCACTTCCGATGGTTACATTCAAATGCCCATGTCCCAGTTCACGGATCTTCCTAAGATCCTCAAAATTGCGGACTCCTCCTGCATAAGTAACAGGGATCCGGTTCCATCTTCCCAGCAGACCTGCCAGCTCTTCTTCTATTCCAGATGCCTTTCCTTCCACATCTACTGCATGCACCAGAAATTCATCACAATATTCTGCCAATCTGTCTAAAAGCTCCGTGGTCACCTTCTCTTCTGTAAACTTCTGCCAGCGGTCAGTTACTATATAATAACCATCCTCCTTGAATCTGCAGCTTAGATCCAGCACAAGATGCTCTTTTCCAACAGCACTTACAAGCCGATTCAGATTCTCAAAGCTGATCCTTCCATCCTTAAAAACATATGATGTCACGATCACATGACTCGCACCTTCTTTAATAAAGGAAGCAGCATTTCCCGCATGGATCCCACCACCAATCTGCAAGCCTCCTGGATACTCATGAAGTGCAAGAAGTGCCTGTTCTCTGGTTGCCCCATAATATTCGCTCTGCTCCGGGTTTAACAGGATGATATGTCCACCGCAGATTCCTGCATTTTTGTACAATCTTGCAAAAAAAGCACCGTCCTGTTCTGCCACAAAATTTTCTTCTGCCTGATCTCCAGCATCCCGCAGGCTGCTGCCAACGATCTGCTTTACCTTACCATTATGTATGTCTATACAGGGTCTGAATTGCATCTGTCCTCTCCTTTACTATGACAAAAGGGCGCAGAAATCCACGGTTTTGACTTCTTCGCCCTCATACATACTTAGAATCATAACATATTTTTTCCTGTTTGTGAATCTTTCTTTTTCCGCTCTAAATAATTCCCTTATTACCGCATTACTCTATGCAAGTGTTCAATAAATATGATTAATTGCACTTATTATTTTTTCTAATATATACCCCTTTTTGTATCAATCGTAGCTTATATCACCTTGACATCATCTCATAATTTTGCTATGATTGAGCAACTAATAATAATGTTGACAAGTATACAGAAAGTGAGGATTTTAAAAATGGGTACTATTATCGGCGAAGGAATTACATTTGATGACGTGCTTTTAGTACCTCAGTATTCTGAGGTTACTCCAAACATGATCGATCTTACCACACACCTTACCAAAAAGATCGTGTTAAACATTCCATTAATGAGCGCTGCTATGGACACTGTAACAGAATCAAAAATGGCAATCGCTATGGCCAGACAGGGTGGAATTGGAATTATCCATAAAAATATGTCAATTGAAGCGCAGGCTGATGAAGTAGATAAGGTCAAGAGATCTGAAAATGGTGTAATCACTGATCCATTTTATCTTTCTCCAGAACATACATTACAGGATGCCAATGAATTAATGGCAAAATTCCGTATCTCCGGTGTTCCGATCACCGAGAATGGCAAATTAGTTGGTATTATCACCAACCGTGATCTGAAATTCGAGACAGACTTCTCCAAAAAGATCAAAGAATCCATGACCTCCGAAGGGCTGATCACAGCTCAGGAAGGAATCACTTTAGACGAGGCCAAAAGCATTCTCGCCAAAGCAAGAAAAGAGAAACTTCCTATCGTAGATAAAGACTTCAATCTGAAAGGTCTGATCACGATCAAGGATATCGAAAAGCAGATCAAATATCCATTATCCGCAAAGGATGAGCAGGGACGTCTTCTCTGTGGTGCCGGAGTTGGAATCACAGCAAACATGATGGATCGTGTAGAAGCACTTGTAAAAGCGCATGTTGATGTTATCGTTGTTGATTCCGCACATGGACATTCCAAAAACATCTTAGAAGCAGTAAAGAAGATTAAAACTTCCTATCCGGATCTTCAGGTAATCGCAGGTAACATCGCTACCGGTGCTGCTGCAAAAGCTCTGATCGAAGCTGGTGCTGATGCTGTCAAAGTCGGTATCGGACCTGGATCTATCTGTACCACACGTGTCGTAGCAGGTATCGGTGTTCCACAGATTTCTGCAATTATGGACTGCTATGCCGTTGCCAAAGAATATGGCATTCCGGTTATCGCAGATGGTGGTATCAAATACTCTGGAGACATTACAAAGGCAATCGCTGCCGGTGCCAATGTCTGCATGATGGGTTCCATGTTCGCCGGATGCGACGAAGCACCTGGAACATTTGAATTATATCAGGGAAGAAAATACAAAGTATACCGTGGTATGGGTTCCATCGCAGCTATGGAAAACGGAAGCAAAGACCGTTACTTCCAGGAAGGTGCAAAGAAACTGGTCCCAGAGGGTGTGGAAGGACGTGTTGCTTACAAGGGAACTCTTGAAGATACCGTATTCCAGCTGATCGGTGGTATTCATTCCGGTATGGGATACTGTGGCTGCCAGAATATCGAACTTATGAAAGAGAACGGAAAATTCATTAAAATTTCTGCTGCTTCATTAAAAGAATCTCATCCACATGATATTCATATTACAAAAGAGGCACCAAACTACAGCACAGATGCGAACTAGTCATTTTTGCTTGAATACAGCAATAAAAATATAGTATAATAAATTCCCGGCACATCTTTGCCGGGAATCACTATAATTAAGAAATTTACGAGGTGAAATTATTTTGGACGCTGGCGATATAGCACAGATTATCAGTTTACTTGTACTACTTGCACTTTCTTCATTCTTCTCTTCCTCTGAGACCGCATTAACTACGGTAAATAAAATACGTATGCGTACACTTTCAGAAAACGGAGATAAGAAAGCGGAGCGTGTTCTGCGCATCACGAACGATTCCGGAAAAATGCTTTCTGCGATCCTGATCGGAAACAACATTGTAAACCTGTCTGCATCCTCCATTGCGACCTCACTTGCTATCCGCTATTTCGGAAGTGTTGGTGCTGGTATTGCAACAGGTATTCTTACCATTCTGATTCTGATTTTTGGTGAAGTCACACCAAAGACCATGGCAACTTTAGAAGCCGACAGGCTCGCTTTAAAATGTGCAGGAGTCATTGAAGTGATCATGTTTCTTCTGACCCCGGCTATTTTTGTAATCAACCGCTTATCCATGGGCGTTCTGCTTTTGCTTCATATAGATCCTAACGCCTCTTCGAAGCTTATGACCGAAGAAGAACTCCGTACCATCGTTGATGTCGGCCAGGAAAGCGGTGTCATCGAACATGAAGAACGGAACATGATCCATAACGTATTTGATTTCGGCGATTCTGAGGCAAAAGAAGTTATGATCCCGCGTATCGATATGACCTTTGTCCAGGCAGACTCTACCTATGATGAACTGATCGATATTTTCCGCGAGGATAAATTTACACGTCTTCCTGTTTATGAGGAGAGCACGGATAACGTAATCGGTATCATCAATATGAAAGATCTCCTGCTTTATGATAATGATAAAGAGCATTTTTCAATCCGTGATTTTCTCCGGGAACCATATTTCACTTTTGAACATAAAAATACCGCAGATCTTTTTATTGAAATGCGCCAATCCTCCATTTCACTTGCGATTGTTCTTGATGAATACGGTGTAACTGCCGGTCTGATCACTTTAGAGGACCTTCTGGAGGAGATCGTAGGTGAAATCCGGGATGAGTATGATGCGGATGAAGAAGATGCGATCACTGCGCTAAATGATCGTGAATACATGGTTCTTGGTTCTACCCACCTTGATGATGTCAATGATGAACTTGGTTTACATCTGGAATCCGACGACTATGATACGATCGGTGGATATTGTCTTGGTCAGCTTGATCATCTTCCAACCAAAAATGAGATCATTCTGACAGACGATAACACGCTCTTAAAAATAGCCAGAGTCGATAAAAACCGTATTGAACAGGTATATATCAAACTTCCGGAAAACAACACCCAGGAAGCAGAAGAACATCATTTTTAAGCCCGATAAAATGCAGGCAGACTCTTTTTTAAGTCTGCCTGCATTTTTATTTTTCCTCTTCTCTCCAAAGTACCTCCTGCAAAAGTATCCGGTATTCCTCATCTACTACCCAGCAGGAATCCTCAGGCAATCCCCCCGCTTCTTCAGACAGCAGGCTTCTGTCTTCCTTTTCAAAATACTTCCGGCTGATCCACCTCGGCTCACCATATGCCATGCGTCCTGTAACAGGTGCTGTATCCACAAGGTGGATCCACACTGTTTTTTTTACTGTATTTCCACCACTATCGGTTGCGCAAAAAGTCTCTGTCACACTTCCTGCTTTCTGAAACGAAGTCATATCCTCTGGTGCATAATCGATCAGTACAAGCGAATTGTGCAGATGACTCCCATAGGATATTCTTCCATCCTCCCTGTCCTGTGCATACACGTGTTCCCCTAACACCTCCTCGGTGATCAATCCCTTTTTTGCCTGTTCCAATGAAAAATACATATCCTGCGCATAAATTTCAGGGGGCTGATTGCTTACTGTTGACACAACAAATGCGGTATCCCTGTAAACCCGGAAATTGATTGCTTTCGTATAATATTTCCGGCCGTTACTCCAATCACAAAACAGGTATCCATCCCGAACAACAGCTTTTAATCTTGCACGGTCTCCATAGCAATACGATCCGGTTCCCTGAATCTGTTCTATTCCTTCATCCCCCTCTGCCGAAACCATATAAAAGAGCTGCTGAACAGACTTGCCAAACGCATCTTTTAACCCAGCTTTCTCATCCGCTGTCAGCTGTGTACATGCCATAACCTGTTCATAGGTACAAAGAACATTGCCCCGCATTTTATAATCATCCATAAATCCATCGATCAGTCCATCCTTTGCAGGAGCAATACAACTGTCCACACGGATACTGCACGTCCCCTGTTCCATCCGATCCCTGACTTCCATGCTGATACGGGACTTCAGATTTCCAACCCGGAGTCCAAAAAGTTCATACTGATACCTTCCATCTTCTGTATACTGAATATCTGCCAGACGAAAATAATCGCCACCAAGCTTGTAAATTACCGTTTCCAGATATTCTTCTCCACTGTAGATATGAAATTGCCACCCGATATTCCGATAGGTCATATTCTTCCGGTCGTTTTTTAAAACGCAGTATATCACTCCAGTTCCTTCCGTCTCTTCCACAAAGGTCAGTCCATCGTTATACTGTTCATAGAATTTCACTGCATCAACCGTCCCTTTTGCATAAAGCTTTTCCGGTTCTGATATAGCCATTCCCGGCATATGCATCCCAATCATAAGAACAATTCCAAGCCAAAATATAAGGTTTCTTTGTATTTTTTTCAATCGGCATCTCCCCACTGCATCCCTTCGTTCAATATACTGTTTCAAAATTCATATCTGTTTCCACCAGAAAACTTTCTCCCGAATGAAGAATAGCCTCTTTCCCTTCCTGCTTCCATCCGCCTGCCCCATCCGGCAGCTTCGCAGCTACATGTGTTTCCCCGGTCTGTACCATATACTCTTTATAGATTTCTCCATGATCTTTATAAATAATCCTTGCCTGTAATATATTCTCTGCTTTTTTCTCTGCAATCGCAGTTCTCGACGCCTGCACACTTCCACATTTCCCATTTGGATAAAGAAATTGTTCCTTTACCTTTGCAGAAACGATTCCCTTTTGCATGTCACATGCTAACACATCAATCTGCACCTCGGAATCCGACGGCAGCCTTTCCCTGATCCTGTCTGTAAGGATCTTCTGCGCAGCTTCATCTGTTTGATTCCTACACCCTTTCAATACCTGCATAGTCACATCTGCAACACACTGATTGAGTTCATTCTGACGTACACTTTCGGTATAAAGACTGATCTGAATCACGACCATATACACCAGAATCATTCCACCGACAATCCCGATCAGTACATTCTTCATGCTCTCCTCCTCTCATTCCTGCACTGGAACGGTAATAACCGCACACTGTTCTCTTCCCATTGCATCCATAGCACGGACCTGAATGTAATAAATTCCGCTTCCCGGAAACTGCACATAGCTTTCCATATCCTGTTCACTCCATGTACAGGGCTCTCCATTCTGCTTATACACCCCCACCATCCAGACCGGAATCTCATTCCCGTTCCCGTCCAATGCCTTACAGAGATCCTCCAATGGAATCTTTGTCTCTTTCCTGATCTCATATTCCATAGTGGAAACAAATTGCGGAACCGCAGTTTTTCTGTATTCCAAAAAAGCGTCTGTCTGCTTCTCCTTGAGCAGATCCCTGCTCTCTGCCTCCAGCGCAGCCCCTGCAATACCTTGGATTCCACGATATTCTCCTTGCCGCATTCCCATAAGAAATGTAATCATGAGTACTCCGGTAAGCGCAGCGATCAGGATACTGCCATACTGTTCCATGACCTCTTTCATCCACCACAACCTCCATTTCCCCATGCTTCAATAAAACACTGCAGCATAGATCCCGGTGTGCAGAACAGTTCCAGAAGCAGCCCGATCATACCAGCCGCCCCCAAAACGCCAAGAACAAGCGCCCCATATTCTTCCATCACTGCTTTCATACAATTCCTCCTGTCACAACGTCCAACACCATATCAAGTACCTGCAGGATTCCGCTCCCGCAGACTGCAATGACAGCGGCAAGCCCAAATTCTTCTGCAAACAGCTTCATATTCCCTCCTAACCGGCATATCCACTCAGAATATGTGGCTGACAGATCTGCAAAAATGTATTGGTATATGCAAACTCCATTCTCACATCCGCCCCCATAACCTCTTTTGTATCCTCCGGGGCTGCTTCCCCGGAGGTAATCTTCTGTGTAGTGCCATCCTTTTTATACATTGTGATTTCCAGCCGGTATCCCTTTTCCCCGGCCTGTTCAAAACATTCTTTTACAACCTCATGATAAAAATGGCTGTTTTCCATCTCTTTTATCACTGCTGCATGCATGTCCTGTGCCGACAAAACCTGAAGATATCCGGTAAAAATTCCTTCCGATACGGCTGTCAGAAGCAGTAAAAGAAAAACCCCCATATACGCTTTCATGATCTGACTCATATACGCCTCCTATCCTACTGTCGTCCGCAGGAAAGCCAGCATAAAAACCGACATATCCAAAAGCATTTTGGCAGATGCAGTCAACACCGGAGCCAGAAACAGCAGATAAAGGCCTGCATTCCGATCCGAATTCTTGTGTTCCTCCGCCTCATCAAGCATCTCCTGATTCCTGCTTATCAGTTCTCCAAGCTGTCTGTCGCTGTTTCCACCATGTCCTGCAGACAATGCATACAGCATACTCATGGCCGATTGTATTTCTGGTATTTCAAATTCCTGTAAAAACGAATGATATGGTGCTGCATCCTCCGGGCTTAACTGAAGCCTTCCGATCAGTTCCCGCAACTCCAGCCGAAGCACTCCAGGTGCATTACGGACGGATTTCTGCAATGCGACCTGGACATTTTCGCTCTGTAAAAGGAGTACCAGATCCATCAGCCAATTGGGGAATGCTCTTCTTATTTCTTCTGTCAGTCTCTTTTTGGCAAGGTAATGTCCTGCCCTGTGCTGCGCAAAAAACAAAAGCATTACAAGCATACCTGCGATGGCAGACCCGTTCCATCCTTTCCAAAACAGACCCGCACTGATAACAGCCATCAACATGCCCAGAAAAAAAGAAATTCTTCTGGATCTTCCTTCATCGTAATTTCGAAACTCTATCATCTTTTTCTCATATTGTTCCTCTTCCCTGAATTTATCATATTGCAGCCAGTCAGCTGCCAGATAGCGTTGTGCTCGCATCAGGATCACCTCGTCTGCCAGAATCAGCAGGAATGTACCTGTCTGGATCCATCGGTTTTTACTGATGTCCAGATTCATGGCAGGAATATGCTGTACAATGATACAGATGCCAATCGATGCTGCTACCGAGAGCACCACATCCCGGAACATCCTTTTGCGCTCCTCTATAGCCTTGCGAATACGTTTCTCCCACATTTGCTTTTCATTTAGAAGAAGCTGTGCCGGTCTTCGGAAATCACCTCCGTAATCTTCTACATGCAGCATAAATTCATGGATATTATGAATTCTTCCCGTCTGATATTCTGCTTCGATCATTCCAAGTGAATCAGCCAGAAGTTCCGTATTATCAAACGTATACTGCATATGTTCAAAAGCTCTGCGAATCGTTTCTTTCATCTTCCCTTCCGTCAAAGCCTGTCCAGCATCTGAAAGTGCTTCACTGATCTTTCCGTACTTCATAAACGCATATAACACGGTATCCATATAAACAGAGACATCCTGTAATCGTACCTCCTGTATCTGCTGCTGTTTTTTCATCTTTACCATCCACTGGAGATACACAAATACAGATATAAAAACTGCAGCAGTCAATAACTGGCTCATCTGAAATACCACACGTACCAGACAGCCGGCTGTCGCAGCCACAGCGGTGATATACCATAACTGATACCAGGAATTGGTTTCTCTCTGGTTTTTTACTTCCGGCATCACACAACCGGTTTTTTTCCGGAGTTTACGCCAGAGCCTCTGGTTTGTCCGGTCACGTAGTCCTGCCGATGCCTTCCCCTTCATACATTATCTCCTTTGCCCCGTTCTCCATAAGTTCCAGTTCTTTACTCACATATGGATCTCTGATCTCTGCTCTCCGGAATCTCTCCATGATCGAATCCGGAAGTTTGTTTTGTTCCAGCTTCCCATTGCGGACGATCATTATGATCTCATTCTCACAGTTTTGTCTTGTAAAAAAACAAACCTGATCAATATAACGATAATTGCTTCCGTCCTCCCTGCGCTTTCTGCGGATCAGTATTCCGACATCAAGCGCCTGATAAATGTCATTCTCCATCCGGTCTGCATCCACACGGCTTTCCAGCATATTTAATATCCGGTCTGGAACATTTCGCACATCATCCGTATGTAGTGTGGTCATCCCCCTTACTCCGGTCGACCAGCTCTCTAACAGATATTTCACTTCCTTGGAACGTGCTTCTGAAAGCATGATCCATTTCGGATTCAGGCGAAGTGAAGATTTCAGTGCCTGTGCATATCCAAAGGTATCCTCACTGACTTTCATTTCAATGCAGTCCTTCCCCGGATTTGTCTGATTGTAACGCAGTTCCAGCGTATCCTCGATCGTGATCACTCTTTCGTTTGCCGGAATAAACTGTGAAAAAAACTTGGCACATTCGGTCTTCCCAACGCCTGGTTCCCCACAAAACACAAAATTCATTTTGACCTGTACACAATTCATTAACAATGCCATCAGATCCCTGCCACAATACCCTTCTTCCAGTGCTTTCTTGATGGTGAGCCGGATCACCGGTGGGGTCTTACGGATACTGATGGTTCTGCCTGATCTTGCAACAGATTCATGCATAATCGTTACCCTGAGCTCACTTGTCTCCGCCTCCAGCTCCGGATTGCATTTATTAAACTGACGGCTCACCACATTGGCGATCCGCTGTGTAAACTGTTCCACAAACTGCGGAGTCAGATACTCTTTTACAAAGGCAGCACTCACTTTATACCGTTCGTTATAAACATTGGTAAGCCAGAGTTCACTGCCATTATAATCAATATCCGTGATTTCTGAATTGGAGACAAACTTCCACAAGGGACCAAAATATTCTTTCCCTAATTCCATCCTTCACCTCATTGTCCGGTTTTAAAAACCAAACGGCTTCAGACACATTCCGCCGGCGGCATTCTTAAAAAAGTTAGTCAGAAGATCATGAAATGCCTTATACACAATACTTCCCTCTCCTGTTCCAATTAAAAGGCTGACAATTGCAACAACAGCAACAATTGCTGTTACGGTAATTAAAACTCCACCATACTGTTCAAATATTTCTTTCATAGATCCATATCCTTTCTTATCCGGAGTGTAAGAAAAGAAACAGTTCTCATTATATTCATCATCCGGGATTTATGCAGGAAGAATACCTGCATCAGATTGTAATGCCAGACGCATTACATATTCAATCAAAAAAGATATTTTAACTATACTTGCTTTTTTGGGTTTTGTAAACTGCTTTTTTTATTTTTGTCGAATTTTTCTTTTCAATTTTAGCATACAGGAATATAATTAAACCATACCAAGAAACGGAGGGGATGCTATTTTGTCTAAAGAGCCAAGCAAAACAATCGGAGTTATCCTTGCAAGTATTGCCGCTAATTTCAGGGATTCCCTATTAGACGGATTATCCAGTTCCTTTTATGATAAAGGCTATCAACTGGTCATCGGACTGACCAATAATGATATTTCCAGAGAGAAAGACTTTATCCAGAAATTTTCAATAACTACGGATTGTATCATCATTATTTCTGCGGCAGAACGCTACACACAGATTAAGTCTGCCGTTACCGGAGCTGTTCCAATGCTCTTTCTGATCAACAAACCGGAAGGCTGCCCGTTTTCCTGCATTTTAGAAAGCGACTACTCTGCAATCTATCAGGCGATCATTTCATCGGCCAACCAGAAGAAATCGGCCGTTGGATGCATCTGTTCCCACCGCGAATTGTCAGCAACAAAGGAACTGCTGCGCGCTTACCAGGATGCAGTAACAGCCTCTTCGCTCTCATTTTCCAGGGATCTTATTTATGATATCGGAGATGATCTCTCTTTCCGGGTGGACAAGATTATAGAAGATATGGTTTCCAGAAACTGCCATTCCATTCTCGCCGGAACACCGGCTATTACCAACCGGATTCTGGATTATCTGGTATTTTATAACACGGATCCTGCCAACGAACCATTCCAGTTATTCGGCTACGGCATGGTTGGCAATACACTTGCAAGCCAGATGAACATTGATGTGATCGTGCATCCGGTAGATCATTTTATTGACCTTACTGTACAGACATGTATCTACCTGATCCATCATCCGGATTATAAGAACACTCGTGATTACCTGATCAAAGGAAAACTGCGTATGCATACCTATAACGGGCTTCGTTCTTATCAGGATTAAAACATCACCCAAAAACAGCTTTATCCGTAATTGGATAAAGCTGTTTTTGGTTTCTTCCATTCAAAAAATTATTTCTATAATCTGAATTTACTGATACTGGCATCCAGAGAAGCTGCGATCTGTGCATTTGTCTCACTGCTTTCTCTGATATCAGTCATATGCTCTGTGATCTTTGTCATGCTGTCTGCGGAATCTGTAACTGCCTTCGCAGATTCCTGAGCTGCGGAACGGATTGCCTCAATTGCATGGGTTGCATTATCCACCTGTCCAGAAAGACTTCCCGCAAGTGTTGAGAAATCCTGCATCTTATCATACATGATCTTGGAATCACCCTGATATTTTCTTCCGACATCCACAAGCTGTGTATAACTGTCCACGGTCTTCTCGCGCATAAAATCAACGACTTTCCCAGATTCCTCTGCCAGTTCACTCACGGCAGTAATAACCGTATTCGAGATATCTTTGATCTGGCTTGCTGTCTGCATGGAATCCACCGCAAGCTTCGTGATCTCATCTGCGACAACCGCAAATCCACGACCTGCATCTCCGGCTCTTGCAGCTTCGATGGAAGCATTCAATGCAAGAAGGTTGGTCTGGTCTGCGATCTGAATGATATCTCCGGTAAGATCCATAATACGCTCTGCCTGTTTGGACTGCTCGATCTTCTGTTTCAGTGCCTCTTCTACTTCCTCGGCTCTCTGAAGAATCTCCTGACGTTCTGTTTCTGACTTCGTCATGATATCATAAGCATCTTTGTTGCTGTTCTCTGCATAATCCGCACCATCTTTGGCTTCTTCGTTGATATCATTAAAGGACTTTGTCATATCCTCCATAACCGAAGCAATCTCCATGATATTGGAAGTCATCTCTTCCACTGATGCACTGATCTCCTGCATAACACTGGAAACATTAAGAGCATCGTCTGTAGTATTTCCAATACTTACATCCATCTTCTCTACCGATTCTGCAAGTTTCTGCGAATGATTCTGGACATTCAAAAGAACATCATGGATACGCATCATAACCTCATTCAGGTTACCTGCTACTCCACTTAATTCCTGCCGTCTGTTCTCATCCATAAAGGCAGTTAAATCTCCACCATTCTGTGAAAATTCTTCCATCTTTTCATTCATATCGCTCAGCGAACTAAGCATTTTGCGGGTAAGTATGAACAAAACAGCCATCATAATAATACCGATGATCACCGCACTTAAGATAACGCTTCCGATCATACTGGCTGTAACATCTCCTGCAAGCTCATTCTTCTGGCAGTTTGCATTCACGCAAATGCAGATAATTGCAATGGCGGCTGCATAAATGCCGAATACTGACCCCAAAATCTTTGTTTTCAGATTCATAGTCCCTCTCTCCTTTTTCTTATGTTAGCTCCTGTAAAGAAAAACGCCGGGTTTATCTTCAAACCCAGCGTTCTTAGATATGAATCTATTGTACTATTTTTCCAGCAGTTTTTCAACACTAACAAGTTTTACACATGTAACAAATACATTTGCAGCCTCTGTCAGGTCTGCAAGTGACGGATAGGTTGGTGCGATACGGATAATGGAATCTTCCGGATCCCTGCCATATGGGAAAGGTGCTCCCGCTCCGGTCAGGACAACACCTGCTTCCTTACATTTTGCAACCACTGCTTTTGCACAGCCCGCAAGCGTCTCAAATCCAATGAAATATCCGCCAAGAGGATTGACCCAGCTTCCGATTCCAAGCGGTTTTATTTCTTTTTCCAAAAGATCCAGAACCATCTCGAATTTTGGACGGATGATCGCTGCCTGTTTCATCATGTGTGCCTCAATGCCGGCTCTGTCTTTAAAGTATCTTACATGACGCAGCTGATTGATCTTATCATGTCCGATCGTCTGGAATGACAACTGTTTCTTAATGTCTGCAATATTCGCAGCTGATGCGCTGATTGCAGCAATTCCAGCTCCTGGGAAACTTACCTTGCTTGTAGAGCAGAACTGGAATACCAGATCCGGATTGCCAGCCTTTTCACATTCATCCAGAATATTTAAGATCTGAGCCTGTTTGTCCGCATAAATATGATGCACGCAATATGCATTATCCCAGAAAATACGGAAGTCAGCTGCAGCCGGTTTCAGGTTTGCAAAACGGCGTACCGTATCATCAGAATAAACAACGCCCTGCGGATTTGAATATTTTGGAACACACCAGATGCCTTTTACAGCAGGATCTTCACTTACGTATTTTTCAACAAGATCCATATCCGGGCCGTCTGCGGACATTGGAATATTGATCATCTCGATCCCAAAATGCTCTGTTACGGCAAAATGTCTGTCATATCCAGGAACCGGACACAGGAATTTTACCTTATCAAGCTTACACCAAGGAGTATTTCCACAGATACCATGTGTCATAGCACGTGAAATCTGATCATACATAATATTCAGACTGGAGTTACCATAAACGATCACATTCTCCGGTCTGCATTCTACGATCTCAGCAATCAGACGCTTTGCTTCCGGAATTCCATCTACAATACCATAATTTCTTAGGTCTGTACCATTTTCACTCTTTAAAACAGATTTGGAGTCAATGACATCCAACATATCCATGCAAAGATCCAGCTGTTCTGAAGATGGCTTTCCTCTTGACATATCTAAAGCAAGTCCTCTTGCCTTGATCTTTGCATATTCGGCTTCAAGACCTGCTTTTTCCTGTAAAAGTTCTTCCTTTGTCATTTCCTGATAAGATTTCATGTTACTGTTCTTCCTCCTGGTTTTCTTTATGTTCTACCTGAAATTCAGGCTGATAAGCGTAAATTATTCTTCTTTGATCCGTTTAAAATATGCACGGATGTCTTTTTCATATCCGATTTCTGTCGGCTCATAGAACTTCTGATCCGTAAGTCCATCCGGCAGATACTGCTGTTTCACATAATGATCCGGGTAATCGTGTGCATACTGATACCCGATTCCATGTCCAAGTTTTCCTGCAGACTTATAATGAGAGTCCTGCAAATGCGTCGGGATCGGCGGTGTCTTGGTATCCTTTACCACCTGCATGGCACGGTTTACTGCCATATAAGAAGCATTGCTCTTTGGCGCACATGCCACGTAATTGACAGCCTCCGCCAAGATGATCTGTGACTCCGGCATTCCGATCCGTTCAACTGCCTGGGCTGCTGAAACCGCAACCGTCAGTGCATTCGGATCTGCAAGTCCGACATCTTCTGCCGCACAGATCATAATCCGTCTGGCAATGAATTTAATGTCTTCTCCTGCATATAACATTCTCGCAAGATAATAAACCGCAGCATCCGGATCTGATCCTCTCATGCTTTTTATAAAAGCAGAAACGGTATCATAATGGTTATCCCCGGACTTATCATAAGAGATCACCCTTTTTTGAATACATTCACTTGCAACTTCGAGTGTAATATGAATGAGACCATCCTCACTCCGTTCTGTTGTAAGGATTCCGAGCTCGATCGCTGTAAGCGCTGCGCGGGCATCACCATTTGCCACATCTGCCAGAAACTCCATCGCATCCGGTTCTATCACCGCATGATACGATCCCATCCCCTTTTCGGTATCTGTTACCGCACGCTGCAAAAGCACCTGAATGTCCTCTTTTGTCAGCTTTTTCAATTCAAAGATAACAGATCTGGAAAGTAAAGCACCATTTACTTCAAAATAAGGATTCTCCGTTGTGGCTCCAATTAAAACAATCGTCCCATCTTCCACAAACGGAAGCAGATAATCCTGCTGTCCTTTATTGAACCGGTGGATCTCGTCAATAAACAGGATCGTTTTCTTTCCATACATCCCCTGATTATCTTTTGCCTTTGCTATGACATCTTCCATGTCCTTTTTGCCAGCCGATGTCGCATTGATCTGCATGAACTCTGCGCTGGTCGTATTTGCAATCACCTTTGCGATCGTAGTCTTTCCGGTTCCAGGCGGTCCATAAAATATAATGGATCTCAGCTTATCCGCTTTGATCGCACGATACAGCAGCTTATCTTTTCCGATAATATGCTGCTGTCCAACCACTTCATCCAGTGTTGTCGGACGAAGCCTGGATGCCAGCGGTGACTCCGACTCCATATTCTGTTCTCTCATATAATCGAATAAATCCATAGTAATCACCCTTAGTAATGAAATTTCACGATCGAAATCTTGCATTTTACATGAAACAATGCCGATTTTTATTGAATATCGGCATGATTTATGACGGATTTTATTCTTGATAATTCATATCACCTAATAGAATACATGAAATTCTGTTACTTTACAATACGAAAGTTTTTTTTCTACAATATGCATGAAATTAATCAAGAATCAGCTGATCAACTGTGACAAATTCATAACCTTTCTTTGTAAGAATATCAATGATCCGAAGTGCAGCTTTTACCGACGATTCCGATGCATCATGCATCAGTATGATATCGTTATCTTCGCATTTTCCCACAACACGCTCCACGACGGCATCTGCATTTCCGGTTGCCCAGTCCAGTGGATCCACATTCCATAACACCTTGATCATGGTCACATCATTATCAATGTTCTCTTTCCACTCTCCAAACGGCGGCCGGACATACTCCGGATAGTATCCGGTAACACGCTCAATAATCTCGTTTGTTTTTCTTACCTGTTCACATGCCGCATTTTCACAGAGATTTCCAAGATTCACATGATCGTATGTATGATTTCCAATCAGATGCCCATCCTCGTAGATGCGCTTTGCAATATTCGGATAATCTTCCACAGCTTCTCCCAAAAGAAAAAAAGTAGCTTTCACATTTCTTTTTTCAAGACCATCCAGAAGCTCCGGCGTATAGACTGGGTTCGGGCCATCGTCAAATGTCAGTGCAACTTTTTTTAATGGCTCCGTATATTCCTGTGTTCCAGTATTCTCTGACTGTTCCATACCTCGTACCTCCTGATTCACATGTATCACGATTTCAACCATAATCATAAGTATAACAAAAGGGATAACTGTTGTCATTACAGCTATCCCTTTTCGGTTGCTTTTCTTCTTCACATCTGCACCTCTCACTGACATAATATCCGCTATTTTCGGACAGATCATACCGAAAATACTGATATTATATTATGTCAGCTTTGTGCATTTATGCATTTCGTTTTTGTAGCTTTCGCCGTAAGTTTTCCGTCTTCCACATCAATGAGGATCGTATCTCCGGCTGATACCTCATCTGCAAGGATCAGTTTGGCAGATAATGTCTCCACATGCTTCTGCAGGAATCTCTTAAGTGGACGTGCACCATAGACCGGATCATATCCATGCTCTACAATGTAACTTTGTGCTTCCGGTGACAAGGCTACTGAAATCTCCTTATCTTCCAGACGTTTATTCAGATCATTCATCATCAGTGTAATGATATGACCGATATTGTCTTTTGTCAGTGGCTTGAACATAATAATCTCATCCAGCCGGTTCAAAAATTCCGGACGGAAGTGGCCTTTCAGTTCATCCATCACCTGTTCTTCACACTGTGCCTGGATATTGCCATTCTCGTCAATGCCCTCCAGCAGCTGTGCAGATCCAAGGTTACTTGTCATGATAATGATCGTGTTCTTAAAATCTACCGTTCTTCCCTGCGAGTCTGTGATACGTCCGTCATCAAGTACCTGAAGAAGTACATTGAATACATCCGGATGTGCCTTCTCAACCTCATCAAACAATACAACTGAATATGGTTTTCTGCGGACAGCCTCTGTCAGCTGGCCACCTTCGTCATATCCGACATATCCTGGAGGTGCTCCGATCAGACGGGACACAGAATATTTCTCCATATACTCACTCATATCGAGACGTACCATGTTGGATTCATCGTCAAAAAGACTTGCTGCAAGAGCTTTGGCAAGCTCGGTCTTGCCGACACCGGTCGGTCCAAGGAAAAGGAAAGAACCGATTGGCTTTGTCGGATCTTTGATTCCTGCTTTGGAACGGATAATTGCTTCGGTAACCTTTGTTACACCATCATCCTGTCCGACTACCCTCTTATGCAGTTCTTCGTCCAGGTGCAATGTCTTATTCCGTTCGCTCTCGGTTAATTTTGCAACCGGGATTCCGGTCCATCTGGAAATGATACGTGCGATTTCTTCCTCACTGACGCTCTCATGTACCAGTGAAAGATCACGGCTTTTTACCTGTTCTTCCTCGGCTTCCAGTTGTTTCTCCATCTGTGGAAGTACACCATACTGAAGTTCTGCAGCCTTCTCAAGGTCATAATTCTGCTGTGCCTGCTTGATCTCGCGCTTTGTGCTTTCAATGCTTTCACGCAGCTTCTGAACCTTTTCTACTGCGTTCTTCTCGTTACTCCACTGTGCTTTCTTTGTATTAAACTGATCGCGCAGTTCTGCAAGTTCTTTCTGCAGATTTGCAAGCCGTTCCTGACTCAGATGATCGGTCTCTTTTTTAAGCGCTGTCTCTTCGATTTCCAGCTGCATCACACGACGGTTCAGTTCATCCAGCTCCGTCGGCATGGAATCCAGTTCCGTCTTGATCAGTGCACATGCCTCATCGACAAGATCGATTGCCTTATCCGGCAGGAAACGATCCGAAATATAACGGTTTGATAACACAGCCGCTGATACCAGTGCTGAGTCCGTGATTTTAACGCCATGAAATACTTCATATCGCTCCTTTAAGCCACGCAGGATCGAGATGGTATCCTCTACCGTTGGTTCGTCAACCATAACCGGCTGGAACCGACGTTCCAGAGCCGCATCCTTCTCAATATACTCACGATATTCATCCAGTGTCGTTGCACCTACACAGTGCAATTCTCCTCTTGCAAGCATTGGTTTTAACAGCTGTCCGGCGTCCATTGCTCCATCGGTTTTACCTGCTCCGACGATCGTATGCAATTCATCAATGAACAGGATGATCTGACCTTCTGAATTCTTTACATCATCCAAAACAGCTTTCAGACGTTCCTCAAATTCACCACGATATTTTGCACCTGCGACAAGTGCGCCCATATCGAGTGCAAATAATTTCTTATCCTTTAACCCTTCCGGAACATCCCCGCGGACAATACGCTGTGCAAGACCTTCTACGACAGCAGTCTTACCAACACCAGGTTCACCGATCAGAACCGGGTTGTTTTTTGTCTTTCTTGACAAAATGCGGATCACATTACGGATCTCTGAATCTCTGCCGATCACAGGGTCCATCTTCTGCTGACGTGCCCGTTCTACCATGTCATAACCGTATTTCTCAAGTGTGTCATATGTTGCTTCCGGATTGTCTGAGGTTACTCTCTGGTTACCTCTTACGGAAGAAAGAGCCTGAAGAAAACGTTCTCTGGTCAGACCGTATTCGCTGATCATCTCCTTCACTGCCTTATTCGGGTATTTCAAAAGTGCGAGGAAAAGATGCTCAACAGAGACGTACTCATCGCCCATCTGCTTTGCTTCTGTTTCCGCATTGATCAGAACTTTGTTCAGGTTCTGCCCAACATATACCTGTCCTCCAGATACTTTGACTCTGGCCTCCAGATGACGTTTGGCATTCTCTGTAAAATGCTCTTTATTGATCTCCATCTTCTCAATCAGCTTTGGAATCAGACCATCCTCCTGCTGCAAAAGAGCAACAAGCAGATGTTCCTGTTCGATCTCCTGATTGCCATATTCATATGCTAACTTCTCGCAGTCATTGATTGCTTCGATCGACTTCTGTGTAAATTTCTGAATGTTCATAATCTTCCCTCACTTTCTATCTCTAACGCTTAGATGCCTGCATACAAACTGCAGCATCTATGTATTGATTTCTCTTTACAGGATGTAATATAGCACCGTTTGTTAGCACTGTCAATAGGTGAGTGCTAAAATTTTCAGATTATTTATTATTCATTGGCGGCATCATTTTTCTGATGGCTTTCCATCCATACATCCCAATAGTGGTTATCCTCACGCATATCGTCATCCGATTTGTCAAATTCCTGACAAATCCACTTCATATATATAACTTTGTGTATTCTGCTCCGGCTTATAAAACATAACCATATACCATGGTAAATATTCTACTCCAGATTCTTCTGCAACATTTTCTTTGCAAAAAACCAGCCTTCTTCCAAATCTCCAGTTTGAAACTGCAGATACCTTATTCAATGCAGAATGTTTCTTATAATCATTTCCTGATTTTATCTCCAGAAGATCAACCTTTAATCCATTTTGTATAACGAAATCCACCTCTCCATATTTTTTTGATTCAAAATAATTTAAAGAAAACCCATTACTCCTTACCGCCTGTGCAAAAACATTTTCCAGAACACTTCCCATATTTACTTCCATGTTTCCCTGCAAAAGTTCAAACTGAATATTATCCATACAGGAGGCGCAGAGAAGTCCGGTGTCGCCCATAAACAGTTTAAACAGATTTCTCTTTTCATTCAGCTGTAACGGAGGCTGCGGTTCTGTAACATTATAAGATGGCAGTGCCACACCGGCATCACTCAGCCATAAAAAAGCGTTTTCATATCGATTCATCCTGCCGTTTTCATCAATCCGGTTTAAAACAAATCTTCTGTTTTTGTCATCTAACTGAGATGCAATGCTGTCAAAGATTGCTTTAATTTTGATTTTTTCACTACCTTCCGCATATTTTGAAATGTCCTGCCGATAGAGTTCAAGGATACTTCTCTGCGTCTGAATCACTTTTCCAATATCATGGGTATTCACATAAGTCTGCACAACATCAGGCATTCCCCCAACAACAATATAAGTTGCAAAAAGTTTTAACAATGTTTCATGCATGACCACAGGAACCGTTTCATGTTTTTCATAACAGCGCTCAAGCATTGTAAGCGTAGAATTCTGCACTCCATTCGCAATAAAAAACTCTTTCAGATTCATTGGGTACATGTAGACAATTTCTTCAAATCCAACCGCATAGGATGGAACTTCCTTGTATTTTACCCCCAGCAGGGAGCCTGATTCGATGTAATCGAATCTTCCATCTTCAACAAGAAACTTGACCGCACATCTTGCATTTGGACACTCCTGTATTTCATCCAAAAAAATTAATGTCTTTCCCGGTTCGAGTTTCTGCATCTTAAAGGCAGTAATGTTTTCAATGATCGTGTCTGCATCCAGCCTTCCCGCAAAGATTTTTTCTGCACCATGATCTAATATAAAATTAATCTCAAGGAAATTCTCATATTCCTTTTTGGCGAATTCGCGAATTGCGGTTGTCTTCCCAATCTGTCTTGCCCCGATAATACACAGTGCTTTCTTTTTTTTCTCCCTTTTCCAGGAAGATAACCGGTCGGATATTTCTCTTTTCAGCATTGGATCATCCCTCCTAATGTTAGTATTGTAACATTTTTCGCAAATTATTCAATGTGGTTTGTAACATTATTCTTATATTTTATTGTGACATTGTAACATTATGATAACATTATTCCCGCATTTTTTCGCAACAAAAATGCAGAGAAGTATATTTGTTATAACATACCTCTCTGCATTTTAATTTTAACATTGTCTGCACTCCGATTACTGTCTGGCTATCGTCTTAAGCTACTGCGCATCATCCAGATCCAGTTCCTGCTCATCTTCTCCCATCAGTTCACGGCTTGATACACGCTTCTCATCGCGGTTTTTCTCAACAAGTTCGGATAACTTTTCCTTAACCTCTTTTGAATTTTTGATGCTGGTGATATCGAAATCTCCCATACTCTTGTCTGCTGAACTTACCCTGATCGTTCCAACTCCAAATAGTTTCTGTCCCAAGGTTCTTGTAAGCTTTACATCCATGATGCGATATAAACGCACCTCGTCCTCAGTGGTTGTAAATAATCCGGTCTGTATAAACAGACGATCCTCCGTCAGTGTATATTTGGTAAAACTGAGTGGTAAACCAAATAATGTTCTCTTTCTGTCACTCCAGATTACATTGTTATCTGCCATAATCAAACTCCTTTTCTTTTTCTAAAGAAGAGTATACTGTTTCTTGATGATCTTTACAAGTCTGCTTGTTCCAAGCCTGTCAGCTCCAAGCCGGATAAATTCTTCTGCATCCGCAAAAGACGAAATTCCGCCCGCCGCTTTCACGTGTACATTTGGTCCCACATGCTTTTTCATCAGTGCAACATCTTCAAAAGTTGCACCTGCCGTCGAAAATCCTGTGGATGTTTTAATATATTCAGCCCCCGCATTTGTGACAATCTCACACATTTTAATCTTTTCTTCGTCCGTCAGAAGACATGTCTCGATGATGACTTTTAAAATTTTTCCTTCACACGCATCATGAACCTGACGAATCTCATCTTCTACTTCATCATACCGCTTATCTTTGACAAAGCCGATATTGATCACCATATCGATTTCCGATGCCCCATTGGCAATGGCATCCTTCGTCTCAAACACTTTGACTGCGGTTGTATGATATCCATTCGGGAAACCGATCACCGTACAGATGGGAAGCTTTCCTTCCACATATTGCGCAGCCTGCTTCACATAAGCTGCCGGAATGCACGCAGATGCTGTTTCATATTTTAATCCGTCATCCAGAATCTGACGGATTTCTTCCCACGTCGCATTTTGTGCCAGCAGCGTGTGATCCACTCTTTTTAAAATCTCTTTTCTGTCCATTTTTGCTCCTTCTATATCAACTGCTCCAGTATGGAATAGCCGATCGTATCCTGTGGCATGGTAAGGCCAAAATTATCCACGATCGTTGCTCCTATAATTGCGAATGTCGGAAACTCTTCCAGTTTTCCCGATGACTTCATTGATGGGGAATATGCCAGAAACGGCACCTGTTCCCTCGTGTGATCTGTTCCGGTATAGGTCGGATCATTGCCGTGGTCTGCGGTGATAATCAGAAGGTCATCCTCATGCAGCACCTGAAGCAGTTCTCCCAGTTTCACATCAAAGCGTTCCAGTTCCTGTGCATATCCTTTGACATTTCTTCTATGTCCCCACAGTGCATCAAAATCGACCAGGTTTACAAAACACAATCCGGTAAAATCCCTTTCTGCGATTGCAATGGTCTGCTCCATTCCATGTACGGAACTCTTGGATTTATTTGACTCCGTAATACCTTCTCCATCAAAAATATCGCAGATTTTTCCAACCGAGATCACATCGTATCCGGCATCTTTTAATACATTTAAGGCCGTTTTTCCAAATGGCTTTAATGCATAATCGTGGCGGTTGCTTGTGCGCTTAAATTCTCCCTTTTTCTTACCGACATAAGGTCTTGCGATAACTCTTCCAACCTTCCATTCGTCCTTCATGGTAATCTCTCTGGCGATCCTGCAGCACCGGTATAGTTCGTCCAGTCCAAATGTCTCTTCATTTCCACAGATCTGAAGAACCGAATCCGCAGATGTATATACGATCATATGTCCGGTCGCAATCTCTTCTTCTCCAAGCTCGTCCAGAATCACAGTTCCGCTCTCACTCCGGTTACCGATGACTTTATGTCCTGTACGTTTCTCAAGCTCCTCAATCAATTCCTTTGGAAATCCATGCTCCGAAAAGGTCAGAAATGGTTTCGTAATATGAAGTCCCATCATCTCCCAGTGCCCGGTCATGGTGTCCTTTCCCGTACTTGCCTCATTCATCTTTGTAAAATATGCCAGAGGTTTCTCAACAGGTACAATGTTTTTTAATTCTTTCATATTGGCAATTCCAAGCTTTCTCATATTTGGGATTGCCAGACGTTCAACCGATTCTGCAATATGTCCGAGCGTATCTGTACCTGCGTCTCCATATGCAGCTGCATCTTTTGCTCCGCCAACGCCTAATGAATCGATTACAATTGTAAAAATCCGTTTATATTTTTTCGGTTCCATTTCCTTTCCCCCTTACAACTTCAACTGTCAGATGATACTACTTGTTTTTATCTTCCTGTATCAGTCTTCGAAGTGCAGCGACTGCAATCCGGATTGCAGCCTCTGTATCATGCACGATCGGATTCTCCATGCCAAGTGCATTTCTCTCCTGATTGCCCATAACAAGGAATTCTGATCCACAGCGCACCCTAAGATGCGCCGCAACAATAAATAATGCGGCCGACTCCATCTCAGATGCTTTGCAGCCCATACGTTTCCACGCTTCCCATTTGTTCATAAGCTCATAGCTTACCGGCATACGATCCGGTTCATGCTGTCCATAAAACGCATCCTTACACTGGACCACACCGGTATGATACGTATAGCCAAGCTCTTTACAGGAAGCAGCCAGCGCATTTACCACATCCAGATCTGCAACCGCAGGATATTCGATCGGTGCATATTCCCTGCTTGTTCCCTCCATGCGCACTGCCCCGGTAGCTACCACAATATCTCCGCCTTTGACCTCGAGATCAATTCCGCCACAGGTTCCGACACGGATAAATGTATCTGCACCACAGCGCACCAGTTCCTCCATAGCGATCGAAGCAGAAGGTCCGCCGATTCCGGTGGATGTTACACTTACCTTCTCTCCATACAGATAACCGGTGTAAGTTACAAATTCTCTGCTGTCTGCCACAAGTTTTGCATCATCAAAATGTTCTGCGATCTTCTGACATCTTTTCGGATCTCCGGGAAGTATTACATAACGTCCGACATCTCCACGTCTGATCTGTAAATGATACTGTAAACCCTCTTCACCTGAATAATTCTGCATAATCGTCCCCCTTGTGCCACGTATTTGATGTTTTTATTATATACCGTATGAAAAACAAATTATAGACTAAAAATGCAAAGCCGTATCAAAAACAGCTTTGCATTCTTTAAATGTATTCTTTTGCATTCTCTTACGCAGAAACAGAATGATATTTTTCCAGTACTTTTCTGCTGTTCTCATGTATCATCGGAAGAAATTTTCCGTATTCATGTTTTGAAGTTGTATACCCAGCATCCATCCCATGCATTGGATGAAAGGCAACCTTGTAAGTAATTTTTTCACCACCATAAGGATCCATTCGTTCCAGTGCTGCAAGCTGAATATACGCAGAATCATAATAGGTCTCATACACATAGTGTTTTTCCATGCTCTGATACTTCATATCCACCCACTGCCAGAAAAGCTTTCCCTGCTTTGTCTCAAGAAAAAGCTGATCCATTGTCGGCAGCTCCACAGCTCCATCTTCAAATCGAAGTTCCACTTTCTTCCTGTTCTGCAATCTGCTGAATGGAATCTTATCTGGATTCTGCGATTCATACTCTTTGGATTCCTGTTTCATCTTGTCCCGAATGTCATCGAGGCACGCGCTTGAATTTGTCATTTTCATGATACCTCCATTTGTAAGACTAGTTTGTTGTATCTAACTTAATTTTAGTCCTACAAACCCCAAATTTCAAGCACCTTTTTTCAAAGACCATACCCCTTTGATCTGACCTGCAAGCTGATCATATGTCCATTGAACATGACTTCTTGCAACACAGTTCGGATCGTTAATATAAAATCCATTCTCGTCATAGCCATACACAACAATAAAATGCCCGCCGGTTGTAAAGTCTCCCTGCTGCATGGAAAAAATCAAAAACGCACCCTTATCGAGTTCCTTTTTCATCGTCGTCGGATTAATTCCCGAACGTTCTGATGTAAGCCCGAATGCCTCCGCTCCCTCTAACATCAGACTCCATGCAGTACCGGTTCCATTCATATAATGTCCATTATTCATCGCATAATCTGCAACCGTTGCCGGTGTCACACTCGTATCGCCGGTAAGTCCGACGATCACCATAGCAAGTGCCGTCGGCCCACAACCACTAATCGCAATATTGCTGTCTACGTTTTCACCGTCTTTTTTCTCGTCCTCATATCCATATGCCAGATACCCCCAGCGTCTGTCCCACTGCAGAAACAGTGGACATTTTCCGGTTAGCTCTTCTGCCGAAAGCACTGCATGACTGCTATCGGAAGAATCCTGTGGATAATTATATACAAAATCCAGTTCCTCCGGGTTATTTGCAAGGTTGATCAGCATTTTCTCTGGATAAATGGATGGATCCTCCAGTATCTCGCTGTAACGTTCATCGACATCCTCTCTGCTCCGGATCACCTTTAAAGCCTCATAAAGACTGTAATCCACCGGAGTCTGTACCTCCACGCCATAATCCACTAACTCAGCCGGTTCATACGCCGGATCATATCCGGAAAGTTCTGCGCTCTCCGTCTGTGATCCCTGCACCTGTTCCATGGCGCTGGTGTCCTGCACAATATCCGTATTCTGATCCTTGGCATCTACCTTTTCTCCGGCAAACGCTTCCTTGACCAGATACTGGTAACGCCCTGCTGCATATCCGGCAAGAAGTGCCGCAATGATGGCAAGTGCCGTTACGATCTTTCTCTTACGTGCGCGTTTTCTTGCTCTGATACGTCTTTTTTCTCTATTATCAACAACCACAACCGGGTTCTCATTGTCTTTTTTCTTCATTTTTCTACCTGTTCTCTATATAAAAACTTTTCTTAAGTCGCCAACGCCCATTATACCAAGTTTTTTTACTCGTAACAATGAAATTTTTCTTAATATTTTGTGTTTTTCCCAACTTATGGATTTTTTTATGATAGAATTGAAATACTCTTAAAAAGTCTTAGCAACACGAAAGGAGGATCTACATGAGTAAGAAAAAGAAAAGAAAAAGTATTCTTGGCACCATTCTGCCAATCCTGTGTACTTTTGCGATTATCGCAGTTATTATCGTGTTAGCCAAAATCTATGTTTACGAACCGTTTAAGGACAAGGCCGTATCTGCACTGACCGAAAAACTGATCCAGTCCCAGATCAATGCGGACACAACTCTTCCAGATGGAACTACTATAAACGCCCAGAAGATCTGGGATTCCATGAGTTCCACTGATCAGGCTGCCGCCTTAGACATTATAGACAACCATATTTCGCCGTCTACCCTTCAGGAAGCATCTTCCTACCTCTCAAGCGGTGACACCGAAGGGCTCAAATCCTATGCGCAAAACATGCTCTCAGACAGCGAAACACAGGAGATCAAAGATCTCTACGAAAAATACAAAGATCAGATTATTCAATAATCCCATTTCTGGAAATGATTCACCTGATATTTTGCATCCGGTGCAGCATCATTGTGCGGTGAGATATTCGAACACACATAAAAGCTGTCCATTCCGATTGCTTCTGCACCTGCAATATCTGTCCGTGAATCATTTCCAATAAAAAGTGACTGTTTCACGTCTAATCCACACTTTTCGGTCAGCAGATCAAAAAAGCGCCGGTCCGGCTTTTTCGTTCCATAATCGGAGGAAATCAGTATCGTATCAAAATATTTTGCAATATCCAGCACATGCATCTCGTATTCTGTAAAAATGCGCTGTGCATTCGAAAGCAGATAAACATGTTTTCCTGCATTTTTCAAAGCAGAAAGCATCTGTCTGGTTCCATCATATACCCGCACATAGTCTGTACTTAACACCCGGAAGAACTGTCCTGCATGAACGGAAAGCTCATGATCTGCCTGAATGCCCTTCTTCTGAAACAGCTTCTGGAAAACTTCCGTAATCTCCAGCTCTGGAAATGCTTCATGTGCATAGCGTTCCACTGTAGTATCCAGCATTTCCTGTTTCATTTCCGCTTCTTTTCCCTGTATCAGGTTCTGGTATTCCTGCTTTAATTCCTCCGGTGTATAATGTGCATCGTAATATCCGTAAAACAAACTCAGCTTCTCCCATACGAGAGCAAGATCTTCCTCTGTATGGATATCCACCAGTGTTCCATACAGATCAAAAACATAATTCTCATAATCCATTGGAAGTACTGCATTCTCTAAAATGTTCATTGCCTTTCCCCTTTTCCCCAAAAATTTCTTTCATTATACGTCAATTCCTGCCTGAAATAAAGTAAAATTTTCTTTTCCAAACGTGAAACAGCTACCTGATTCATTCCAAGAATCACAGCTGTCTGCGCCTGTGTTTTTCCTTCCATATATCGAAGTTCCACTAATTGCCGTTCTTTTTCATCCAGCTTGTCCAAAAGCTGACGTACCGCAATGCGGTCAATGATCCGATCCTCAGTCTCCCTGTGATCTTCCAGCTGATCTAAAACCGTCAGACCCATGCCTTCTTCATGACCTGCGCCTGTCGTCAGTGGTCTTGAAATAGAATCCACTTCTGCCATGGCCCCCATTGCAAGCACGATTTCCTCGGAGGACAGCTGCGTTGCGTGTTCGAGTTCTTCTAACGTTGGTTCATGATTCATTGTTTTTGTCAGTTCTTCCCGGATGATAGCGATCTTCCTGGCATTCTCTTTTAACTGGCGGCTCACATGGATCATGCCGTCATCCCTTAGAAAACGCTTGATTTCTCCGGTAATCATAGGAACTGCATAGGTAGAAAAGGCAAGATTCCGCTCCAGATCAAACCGCTCAATCGCTTTCATAAGACCAATCGCTCCAATCTGAAACAACTCCTCCATATCATGCCCGCGGTTTCCAAAGCGTTTCAATACCAGATATACCAATCCCATATTTTCTTCCATCAGTTCATCCCGGATCTCTTTACTCCCCTTCTGTGCCATACGCAGTCTCTGCCTCCATTCCATCCGGCTTCCAGAATCTGTTTTCTCCTTCGTACTGCCATTAGCGTTCAATCGGACTCCCTATGTATTTTTTCATCGTTACCCTGGTTCCCTTTTCTGGTTCGGACTCCACCCTGACCTGATCCATGAATGCCTCCATGAATGCAAACCCCATCCCGGAGCGCTCCAGTTCCGGTTTTGTTGTATAAAAAGGTTCCATGGCCTGTTCAACATTTTCCATCCCGATTCCATGATCTACGATCTGTATTGTAAGTTCTTCATCTTTTCGGTCACAGATCAGTTCCACCTGTTCTGTCTCTTTCTGATATGCATGAATGATCGCATTCGTCACTGCCTCCGATACTGCAGTTTTCACATCAGCCAGTTCTTCCATCGTCGGATTTAGATCTGTCATAAAGGCGGCTACCATCATTCTTGCCAGTCCTTCATTGACTGATCTTGCATCGAACCTGATCTGCATGTGATTCCGCTGTATTTCTTTCTCCACATTTTTATTCATAATCACTCACTCCTCCCCTTCCGTCTGCACAATCCTCTGCAGTCCGGATGCATGAAATATTTTCCGGATCTGGCCATTCAAATGTATGGCATATGTTGTTCCGCCAAGAAAACCAATATTTCTTGTTCTTCCAATAATGACCCCGATCCCGGAGCTGTCCATAAATTCGGTATCCATAAAGTCAAATACCAGTTTCCGGATATTGTACGCATCGATCATAAGGTCGATCTGGGAACATAATCCGGTTGCATAATGATGATCCAGCTCCCTTGGCATTTTTACTACAAGCTTCTCTCCATTCACTGTAAATTGCTGTTCCATATTTCTCCTTCCATAAAATATATTAACAGGTAATTACCAAACGACTTTAAACCTACTATGGCATGTACTGTGAGTACAGATAATCGCAGGCACGCTCTCGCTGCTCATCGCTGGCAACGGTACATAAGTGCCCAAAGTACGGGCACTAAGTACCGGCCGCTCTGAAGCACCTGCGAGTTATCTGTACTCACAGTACATGCTCAATTTAAAGTTCATTCGTTTGGTAATTGCCCGAATATATATTTATTAAAAAAGACGCCGGCCAACTTCATGGCCTGACGTCTTTTGTAATCTCAATATTGATTTGCTGTATTACTGCTGCGCATCCACATAACTTCTTGCAATTGATGCACGTTCTGTATCCGGATAATTATCAATAATATACTGATAATATGGCTTTGCGGATTCTGTGTCGCCGCTCTTACGATAAGACTGGGCAAGGTAATATGCTGCCGAACCGTCTGAATATGCTTCATCCATATCCGTAATCTTCTTCAGATCATTGATCGCAGCCTCATAATCCCCTTTGGAATAAGCTGAATATCCGGTATTGTACAGTGTCTCTTTATATTTCTGATCAACCTGGTCTTTGATCGTGTTGTAAACTCCCTGTGCCGATTCACTCAGCTTGCTGGAATCAACTGCTGCAAGTGCGTCACCGGCTGCAAGTACATCGCCGCCTGTAAATGTGACATACGCATTCAGAAGACCTTCATAAGAGTTGATCTGTGTTTGTACTTCATCCTGATTGCTCTGCGCTGAATCCAGCTGTGCCTGCATATCACTGATCTGTTTGTTCAGTGATTCAATCGTCTGATTATTGGTATTGATCGTGTCTGTTGCCTCCATCTGCTGTTTCTTTGATTCAGTCTGGAAACTGGCTTTCACTCCCGGAACAATCAAAAATGCGGTCACCGCAACGCCGACAACAAGTCCGATCAGAATGTAGATCAAAGTAGAACCGATCGAAGATTCTTTAAACCGCTTTGGCATAATGATGGTTTCATTTCCACTCTGATAGGAAATAAGATCATCATCCTTTTTTTTCTTGCCCGTATTCTTCTCTTTCAATCTAGCGTTTACTTCTTTCAGATAACGCAGTGTTGTAGTATTATCTGTGTCGATCTTGCCAGCTGCACGAAGTGTCTTTTTCGCCTGATCGTACTTCCCGTCTTCCATATAAAGGAGTGCCAGTAGCTGCTGTGCACGCAGCATATTTGGATTCATATTTAAAACCTTGCGCAACTGTATTACAGCAAGATCCTTGCTCCCATTGTGACAGTAGGTAAGCGCCTGATTGTATTTTTTGATTGTCTGATTGATATTTTCGAGCGTACTCCGGTTCTTCTGTATTGCATCAAGATATCCACTTGCACGGTTATCCTGCTGCTGATAATTCTTACTGATCACCCACTCGCTGAGCGCTTCCACCACTTCGCCCATTTCATAATAGATCAATCCGAGCAGATTTCTCGCATCGGTATTATATTTATTAAACTTCAGACTTTGCTTTAGACTAATGACTGCACCGGAAAGATTTCTTACATTTGCTTTCTGCAGTCCATCATTATAATATGCATTCGATATATGTTCGATTTTCCGGAAGATCCGAAGATCTGCATGACATCCCGGACAAAACTCTTCCTTACCGGCATCCATTCCACACTGATAACAAATCATCATAAACCTCCCTATCGACCGTTATTCTGCTTCAAATCACGCATCATCTCGGCGATAATGTCAGTCACATCTGTTAAATTACGATTATATATTGCGGATTCAGCCTCGTCTACTTCAATACTTGGCTGATAATTTTTAAGTTCTTCTTCAAAGTTGATCATTTTCTGCCTCCAATATGATAAAAAGCCATATCTGTCTGTTTTAAGCCAAACAAAAAAGCCACTATATTTCTTAACCTATTATAATATAGTGGCTTGATTATGCAAGCGTAATTCTCTTAAGTTTTCTTAAATTTTATCGCAAAAATTACAAAAAAGTGACTTTCCAGGTCAAAATCAGTCGTCTTCTATCTGATACATTCTTAATTTTCCACTGGAAACTTCAAATTGCACCTGTTTCTGCTGTTCCGTGATCTTTTTCTTCTGATCATTGATATATACCGTTACCCCTGGATAGACATCCTTATAAATCCGGATCAGTGCATCCTTGGCATTCTCTGCAACGCACATCAGTTTGGAAAGTTCATCCTGTGCCGAACCAAGATCTGCCTGTTTTACAATCTTTGTCCGAAGCAGTGAAACTCTTGTGGAATCATTCTTTACATCTGTATTCTGTTCCTTTGCTCTTTCCTCAATCATCTGAATTGCAGTCTCAACCTTTGTGATCTCCTGCTCGATCTGTTCGATCTTTGCCTCGATCTCTTTGGTCCTGGTAACTGTTGCGATCCCCGCTCCGGATACCAGTTCCGTGTCCACTTCTTTTTCATTGCCCGCTACATTGGCATCAATTCCACGCACTCCATAGACCATGCCGCCAATGATAATGCCCTTGCTTCCATTTGCATACACGCGGTCTCCACAGGATACCCTGCTGTTTAAAAAGGCACACGTCTGTATTGCTCCATCGCATTCGATCTGTGCGTATTCTGCAAATTTAATGAACAGATTGCCTCTGCATCTGATCTCACCCTTTTGCGCTCCAATCATCCCCCCACGGATGACCAGATCCTTACCTGACTGCAGTGTACATGCCTCTGCAAATCCATCGATCGTAATACTTCCCGATGCGCAGATCTTCATTCCGGCTGCAACATTTCCATGTATGATCACATCACCACGGAAGTCAATATTCCCCGTATTCATGTCAGCATCACCAAAAACCTCATGTACCGCACTGATCATAATACGTTCGTTCTTCATCTCGATCTTTCCATCTAAAACAGATGTATAGATCTTATTATCCTCCGACTTTTCAAATCCAACTCCAACAAGCGGTGGAAGCGGTCTTCCATCCTTCGCCGGCAGTATCCTGCCTTTTACTGTAATCCCATTGTGTCCTTTTGTCGGTTCATGATAAATAGCAATTACCTGTCCCTGTTCTACAAGTTCCACCATGTGGAGACTCCAGTAATCCACCGAACCATCCGGCCGGACCTGTGGCTTGTGATTCAGTTCCGTGTCGAAATTATATTCATAATATGCATTTTCCCCGTTCTGCTCCGGTGTTCCAACTGCAACAAGAACTTCTCGTCCATATATCCTTTCCTGGATCATCCGCTTGATTGCCTGCTGATCAATGCCGGCTTTTACACCACTCTGTTCCAGTAGATTGAGAATATCGGACAAGTGAAAGCCCCCCTCTGGAACGATCACAGACAGCGTGAGGTATGCTTCCATTTCATCGTATGAAATTCGAACCGTAGATTCATTCCTCTTCTGTACATCCATAACCTTTCACTGCTCCTAGTATCTGTTTCTCATCCGCATTGTAACTACAAATTCTATATCTATCGTACCATGTTCCAGACCGCTTTGCAATTCCAAAATACAGAAAAAGCAGCTGTCCTGTCCAGCTGCCTTCTCTTTCCCTTTTTGCAGGTAATTTTTCTCATTATTTCATTTGTGCAAGGCGTTCTTCCACCTGAGCCATCATCTGCTCATATTTTGCAAGTTTATCTTTTTCTTCCTGCACTTTTTCCGGTTTTGCATTATTGAGGAACTTCTCATTTGAGAGCATTCCCCTGGAACGTGCAAGCTCCTTCGTAAGTTTGTCTTTTTCTTTGTTCAGACGTTCTTTTTCTTTTTCAAAATCAACCAGATCTTCTAATGGCAGGTACAGTACTGCGCCTGGAATCACAACCGAAACAGCGTCCTCACTGATTCCATTCTTATCTTCCTGAACTGTGATCTCACTTGCAGATGCAAGATTTACATATACTTCTTTGTTCTCATCAAAAATCTCACGAACCTGTGCGTCCTCCGATGTAATGAAAAGTTTTGCTTTTCTTGATGGTGGAACATCCATCTCAGTACGGACATTACGGATGCCTTTTACAAGATCCTTACAATGCTCAATTACAGCCTCATCTTCCGGGAAATTCCACTCTTCTTTGTATTCCGGCCACTTCGAAAGCATGATTGTCTCTTCTTCACTCTGAAGTGTACAGAAAATCTCCTCGGTAATAAACGGCATATATGGATGCAGCAGTTTTAACGCCTCTGTCAGAACCGTCTTTAATGTCCACAGTGCGGCATTGGCAGATTCCGGATTTTCTTCTTTCTTATAGGTGCGCACTTTTGCAATCTCAATATACCAGTCACAGAACTCATCCCAGATAAAGTCATAGACTTTCTGAACTGCAATTCCAAGTTCAAATTTATCCATATTCTCAGTCGCATCTTTTGCAAGTGTATTCACTTTGGAAAGAATCCATTTGTCTGCTGGTCTGAGCGCATCCAGTGATGGCTCAGTCACTTCCATTCCATCCAGATTCATCATGATAAAGCGGGAAGCATTCCACACTTTATTTGCGAAGTTTCTGGATGCTTCGACACGCTCCCAGTAGAAACGCATATCATTACCAGGTGCATTTCCTGTGATCAGAGTCAGACGAAGTGCATCTGCCCCATACTTGTCAATAACCTCTAACGGGTCAATACCATTTCCAAGGGATTTACTCATCTTACGTCCCTGTGAATCACGGACGAGTCCGTGGAATAATACGGTATGGAACGGTGCCTTGCCCATCTGCTCATATCCTGAGAAGATCATACGGATTACCCAGAAGAAAATAATATCATATCCGGTTACCAGAACGTCATTTGGATAGAAATAATCCAGATCTTCTGTCTGATCCGGCCAGCCAAGTGTTGAAAATGGCCAAAGTGCAGATGAGAACCAGGTATCCAGTGTATCCGGATCCTGTGTCATATGTCTGCATCCACATTTTGGACATACATCCGGTTTTTCAAGAGCAACTACCATCTCACCACATTCATCACAATAATATGCCGGAATACGGTGTCCCCACCAGAGCTGACGGCTGATACACCAGTCACGGATATTGTCTGTCCAGTTGAAATAAGTCTTGTCCATACGTTTTGGAAGAAGTTCAATCTCCCCGTTCTTTACAGCTTCTACTGCCGGTTTGATCATCTCATCCATCTTAACGAACCACTGCTGTTTTACCATTGGCTCAACGGTTGTTCCACAACGGTCATGTGTACCAACGTTATGAGAATGTGGTACCACTTTTACAAGCAGTCCCTGTGCATCCAGATCTGCTACTAACTGTTTACGACATTCGTAACGGTCCATTCCCTCATATTTTCCAGCATAATGGTTCATGGTAGCATCATCATTGATAACCGTGATCTCTTCGAGATTATGACGTTTTCCAACCTCAAAGTCGTTCGGATCATGCGCCGGTGTGATCTTTACGCATCCGGTACCGAATTCTTTATCTACATAAGCATCTGCAATAACCGGGATCTCGCGGTCTGTCATCGGAAGCTTTAATGTTTTTCCGATGATATCCTGATATCTCTCATCATCCGGGTTCACAGCAACTGCGGTATCTCCGAAAAGTGTTTCCGGACGTGTTGTTGCAATTTCAACAAATCTTCCTTCTTCTCCAACAACCGGATAATTAATATGCCAGAAAAATCCATCCTGCTCCTCATGGATTACTTCTGCATCGGATATAGAAGTTTTGCAGACCGGACACCAGTTTACAATACGGGAACCTTTGTATATCCATCCTTTTTCATATAATTTGATAAATACCTGCTGGACAGCCTTTGAACAGCCTTCATCCATTGTAAAGCGCTCTCTCTGCCAGTCAGCAGAAGAACCCATTTTCTTTAACTGTTTGATGATACGTCCGCCGTATTCTTCTCTCCACTCCCAACATTTATCCAGGAAACCATCACGGCCAAGATCATGTTTGTCAATGCCCTGTTTCTTGAGGGACTGGATTACTTTTACCTCTGTTGCGATGGATGCGTGGTCGGTACCAGGCTGCCATAACGCATTGTATCCCTGCATTCTTTTATAACGGATCAGAATATCCTGCATGGTATTATCCAGTGCATGTCCCATGTGAAGCTGACCTGTAATATTTGGTGGTGGCATCACAATCGTAAACGGTTTTTTACTGCGGTCTGCTTCCGCATGAAAATAGCCATTGTCTTCCCACTTTTTGTAAAGACGATCTTCAATATCTTTCGGATCATAGGTTTTTTTTAATTCTTTGCTCATTTTTCTTCCTTTCTCATAAAAACAAAAAGCCCTTTATGTCCGAAAACATAAAGGGCGAATTAACGCGGTACCACCTTTGTTCATGTCAGGGAAATCTCCCGAACACCTCCTGTCCGTTAACGGGGACGAAGCGTGGCTGTTTACTTGTCAGTTCATCTGACGTTCCAAAGCCCGGTTCAAAAGCTACCTTCCACAATCTCGTCCCAAGAATACCTTACAGCCGGCTTCTCCAAAGCTCGGGTACTCCTCTCTGATAGGAATCCTTTGTGTACTCCTCTTTCTCACTACCTTTTCATATCTTTTTCATCATACGAGTAACCACTCATTTTGTCAAGCCTTATTCAGTACTTTCAGCATTCCGTCATATACAAATTCCTTTGCTGCCTTTTGATCCATTTTCATCTGAAAACGACCAGCCTCCGGAGATACCGTAAACAAAAACTGTGCAATCAGTCCAGCCATTGCGAGGCGCCTTTTTACCGGATCACATTCCGTATAAAGTCCCTCTTTATAGCCAAGTTCCATCAGCGCATTTCCGTTTTCAAACAGATACTCTTCCATCTTTTTCATAATTTCTTCCGGAATGCTCTGCTGCACCGTCTCACAGAAGTCCGCATTTCCGGAACTGATCTGTAACATATGCCGGAACGAAAAATTATATCCGGAATTTTCATCCAGCCAGTCCAGAAGGCAGAATATCTTCTTACGGAATCCATCCTGTTTCTGTAATTCCTCTTCCAGATCCGAAAGTCTGGTCTTATACTCATACAAAAGTGCAAGTGTCAGAATTTCCTCTTTGGAAGAAAAATACTCGTATGCCGTACCTTTTCCGATTCCGGCTCTTGTTGTAATATCGGAAACCTTGATCGTACTAAGATCGGCATTATCCTGTATCAGTTCGATCACAGCCTGAAACATCCGCCTTGCTTTCTCCGGCGGCTCTGCAAATGACCGGATGTTAAAGCTCTCCCCTGCCATTATAATTCTTCCTCCACCATACTCTTTTCTTTATGGAACGCATCATAGATACATGGGACAACCACAAGTGTCAGCAGTGTTCCGTACACCATACCTCCGATCATCGTAATTGCCATCGGCTGCATCATTTCTGATCCTGATCCGATTCCCATTGCCATCGTCATCATGGAAATAATCGTCGTCATCGCCGTCATAAGGATCGGACGCAGACGTGTTTTGCCGGCATCCACAATTGCTTCTTTCTTGGATACGCCTTCTTTTCTTGCCTGATTGATGTAGTCGATCAAAACGATACCATTATTTACGATCAGTCCTGCCAGCATGATAAATCCAAGCATGGATACTACACCGATCTCATGTCCGGTAAAGAACAGTGCAAAAAATCCTCCGGTAAATGCAAGTGGAATCGTAAACATAATAATAAACGGTGACGTAAAGGACTGGAACTGCGCAACCATGATCAGGTAAATAAAGATGACAGCAAGTACCAGCATAAGAATCAGCTGATTCATTGCATCATGAATGGTCTCATCTTCTCCGGTCATTTCAATGGAATAGCCATCCGGCACGTCAATACTCTTTAAACCGTCTTTGATTGCATTGCTGACAAGCGTAACATTATGATCATCGTCAACCCCTGCGGATACGGTAATATAGCGTGTCTGCGCATCACGGGTGATCGTGCTGAGTGTCGTGTTATCCTCAAAGCTGCAGATATCACTTAATGCAACTTCTGTATCATTGCCCTGCTGATCTGTATACGTAAAACTCAGATTCTTAATATCATCGAGTGTTGTGTCTGCCTGATCTTCTGTCTGTACATAGACTTCATAATCCTTCAGATCTGTAGAGATCGTTGTTGCAGATTTGCTGTCCGCCATCTCCCCGTATACAAGCTGATATACCTGTGCCACCGTATATCCATATTCGGCAGCCTTTTCCTTATCTACGGTAATCGTAAACTGTGGTGTAACATCGTCCAGTCCGTCATCGACGTCTGTCGTTCCCTCTGTATTCTTTACAACATCAGCTGCCTGTGCGGCAAGCTCCTGCAGCTTATCGATATCATCACCCTTGATCTGTACGGACAGACCACTTGCAAAATAGGAAGACATATCCATTGCCGATGCCTCTGCGTCCACCTCTACATCCATATCGCTGGTACGATCTGTAATCTCCTGTGCAACCTCTTCTCCTGTCACATCCGAATCTTCATCCAGAATGATGTACATCGTAACACTATCGGTACTTCCTCCCATCATGCTCATTGTACTGTTTCCTCCAGCCATTGCGCCAATCGTCTCAATACCGTCAATGTCAGAGATTCGGCTTATCACATCATCGGATGCTTTTGTCAGCTCATCAAATGTCAGTTTTTCATCATCCTTTGCTTTGATGGTCACCGACATCTGATCTGAGTCCATATCCATGTCCATAAATGTAAAACCTTTGGAAACAGATGCTGCTGCGCTGACTGCCAGAAATCCGACTGCAACAATGAATACAACCGGCTTAAATCTCAGACACAACGCCAGGAATCTTCCATATCCATCACGGATCCGGTCAAAAAGCGGATGCTTGATCTCTTTTGTCTTTTTTAAAAGCACCGATCCCATTGCTGGAACAAAGGTCAGTGCAACGATCAGACTTGCAGTAAGTGTGAAGAGTATCGTAAGTGCAATATCCACAAACAACTGCCTCGTGATTCCTTCGGTAAATACGATCGGTGCATATACACTGACTGTTGTAAGTGTCGATGCAACGATCGCACCAGTCACCTGTCCCGCACCCTGTACTGCTGCCTGCCGGATCGACATGCCCTCTCCTCTTAAACGGTAGATATTCTCGATTACGACAATCGAGTTATCCACAAGCATACCGATTCCAAGCGCAAGTCCTGACATAGATATGATATTCAATGTAATGCCTGTGAAATACATAAGCACGACTGCGAAAATAACCGATAGCGGAATGGAACATGCAATGACCAGTGTCGGTTTGATGTCTTTCAGGAAAAGCAAAAGCACAACAACCGCAAGCAATGCACCAAAGATCATATTCTCCATAACATTTTTTACGATCATGTCAATATAGATTCCCTGATTCATCAGTACGGAAAAATGCAGATCTGTGTTGGATGATTCCAGTGAATCAAACTTATCGAGAATTCGGTCTGTTACATCTCCTGTGGAATATCCCGTCTGTTTTTCCATGGATAACATAATTCCCGGATTACCATTGATTACTGCGTATGATTCATCCGAATTGTCTGCAATCTCCACATCTGCCACATCAGAAAGATGAATCGGATCAATGCCATCCATATGCATATCCATCAGCACCAGATTCTCAAGATCATCAACGGATGTAACAGCCTCTCCAACACGGACCAGATAACTGGTATCACCATCCTGTGCGTATCCTGCCGGCATATCAAAATTCTGTGCCATCAGGATTCCGGAAAGTGTATCAACAGTAAGCACACTGTTTAAATCTGCTGCAGCCAGTGCACTGTCTTTGCTGGAATCCAGTGTTTTTTGTGCATCATCCAAAGATGCTGCCGCTGTTGCAAGATCTGCGGATGCACTGCTTGACTGTAATGCTCCAAGAACTGCATTATAATTCAACGTATCCATGGCATCTTCCAATGCAACCTGACCGGACTCCACCTGATCTAACGCCGCCTGAAGTGTCGCAATACCGGTCTTCATCTGTGTCAGCATATTGGCCACCTGACCTTTTGCGGCCTTCAGATCTGTATAGTTATTTACCGTAATCCCCATTGCCTGAAGACCCGAAAACTGATTTGCGATCTCTGCATTCGCTGTATTCAGTTGTTCTTTATAGGTGTTGATCTGTGTCTGAAGCTGCTGCATAAGCTCCGTATTCTGAAGCTGTGCAGCCTCTGCAAGTGATTTTTCAATCGTCTGGATTCCCTGGTCCATCACTGCCAGCTTTGCATAGGAATCTGATTGCATAAACTCATTGATTCCGTCATACACCTGCTCCAACATGTCTTTTTGGGAATTGAGTTCTGCCAGCTTTGAAGTAAGATCCGATCTGGTCTGGTACAGTGTATTTTTCTGGTCATTGATCTGTCCGGCAGCTTCTGTAATCTGATCGGTTCCGCTTTGAATTGCGGCTTTTCCACTCTCAATCTGTGCCTTTCCATCATCGATCTGCGCCTGTGCTTCTGTGAACTGTGCATGAATCGCATCCTGTATTTTCTGATTCAGAGCATCAATCTTCTCCTGATTCATTGTAACCTTGATATTTTCCTCGATCGCACCAGTTGTTGAAACGGAAGCAACTCCCTCGATACTTTCCAACTGTGGAGATAACTCATTCGCCACATAATCCGATATTTCCGATGCACTCATTCCGTCCACATCTACCGCAGCCGTAAGTACCGGCATCATATCCGGATCGATCTGCATAATCATAGGTGTTCCAACGCTGTCTGACCAGTTTCCTTTTAACTGATCGATCGTCTGCTGGATCTCGATCATGACCGAGTCCATGTTTGCGTTCTGCTCATACTCAAGAACAACGATCGAATAACTGTTATACGACGTTGAAGTAATGTTCTTGATATTGGATGTAGTTGCCATCGATGACTCGATCGGCGCAGTTACCTCTGACTCCACCTTCTCCGGACTTGCCCCGACATCTGTCGTAATAATGAGCGCATATGGAAAACTCATATTCGGCAGAAGATCTGTCGTCATTTTGGAAAGTGATACAATTCCCAGAACAATTACTAAGATCACGCCCACAAGCACGGTATACGGCTTTTTTACACTGTACTTTGAAATCATCTCTTTTTCCTCCCACTTTCTGACTGACCAGCCGGTCAATTATGTGTTCATTATACCTGCACACCCTTTAAATGCAACGAAAATCCTACAAAGTTTATAATTATTTTAGAAAAGCCATCTTTTGACATCCTGACCCTATATCGAAAAAAGGATACCGGAAGCAGAAATACTGCTTCTGGTATCCTTTGCTATATCACCTGGTCTTATGATTCCTCGTCTTCATCCTTCTTCTGAACGATTGCGGATACCGCTCCGGATACAGATGCTGCAACCACAATGACTGTGATAATAATAACAATTAAAATAAAAATGAAAAACCAAATTAAAAATCCTGAATCTGTCATGCTACCCTCTCCCAAACTATGATTTCCAAATTCCTGAAAAATATTCACCTTTTAACAACTTTACATATAGTATATCATGTCCGGGAAATGGTCGCAATCCGAAATATCATTTTGCTATTCTTTTTCTTCCCAAAGATGCACATACGATCGTAAGTCCCAGCATACTTAACAGTAACCAGCCAGAGGCTTCGGTATGATCTCCGCTGTCAACTCCGGTCTGTACATTCAAGGCAGCATCTGCCCAGTATTTTTGACTTTTTGCATGGGTAATCTGCACAAGTACTTTACTCCTATTATTCAGATGGTTCTTGTGTCTGCTCGGTCCCCTGGGCTTCTTTTCCATTCTGTTTCTGGTCTGATATCTGTTTTCCGGTAACATCCATATGATAATTGTCCCTGATGATCAGTCTGGAGACCGGGACGATCTCATATCCCTGCTGTTCAAGATTTGTCAACAGCGTATCCAAGGCTTCTGCTGTATATTTTGCGCCATTATGACACAGGATGATCGCACCCGGCCCAAGTGCTTTGTGATTACAGACGGTATCAATGATGGACTGTACTCCATAGTCCTTCCAGTCAAGGGAGTCCACGGACCACTGGATCGGATAATAATTACAGTCATATGCAAGTTTGACGACATTGTTATCATAAGCCCCATATGGTGGACGGAACAAAAACATTTCATATCCGGTAAGTTCTTTTACTTTATCATGTACCGTCATAAGTTCCGTTTTCATCTCTTCCCTGGAGATGGTGGTCATATCGTAATGATGTTCACTGTGATTGCCAAGATCATGCCCTTTTTCCACAAGTTTCTTTACACAGTCTGGATAAGTTTCCACCCAGCCTCCTGTCATAAAAAAAGTGACTTTCACATTGTGTTTTTCCAGCGTATCCATGATGGAGTCAAAATCTTCCGCTCCCCAGGCGGCATCAAATGACAATGCGATCTTCTTTTCTTTGGTATCTACACAGTAGATGGGAAGCTCACGATCTCCATAACTGCTGTTTTTAAACCAGGCTCCCGTATTTATCGTTTCTCCGCCGATCGACGCAATAGAAATGACAAACGCAAAAAGGGCCACAGCTGCTGTGCCTAATATGGCACAACTGCGTGATACCCTTTTCTCCTTTTTATTACAGCTTTTTTCTGAATTCTGAGACATATCCGACCCCAGTTTTTCTTTTCACTATGATATGCACGGAATGGAATGTCCCATTACAGAATCAGCCAGCCCTTATGGATTCTCATGGACGATCCAGCTTTTATCCGGCAGTTCTTCCTCTGCTGCCCCGGATTCTTCCTCCATCTCCGCTGTCTGAAAATAATAATTCACATACTGCTCCCCTGTCCAGTGCGTCTGCATATGGATAAAAATCGTGCTGGTAACCATCATAATCCCAATCACAATGGCCGGAATCATACGATATCTGTGCTGATCGATCTGATATGTTTTGTTCATCATTTCGATGCGCCTCAAAAGCTGTGGTTTACTTCTTAAAAGCTGTGTGTGAAGCAGTTCCTGATCATTGATTTGTCCGGTAATCGTATTCATGATCTCACCAAAATAAACCTTCATACTTTCCACTCTGGGAATCGCTTCATAATCACAGATGTACTCTCCCCAGAACTCCAGCTGCCTCTGCAGCAGAAAAATAAATGGATTGAAAAAATAAAGTGCTTTCCCAATGGCTGTCATATGCCGCCATAACTGACTGTTCTGTTTATAATGTGTCAGCTCATGAACGTAAATTACCCGAAGCTGCCGCCTGGTATACTCCCTCACCGGCAGCACGACATACTGGCTGCGAAGTCCACACAAATATGGCGTCTTTGCCTTATAGTCTACAACAAGATCCAGCTTTCCTGGTCTGATATGCATGTCTTCGCATATTTCAACAAACATGTCCCATTCTCTTCCATCCACTGGGATCAGTTCATGACAATGTCTGTTAAGAATCTGGTTCTTTCGGATATAATCGAGCAGAAAACAAATCATTCCAGTCAGCCAGATCAAAAGAAAAACCGTACAGTTTCTTTTAATAGCTGGTGTATACCGAAAAAGAATTCCGTCCCACTGTAACTTATTTTCCACCGCCAGCACAAGAAATGCCAACGGGAAAAACCAAAAAGCCAATACCGTCTTAAACAATTCATACATGACATGAATAAAACCTGTTTTTTCGAGGATTTTACCTATCACATACCATATCATGAACAACGCCGACCCGGTGGTCGATGTCAGAAAAATAAGCATAGCAAAACTGATCGTCCAATCCATCTCTTTTGCAAAAACCTTTCTTTTTTCTCTGAGTACAGTGTATCACAGATAAAGTGGGCAAACAATTTTAAATTGCATCTCTGATGCATAACAAAAAAAAGACAGCCTTTCGATCTGCTGTCTTTTCGGAGAAGGTATTTTTGCTATGGGGGTAGCAAAAATTATATAATGTATTGGGGGGTTTTTACAGGTATTATAATAGCATGCATAATGCAAAAAGTGTGCACAAACTTCACAAAAGTTCATGCCACTTTTTGTGCACTTCTTACAAACTGAGTTCTCCGGATCGTTTGATGAATTCTACGATTACTTCGATACCAAGCTCTGCCGCTTTCTCCGCAAATGTCGCATAATCCATTGCTCCGCCTTCCCCATCTGAAATGGTACGAAGAATCGCAAACGGAACTTTGTTCACATAACATACATGGCCGATACTTCCACCTTCCATCTCTGCTGCGATCGCCTCAAATCTTTCATGAAGCTTTGCTTTCTGTTCTGCTTTATGCATGAACATATCTCCGGTGGCAATTGTTCCAACCTTGTATTTCATCCCCTTATCTGCAAGGCATTTTTCCAGAAGCTCCATCATGCTCTCATTACATGGAAGGAAGATCTGGTTAATTCCGGATAAAAGTCCGACCGGATCGCCAAGAGCAGATGTATTCATATCATGCTGTACGACTTTATCTGCAACTGCAACATCCATCACTCCGAGTTCCTTGCAGAGTGTTCCAGCAACACCGATGTTAACGATCATATCTACCTTGTATTCTAAGATCATTGCTTCTGTACAGATTGCTGCAAAAACCTTTCCAATTCCGCAGACTGCTGCAACAACCTCAACGCCTGCAACTGTGCCGCTTACAAATTCAACACCGCTTACATTCTCTGTTTTACTGTTTTCCAGAGATTCTTTCAAATTATCGATTTCCATCTGCATTGCGCCGATAATACCAATTTTCATTTTTTATTCCTCACTTCTTTTTGTCCTTTTATTTGGCAGGGTAGGTAAACTCTGTGTTCGTCTGTGCTTCAAGCACTGCAAGATACGTTTTGCATTCTTCCTGTGCGATTGCAAGATCCAGGTTCTCATAATGTCCGCATTCTACCGCTGATGCACCAAATACCGGTCCTTCGTGTGCGATGATCTGTTTTAAGACTTTCTTGGTGATCTCAAACACTTTTGCAGGCGCTTCCTCTCTGACAAGCAGGTAAAATCCAGTCTGGCATCCCATTGGTCCAAAATATACAACATGGTCAGCAATTTCTGAATTCCGGATATAGGTTGCAAACATATGCTCCACCGAATGCATATCCGCATTGCTCATGTAATCTCCTGCGTTTGGTTTTCTTGTTCTAAGATCATAGGTGATCACATCCTGATCCTGTCTGGAAATATAAAATCCCGGTACAAGAACATCATGATCGATTGTAAAGCTTTTAATTCGTTCCATTTCGTATCCTTTCCAACTATTTATTATCTGCGATATTTTCCATTTGATCTGAGATCTCATGAATCTCGTAAAGCAGATGGTTCATATCCTTCAATGCGCTGACTGCCGAATCACTGATCGACAATGCAGTATCGGTAGATGCTGCGACCTCTTCTCCTGTTGCTGAAAGATTCGTGATGCTGTCCATAATAATGCTGTTGGCAGAAATAATGCTGTCAACCGAAGCGTTGACTTCATGTACGCCTTTATAAAGGGCATCCGTATCCTTCTTAATATCACTTAATTTTGCTCCGGTTTCACTGATCAGTTCATTCTGCTTTTCTGCATATTCGGATGATTTTGTCATACTCTGGGCTGCATTATCTGCATCTTTGATCAGCTTTTCAATAATCTGGCTGATTTCTTCTGTTGCCTTTCTGGTATCTTCCGATAGTTTTCGGATCTCGTCTGCAACAACCGCAAATCCCTTGCCGGCCTCTCCTGCTCTTGCAGCCTCAATCGAAGCATTGAGTGCAAGAAGATTGGTCTGATCCGATATTCCAAGAATCGTATCCGTAATAGCTTCCACATCTTTGATGCTGTCATTTAGCTGCTGGGTTGTAACTCCGGTCTCTTTGTTGATCTGTGCAACCTGTGCAGCCTGATTCTTAAGTTGTTCGATCATGTCCACACCACTGGCAACATTGGAATTGGTGCGTTCCGAAATCTCGCCCATATTGCGCGCTTCCTGTCCCACGCTCTCAATGCTCTCCTGAATACCTGATGTCTGGCTGGTCTGCCGGTTGATTGCTTCTGCATTCATATGTGTGCTTTCTGCAATCTCGGAAACCGCATCATGACTTGTTTTCATCGTATCATTTAAGCCTTCCGACACATCCTTTGCACTTTCAAATTTCTGATTCAGCTGCTCTGCAAGATCAATAATCTTTTCTGCTGTCTTTTTCTGTTTTTGTGCCTGCTCCTCGACGGCTTCCATATTCTCTTTTCCATGTATTCTTAACATAACCGTAATGATCAATGAAAGTACACAGGCAATCAGTACCATGCTGATCTCAAAAACCAGCTCTTCTATATCGACAAATTGTCTGTTCAATGAAACGATTTCATACACGATCGTTGCAATGGATGCGACCAGGGCACCTGCAATAGACAATTTTGCATCAGCATAGATCATAACCAGAATTGCAATCGGAAATACATATGCATATATATAGGGTACATCCGCAGTAAACAGTGCTGTCAGAAACACAAGAATCATAGATGAACTGCACACATGCCGATAGATCACGGAATCTTTTAACTTTCCGATCGACGCACCGTTTACAGCGATCGCTGCGATGCCGACAATCAGCCTTACCACTGCTGTTGCCCCGTTTCTTCCCGTTACCAGAGCAACAATTGCTGTAATTGTAAGGCTGCATTCAATCAATAACCCGGCAAAAAAGGCTGCCCTGTTCTTATCGGTCAACTGCTTTTTCTCAAGATTCATAACTTTTCCTCCTCGTACTACAATTGTTTTATTTTGCAGTGAACATTGCAAGATACTCCTCAAATACCTGAAGTGCTGCATCTACCGGTTCCGGTGTGCTCATATCAACCCCTGCATTCCTCAGAAGCTCAATCGGATCTTTCGAGCATCCTCCGCAGAGGAAGTTTGTGACATAACGGTCAACTGCAGGCTGTCCTCCCTCAAGGATCAGCTTGGAAAATGCAGTTGCTGCCGAATAACCGGTTGCATACTGATACACATAAAATGAGGTGTAAAAATGTGGAATACGCATCCATTCATAGTCGATTTCCTCATCCACTACCACATCCGGTCCGTAATATAACACATTCAGATCATGATAGATCTTATTCAGTGCTTCCTGTGTCAGAGCCTCTCCATCTGCGGTCTTCTTATGAACGATCTGCTCAAATTCTGCAAACATCGTCTGACGGAATAATGTCGTACGGAATTCCTCAAGCTGATGGTTGATCAGATAACGCCGTTCCTTTTCATCTGCAGCATTCTTCATCAGATACTGCATAAGCAGCGCTTCGTTACATGTTGAAGCAACCTCGGCAACAAAGATCAGATAGCCGGAATATGTGATCGGCTGGGTCTTATTGGAATAATAGGTATGGATTGCATGCCCCATCTCATGTGCCAGAGTAAATACACTGTTCAGATTATCCTTATGGTTCAACAGTACATAAGGATGTGTCCCATAAGCTCCCCAGGAATATGCACCACTTCTTTTATTCTCATTCTCATAAACATCGATCCAGCCTCCGGAAAGTCCCTCCTTCAGAATGGAAAGATATTCCTCTCCCATCGGTGCAAGTCCTTTTAATACGGTCTCTTTTGCTTCCTCATATGTATATTTCTTATCGTAATCATCAATTAACGGTGTATAAAGGTCATACATATGAAGTTCTTCCACACCCAGAAGCTTTTTGCGCTCTGCCATATAGCGATGCATCGCTGGAAGATGTTTATGTACGGTCTCGATCAGATTATCGTATACGCCTTCCGGGATATTTCCCTGATCCAGATGCATAGCTCTTACACTGTCATACTTCTTTGTCTTTGCGAAAAAGTGTTCCTGCTTCAGATGACTGGTGAAAATGGATGCTACCGTATTGCCAAACTGCTGATATGTATGATACATCGATTCAAATGCCTGTTTACGGATATTTCTGTCCTTGTTCTCCATTAACTGGATAAATGTTCCGTGGCTGACCGGAAGTTCATTACCCTCGGTGTCTTTGATCGCTGGGAAACGGATATCTGCATTATTGAACATAGAGAAAATATTCTCCGGTCCTACTGCGATCTCTCCTGCATCTGCGAGAATTTTCTCTTCTTCTTTGGATAACGTATGTGCTTTCTTACGTAAGATCTCATCGATCGCTCTCTGATATTTCAAAAGCTCTGGCTGTTCCTTGTAAAAGGCATCGATTGTTTCTTCCGAAACCTCAAGGATTTCCGGCTCCGCAAATGCACTGGAGCTTTCTGCCATAACCATCAGGCTGTCCGCCCTCGATGCGTATCCCTGATATTGGGAAACTGCAGTATCCTGATGATATCTCTCGTTTGCATACACATAAATACGTTCCAGATGATAATTCGCCTCATCCGTATCCTGGAAATAGGCAAGGAGTGTTGCTGCACTTTCTGTCAGTTTTCCCTGATAGGAAGCGATCTTATTGCAGAGTTCTTTTGTCTGTTCATATTCTTCTTCCCACAGCTCATCACTGGCAAACATATCTTCCAGGTTCCATTTGTATTCATCTGAAATCTCATCACGCTTCAGAACCTTATTATTATTCATTTTATCCTCTTTTCCACAGCCTGTTTTACTATGCTGTCTCTTGTAATTGCTTTACTTCTGATTATAATCGCAGAACGCAAAATTAGCAATCCTTTCCTGAGATTGCTTTATCGGGAGTTACTGAATCATTTTCTCATGGATATAATAGTAGTTATATTTCATAAAAAAGTGTATAGTCCCCCTTACCCCATACGAAAAGCTATTCTGGAATTCTATGCGGCAGTTGTTGCTTTTTTCTGTTGATTTTTTCCATACCCAGGAGTATTTATTCGCATTTGCTTCAAACTTGGAGCCATCGATGTATAGGTGTTGGAGATCCACATAAAGCGGAGATTGACTTTACACTGATCCTCCGGCTCACGTAATGATATATAGCCATTCTCCATAGTTCGAAGAAAAAGCTCCCCTACACCTAAAATAATAGAAAAATACCTCATAAATATCACCAATTCTCCGTAGACAGGTCATTTGGCATGATTACACCGTCAAATATGTAAAAATTGTCGGTGTGATCATGGATTTTTTCATGTTTACGGAGAATTGGGTTTGCGTGCGGTGGTATTTGGCGGTGACTGTATTTTATATGCGGATTACGGAGAAACAGAAGCAGAATACGGAGAACATATAAAGGACGTGTAAAAAAACTTTCGTTTTTTACACGCCCTTTATGAAAAAAATGATGAAAAGTATTATTTCTATGAATTTGTGATCCGTTTTACGGATTCGCCCTCCAAAAGGATTCCTTCCACGACAACTCTCTCCACGAAAGCGGTCTTTGGATTCTCAATGTTTCCGATCAGACGCCTTGCTGCTTCCCTTCCGATCTTATCCGTATCCTGTTTGATGGTTGTAAGCTTTGGTCTTAACATCTGTGAAATGCGCGTTCCATCATACCCCGCAATGGAGATATCCTGCGGAATCCGAAGTCCCATCTCACGGATTACATTAAATCCACCGATCATAGCCGTATCATCTGGAAAAAGAATAACGGACGGCGGATTTTCAAGATTCAGAAGCGCTCTTGTCTGGATCGCCACATCTCTTGCTTCCAGATAACGTGCCGATCGCACATACTCTTCCGGTATTTCGATTCTGTGCAGTTCCAAAGTCCGGTAAAATGCTGCCAGACGGTCTCTGGTCACACTGGAATATTCCTGCCCATGAATGTACGCAATCCTGCGATGCCCCATAGAAATAATATATTCTAGAAGATCATTCATGCATTTGGCATTATTGGAACATACCGCTGAACATGCGAAATGCACATAATCAATTGTCACAACCGGAATGTCACTGCTCATAAGTTCCTGCACATTCTGTTCCTGAAAATCAGCACACACAATTACAACACCATCGAAATTGCGGTACCTGCAGTGCTCCAGATAGGCCATCTTTCTTCCAGCCGGGTTCGTATTGATAAAGGTAAGATCATAGCCAAGCGCCTCTGCCTCATTCTTGATTCCATTCAGCACACCTGCAAAATACTCATGTGTCAGTCCCATAGATGCCTCATCAGCGTATAATACGCCAATGTTCTGAGACCGGTTCGTCTTGAGGGCTCTGGCCGCCGCATTCGGGAGATATCCCATCTCTGCCGCCGTTTTCTTAATACGTGTTCTTGTCTCACTGCTGATGTCTTTTTGATCATGCAGCGCCTTACTTACCGTTGCCGTTGATACACCGCATGCATTTGCAATGTCTTTTAAAGATACCATATCCATTTCCCCGCTTCGAATGAATTATATTGCTGTTTTCGAAACAAATTTCGCTTAATCGTTTTCGTGTTTTTACTATATAATATTTCTCAAAAAATCGCAAGTAGATTTATTGTTTTTATCCATTTTAACGAGTTTTACACTTGCTTTTTGTGCATATTTTTTAAGAATCGTATATTGCTTTTTTCTGTTTTTCCATATATACTCAATCTTGTAGAAAACTACTTAAACGTTTACGTATAAAGAATAGGAGAATGATCATATGAAATTTGGACATTTTGATGACGCACAGAAAGAATACGTCATCACCTCTCCAAGGACTCCACTTCCTTGGATCAACTATCTTGGATGTGAGAATTTCTTCTCACTTGTATCCAACACCTGTGGCGGTTACAGCTTCTATAAAGACGCAAAACTGCTGCGTCTGACCAGATACCGTTACAACAATGTTCCTCTGGACAGCAACGGACATTACTACTATATCAAAGATGGCGGAACTATCTGGAATCCGGGCTGGATGCCTACCAAGACGGAACTTGATTCTTATGAATGCCGTCATGGTATGGGATATTCTGTATTTAAAGGCAGCAAAAATGGTCTGACTGCTGAACTGACAGACTTTGTACCAATGGGATCTACCTGTGAGATCAACAAACTCACCCTGAAAAACACGACAACAGATACAAAGGAATTCTCTGTTTTCTCTTATGTAGAGTTCTGTCTCTGGAATGCAATGGATGATATGACGAACTTCCAGCGTAACTTCTCAACCGGTGAAGTTGAAATCCACGCCGACGGTTCCCATCTGTTCCACAAAACAGAATACCGGGAACGCCGGAATCACTATGCTGTTTATGCAGTCAATGCACCTGTTGCGGGATTTGATACTGACCGTAATTCTTTCCTTGGTGCTTATGGTGAGAATTCCGCTCCTGCTGTTGTTACGAATGGCGAATCCAGAAATTCCGTTGCAAGCGGATGGTCACCGATTGGTTCCCACCACCTAAAAGTAACCCTTGCTCCTGGAGAAGAGAAAACTTACATCTTTGTTCTTGGATATGTTGAGAATCCTGTTGCCGAGAAATGGATCGGTCGTCCGGAAGACGGTGTGATCAACCGTGCTCCGGCTGATGCGCTTCTTGCCAAATTTGATACTACTGAGAAAGCAGATGCAGCACTCGCAGACTTAAAGGCATACTGGAACAATCTTCTCGGTCACTTCACAATCTCTTCCTCAGAAGAGAAACTGGACCGTATGGTCAATATCTGGCATCAGTACCAGTGTATGGTAACCTTTAACATGAGCCGTTCTGCTTCTTATTTTGAATCAGGTATCGGCCGTGGAATGGGATTCCGTGATTCCTGCCAGGATCTTCTCGGATTCGTACATCTGATTCCGGACCGAGCAAGAGAACGCATTTTAGATATTGCCGCAACACAGTTTGAGGACGGTTCCGCATATCATCAGTACCAGCCTCTTACGAAAAAAGGAAATGCTGACATTGGAAGCGGATTCAACGATGATCCATTATGGCTGATTGCAAGTGCCGCTGCTTACATCAAAGAAACCGGAGATTACAGCATTCTCGATGAAATGACTCCTTATGACAGTGATCCATCCAAAGCAACTGACTTTATGGAACATCTGAGACGTTCCTTCAACTACACAGTAAAACACCTCGGACCACATGGTCTTCCTCAGATCGGACGTGCAGACTGGAATGACTGTCTGAACTTAAACTGCTTCTCTGAAGAACCTGGGGAATCCTTCCAGACATTCGGTCCTTCGGAAGGACCAAACGCAGAGTCTGTTTTCATTGCCGGAATGTTTGTCAAATACGGTAAGGATTATGTAGAGATCTGCCGGCGCAGAGGACTGGATGCAGAAGCAAACGAAGCAGAAGAAGCCATCCATAAGATGGAGGCTACTGTTTTGGATGCCGGCTGGGACGGAGAATGGTTCCTTCGTGCTTACGACCATTACAAAAACAAAGTCGGATCAAAAGAATGTGAAGAGGGAAAAATCTTCATCGAGCCGCAGGGCTTCTGTGTTATCGCTGAGATCGGACTGAAAGAAGGTAACTGCTTAAAAGCAATGCAGTCCGTAGAAAAATATCTGGATACCAAATATGGCATCGTTCTTCTTCAGCCTGCATACCACAGATACCATGTTGAACTTGGTGAAATTTCTTCTTATCCACCAGGATATAAAGAAAATGCCGGAATCTTCTGCCACAACAATCCATGGATCTCCATCGCTGAAACTGTTGTCGGTCGTGGAAACCGTGCTTGGCAGGTATATACCAGAACCTGTCCTGCTTATATCGAAGATATCAGCGAAATCCATCGTACCGAGCCTTATGTATACAGCCAGATGATTGCCGGAAAAGATGCGCCAAACTTTGGTGAGGCGAAAAACAGCTGGCTGACCGGTACAGCAGCATGGACATTCCTTGATGTCTCTCAGTACATCCTTGGAATCCGTCCAGATTACGATGGTCTTGTCATCGATCCTTGTATCCCATCCCACATGGATGGATTCACTGCAAAACGTGAGTTCCGCGGTGTTACATACCACATCACAGTAAAGAACCCTTCTCATGTCGAGAAAGGTGTTGCCAAGACGATTGTTGACGGCAAAGAGATCACCGGAAACATGATCCCTGCTGCGGATGTTACCGGATCTGACGTAAACGTGGAAATAATTATGGGTTAATCCCCGACTTTCCTTCCCTTTATTCCCCTTATAAACCGTGTGTCTAAGAATTGGGCACACGGTTTTATTTTCTTTATTAGGCCAAAAGTGTGCACCTGCCGCACACTTTAACGTATCACGGTATTTCCTATAGCGTAAATAAACCCCCGCCAGATCACTCTGACAGGGGTCATTTTGTTAAAAACTTCTATACAATTAAATTATTTAACGATCTCAGCTTTTACAAGGTTTGTTGTACCAGATACACCAAGAGGAACTCCTGCTGTCATGATAACAACGTCATCTTCTTTTGCGATTCCTGTAGCTTTTGCTGCTGCTGTTGCTGCTGCAAATAACTCATCAAGATCTTCTTTCTCATCAAGAAGTGCAGGAACTACGCCCCAGCAAAGGTTCAGCTGACGGTATACTTTCTCTGTTAAACATCCACCAATGATTGGGCAGATTGGACGGAATTTAGAGATTTCATCACATGTACGTCCAGATTTTGTTACTGCTACGATTGCAGATGCACCAAGGTCACCAGCTAATGTTACAGTAGCATGGGAAATTGCGTTTGTGATATCTGGTGTAGATGTTGCTTTGTTGTTCTTTAATCTTGAAAGATAGTTGATATCCTGCTCTGTACGAAGTGCGATTCTAGCCATTGTCTTAACAGCTTCAACTGGGTAATCACCACATGCAGTCTCACCGGAAAGCATGATAGCACTTGTTCCATCGTAGATAGCATTCGCAACGTCAGTAGCCTCTGCACGTGTAGGACGTGGGTTCTTGATCATAGAATCAAGCATCTGAGTAGCTGTGATAACGATCTTGCCAGCTGCTACTGTCTTCTTAATGATCTCTTTCTGGATTACAGGTACTTCTTCGATCGGGATCTCAACACCCATGTCACCACGGGCAACCATGATACCGTCAGATACTTCGATGATCTCATCGATGTTCTTAACACCCTGCATGTTCTCGATCTTAGAAATGATCTTCATCTGGTGCTCAGCGTTGTTGTCTTTTAAAATCTTACGGATTGCAAGAACGTCATCTTTTGTACGAACGAAAGATGCTGCAATGTAATCATAATCATTCTCAATACCGAAAAGGATATCTGAGTAATCTTTCGGGCTGATGAATTCCATAGAAAGGTCTACGTTTGGTACGTTAACACCCTTACGGTCTCCGATCTTACCAGCATTGATTACTTTACATACGATATCTGTATCTGTTGTGCTCTGAACTTCCATATCAACAAGACCGTCATCGATCAGAATATGGTTTCCAGCTTTAACATCCTGTGGAAGCTCTTTGTAAGAGATTGATGCACGCTCTGCGTTACCTGTGATCTCTTCTGTTGTAAGAGTAAATGTCTGTCCCTCTTTTAAGAGAACCTTCTCACCATTCTCGAAAAGTCCAAGACGGATCTCAGGTCCTTTTGTATCTAATAATGCTGCAACCGGACGGTTGAGTTCTTTTCTTAATTTTCTAAGCATTTTCACACGGCCCATCTGCTCATCATGTGGTCCATGAGAGAAGTTAAAACGTGCAACGTTTAATCCGGCTTCGATTAACTGGCGCATTACATTTTCGTCATCTGTAGATGGTCCTAATGTACATACAATTTTGGTTTTTCTTAACATAGTTTCCTCCTAAATTTCTGATGTGCATCCACACACGTTAATACCGAAACTGTTCAGTACACAGATTCGGATATGAAAAGGGAATTACTCCCAATTGTTACCACTTCGTGCTATTTTATACAATCCCATCTGCTCCCTCTAAAAGTATCTGGAAATTGTCAAAAAAATAACAATCGAAAAGTGCTCTCCAAAAGAGCCGCAAATAATGTAACATAATTTTGCCGGAATGTAAATAAAATTCGGCAAGAAACTCCACAAAATTTGCATATGTTCGCATCACGCGAACGACTGTCTCTAACACCCGGTCTTATGCGTTTTCCGGCAGAAAAAATCTTAAATTCCAAGCCCCATAAACCAGCAGATTATGGACAGTAAAAACAGATGGACCGGATAGAACGCATAAAAGAAATATTTTGCAGAATGACCACGCTTTCCATTATAGAACCAGATCGGAATCAGCATAAAAAGTGCAAAAAATTCTATCGTGCCACTCAAAAGCCCCAATGTCACAACGCCTGCTGCAAAAGCGGCCATACGTCTGCTCCGCAGCACATACATGATCGCAATCGCTGCAACACCTGCCGCACTATAATCGGTGTGCAGTAATTCCGCAAAGATCATCCCCGCCAGGATCACAGCCACGATCGCAATGCATTTCAGATATCTATGAAGTAATGACCGATCCTGGATCTGGAGTTTATCATCCACCTTATGAACCAGTGCAATTACTGCAAGCCCCAGAAACAGTGTTAAAAACACACTGTTATATGACATATCAAAAAAGCTCCTGTTAAAGACCATGTCAAACGGGATCTCTGAAATCAGTGCAAATACCGCCATTCTTCCAAGATATTTTTTCACATTTCCTGTATGAACAAAGCCTTCCACAAGCAAAAAACAATACAGTGGAAATGCCATCCGCCCGATTCCACGCATGATCTGATAGACAATCAGCCATCTGTTATAGGCTTCTGCCGTTGTAATATACCCCGCAGAAGGACATGTCAATGCCCTCTCCAGAATCGTTGCTGCCGTATGATCAATAAGCATTGTGACCACAGCAATCATCTTAAGTGTAAATCCAGTACAGGTGCCGCACTTTGCAGTGTGTTCCTCTCCTGCGTATAACGCATTTGTCATGCCCATATGATCCATGTCCAAATTTCCTTCCAGTTATTTAAATTCTGTCCATCTCCACGGTGATTTTATCCAGATGCCAGATGTCGTCCACATATTCCTGTATTGTTCTGTCAGACGAGAATTTTCCTACATGTGCAACATTTAAGATTGCACTCTTTGCCCAGGCTTTCCGGTTACGATAGTAGGAATTGATCTTCTGCTGTTCGTTTGCATAAGAACGGAAATCTGCCAGTATAAAATATCTGTCTGCGGTCTGTCCGCCCTGATTGTTCAGAAGCGAATTATACAGATCCCGGAACAGTTCTTTGTCATTTGCCGAAAAAGTTCCATCAATCAGCTGATTCAGCACTTTGTGAATGTCCGGATCATTGTTGTAGATCTCCATCGGATTATAGTCTCTATGCTGTTCATGGGCAATGACTTCCTCTGCACTCATTCCGAAAATAAAGATATTGTCTGCTCCGACTTCATCATACATCTCAACATTTGCGCCATCCATAGTTCCAAGCGTCAGTGCACCATTTAGCATGAATTTCATGTTGCCGGTTCCGGATGCTTCCTTGCTGGCCGTCGAAATCTGCTCACTGACATCTGCCGCCGCAAAGATCCATTCTGCATTGGAAACTCTGTAATCCTCGATAAATACCACTTTGATCTTGCCATGGATGTCCGGATCATGATTGATCACTTCTGCAACATTATTGATCAGTTTGATCGTAAGTTTTGCGTTTCGGTAACCAGCAGCTGCCTTTGCGCCAAAGATAAATGTTCTCGGATAAAAATCCATATTCGGATTACTCTTCAGCTGGTTATACAGATACATGACATGCAGGATATTAAGCAGCTGCCGTTTGTACTCATGCAGACGTTTCACCTGTACATCAAAAATAGAATCCGGATTGACCTCGATGCCATTGTGTTCTTTGATGTATTTTGCAAGGCGTATCTTATTTTGGCGCTTGATCTCCATAAATTCCTGCTGTTCCTTCGGATCCTCTGCATAAGGAACAAGTTTTGCCACCTGGGAGAGGTCTGTGATCCATCCCTTTCCAACATGTTTTGTTACCCAGTCTGCAAGAAGTGGATTGGCGTGTGCAAGGAATCTTCTTTGTGTGATGCCGTTTGTTTTATTGTTGAATTTCTGCGGATACATATCATAAAAGTCTTTCAGTTCCTGATTCATCAGAATCTCGGTATGAAGTTTTGCAACTCCGTTTACCGAAAAACCGGCTGCAATTGCAAGGTGTGCCATCTTAACCTGACCATCCCAGAGAATTGCCATCTTCTGCTTTTTGTATTCATTTCCAGGATAACGGTTCCCGATCTCAATCAGGAATCTCCGGTTAATTTCATCCACGATCTGATATACACGCGGAAGCAGTCTCTCGAAGATCTCAATCGGCCACTTCTCCAATGCCTCTGACATGATCGTATGGTTCGTATATGCGACACAACGTGTCGTAATATCCCACGCATCATCCCATCCAAGACCTTCTTCGTCTACGAGTATACGCATCAGTTCTGCAACAGCAACGGTCGGATGCGTGTCATTCATCTGAAATACGACTTTTTTCGGAAGATCATGAATATCATCATGATGCTTTTTAAAACGTGCCAGAGCCCTCTGTATGCTTGCAGAAACAAAGAAATACTGCTGTTTCAGGCGCAGTTCCTTGCCTGCCACATGATTGTCATTTGGATATAACACTTCCACCAGGTTACGTGCAAGATTCTCCTGTGCCACAGCCTGCTCGTAATCGCCTTTATCAAAGGAATCCAGTTCAAACACTTCTTTTGCCTGTGCATCCCATGTGATTAATGTGTCCACGACGTTATTGTCATAGCCGACGATCGGCATGTCATACGGGATTGCAAGTACGGACTGATAATTTTCATGGACAAACTTCATGGAACCGTCTTCCCTGTATTCCTGGCGCACATTTCCACCAAACCGGACTTCATAGCAATATTCCGGTCTGCGCAGTTCAAACGGATATCCATCCTTTAACCAGTTGTCCGGAACTTCCACCTGGAATCCGTCCGAAATCTTCTGTTTAAACATACCGTAGTGGTAACGGATCCCGCATCCGTAAGCTGCATAGCCAAGTGTTGCCAGTGAATCCATAAAACATGCGGCCAGTCGTCCAAGTCCGCCGTTTCCAAGTGCAGGATCCGGCTCCTGGTCTTCGATCACACTCAGATCGAGCCCCAGTTCTTCCAGAGCCTCTTTTACTTCTTTGTATGCACACAGATTGATCAGATTATTACCAAGCGCACGCCCCATAAGAAATTCCATGGACATATAATATACGGTCTTCGGATCGTCCCTCTCAAAAGTCTGCTGCGTGGCCAGCCACCGGTCCATGATCTCATCCTTGACAGTTGCGGAAACTGCCTGGAAAATTTCCTGCTGTTCTGCCTCATCCAGTGTTTTACGGTAGAGATTCTTCAGATTATCCTTGACGTTAGAAACAAATTCTTTTTTGTTAAATACATTGCTTCGCATAACATTCCTCCATTCGGCAAAAAGAGGGAGCAAGACCAGCTTTGTTCTCCTCCCTCTTTTCAATCTACTGTTTTTCTACTGCTAACTGTACGCTTTCACCATTGATGCTCCATTCCTTCTCATATCCTTTGAGATCTCCGGAACTGATTGCATCAGCAAGTACCTCTGATTTGATTTCCTCGCCGTATTTTGCGAAGATTCCCGTAACTTTTTCATCTGCAATATATGAAACTGCGATATGATCCATTACTTCGAAACCAGCTTCCTTTCTCATGGTCTGAATCTTGCTTATAAGCTCACGGACAAAACCTTCCTCAATTAATTCAGGAGTCAGGTTCGTATCCAGTACAACGGTAACCGTGTTATCGTTCTCAGATACATAGCCTTCCATCTGTGTCATTGTAATAAGCAGATCCTCTTCTGATAATACAACCTCATCACTGACACTGTCAAGTTTCAGCACACCATCTGCCTTAAGTTCAGCCATTGCTTTATTGCCATCCAGTCCGGCAAGTGCAGCCTGGATCTGTTTTAAGTATTTACCGTATTTTGGTCCTACCGTGCGAAGCTGTGGCTTAAACTGATAACTTGTATATGCAGATACATCATCTGAGAATGTAACTTTCTTAACATTTAACTCATCTGCGATGATGTCAGTGTAGAAACCGCTTAATTTTTCCGGTGCTTTTACAAACATCTGACCGATTGGCTGACGATTCTTGATATTTGCACTGTTTCTGCATGCACGACCCATAACAACGATTTTTAATACTTCATCCATGGCTTTTTCCAGTTCTACATCGATCATGGACTGATCTGCAGCCGGATAATCACATAAGTGGATGGATTCTGGTGCAGACGGATCAATGCTGCATACCAGGTTGCGGTAAATATCTTCTGTCATGAATGGAATCATTGGTGCTGCACACTTACAGATCGTTACAAGTGCGGTATACAGTGTCATGTATGCATTGATCTTATCCTGTTCCATTCCTTTTGCCCAGAAACGTTCACGTGAGCGTCTTACATACCAGTTACTCATGTCATCCACGAACTCTTCCAGTGCTCTTGCAGCTTCCGGAATCTTATAGCTTCCGAGATCATTGTCTACTTCAATGATCGCTGAGTTCAACTTGGAAAGAAGCCATTTGTCCATTACGGAAAGTTTGCTGTAATCCAGTGTATACTTAGTTGCATCAAAATTATCGATATTTGCATATAAAACAAAGAATGCATACGTATTCCACAGAGTACCCATGAATTTACGCTGACCTTCCTGCACGGCTTTTCCGTGGAAACGGTTTGGAAGCCAAGGAGCGGAATTGATATAGAAATACCAGCGGATTGCATCTGCTCCGTACTGTTTCAATGCATCAAACGGATCTACTGCATTGCCCTTTGATTTGGACATCTTCTGTCCGTTCTCATCCTGTACATGGCCTAAAACAATAACGTTCTCATATGGAGCCTTATTGAATAATAAAGTGGACTCTGCCATCAGAGAATGGAACCATCCACGTGTCTGGTCTACTGCCTCAGAAATAAACTGTGCCGGGAACTGCTGCTCAAACACTTCTTTGTTCTCAAATGGATAATGATGCTGTGCAAATGGCATTGCTCCGGAATCAAACCAGCAGTCTAATACTTCCGGTACACGTTTCATGGTCTTTCCACATTCCGGACATGGGAATGTCACTTCATCAATATATGGTCTGTGAAGTTCTACCTTGGCAGCGTCCGGGTTGCCGGAACGTTCTGCAAGTTCCTGTCTGCTTCCAACACATTCTCTGTGTCCGCATTCACATTCCCAGATATTTAACGGTGTACCCCAGTAACGGTTACGTGAAATTGCCCAGTCCTGAATGTTCTCAAGCCAGTTTCCGAAACGTCCTTTACCGATGGATTCCGGGATCCAGTTTACGGTATTGTTGTTACGGATCAGATCATCTCTTACTGCTGTTTCCTTGATATACCAGGACTCTCTTGCATAATAGATCAGTGGTGTGTCACATCTCCAGCAATGTGGATATTCATGTTCAAATTTTGGAGCATCAAACAGCTGTCCTTTGGACTCCAAATCTTTTAATACTTCCGGATCTGCTTTCTTTACAAAAAGTCCTGCAAACGGTGTCTCTTCGGTAAGCTCTCCTTTTCCATTTACAAACTGTACAAACGGGAGATCATAATTACGTCCGACATTCGCATCGTCCTCACCAAAAGCAGGAGCGATATGAACGATACCAGTACCGTCTGTCATCGTTACATAAGTGTCACAGGTAACGAAAAATCCCTTTTTGTTCTGTTTATCTGCACATTCTTTTGCGCATGCATATAACGGTTCATACTCTTTATACTCGAGGTCTTTCCCTTTATATGTCTCTAATACTTCGTATGCTTTCTTTCCTTCTTCTTCATTGCCAAGTCTGCCGAGTACTTTATCTGCAAGTGCCTCTGCCAGATAATATGTGTATCCGTCCGCTGCTTTTACCTTGATATAAGTATCATCCGGGTTCACACAGAGAGCAACGTTACTTGGAAGTGTCCAAGGTGTTGTTGTCCATACCAAAAAGTATGCATCTTCATTGGCAGCTTTAAATCTGGCGATCGCAGAACGCTCTTTTACAGTCTTATATCCCTGGGATACTTCTGCTGATGAAAGCGGTGTACCACAACGAGGGCAATATGGAACGATCTTAAATCCTTTGTAAAGAAGTCCCTTATTCCAGATCTCCTTTAATGCCCACCATTCAGATTCGATGAAGTTATTGTCATAAGTAACATATGGATTATCCATATCTGCCCAGAAACCAACGGTTGCAGAAAAGTCTTCCCACATTCCTTTGTATTTCCATACAGACTCTTTACATTTCTCAATGAAAGGCTCCATTCCATATTCTTCGATCTGCTCTTTTCCGTTTAAGCCGAGCATTTTCTCTACTTCCAGCTCAACCGGAAGTCCGTGGGTATCCCATCCGGCTTTACGAGGAACATATTTCCCTTTCATTGTCTGATATCTTGGAATCATATCTTTGATGACACGGGTCAGGACATGTCCGATATGTGGCTTACCGTTTGCTGTTGGTGGTCCATCATAGAAGGTGTAGGTTTCGCCTTCTTTTCTGTTTTCCATGGATTTTTTGAAAATGTCATTGTCTTTCCAGAACTTCTCAACGTCTTTCTCACGGTCAACGAAGTTCATATTGTTGTCAACCTTGTTGTACATAATTTCCTCCTGCTCTGATATAACATAGAAAAGGCCCGCATCCTGTAATAAGGACGCGGGCCTGCGTTTCACCACCTTGTTACAATGTACTTAGGATTCTTCCTGCATACGTCGTTCCCTGTAACGTAGGAAATACGGCAATTCTTACTTTCCACGGCAGATACCGGATGGATTTCAGTCTGCGACTCAGAAGTGATCTTCCTTCCCACCATACTCGTACCAGGCTTCCACCATCCCCGGCTCTCTATCACATTCCTGTGAGAACTACTGTCTTCGTCATAGTCTTTCTCTTCAAATTCACCCATTCAGTATAAAACCTGTGTTTCCGGTTGTCAAGATAGGATTTGGTTTATCCGGTTCGTTTCAAATAAAATTATTCTACTGTTACAGATTTTGCAAGGTTACGCGGCTGATCCGGATTTAATCCTTTTCCTACGGATGTGTAGTAAGCGATCAGCTGGAAAATAACTACAGCTTCGAAAATTGCAAATTCATCTGCAATATCCGGAAGACTGATATGAACATCACAGATGGATGGATCTGTGATCTCTTTTTCTCTTGTAAGAAGTGTTACATAAGCACCTCTTGCCTTTACCTCGCGAATGTTGGAAATCACTTTGCTGTATACATGTTTCTGTGTTGCAACTGCGATAACCGGAACACCTTCGCTGATCAGGGCAATCGTTCCATGCTTTAACTCACCTGCCGCATATGCTTCTGCATGAATATATGAAATCTCTTTTAATTTCAGTGCACCTTCCATGCAAAGCGTATAGTCAAGACCTCGACCAATGAAAAATGCATTTGCAGCATTTGTCATGCGTTTCGTGAGCTGTTCAACATTGGATGCCTGAGCCAAAACTTCTTCAATGTAATTCGGAATCTCAGAAAGCGTCTGAATGAATCCATGTGCCTCATCGACAGACATTTTGTTCTGCATCAGTGCAAGCTTGCAGCCTAACAGATAAAATGTTGCAGCCTGAACGGTGTATGCTTTTGTACTCGCAACTGCGATCTCAGGACCTGCATGTGTGTAAAGCACATAGCTGCTCTCACGGGCAATACTTGATCCTTTCACGTTTACAATAGAAAGCGTTTTCCTTGTATATTTATTTGCAAGACGTAATGCCTCTAATGTATCGATCGTCTCTCCAGACTGGGATACCACGATAACCATGGATCTGTCTGTAATGACAGGCTCCTCATAACGGAATTCCGATGCGATCGCAACCGTTACCGGAATGTGAAGTCTGTTCTGGATCATGGTCTTTCCAACCATTCCTGCATACATTGCGGTACCACATGCAACAATCGTAATATCATTCACATCTTCGAAGAAGGAATCCGGGATTCCATCCTCTGAGAAATCCGGAAGCATATCCTTGATCCTTGGTGTGATCGTTCTTGTGATCGCCTGTGGCTGCTCATGGATCTCTTTGATCATGAAATGAGGATATCCGTCTTTCTGGGCAGCAGTAACATCCCAGTTTACTTCTAAGTATTCTGGTTCTACTGCATTACCATTTAAGTCTTCCAGATCAATACCGTCCTCTTTCATTGTGAGGATATGGTATTCCGGTACAATAAAGTAACGTTTATTATACTTGATGAATGCCGTCAGATCCGAGGCAATGAATGAACCCTCTTCACAATGTGTTGCAACCATCGGGCTGACATTGCGGATTGCATAGATCTCACCTGGATGATCTTTAAAAAGTACACAGAATGCGAAAGAGCCTTCGATCTCGGCTACTGCTTTTTTCAATGCTTCCTTCGGATCTCCGTTATAAAGCTTATTGATGAGCGCTGCTGCAACCTCAGTATCGGTTTCAGAGATCAGTTGGTCTGCAAGATCAAATTTATTCACAAGTTCATGATAATTTTCAATGATCCCATTGTGAATCAAAGCGATCTGTCCAACTTTATGCGGATGCGCATTTGCATTGGTCACTCCACCGTGTGTTGCCCATCTTGTATGTCCGATTCCGCAGGTAGAGTTGTTCTCATCGTCGCAGATCGCACGAAGATCCTTTACCTTTCCAACCGTTTTTCTGAGAGAAATCTTTCCGGTATCCTTGAAGTAAGCAATACCTGCGCTGTCATAACCGCGGTATTCCAGACTTGCAAGTCCGTTTAATAAGATATCCTGAGCCTCTAATTTACCTGTAAATCCAATAATTCCACACATAATTGAAATCTCCTTGTTCTCTAAAAATAGTATATGATCCCTAAGGGATATTTGTCATCGTTCACAATACGGTTGCAAAGGCTTTGTTCAGATGTTGCCATCCTGTTTAACCCTGCATACGCAGCCGTTCCTGCGTTCAGGCATCCGCCGAATTTTCGATAACCTGAATCCTCGTTAACCGGTTGTGATCCATCCGGACCTTTCCGTTCCAACCGGTGCATGGCGCTAAAGTTTTTAACTTTTCGAAATCTGTTTCCTCCATCTCTCACAGACGAAACCATTTTATCATACCCCCATTTTTTCCTCAATGGAAAAATTATCCTAAGATTGTTTCAAAACAACACTGGAATTGATCTTTGTGTACAATAGATCTTCTGAAAATGGTCCCCCGGAACGATGTCCGGAGGACCGTTATATTTGATATACACCCATGTGATTAGGACAATAATGTGTGATATTATTTTGTATACATGATCTTTTCACTGTCAAAGATTTTTGTAAGTGCTCCGACAAGGATACCGGAATAAATAACATTTGCGATTACTGTAACGATAATATTCGTCATGTTATAATCCTTGGAAAAAATACCTGTCAGGCACTGCACATTGTTGTAAAGAGGAATCAGATACCAGTAGAATGCCTTCCGGATACTGCTTCCCATCATCGAAGTAACGGAAAGCACCATAACAACGATCATCAATGGCATGACCGCAGTGCTTGCCTCTTTTACCGTTTTACAGAATGCCGAAATAATTGCGATCGATCCAACCATAAGAAGTGCTGCTGTCGCAATCACCAGGAACAAAAGTACATAATCTGCCGGCTGGTACACATTGCCGAATCCATTTTCTTCCATTTCACCCATCAGTTTTGGAAGTGAAAGCATGGTTCCAATAAAGCTGGAGAGACCACTTAAAACACCGATCACACTGAGACTTGCTATTTTCCCCAGCGCAAGCTCACTTCGCTTCATTGGTGTAACCAGAAGTGTTGCGATCGTTCCACGTTCTTTCTCACCGGCGATGGACTCTGCGGAAACAGCAAGACATCCGCTGAACAGAAAGATCAGCACAAGCATTGGCATCATCATTGCAAACATCTTCGCCATCTGGTCTTCGTTGCTCGCAACATCATATTCTTTATCCCCTGCATTAATATCAAACTTATTGGCAAGTGAGGATTCGACCTGATCTGCAACTGTCGAAAACAGATCTGCCGCTGCACCGGATTCTGTTGATGCGGAATTGTAATATACTTCGATATCCGGAGCAGGCTCTGCTGCCGTCATTGCATCATAGGCAAGCATTTTTTCATCAAAATCATCCGGAAAAACAATCAGAAGATCCAGATCCTCTGACTTTAATTTTTCTTTGGCCTCTTCCACATCTCCGGCTTCAACAGTCTTTACTTCTGTCTGATCCATGTCTGCAAGCATGCTCATGGAATCCGGAAGATGAACCACATCGATCTCATAAGTTGACTGGCTCGTATCTGCCATATTGGAAAAACTGTTTCCCATGAAGGAATACATAATATAAATGATCAGGCCCGGCATAAGAAGTGAGGTAAATACCATTCTCCGGTCTCCAAAAAAACGTGCAAATTCCTTTTTTATAATCGTTATGACATTATTCCCCATCCTGATCACCTGCCGTTTCCATATAGATTTCAAAGAACTTATCTTCCAGACTCTTCTCCGCAGTAAGAGCCTTGAGCGTATCACAAACTGTCATCTGTCCGTTTATTACGATTCCGACACGGTCACACAGCCGCTCTACCAGACTGAAAATGTGCGTAGACACAATGATGGTCTTACCCTCTGCTTTCAATTCTGCCAGATAATCGGTAACCGTTCTGGCTGTGATAACATCCAGTCCATTGGTTGGCTCATCGAAAATGATAATATCCGGATCATGCACAAGGGAAACCACCAGCGATGTTTTCTGTTTCATTCCGGTCGACAGATTGGCCACTTTCACTTCTGCGAACTGATCGATTCCAAACCGTTTGAACATTCTTGCTTTCCGTTCTTCCCTGACCTGTGGTTCTACACCATGAAGATCTGAGAAAAAATCAAACAGATAATTCGGTGTGAAAAACTCTTCCAGTTTCAGTTCGCTGGTCAGAAAGCCAATTTTTTCACGCACAAGTTCCGGCTGTTTTACCACACTTACGCCATCGATAATCACATCCCCGGAATCCGGGCGTATCAATGTCGACAACATGCGGAGTGTTGTTGTTTTTCCCGCTCCATTCGGTCCAAGTAGACCGAATATTTCTCCTTTATATGCTTCAAAAGACAGATGATCAACAGCAACTTTCACTTTGCCTGCTGTATTCTCGATCTTCTGCTGTTTCTTTGAAAGTTTAAACGTCTTGCACAGATCGTTTACTTTCAGGATCACTTCCTTTTCCATGTTCTTCTCCTTCTATTATCTGACTCATATCCCGGGGCAGTGGCGCAGTAAATTCCATAGGTTCCCCGGTAATCGGGTGCGGAAATGTCAGCTTCCAGGCATGAAGTGCCTGCCGGCTGATCCTTGTCATATCCGGATTGTATACAAAATCTCCTATCAGTGGATACCCGATGTATTTCATATGTACCCGGATCTGATGTGTCCGCCCTGTTTCAAGCTGCAATGCTACCAGACTATAACCGTCATGCTCTTTTATCACCTGATAATGTGTGATGGCACGCTCCCCACGTGAAAAATCCACCATTCTTTCCAGATGCACACTCTCTTTTCTGGCAATGGGCGCATTGATTGTTCCCTGCAGCGGATTCACAGCACCTTTCACAATTGCAAGATATTCCCGGTGTATTCCTTCCGCCTGAAGTCCCTCTTTCGACTTGGCAGCTACCATCTGGCTTAAAACTGCCCCACTCACCATATGTTTTGCAATGATTGTAAGACCGGAAGTATCTCTGTCCAGACGATTGATACACCGGAAGACAAACGGTCTTCCCTTCTCTTTAAAATACCATGCCAGTGCATTTCCAAGAGAATTGTCCGGATTATTACGTGATGGGTGAATTGGCATTCCTGCTGCTTTATTCACAACCATCAGGTCCTCATCCTCATATACAATCTCGATTGGAAGCTGCACTGGCAGTATCTGGTCGGAATTTTCAAACTCATGAATCCGTACCTCAAGCCTATCTCCATCTTCTAACAGATGATTCTGGTGCACACGCACTCCATTCAGCCAGATACTGTCCGGATTCTTTTTCAGGTTCACCCTGTTTTGTTCCGAATATCCATGAGTTTTCAAATATCCACTTATCTTTTGTCCCGGTATAGGATCGCTGATCCGATATTGAATCACTCTCTCCATGTTATCTTATAATTCTTCCAGTCCGGTAACCGTTTCAAACGGGCAGTCCATTTCCTGTACGTTTGTAGTTTCATAATCATTGGAGTACTCTTCGTAATACTGGTTATAAAGATCCTGGAAATCATCTGTTCCGATATACGCAAAAACGCCAATATATACAAGAATTGTCAGAACAAATGAAACAACAGCTGTTACAATACCTGTGATAGCCATTCCTTTTTTCTGATTTTTAACAATCTGGATAATACCAAGTACGATTGCAATGAGTCCCAGTATAAAATTCAGACATGTTAAAAACAACAGAATAGAAAGGATACCAAGTACCAGGGATGCGATTCCAAGACCAATTCCCTGACCTTTCTGTGATGCCTGCCCGTAATTTGGATTGCCATACTGTTCCCCTGCATTTCCGTAATTTGGATTGCCGTACTGCTGGTTTACATTTCCGTAATTCGGATTGCCGTACTGTTCCCCGGCATTTCCGTAATTTGGATTGCCGTACTGTTCCCCGGTATTTCCGTAATTTGGATTGCCGTACTGCTCCCCGGCATTTCCGTAATCTGGCGTACCATACTGCTTCTCTGTGTTTCCCAAAACTCCACCATTTTGTGTCTCAGGGTTCACATTTTCATTGAATTCCTCGTTCATAACTCTCCCTTCCTCACAGAACCATTTTATCTGCGATCCCTCTCTAGTCTTTGGCATATTCAAATGATAATTTTATGTTAACATATCTCTGCCAGAAAGGAAATTAATATTTTCTTACTTAACCTTTCTGTTATCTTATTCTGCTCCGGAAACTTTTTCTCCAACCTGGATCGTACGAAAGCCCTCACCGTGCACCTCGTTAGACTCCAGAACAATCATAAAGGAAGCCGGATCTGCCTCTTTTACAGCCTGCTGCACCAGGTACATTTCCTTGTTATTACATGCACACATAACAACTTCCCTTTCCTCCTGCTGATATCCGCCCTGCGCTTTTAGGATCGTAGAACCTCTCTGACAGCAATCCTCAATCACATCACAGATCTTTTTTCCATCATCCGTAACGATCAATGCCATTTTCCCAGCATTCATACCATACATTACTTTATCGATTACTGTCGCAAGCAGGAAACTTACGATCATACCATAAATAATTCCATCCACATCCTGAAATACCATGGTTCCAAGAACAATGATTACAGCATCAATCACAAACGATATTCTGCCAACCCCCATATGAGGACGAAGTGCCTTTACCGCCATAATGATAAAATCAGCTCCACCCGTTGAAGAATTCTGCATATAGATCAAAGAATATCCAAGTCCTGCAAAAACACCGGTACAAAGTGCTGCCAGAAGCCGGCTTCCCTCATACATCGGGAAAAGCGGTGCGATATAATCCATAATGACTGATGATATGATCGTACACCGGACAGAGCGCAGGAAAAACCCTTTTCCAAGCAGTTTCCAGCATAAAATTGCTACCGGAATATTCAGCAAAATCGTGGAAAACCCGATCGGTATCGACCAGAGACGATATAAAATAATAGAAATGCCGGAAAATCCAGTCATCGGAAATTCCGCATGAACCGCAAAATTGTAGACCCCGATTGCGATCAGTATACTTCCGATCATTTCCCAGAATATCTGTTTTGCTGTAACGAAAGCCTTTTCTTTTTGTGTTTTGCTCATTTTCCTTACCTCGCTCTTCTATAATAAAAAAAGAGCCCCTACGCATTATAAAAATATAATACGCAGTTGCTCTTTTCAACGCTCCTATTCTAGTCCCGAATAGCTGATCTGTCAAGTCGATCCGGCAACGCTTCCAAAGCCTTATTCAAAAGGCTTTAATTAAATCCTACAACCTTCTGTGAAAGCCGGTATGCAGCAACAGAAATTTTCCGTCCACTCTTGCCCGGAAGATTCATCGCTCCACCAAGAATTCCTCTTCTCAGACGGTGGAACAGGCGAATGTCCTTATCCTTAATATATCTCCAGAGTTCCCGCTTCTTCTCAAGATTCTCGTCTGTTCCGGAACGAAGCAGCATAACCGTAGAAACTACAGTAATGATCTCGAGATAATTCATCATATATTTACGGCATTTCAGATTCGGAATTTTCCAAAGATCAAATGCATCGATCATGATCTTGTTTACCCGGATCTGCTGATCGATCCTGCTGATCATAACCTTTTCATTGACGGACTGGTCATCCCTTCCGATGAAATAACGATAAAAATCCACATCCATATAATACATAGTTTTCACACTTGGAAGTGGTGCATAAACATAGATATTATCCACATAAAATGTATGTTTTGGCAGCTCCAGTCCACATTCGCGAAGCAGTTGTGTACGATAAATAACGGAATGCATCAAAATATAATGTCCCTTGAAAAAGTGGCGGATATCATTCCATGTAAAAACACAGTCCTGTGGAAATCCGGTCTGTCTCATAACCCTTTTATGTCTGGCGCCTTCCTTCTCATACACGTAATTGGCCAAAAACATATCAAGATGTTTATTTCCGCCTGCAAGTTCTTTCAGCTTGGCAAGAATGCTGCGGTAAGCATCCTGATCCACCCAGTCATCACTGTCAACTACTTTAAAATATAAACCTGTCGCATTGCGGATTCCCGCATTGACAGCCTCTCCATGTCCACCATTCTCCTGGTGGATCGCTTTACAGATTGTCGGATATCTGGAAGCATATGCATCTGCGATTTCTGCAGTACGATCCTTTGATCCGTCATCAATGATCAGAATTTCCACATCCTCGCCACCTGGAAGAATGGATTCAATACATTTCTCCATATATGCTTCCGAATTGTAACAAGGAATGGCAAATGATAAAAGTTTCATAATGATTCGTCCTCTTATTTCATCAGATTATCAGCAAGCTCAAATGCTTTTGCTGTCATTGCGTCAATATTATAGTATTTGTACTCCGCAAGACGTCCAAGTAAATGGAATCTGCCAAACGCATCGGTAAGCTCTTTATACTGATTGTAAAGTGCTCTGTTTTCATCATTTAAGATTGCATAATATGGTGTCTCTCCGGCAGCTCCGGTGTATGCAAACGGATACTCCCTTACGATCGTTGTTCCGTCACAATCCTTCTGACCTGTCAGGAATTTAAACTCTGTAATACGTGTAAAATCTTCGCTGACGGTGTAATTGACAACGCTGTGATCCTGGAAAGAATCCTGATCCAGATGCTCAAACTGAAAATCCAGAGAACGATATGGAAGTCTTCCAAATCTGCAATCGAACAGTTCATCGATTGCTCCTGTATAGATCAGATCGCCATGAAATTCCTCACCTTTGAAATAAACATTGCCGTCGGTAAAAGAAAGTACTTCTTTACAGTCTGTGCCAAGAATGACCTCGATATTCCCGTGATCTAACATTTTTTCGAACATCGGAGTAAATCCGTGAAGTGGAACACTCTGATACTTGTCCTTAAAATAACGGTTGTCATAGGAAATAACGACTGGAACTCGTCCGGTAACCTCAGGACTGATCTCCTCCGGTGTCTGTCCCCATTGCTTCATGGTATAACGCAGGAAAACGTTCTGATATACATATTCTGCAATCTCTCTGACATCCGGATCTTCATTCTCACGAAGTTTCATGATCGGGACACGGCTGCCCTCTCCATATTCTGCGATCAGTTTCTGTTCGAGGCGGTCTGCCTTTTCTTTATCATACACCATATGCAATGTGTTCAGATTAAATGGTACAGGGATCAGTTTGTCACCAACCTTTGCAACAACTTCATGTCCAAAATCGTACCACTCCGTGAAACGGGAAAGGAATTCCCTCACACGTTCATCATCTGTATGGAAAATATGTGGACCATACTCATGGATTAAAATTCCATGCTCATCCGGAAGATCATAGCAGTTTCCTCCAATATGATTCCGGCGTTCAATTACCAATACCTTTTTATTACCTTCTTCTGCCAGTTTTCTTGCAGCAGTTGCACCTGCAATTCCTGCACCGACAATAATTACATCATACATAAATCTATAATCCTTTCAAATTGCAAAATAAATCTTTGCTTTAAGAATTATTATACACGAATTCCAGGCAGTTCCAACTTATTTTTTTCTTAATTTCATCATCGTATATGCTGAAAAAGTACATTATCCCGGATTGTGTACAAGTACTTATTTTGTTCATATTTTATTTACAAAAAACTCATACCTTAAACATACCGATTTCACAATTCCCACGTATGATAAGAGCATAGAAAGAAAACAAACAAAAGAACATTTTCTTTTTCATATTCCTCGCATCTACGGACGCGAGGTCCTCCCGATAAACAGTGTTAACTCACTTTTCATAAATAATCTTTTTCATATGACAACCGGTGCGTTTTATGCACCGGTTTCCTCTTTCTTATCGAACGCTTCTTTTCCAAGCCTGATATTCATATAGCCGGCATATGCGGCAAATGCGGCCGGGATCGCATAACGTTCTTTTGCATCCGCTGCATCGACAAACACCAGCTTTTTCTTTTTGCGCTGTTCTTTGTAATATCTGGCATCCTCATCTGAGATTTCATTGCCCGGTTCTTCGATCGACACCACATATCCCTTCATACGCCACTCCACATGCGAAAAAATATGTTTTGCATCCGCAAGCGGAGTGATACGTATCGGTGCATATCCAAGCTCCCTGATATAGGAAAGCACTGCCTCCGTGTCCAGATAGCCAGACAGATTCGGCAGTTCATAAAGTCCTGCCAGCAAACCGGATGCGCTGCGTTTATGGATGGCCACTTTTTCATCATCCCGGATCACAAGCACTGTCATCTCCTCGATTCTTCTTGACTTTGCCTTCTTTTTCACCGGAAGTGATTCTATGCATCCTCTCTTTTTTGCTTCGCACAGATTCTGCCACGGACATTCCATACAGTGTGGCATACCGTTTGGGACACAGACTGTCGCCCCCAGTTCCATAAGTGCCTGATTAAAGACTCCCGGGATCACCGCTGTATGTTCCGCCTGCATTATTTCTGCCAGTTTTTCTTCCATATGATTACGTACGGACTGCTTCATAATATCTGAATCATCGCATGTTACTCTGGAAATAACACGAAGTACGTTGCCATCCACTGCCGGAACCGGCTTTCCATAGGCAATAGATGCGATCGCTCCTGCTGTGTAATGTCCAATCCCTTTTAATTTCAGCAATTCCTGATAATCATCGGGAATTCTGCCATCATACGCTTCCATGATCTGTATTGCAGCTGCATTCAGATTCCTTACGCGGTTATAATAACCAAGTCCTTCCCACAGCTTCAGAAGCTTATCTTCCTCGCATTCAGCCAAAGCCTTCACATCCGGAAGTTCTGTAATAAAACGTTCAAAATATCCCTTCACTGCTTCTACCCTCGTCTGCTGAAGCATGATCTCAGAAATCCAGACATAGTAGGGCCTCGGCTCTTCTCTCCATGGGAGCACCCTGGCATGCCCGCCAAACCAGTTCTGAAGCGGCTGTACAATTAATTCCAAATTAAAATCATCTATCATGCTACACATATTAATATAATTTCTGTAAAAGGTAAACCCATATTCTGTGACTTGTATAATTTACCATATATAATGACGGTCATCCTCTGTTCACTCGTAATATATTAATTTTTTATCGTTTATCATTAAATATATATTGTAATTCATAAAATAAAGTGTTATGATACAGCTAAGGAAAGCCTTGTATGCGCAGGCAGGCATATACCATTGACAAAACAGAAAGGTGATTTTTATGAAGGAAAATAATTTTAAACTCGATACCAAAAATCCTGCAAAAAAACATTTTTTAAAGAGGATCGGTGCCTTATTCTCACTCAGTATCTGTCTGACCGGAATCTGCGGGATTTCCGGTCTGGCCGGTCTCATCTATCAGTTGTTTCCGGGTAATAATGCAGGATTTTTCACGGTCTCTGTCGCATGGAAGCTGCTATATACCTGTATCATGCTTCTTACTTTCGTTGCATTGATCAAAATGGCAATTGATGAGAAACCTTTTTCCAGTACACTTGTCTGGACAATCCGGCTCAGCGGAATCCTCTTTCTTATTGCATCGTTCGGAATTCCACGGCTTCACGGATATCAGTCCTCTGGCTTTGAGATTCTATCCTCCGGCAGTTTTGTTCTGATTGACGGATCAATTCTGATTCCCGGACTTCTCCTTGTCATTCTTGCAAGTGTGATCCGCGCAGGCTTTGACATGCAAAAAGAAATGGATGAAATTTTATAGGAGGCACACATGGCGATTATTTTACGTTTGGACCGTGTTATGGCGGACCGAAAGATGTCTTTAAACGAATTATCTGAAAAAGTCGGGATTTCCAATGTAAATCTTTCGAACCTGAAAAACGGCAAAGTCAGAGCAATCCGCTTTTCAACATTGGATGCGATCTGCGATGTACTCGAATGCCAGCCCGGTGATATTCTGGAATACTCGAAGGAATAAGGTTTACAATTTAAGGACAATTCTTTATACTTAACACTAATAAAGAAAAAAGAGGGAACAGACAATGGAATTATGGGATATTTATGATGCAAACAAACAACCAACCGGGCGAACCATGAAAAGAAATGACTGGTGTTTAAAAGACGGCGAATACCATCTTACCGTACTCGGTGCAATTGTAAGACCGGATGGGAAATTTCTGATCACCAGACGCGTCATGACCAAAGCCTGGGCACCTGGCTGGTGGGAAATTTCCGGAGGAGCTGCACAGGCAGGCGAACAGTCCAAAGACGCCATCTTCCGTGAGATCAAAGAAGAGACCGGTCTGGATGTAAGTAATGCCGATGGCGGATATTTATTCACATATCAGAGAGAGAATCCTGGGGAAGGCGATAATTACTTTGTCGACGTCTATCGTTTCCAGATGGATTTTTCGGAAGAAGATCTTCATCTTCAGGAAGAAGAGACTGCAGGCCATATGCTCGCCACACCAGAACAGATCAAAGAATTTGCAGATCAGGGAATCTTCCTTCATTATGACAGCATTAAACAGGTATTTAAAAATGGAGTGTGAAAATTCACACTCCATTTTAGGTGGATAAAATAAAATTATAGAAAGATACAAATGATATTTTATTCAGATATGTACAATTAGAAGTCTGTAAGATCAGCTTTTCTCTTCTCTAAGAAAGCGCCCATTCCTTCTTTTTTATCATGAGTATCATTTACAACACCGAAAAGGTTTGCTTCCATCTCAACTGCATTCTTGATATCCATATCATAACCATTATTAATAGCTGCTTTTGCAACAGATACTGCGTAGCTTCCCTTGGAAATAATCTTAGCAGCCATAGCCTTTGCTGTTGGCATTAATTCTTCTTTTGCAACAACTTTATTTACTAATCCAATACGATAAGCTTCATTTGCATCGATATTATCACATGTGAAGATCATCTCTTTAGCACGTCCCATACCAACTAAACGAGCAAGTCTCTGTGTACCACCGAATCCAGGAATGATTCCAAGACCACACTCAGGCTGTCCGAAGATTGCATTGTCAGAAGCGATACGGATATCACAAGCCATAGCGATCTCACATCCACCGCCAAGTGCGAAGCCATTAACAGCTGCGATTGTAACCTGACGCATATTCATTAATTTGAAGAATGGAGCAGATGCTTTGATTCCGAATGCTCTTGCTTCCGGAGCAGTAAAGTTAACCATCTCAGCGATGTCTGCACCAGCAACGAAAGATTTGAATGCATTGTCTTTCTTATCTGGACCACCAGTTAAGATTACAACTTTGATGTCATCATTTGCTTCGATCTCGTTTAAGCAAACATTTAACTCATCAAGAGTCTCGCTATTTAATGCATTTAATGCAGCTGGTCTGGAGATTGCAAGTGTAGCAATTCCGTCAGCAACTTCTACTTTAAGGTTTTTGAATTCACTCATCGTAAAAAATCCTCCTATGTCTTATTAAGTTCTAAATGATAGTTTCATACTAGCACTTTGATAAAATTTTGTCAATCTCACGCAGAAATATTTTACAGATATTTTATACACTGGTTTTCCAGACTGTTTTTTCCTGTCTTCATGTTATTTTACGCTTTATATACCCACAGATCACGCATCTGACTCATAATCCGGTCCAGTTCCCATGTCTTCTGGCTGTTTTTGACGCTGTTTGGATCATTCACTTGCACTTTCCCATCATCTGTAATTCCGGTAAGCACAATAAAGTGTCCGCTTGTTGTAAAATCCCCCGGTCCCATAATGCAAATAATCGGATTTCCAGCAGACAATTCCTTTTTAATACTGTTCTCATCAAGCGAAATCTCATTTGCATCCAATCCGATCTGTGAAGCAAGTCCAAGCATCATATTCCAGGAAGAGCCGCTGCCATTCACATAATATCCATTATTCTGGGCTAATTTTGCCATCTCATAAGGATTGAGGCTTGTATCCCCGGTCAGCCCGGTATATACCATAGACAGCGCCGTTGGTCCACAGCCTGTAACGGCCATGTAATCATCTCCGTATGTTTCATAGCCCCAACGTTCATCCCATTGCAAAAACAACGGGATTTCCCCATCCCTGACCTCTTTTGAAATATCGATTGCCTCATGCTTATCTTTATTTTTTTCATAGTCAAGCACAAACTGCCTTGCCTCTTTATTTCGTTCATACAGATCGATCAGACTCTGTGGCACACCTTCCTCCTTTAATGTGCGCTCCTGATTCATACCAATGACAGCTGGAAGTCTCAGATTTCCTGGTAAAAAAATCCTCTGGTTGACCGCGGCCAAAATCACAAGCAATACGCCAAGAATCAGCAGCCGTTTTTTCAGACGCTGCAGTTTTCGTCTTGCTGCCTTATTTTTCCGCTGTGTATGATGTATGGTATGATTTTTATTTTTTATGTTTTCCTGCATAAACACACCTCTTTCCGTTTGATGCTTTCATTTAAGCATATCCGTAAGAGGTGTGTTTTAATAAATTCTGTGCAATTTCTTACAATTTTCTAAAGATTCAGCGGCAATGTAATCCGGAAACTGATCTGCTCATTCTCGCTCTCACAGCGGATTGTTCCGCCATGCAGCGAAATAATCTCCTTCGTCACTGCAAGTCCAAGTCCGGAGCCGCCGGTATCCGAATTTCTGGAACTGTCCATTCTAAAAAACTGATCAAAAATGTGTGCAATCATTTCTTTTGGTATCGTTTTTCCATGGTTTGTTGTGATAAGTTCGATTCTGTCCGTCTCACATCGATGAAGACAAATTACAATTGCGGTATCGGGATAACTGTAATTCACAATATTTTTAAACAGATTGTCAAATACACGCTCCATTTTATCCACATCGCATAAATATTCAATCCCATCTTCTATCTCTAACGTTGTATTAAGATTTTTTTCACGAAAGATCGGCTCAAACTCAGTCACCATCTGTTTTAACATGACCGAAAGATTCACGGATGACTTCTCCAGTATCATCTGTGTGAAATTAAATCTGGTAATGTCAAAAAACTCATTGATCAATTCCTCCAGCCGCTGCGCCTTTTTCAATGCAATCCCGATATATTTTCCTCTGGCATTCTCTGGTATATCGGGTTCCTCACTTACCAGGGTCAGATATCCAATCACCGAAGTTAAAGGTGTCTTCAGGTCATGTGCCATATACATGATCATATCGTTTTTTCTCTGGTTCGCTTCTCTTGCCGACTGGATATTTGCGGCATTCTGAATTCTTACCTGATTCATCAGCTGCTCGATATGAGCCAGTTCTGTCGGCAGTACGATCGGATCTTTCTTCTCAGAATCTATTTCTACAATTGCGTCACCAATCTCGCTGACTCCAAATGCAATCTTTTTAAGCATTCTCACTGCAAAAAACACAGAACATACGAGCATCAGGAAAAATATAACTACGGATGTATGATCGTCGATCCAGTTCAAATCACAATACCAGGCATCATCCGGATACCATATTCTTCTCTTGCACACAATATATCCGACCAGATAGACAATCACGATTATACCCAGGCTGATCGCCATCTGAAAAAAGTATTTTAACAGCCATCTGTGATATAGATTTGTCTTCGCTTTCATATGTTATTCCTCCAGTTTATATCCGACACCCCATACGGTTTTTACAAATTTCGGTTTTCTTGTGTTTTCATGCATCTTTTCACGAATCCTGCATACATGAACAAACACCGTATTGTTATTCTCCAGATATTTTTCCTTCCAGACATTCTCAAACAATTCCTCAGATGTCACAACCTGATTCAGATGACGGCACAGGTATAAAAGGATCTCAAATTCTGTCGGCGTCAGATCCAGCTTTTCCCCATACAAAAATGCCTGATGACGGTTCTCATTTACTTCGAGTCCCCGGATTTCATAACAGGTTTCTTCCACTTTATCACTGACACCTTTATTGTAAAATTCAGCCCTTCTCAGCTGTCCTTTTATTCTTGCCAACAGCTCTAACGGCTGAAAAGGTTTCGTTATATAATCATCCGCTCCAAGCATAATTCCATTGATCTTGTCGGTCTCCTCAATCTTCGCCGTCAGCATAATAACCGGAAAATAATGTTTTTCACGGATCTTTCTGCAGATTGTAAATCCGTCAATATCCGGAAGCATCACATCAAGAATTGCGAGATCGATCTGCTCTTTTTCCATGCAGTCCAATGCATCTTTTCCACAGTAAAATTTATATACGATATAACCTTCACTCTTCAGATAGACTTCCAGAAGATCTGTAATCTCTTTCTCGTCATCTACAATAAGAATTCTTTTTCTCTCCAACTCTGACTATTCTCCTTGATTCTGGCTGATGTTTATGTACTGAACTGCTCCGCCGTTATCTCTTTTGCCTTCGCGTACATTATATCATATCCCTTGTGTCCTCTTTCTTAAGAGATTCTTACAATTCTGCAGCCTGCCACCTGTTCAGAGAAAAAATTTCAGAATCCAATCAAATCTGTGCTACAATATGGTTAATGATTTTCATGCTTATACTTACAAACGAGGGTTAAAAATGTTAAAACAATTTATCAAATATGTTTCCCAGAATATGCTCGGCATGCTTGGTATGTCCTGCTATATTCTCGCAGATACTTATTTTATTTCAAAAGCAGTCGGTTCTGATGGAATCACGGCTCTTAATCTGGTTCTCCCCATCTATAATCTGATCTTTGCGATCGGTGCGATGATCGGCGTCGGATCTGCCATCCGTTTTGTTGTCGAACGAAACCAGAAAAAAAAGGACGCAGAAAGCTATTTCTTCCACGCCCTTCTCTGTTCAACACTGATCAGTATTGTTTTTATCGCTGTCGGTCTTTTCTGGCCGGATCGGCTGATTGCCCTTCTTGGCGGTAACCCTCAGATCATCGCTGTCGTGAAATCCTATACACGCATTTTTATGCTGTTTACTCCATTTTTTATGTGGAATTATATCTGTAATGCCTTTGTAAGAAATGATGGCAGTCCATCCATTGCAATGTCTGCGACACTGTTCAGCAGTCTGTTTAACATTGTCTTTGACTATATCCTGATGTTTCCGCTCGGTCTGTCAATGGCTGGTGCTGCACTTGCCACCGCATTTTCCCCACTTATTGGAATTCTGATCTGCTGTATCCATTTCAGATCATCCAGATGCACGATCCACCTTTGCCCTGCCATTCCCTCTCTCCGGAGACTGATTCACTCCTGCCAGGTTGGGGTATCTGCCTTTGTCGGTGAATTTTCATCCGGAGTCATTACGGCTTCCTTTAATATGATCATTCTCTCTCTTGCCGGCAATATTGGTGTCGCTGCTTATGGAGTTGTTGCAAATACCTCACTGGTTGCAATCTCTTTATTTAATGGCATCGCCCAGGGATCTCAGCCTTTAGTCAGCCAGTATTATGGAAAAGGCGAGAAAAAACAGGTATGTTCCGTTCTTAAACTGGCTCTTGTAACCGCTCTTTGCCTTGCACTGATCCTGCTTCTTGTTATTCAGACCTGCGCACCGGCAATTGCATCTGTCTTCAACAAAGAACATGACCCACAGCTTGCCACATATGCAGAAAATGGACTGCGTATTTATTTTGTCGGATTTCTTTTCGCAGGCATCAACATTGTGGGAACCGCTGCTTTGAGTGCTGTGGAATCTGTAAAATCCGCTTTTGCTGCTTCTATCATGAGAGGGTTTGCTGCGATACTCCTCTTTGCTTTTCTGCTTTCCGCACTCTATGGTATGACCGGTGTCTGGCTGGCTTTTCCGTCTGCAGAATTTGTAACCATGTTCATTACACTATGCGGACTGCGAAAATACACAAACAGTACTCCTTCTGTTACAAAAGAGTAAAAAATCCGCTGTCCATAGGCTCACTGCCAGGACAGCGGATTTTTTATCCGATATTCTTTTTATTTGTCGTCCTCTGCGATCGACTGTAATGCTTTCAGCAGATCATCGCTGTCGATCTCACTGATCGCATTTAAGGCTTTTTCCAAAGTCACATTCTTGGCTTCTCCTTCATGTTCTGCGCATCCTGCGCCACATGTCATGCAATTGTGTGTACATTCTTCCTGTAATTTGTCCATATCACTCATATTCTCACACTCCAATTCCATATTCTTCAGACCATTCTATGGTTTCTGAATGAAATTATTTTGTATACAAGAATATTATAAACACTGAAAACAAATTTTTCCAGTTCTTTTCCCCGGCTTTTTCAAAGCTTCTATGAAAAAGAAATACAGGTTGCCCCATACGTAAACATCAGATCCATACCTGCCATGATCATGGCAAATATAACGAGGATCATCAATAATCCAATTGCACCCTTGTCATATACAAATTTCTGACCCGGCTTTGCGTTCGCAGCCAGCACTTCCACACCAAGTGCGATCAGAATACATGGCCAGAGCCGGAAAATGATCCGGTAATTCAGTGCTGGAAATACCATGTGCACAAGAAAAAGAATTCCAAATAAGATCAGCGTAATTCCACAGGTGATCGTTCCAGTACGGTGTACTGTCTCATAATTATTCGTTTCTTTCTGTTCCATTGTTTTCTTCGCTTCCATCCTGCATAACACCTCCATCCTGCTTCCTCTCTTCTGCATCCTCTCCGTATAATTCCTTCTTCTTTCCATCAAGCATTACCTTACCGATTGCAATAATTCCGATTCCGACAATGACCTGCGGCAGATAATAGGCTGTGCAGCGATAAATTTCTTTTACAATCTCCGGCAGAGCAAACTCAACTGCTGAGTAAAGTCCACGGAATACAAGGACAATTCCAAGGATTACAAGTACAATGGCAATAATCTTACGATAACGTTTTGCAATTTTTTCACCTGATGCAGTCAGGCTGTCAGCGTCAAACAGGTATTGATCTTCGGTCATCTGAAACATTTCGTCATCCATATGGTACATGTTTCTTGCATGAAAAAAGCTGTAAAACCATGCGATCATTGCCAGAAACATCAATGGTCCAAGATTTAATACAATCGCTGCAAGTATAATTCCCCAGAACACTGCCATAAGGCTTAGCCCCATCTTCATAAATCCCATATACATTTCAGAACATCCCGGTATCCAGGACAGGATAAAATTCCAAAAACCACTTTTTTTATTTTTCATTTTCTCTTCCTTCTTTCTTTTTATTTAATCAGTACTTTTATTAGAATCCGGTGCGATTAGTCCATTGGAAAATTCAAACAGATGACTGCACCATGCATTCGTTTTTTCATTGATCGTTCCTGTAATGCTTGTTTTCTCTTCATCTGCCAGACTGCTCTGTTTTAGATTTGAAGTTCCTGTCGGAATCATAAAAAGTGCAAAGATTGCTGCCGCTGCAATTCCGGCAACTTTGATGCGATAACGCATGTACGCTCTTTTCTTTTCTTTTTCTGTCATTGTTCTGCCACTTCTTTGTGGCATGTCGATGACCTTTTTCTCCCGCTCTTCCATGCGGATCTTATCCATGATCTCGCTTTTCAGATAAACAGGTGCTTTTAGCATTTCTCCATGTTCTGTCTCTTCGATCAGCTGTTTCAGTTCTTCCTCTGATAAATAGTCCTGCTCCCTATGCATCCTCACGCATCTCCTTTCCCACTTTTTCAAACCGGTTTCGATCTGTATGATGCCGCCCGGCATATAGCTTTCGCAGCATGTCTCTTGCCCTGTAGATCTGTGTCTGTATCGTTTTTTTATTTTTCTGTCGTTTTTGTGCGATCTCTTCCGCTGTCTTCTCATGATAGAAATATAACTCTGCAATCTCATCATACGGAGGCTTTAACTTCTTGCAATTCGCCAGAAGTTCCTCCGACACCGCAGCTTCTAATGTATCATGCTCTGGCCTTCCAATCCCGGATTGATACTGTTCCATCTGCTCATCCTCAGTCGGTATCTGTCTTGATGACGCCTTTCTCAGATAATCAATCGATTTATTGGATGCGATTCGACACAGCCATCCCTTTTCATTTGTCCCGTCAAATTCGTCCAGATGTTCATAGGCAGACAGAAACGTTTCCTGAGTCAGATCCTGTGCTGCGAAATAGTCCTGGGTCATCTTATAACAGACGGACAATACCAGATTCTGGTACTGATCGATCATTTTTTCTAATTGTGCATGCGCCGGCGTTTCTTCCACCTCCTCTGTGGTTTTCTTCCCTTTTCATGAACCACTCAATAACTATAACGCATCTTTTACTGGAAAATCTTCAACTTTTTCAAAATAATTTTAAAAAAAGTGTGCGCCTGCCGCACACTTTAACGCAGCACGGTATTTCCTATAGAGTTAGGGTGTTAAAAGGTAGCCTTTATTTTTTGAATTAGCAAATTGCACAAAGCAATGCCTATTATGTTCCATTGTCCGAAAATAAGAAAATCTAAGTTTACCTGATTTTGTACTTTTTAAGTAACGTGTACGTCTTAAACGCCCCGTCCATGGGGCGTTAAGACTTTTGCTGCCATCCATGGCAGCAAAACACTAACTACACACAGGTAAACTAAGATTTTCTAATTTTCTCCCAGGGCACAAAATCAGACATTGTTTTGTGCAATTTGCCAGCCACTAAGTTAAAGGTCACCTTTTAACACCCTAACTCTATAGAAAAAACCTGACAGGGATTCCCTGCCAGGTCTTTGGAACTTTCTCATATAAAATGATTACGCAATAATTAATCATGTTTTGGAACGATCTTCTCGATACCACCCATGTATGGCTGTAATGCCTTTGGAATGTTTACAGAACCATCCTCGTTTAAGTTGTTCTCTAAGAATGCGATCAGCATACGTGGTGGAGCAACAACGGTGTTGTTCAGTGTATGGGCAAAATATTTGTTTCCGTCTTTTCCTTTTACACGGATCTTCAGTCGTCTTGCCTGTGCATCACCTAAGTTCGAGCAGCTTCCAACCTCAAAATATTTCTTCTGACGTGGAGACCATGCCTCAACATCACAGGATTTTACTTTCAGATCTGCAAGGTCACCAGAGCAACACTCTAAGGTACGTACCGGAATATCAAGACTTCTGAACAGGTCTACCGTATTCTGCCATAATTTATCATACCATGCTTTTGACTCTTCCGGTTTACATACAACGATCATCTCCTGCTTCTCAAACTGGTGGATACGGTAAACACCACGTTCTTCGATGCCATGTGCTCCTTTTTCTTTACGGAAACATGGAGAATAGCTTGTCAGTGTATATGGTAATTTTTCTTCATCATTGATGGTATCGATAAATTTACCGATCATGGAATGCTCAGAGGTTCCGATCAGATAAAGGTCTTCACCCTCGATCTTGTACATCATCGCATCCATCTCGTCAAAGCTCATAACTCCGGTAACAACATTGGAACGGATCATAAAAGGTGGTACACAATAGGTGAATCCACGATCGATCATGAAGTCTCTTGCATAGGAAATTACAGCTGAATGGATTCTTGCGATGTCTCCCATCAGATAATAGAAACCATTACCTGCAACTTTTCCTGCCGCATCCAGATCAATACCATCGAAACGTTCCATAATATCTGTATGATAAGGAATCTCAAAATCCGGAACAAATGGATCACCGTATTTCTGGATTTCAACATTGCAGCTGTCATCTTTTCCAATTGGAACTGATGGATCAATGATGTTTGGAATTGTCATCATGATCTTTGTGATCTTCTCACTTAATTCTTTCTCCTTGGTCTCTAATTCTGCAAGTCTTGCAGCATTTGCACTTACCTGTGCTTTTACTTCCTCAGCTTCGTCTTTTTTGCCCTGTCCCATCAGAGCACCGATCTGTTTGGAAAGCTTGTTTCTGCTTGCACGAAGCTCATCTGCTTCCATCTGTACTTTTCTTGCCTGGGCATCCAGTTCGATGACTTCATCTACAAGCGGAAGTTTGTGATCCTGGAATTTTTTACGAATATTTTCTTTTACTGCTTCTGGATTCTCTCTTAAAAATTTTAAATCTATCATGTTTTCCTCCTATAAAAAAACCTTCCGTCTCAGATTATCTCTGGGACGAAAGGTATATTCCGCGGTGCCACCCAAGTTGCTTATACTAAGCCTCTTCGACGCAGGATAAGGACTGCGACCCCTGTGATTCTCACCACCAGCTCCGGAATTGGAAAGATCCTGCCCACTTACCGGTTCACACCACACACCGGCTCTCTGAAAAGCTTCCTGAATCGTAGATCCCATCAACGCCTCTTTCTTTATCTTCTGCCATTATACAATCAAACATGCGAATTTGCAAGGCTTAATTCAGCGGATATCCAAGATATCTGTCCTCATTCAATGCAAGGATCAGCAGAAAGACCGGTGGGAGAAAAATAAGTCCCACAGCAAATCCATCGTTATGTCCAAATGCCTTGGCTGTCTTGATCATTGTCAGAATATAGAACACAATGTTTGCGATCGGTACAAATAAAAACAGAAAATACCAGCCATTCCCCCATGTATACTTATACCAGATATACGTGTTATAAAATGGAATGACTGCCTTCCATCCCGGTTCCCCAAATTTTGAAAAAATAAACCAGAATGCCACCAATGTTAAAATTCCCACTGCTGATAATGAAATATGAATCATACAATTACTCCTCTTTTCCTTAAAATATCATGTATTTAATCGTTGCGGTCAGAATCCGAAAGCCTCCGGTTTCTGACTTATGTCTTTGTGTATATCATATCATTCAATTATTGAGATTTACTATAGTTAAGATTAACCTTATCTTAAATTTATATTCCTGCCACCTGAAGTAATTGTTCAGCCCGTTGTTTCCATGTATGCCTGCTTTCCACAACGATCCTGCCAGCGCCAAGAACCTGCTTCCTTTGCTCATCCTCCGACAGCAGTAATCTGATTTTCTCCACTGCCTCCTCCGGGTGATCCAGATCATAATAGCAGACGCCACAGCCCTCCGGAAGTTCCTCACAAAGATATCCGCTTTGATCCGACACACATACCGCACCGTTTAAAATGGAATTAAACACACGGTCATGCGCTCCATCCTTAAACCACGGCATCACATTCAAAGATACTTTTGCCGTTGTCAATGCCAAAAGACAGGCTTTCGAATCTGTCTGTGGAAGAATCGTAAGCTTCTCCTTATGCGTTAATGCAAGCTTCTCCCATCCTTTTCCGATCACAGTTACTGGTATTCCTGCATCGCATAATTCCGCAACAATTTTACCACGGTAAAAATTGCGCAAATACAGATCAATAAAGATCATTTTATGTAAAGCAGGTCTTAAATCCTCCGGTGAATTTGCTCCCATCTCACGTTCACAGTGTGAAAGTTCCACTTCTTCGACGGTCCGCTCCGGATGCTGGATCAGTTCATCAATAATTTCCTGATAAAATGCAGCATATTCCTCGTTGATCCAGTGGATATTCTTTTCAAAAAAAGCAGGTTCCGTGTAATTGCCAGTAAAAATCACATCCACTGTTCCCGCATCGGTTTTCTCCTCCGCTTCCCGATAGCAGCTTCCCGCAAGCGGCAAAAAACCGGCATCATCAAATTCCGGATAAAATTTCTGGAAATATTTCTGATGATTCCGGTCTATGCTCAAATGATGATAATTCCGAAGAAGCCCCGGTTGAAGCTTCTCATCACTGAGAAGTTCCCGGAGTCTGTTATCATAGAAATACGGATGATCTGCTGCAATGTTATAACACGGGATCTGATATTCCTGCCAGACATATCCCCGGTCCGGACTGTAAATTCCATCTTCACGCTCAAGTCCTTCAAAATTAAAGGTAACCAGTATCGTATGTCCCGGTTTTATGAACTTCCTTACACGTTTTACAGAATCCTTCACATTGCGCAGCTGGAACACAAAGACGGATATTCCCATGTTTCTCCACGTCTCTGCCATCTGCTCTGAGAAATAGTCTAATGTTTCCACGCCGCCGTTCATAACAATTATTTTTGTTATTTGTCCCATTCTCTATGTCAAACCTTTCTTCTGGACAATTAGTGCATTGGATCTAAAGGATATTTATCCGTTAAAGTTTTGACAATGGCTTTTGCCTTCTCGACAGCCGGCTCACCTTCTTTGATCAGCATTGCGATTGCCTCTGCGACCTGATCGAAGTCATCCTCCTTTAACCCTCTGGATGTTGCTGCCGGTGTTCCAAGACGGATACCACTTGTTACAAATGGTTTCTGAGGATCATTCGGAATTGTATTCTTATTTGCTGTAATATTGGCTGAATCCAACAGTTTTTCGATTGCTTTACCAGTCAGTCCAAAGTTGGTAAGGTCAACTAACATCAGATGATTATCCGTGCCACCGGATACGATCTTAACCCCTCTGTTCATAAGTCCATTGCACAGTGCCTGTGCATTTTTCACGATCTGTTTCTGATATTCCTTGAATTCCGGCTGAAGAGCTTCTTTAAAGCACACCGCTTTTCCAGCGATCACATGCATGAGCGGTCCACCCTGAATTCCTGGGAAGATAGCTTTGTTGAAATTATATTTATCCGCAACTTCCTGGCTGCATAAGATCATTCCGCCGCGTGGTCCACGCAATGTCTTATGTGTTGTTGTTGTAACAACATCCGCATATGGAATTGGACTTGGATGAAGGCCTGCTGCTACAAGCCCCGCAATGTGCGCCATGTCAACCATAAGTACAGCACCACATGCATCTGCGATTTCTCTGAATTTCTTAAAATCGATCGTTCTTGCATATGCAGAGGCACCTGCAATGATCATCTTAGGTCTGCATTCCATTGCCAGACGCATTACTTCATCATAATCAATGAATCCCTGATCGTTTACACCATAAGGAACAACCTTGAAGTATGTACCTGAGAAATTAACTGGTGATCCATGTGTCAGATGTCCGCCGTGATCCAGGTTCATTCCCATAATCGTGTCACCTGGTTTTAAAATTGCAAACTGTACTGCCATATTAGCCTGTGCACCAGAGTGTGGCTGTACGTTGACATACTCACAGCCAAATAATTCTTTTGCACGGTCCCTTGCGAGATTCTCAACTACATCTACACACTCACAACCCCCGTAATATCTTCTTCCCGGATATCCTTCTGCATATTTGTTTGTCAGGATACTTCCCATTGCAGACATTACTGCAGGGCTTACCCAGTTTTCAGAAGCGATCAGTTCAATATGACTGTTCTGCCGGTTAAATTCATCTGTAATTGCTCCGGCAATTTCCGGATCTGTTTTCTGAATATCTTCTAATGTGTACATAGGCTTCTTAACTCCTTTTCTCTCACAATCTGATGAAATTGTCAGACTAAATTTGCTATCATTATATACAAACTGAATTTATAATGCAAGCAGCAATCTGAATCAATAAGATCAAAGGCATTCCTATCACGAATTTCATATGTTTTGTTTTATGCCGGAACAGGTACATTCCTGCCAGACTGCCAACACTTCCACCGAGCAGGCTGATCAGAAACAATGTCCTTTCGGGAATTCTCCAGGCATGTCTTTTTGCCCGTGATTTGTCAATTCCCATCATCATGACTCCTATGATGTTCATAATAATGACATACAAAAATGCCACCTTATGCATCTCCATTTGTATTTTCCTCCTTTGTCTATAAAGATTATAAGCAATTGCCTAATCCTTTAAAATAAAACAACAGCCGCATCCATATCCGATGCGGCTGTCTGAGAAATAATCTGCCTGATTATTTTTCTTTTTTTACAATTCTGTTTTTGCCAAGATGAAGTTTCATAATAAACCACAGCTCAGTTGCAATAAAGATCGATGAATATGCACCTGAGATCAGGCCGATCATCAGTGGCAGTGCAAATTCACGGATGGAGGCAACTCCAAGAATATAAAGCACGATTACCGTGATCAATGTTGTGATCGAAGTATTGATGCTTCGTGCCATCGTCTGTGTCAGTGATCTATTCGCAATTTCTGCGAGTGACTCCGGTGTCAGCTTATTCGTACCGTGCAGATTTTCACGGATTCGGTCAAAGATAACGATCGTATCGTTGACGGAGTAACCTACGATCGTAAGCATGCAGGCAATAAATGTTCCACCAACCGAAATACGGATCAGTGCATATGCGGTAAGTACAACAAGAACGTCATGTACTAAAGCGATGATCGCACTGCTTGCAAAACGGATATCCTTGAAACGGAACCAGATATAAAGCAGCATGAAAATACATGCAACAATAACCGCTGATACAGCATCACGTTTCATCTCGCCACTGATCGTTGAGCTGATGCTTTGTGATGTGATCGTTGTCTTATCTACGTTAAACTTGTCTGCCAGCACCTGTTCCATCTCCTGACGTTCGTCAAGATCCAGAGTTCTTGTCTTGATCACAATGTTGGTACTCTCATCCACGGTTGTTGCCTGGATTGCAGAATCTCCGGTAATCTTCTCAATCTCCGGAACAATCTCAGACTCGATCTCGTCAATTGTATATTCCTTGCCAAAATCAGCAGTTGTCGATGTACCACCAACAAACTCCAGACTGTAATTCAAAGCTCTTCCTGTAGATGCATGATATCCGATCATTCCGACAATACCAGCACCGATTACAACAAGTGAAATTGCAAAATATACAAATCTGTATTTGATAAAGTTGATTGCTTTTCTTTCTTTTGCTCTGCCGTAGAATTTTTCAGAGCGGATTCCTACCGCATACATGGCACGCATCAGTGTTCTTGTGATAAAGAGTGCACTGAACATAGACAGGATGATCGAAATCATCAGTGTATATGCAAATCCCTTTACCGTACCTGATCCAAGAAGCATCAGGACAAGTGCCGCAATAAAGGTCGTTACATTACCATCCACGATAGAAGATAATGCCTTTTTATAACCTTCCTCAATCGCAAGACGAACTGTTTTGCCCTTTGCGATCTCCTCACGGATTCGCGCAAATATAATAACGTTTGCATCAACCGCCATACCGATACCAAGGATAATACCCGCGATACCAGGCAGTGTCAGTGTAATCTCAAATAAGTAGATGAATGCGATCGTAAGCGTAATATAAATACCAAGTGCGATAGATGCTGCCACACCTGAGATACTGTACATTACGATCATGAAAAGCATAACAAGTGCAAGACCAATCACACCGGCCTTCACACTGGTTGCAAGTGCCTGGCTTCCAAGAGAAGCTCCTACCACGCTGGATTCCAGTTCGGATAATTTCAGGTTGATCGCACCGATACGGATAAATGTTGCGAGTTCTTTGGCTTCATCATAAGAACCCATTCCCTCGATCACACCAGCTCCGTCAGTAATCGCACTTTTTACGTTTGGAACACTTACAAAATGATCATCGTAATAAATTCCGATGCTGTCATGGGAGGCAGCTGCCTCAGTTGTTGCATCTGCAAAGATCTTTGCTCCATCATCGGTCAGAGAAAAGCTTACAACTGGTTCTTTGCTTCCTGTAGCGCTGTCTGACTGATAAACTGCCTCTGCCGATTCGATATCGGTACCAGTAAGGATAACGGAACCATTATCAATCAGATCCTGAACATCATAATTCAGTTTAAAGCTCTTGGATGAACTGTCATAGCTGTAGTTTGCATTACCATCCGCATCATGCTCTTTGATAATGTAAAGTGATCCTGGGCTTCCCAGGTCCTCCAATACTGCGTTTGCATCTGTTACACCAGGAATCTCAACCGTGATACGGTCATCCCCTACCTGATAAACAGAATACTCTGTACTATAGTTCTGGGCACGCTCTTCCAATTTGGAAATGGTGTCATCGATGTCCTCCTGTGAAGGATTCTTATCATCGATCTGGTATGTAATTGACACACCACCCGAGAGATCAAGACCAAGCTTGATTGAGTTTTTATCCTTACCATTTTCCGTTGCGGAAAGAATGGTCGAAGCGTAATATCCGAGTCCAACTAAGCAGGCCAGGATAACAACGAGGATAACAACGCCTTTACTCTTTTTCATTGTTTTTTACCTTCCTATCTTTATTCTTCTGCCTCTGCGGCTTTTATCATAATCGCGCATTCTACGCGTTTTCTCTGTAATTCGCAGCCAATATCATAGGCATCCAGAATATTTCCATGGAAATTGTAAGAGTTTGCTGCACATCCGCCACTGCAATAGAATCTTGCGAAACATTTTCTGCATTTCTCTTTTGCATAAACGTTACAGCATTTGAACTCATCACGGATCTCGGTTTTCTGTACTCCATCCCATACATTGCCCATCAGAAAATCTTCATTTCCAACGAACTGATGGCAAGGATAAAGATCCCCCCATGGAGTTACAGCAAGATACTCTGTTCCTGATCCGCATCCGGATAAACGTTTTGCCACACATGGTCCACCTTCCAGATCGATCATGAAATGGAAGAAATTAAAGTCCTTATCGGTTCCATGACGTTTTACCATCTCTGCGGCAAGCTTGTCATACTCTTCAAAGAGCTGTGGAAGATCTGCTTCCTGGATCGCATAAGGATCGGTCTCCTGTGCAACAACCGGTTCCACTGAGATCTGTTTAAAACCAAGATCAGCCAGATGCAGTACATCGTTAGAAAAATCTGTATTGTAATGTGTAAAAGTACCACGCACGTAATATTTTTCCTGATTGCGGCTGTCTGCAAATTTCTGGAATTTCGGAACGATCAGATCATAGCTTCCAGCACCTTTCCGGAATGGACGCATACGGTCATTGACCTCTTTTCTTCCGTCAATACTGAGTACGACATTGTCCATTTCCTTATTGGCAAACTCCATAATATCGTCATTCAAAAGTACGCCGTTCGTTGTCAGTGTAAAACGGAAATGCTTGTCCTGTGTCTTCTCAATCTCTCTTCCGTATGCAACAAGCTGCTTTACAACATCGAAATTCATCAGTGGTTCTCCACCGAAGAAATCCACTTCCAGATTACGTCTGTTACCAGAATTGGCAACAAGGAAATCCAGTGCCTGTTTACCGGTCTCGTAAGACATCAATGCTCTTCTTCCATGATATTCACCTTCCTCTGCGAAACAGTACTGGCAGGCAAGATTACAATCATGCGCAATATGTAAACAAAGTGCCTTTACAACGGTTGGACGTTTTTTAAAATCTGTAATATATGTTTCATAGGAGTCCTCTGTAAAAAGATCTCCGTTGTCTTTCAATGTCTGAACTTCTTCAATTGCCTCTTTGATCTCTGCTTCCGGATAACGGTCTTTTAAAGCTGCAATAATTTCTCCGGCAGAATGCTCCTCAAACATTCCGATAACATCATAAGTGACATCATCTACCACGTGAATGGCGCCGCTGTTAACATCTAAAACAATATCATAGCCGTTGTTCTTATATTGATGAACCACTATAATATCCTCTCTTTCTCTACTTTTCATGAACGAACAAATGACCGCACGCATCGCGAACGGTCGTTTGAATCATACTTTATGTAATTGATGCAAAAATTATTTGCACTGCTCGCATGTCTGGTTTCCTACTGTGCAGGAAGTTTTACATGCTGACTGGCATGATGTCTGGCACTCGCCACATCCACCTTTTTTGATTGTGTTCTGTAATTTTCTTGTATTTAATGTCTTTACGTGTTTCATTAAGAATCTCTCCTTTTCTTCATCTATTGACGGAACGCTAAAATCCGCCTATCTTCTGTATTATATCACAGCACTCCCTATATGGAAAGGTTTTTTTGAAAAATCATCCTGGGGCGGCCATTCCTCCGATCATCGAAGATGCAAGACAAAGGATCATTGCGATAAACATCTGCATCATATCCTTCATCTGACCTCCGCCTACTGCAAGTGAAATCGCAAGAAGTACGAAAAAATACGCCGCACCAGCTGCAAGCCCCCACAGGAATCTGCGTTCTCCCATATATCGTCCCATAAGAAATCCACCAATTACTCCGGCAATGACATACACCAGTATAATAACGATCTCTGCGACATTCCTTCCAAGTGCCATCTTATACATGACAACCGAAAGAATGAAAAGCAGCATTGCACTGACTGCGATCATCAGCATGACTGTAATCGCTAACATTTTCCCCGGCTTTTTTTTCTTTTCCTGTCTTTCCATATGCATTCTCCCGCAAAGTACACCTCTCCAGCCGTTTATCTGACCGGATCATTGGTATATCTTATGCGGGAGATCCTGCACATATGCTATGCTTCTTTATAACTCGCAGTTATTTACAGTTCTTGGGAACGGAATGACATCACGGATATTGCCCATTCCCGTCAGATACATTACGCATCTTTCAAAACCAAGGCCGAATCCTGCATGTCTTGCAGATCCGTATTTGCGAAGATCCAGATAGAATTTATAGTCCTCTTCTCTTAATCCAAGTTCCTGGATACGTTCAAGAAGCTTATCATAGTCATCCTCTCTCTGGCTTCCACCAATGATCTCTCCAATTCCAGGAACAAGGCAGTCCACAGCCGCAACCGTCTTTCCATCCTCATTCATCTTCATATAGAAGGCTTTGATCTCTTTTGGATAATCCGTTACAAATACCGGACGTTTGTAGATCTGCTCTGTCAGATAACGCTCATGCTCTGTCTGAAGATCACATCCCCAGGATACCTTATAATCAAATTTATCATTGTGTTTGGAAAGGATCTCAACCGCTTCTGTATAAGTAACTCTTGCAAAGTCATTGTTTACAACATTGTGCAGGCGGTCTAACAGTCCCTTATCTACAAAATTATTGAAAAATGCCATTTCTTCCGGTGCATTTTCCAGTACGTAATTGATCACATATTTTAACATGCTCTCAGCAAGGATCATATCGTCCTCAAGATCTGCAAATGCGATCTCCGGCTCGATCATCCAGAACTCCGCTGCATGACGTGTCGTATTGGAATTCTCCGCACGGAAAGTCGGTCCGAACGTGTAAATGTTCTTAAATGCCATTGCATACGTCTCACCATTTAACTGGCCAGACACCGTAAGATTCGTCGGCTTTCCAAAGAAATCCTGTGTATAATCCACTTTTCCATCGGCTGTCTTTGGAACATTGTTCAGATCCATGGTTGTTACCTGGAACATCTCACCAGCGCCTTCACAGTCACTTCCAGTGATCAGTGGAGTGTGTACATATACAAAGTCTCTCTCCTGGAAAAATTTATGAATGGCATATGCACATAAGGAACGTACACGGAATACAGCCTCAAATGTGTTTGTTCTCGGTCTCAGATGTGAGATCGTTCTTAAGTACTCAAATGTGTGGCGTTTTTTCTGAAGCGGATAATCTGGTGTGGAAGCACCCTCGATCTCTACTTTTTCTGCCTGGATCTCAAACGGCTGCTTTGATTCCGGAGTCGGAACCAGTTCACCGGTAACAATGATTGCCGCTCCTACGTTGATCTTCTGGATCTCTGCATAATTCTCCAGCCCATCCGCATACACAACCTGGATCGGCTCAAAAAATGTACCGTCATTCACAACAATAAATCCAAAATTCTTAGAATTACGGTTGCTTCTTACCCAGCCTCCGATTGTAATCTTCTGGTTTTCGAATTTCTTCTGATTGCGGAAAATATCTCTGATATTTGTTAATTCCATCTTTATTTCCTCCAAAATGATTCATTTCTTATTTTGATTAAACACTGTTCTCTTTTCAGTGGTTACTGCTGTTCGGTTGACTCCACCGCCTCAGTAGAATCTGTGCTTCCTGTAGAATCAGCTGCTGTTACGGTTACATTTGCCTTATTTACGACAAAATCCATAGCCTTATTCACAAGATAAAGCTTTCTCATATAGGCTTCCCCGTCCTCTGCATTGTCATTACCAAATGCGTTATATACAGCTTCTGTATCATCAAATCCATACTGTGAATTGTCTACAAAATTCTGGACAAACTGATTGTAACCTTCATCATCAACTTCAAGATTCTCCTTCTTGGCGATTGCCTGGAAAATAAGTTCTACTTTGATCTGTTCCTCCAGATTGGTTCTCCACTGGGACTGTGCATCTTCAAGACTTGTATTGTAGGTATCCTTTAAATAGGTCTCGAGATCCTCAGTTTCATCAACATACTGTTTCTCATAGGAAGTCTGATATTCATTCAGTCTTGCCTCCAGATAATCTTCCGGAACTTCTACCTCGCTGGATGCAAGAAGCTGTTTTTTCACCTCTGCAACGGTTGCGCTGTATTTGTTATTGCCAGCCTGATATTCCAGATAGGAGCGCACAAAATCCTTAAACTCCTGTGCGGAATTCAGGTTATATTTCTCTGAAAAATTATCCTTGATCACATCATCGGAAACCGTATCCAGAGTTACCGGCTGATAGATGCCGTTGATCACAAATTCAAAAGTTGCAGGCTGTCCTGCGAGATCTGAGCTCCCATAATTTTCCGGGAAAGTCACATCCGTAGAGACCGTGCTTCCTACGGTTGCTCCGATCAGGCCTGCTGAAAATCCATCTATATAAGTAGTGCCGGATTTCACATCCTTATTATTATCCACATCGATCAGTACATCCTGTGCAGAGCCTTTATCAAACGCCTCACCATCATGATATCCTGTATAGTCTACATTTACATAATCGCCAGCCTGTACGGTATCACGGTCTGTCACCTCAACAGATCCGAGACCATAGCTGTTTAACATGGACATTCCCTGTTTTTCTACATCCTCATCTGTCACATCATAATTGCCGGAGATTTCTATATCCATTCCATCATAGCTGCCAAGCATTTTTACCTGCTTGTCCACATCAACATCGATCTGGGAACTTCTAGCCTCAGCCTCTGCGGTCTCTGTTGTATTATCCTTGCCGTTTCCACATGCGGTCACGGTTGTCAAAGTTGTCATGCACAGTAAAAGTGCGATTATTCTTTTCTTCATAATTCATACCTTTCTTATCCCATCAGTGATTGCCTAAATGCAATCTAACTTTACTAACATACCATAAAACAGCCAAAATTAAAAGGGATTCCGTTGATTTTTCCATGAATCAATGATACAATATTATCCAGCAAAAAAAGGAGGAACCCCATGAACACAGTTACTATTGTATTGCTTGTCATTGCGATCGTACTTATTGCAGTAATGGTGGCATTATATTTCTTTGGAAAGAAAGCCCAGAAAAAGAAGGATGAACAGGACGAACAACTGGCAGCGGCAGCGCAGAGCGTTACCATGCTGATTATAGATAAGAAGAGACTCCGTATAAAGGATTCCGGTCTGCCTCAGCAGGTGATCGATCAGACTCCGAAGTATCTGCGTCGTTCCAAACTTCCAATTGTAAAAGCAAAAGTTGGTCCAAAGATCATGACTCTGATTGCTGATGAGCAGATTTTCAACGAAATTCCTTTGAAGAAGGAAGTAAAAGCTACTGTCAGTGGTCTTTACATCACTCAGGTCCGCGGTCTTCGTGGTCCTCTTGAAAAACCGCAGGGCAAAAAAAGCTTCCGTGCAAAACTTCAGGAGAAATATAATAAGGCAAACGCTGAACTCAAAGCAGAGAAATCTACAGCATCCGGCAGCAAATCCAAAAAGAAATAGTTATGAACCTAAAATCAGGCATGTCCGCATTACGGACATGCCTTTTTTCTTTTATTTTCTGTCATCTTCTTACGCTTTTCCCATATGTGCCTCAATGGTGGCCTGCATGACAGCAGTGGGATTTTAAACTGGTTCTTAAACTCACAGGACATTCTGATGCCGTTAAGGTCTGGCTGAACGAGCCTGGCAAAGTCATGCTTTTAGTATCCATTCCTCTGATCTGATCAAAAACACCTTATTGATCTGTATTATCCTTTGTATCGCAGGAAAAATAAAAAGATGCGCAGCAGTTCATCACTGTTACGCATCTTTTTCGTCTTTTACAATCTGAAACCCCTCGGTTCCTTTTTCATTGACCTGTAAATGAATATGGCAGTCTGCCACATGCTCATAATTCACTTCAAGTTCATAGTCAACTTCCACCTTCAGTTCATTCTCCTTCTCCTGAATATCGACCTTCTTTGTGTCGATTCCAATGAGCAGGCTTCCATATGGTGTATAATAATAAGTTACATTTTTCTTGTTCTTTTCAAAGACCATATGTGTACTGGTCGCACCACCTTTTTTCGTGAGCTCCATACTGTCTTTTCCGACTTTGATCATATTCTTTCCAGTGCTGTCCACACCTTCGACGACCTCTTCGTACATCACATAATGTTTTCCGTTTCTGAAATAATATTCTCCGGCTGTAATTACTTCTACCGGATCTGCATCACTTTCTTCTGCAAATTGTATTCCACGAATGGAAATCAACACATCTTTTGTCATAGCTTTTCCTTCATCTGTTCTAACTACGGTTTCAAACACGAAGAATATTATATGCCACCATCTGAGGAATAGCAATCATCATTTTACTTAAAATAGTCCAAAAGTCTGGAATGCACCTCATAATTTCCTGATGTGAATACATCCTCATATTCTTCCGGACTCAAAACTTCCTGCAATTCCTCTTTGGCATCTTCATCCACGATCTCATATACACTGTCACGGAAACACATATTCGGATAAAGTACACACCACCAGTTATGCCCTTTTCCTTCTCCGATCACAACCTGGAGAGCTTCATAATTACCCGCCGGGAACGTATAACTTCCATAGGTTTTCACCGGAAAATCCGTATGTGTGACCTTCGCACTGACGGAATCCCCACATCCCTGTTCTTTCAGTGTCTGTTCCGCTTTTGCAACGATGTCCGGGATCGAATCTGTAATAATCCTTCTTGTCTCATCCATATCTTTTACATCTGCAAGCCGTGGCTCCATCAACTCTCCAATGGCATCCCGTACCTGCAGTTTCAATTTCTGATCTTCTTTGGAATCACTGTTTGCCAGCACATGAAACCGCATAATTTTTGAGGCGATCGATGGCTGCAGCGGATCCTGCATGCGATATGCCGCCATCGCTTCATTTCTTTGAAATCCCCCAATCCCAATCAGAACTACAATTACTGCAATGAGAATTCCCATACTGATTTTTATATGGTATCTTCTTTTTGTATTGTTCTTTCTTTTTTTACAATTTTTCATTTTCATGCTTCCTCTCTATCATCCATCCAATATTTTCTGTTCTATAAAAATGTCTCTCTGTCATAGATTCTTTCCAGAAAAAGGAAGCTTATTCAACTTTAATGCTCCACCATCGTCACACGGACATCATATTGAAGCTGGATCGTATCCTCGTAAAGAATTTCTGCATTCGCAGTAGCGCTCTCCTGCTGCTTTTTCCATGCCTGATACCATGTGCGGTTATAACCGCCCAGTTTCTTATAGGAGTTGCTCAGATCGATCCTCTGGTTTTGCAGACTGTTTTCCGCAAGGTCTTGAACATAGGAAGTCACTGCATGGGATATGTCTTCCGGAAATACTTTCTGCTGGAATGCCTGCTGTTTCACGTTTTCTCCCTGCAGCAATTCCCCTTCACAGGAGACGGCGACTTTTATGCACCCCTGCGCAGAAAGATCATACTCCGTATGAAACGCAGTCAGCTGAAGATAATCCCCATTTCCAGTTTCCGCTATATACTGCTTTAATGTTCCATTTTCAAGAAAGCCAAGCTGTGCGCATTCCATGGATACAATTCCTTTCGGAACACCTCTTTGCATACAGTAATATCCCGTGATCACAGGCTTATTCTCCTGTATGGTAAGATACGGCAGAAATAATGTTTCCAGTCTGTTTTTGGAGGCATCAAATAAACTTCCAAGTGTCGGCAGTCCATCTGCATCCACAGACGCATCATTTTCAAATAACTGTTCCAGATAGGTTCCAAGATTCTCAGAAAGCGATTCACTGACTCCAAGCAATGCGCCCGTCTGATCCGTAACACATACATAGGTGTTTCTCGGGAAATCGCTTTCCTGTTCCAACAGTTCGACCATCCGGTTAAACTGATCCTGATCTGAAAGAAAATGCTCTCCAAGAACAAGCACCTTCATATGATTATAGTCCACGACCTTATTTAACTGCTTTTCATAATTATGCTGTGCCTGGTAAAAATCTTTGGCAGACATCGCAAAACTCCCCACATGGTCAAGATCCGTCATCTCATCCGATACCTTTTCCAGAGGCTGATATAAGCAGGAAAATGCAACATTTTTATCCAGTGGGTCCTCTTCCACCGCAGCAAGCATCGGGAAGCACCGGTCCTCCAGTTCCACAGAACAACATCCATTCAAAAACATACTGCTCAAAATACAACTGAGCGCAATCATAAGGTGTCCTGTTTTTCTTCCTCTTCCCCCTGTACCCGATACATTTCCTCTGCTCTTCTTACCTGTACACCAGACGATAAGCCCCGGAACAACAATCATAAGCGGCGTTCCGATATACCACAGGTATCCAAGAAACAGACGTCCTCCGTTCGGATTCCGGTAAAAATAAGCGGCACACAGGATTGCCATAAAAACAAGTACGGTAACATAGCGTTTGTTTCCTTTATGTCCAATAAGCTTTCGGAGTGCCTGCGCCCCATAATACAGATCCGTGTTCAGCAGGGCAAACAATGTAAAAAACCATACCCCAAGCATAAGCGCATCTGCACGCTTTAAAAATCCACCTGTTACCTGAACTGTACTCATAAACGTGACCGCAGGATATTCCATTCCTGCAAGTGCTGCACTTCCAAAATTTCCAAGCAAAAGCATATACATGGCTGCTAATAGAATCCCGGCAAAAAGAAGTGCTTTTTCAACGCTCCTCTGCAGCTTTTTCCCACGATCTGCCTCTTTCACATGATCCATAAGAAACAACATCCAAAAGGTTGTTCCCCAGAAAATAAATACCAGATAGGATGCCCTTGCCACATTCCCGGCACCATGCATAAAGACAGGTGTCCAGTAGTCCGTATCAATCTCTTTTACCGCACCAAGCAGCATTGCAAAAAGCGGAAGCATAATAAACCAGAAAAGTACCTCATAGATCCTTGCCCTTCCTTCTATGCCTCCCATAATTCCATATCCCGCAATGCATGCAAGGACCAGAAGGATCAGCCAGTACGACTCATCCCTTAAAAGATTCTTCTGGATCAGATGTGCAAAAATAAATGCTGTGTATCCGGACACGACAGCCGCCTGAAGCAAAAGCCATAGAAAAACCAGTTTTTCCCAGAAAACCGGAAGTTTTTCCTCGCAATAAGCCAGAAAACCCGACTTCATCGTACGGCCAAGTCCCCCAAGATAACGCACATAACACAGAGCCGCCGCTGTACCTGCAAGAATTGCAAAAACACCGTCCACTCCGGCTTCTCCTGCAAGAAGTCCCGGAAGCAGAAGTGTACTCATTCCAATCAGGTCATACGTAAAAAGCCGGAATACCTGACGCATTGATATCTGATGATTATTGGAAAACATACTTTTACTCTTTTCTTGTTAATTTCGTTCTTTTGTCCCTTTTTGCATAAATCGGCCTTTTGGTGATCCTGCGAAGCGGAAAACGCCACAAAAAATCCCTCTGATCCTCATAACCAGTAAGTTCCGGTCCGACAAAAGGCATCAGATACGGAATTCCAAAACTTGTCAGATGGGACAGATGTATGAGCACCATCAGCAGACTGATCAGGAATCCGAAATATCCAAGCCATGCACAGACTGCAATAAACACAAACTTCAATATCCGGAAAGAAAATGCAAATTCTTCATTCGGTATTGCAAACGAACACAGCGCTGTAAATGCAACGATGATCACAACGATCGGACTGACCAGATTTGCTTCAACCGCAGCCTGTCCGATAATAAGTCCGCCCACAATACCGATCGTATTGCCCATGGCACCAGGAAGACGTACTCCGGCTTCCCGAAGCAGTTCAAATGAGATTTCCATAAGCAGGACCTCAAATACCGCCGGGAACGGAACCCCCTGCCTTGCAGCCTGAAACGAAAGCAGAAGCGTTGTCGGCAGCACCTGTGTATGAAAATTCGTAACAGCCAGATAAAGCCCCGGAAACGTCATTGCAAAAAACGAGGCGATGTAACGCAGAAGTCTGCCAAACGTAGCCACTTCCCACCGGTTATAGTAATCGTCACTCGTTTTGATAAAAGAGTTATAATCCGTCGGAAGAATGAGCGCAACGGGTGAATTGTCCGAAAGAACAACGACTCTTCCTTCAAGGATCGCCATTGCAGCCCGGTCCGGCCTCTGTGTCGTCTGAAACTGTGGAAAAGGGGAATACCACTTCTCTTCTGCCAGCTGCTCTATGACTCCGCTGTCGAGTACTCCATCGATTTCATAACGGTTCAGTCTTTTTTCCACTTCCGCAATAATCTCCGGATACGCCAGATCTTCCATATAAACCAGATTTACATTGGTGTGGGAGCGCACCCCGGGGCGCATCTCCTTTACTTTTACCTTTGTGGAACGCACCCTTTTACGGATCAGAGCAGTATTCACCTTGATGGAATCAGCAAATCCCTCATTGGACCCGCGGATTACCTTCTCCGAGTCTGCTTCCGTCACTCCCATATTCGGATAGCCTTTGTCCGAGATTTTTAAAGCTTTTGGATATCCATCCACAAACAGGATCGCATCGCCTGTCAGCATGCCCTGTGCTGCCTCCTCCATTGTTTCAAATGGGGTAACATCTGCGATTCCAAGTGCATTCTTGTCGAGTATTTCTACAATTTCTTCTCCTGGTGCCTGCTCCAGATAGCTAAGCAGACGTCCCAGTGCAGTTGTCTCCATCAGGATATTGCTCACCGCCACCTCAATATATGCAAGAAAACACCGGATATTTTTCTTTTTTCCAAGCATCATCTCACGCATTTTGATATCCGAACAGTCTTTATAAATCTGCCGGTAAGCCTTCATATTTTCCTTGATATTTTCTGAAACAGATGTCATATTGGTATCTCACTTCCTAATAAAGAGCTTTTTGCATTATAGGATTAAGGTGTCAAAAGGTGGCTTTTCGATTCGTGGCTGGCAAATTGCACCAAACAGCGACTGATTTTGTGCAATTTGCTAATTCAAAATTAAAAACTACCTTTTGACACCTTAATTTTTATAAAAAAGGAACAGACAAAATTGTCTGTTCCTAGTATGGTTTATCCCATGAGGATTTATTCCTGTTCCCGAATAATTTCTTTGACTGCAGATGCCTGATTCTCAATATGCGTGTGCATCGCCCGGACTACTTCATCCTGGTTCCGCGCATATAAGGCCTCCACGATTGCTTCGTGTTCCCCGATCAGTGTCGGATAATTCTTCTCTTCCTTCAGATATTCCACGCGATAGCGATAGATCTGCTCGCGAAGATTATTGAGCATGCTTACAAGCTTTGGATTCCCTGTTGCCTCATAGATCACATCATGAAAGCTGACATCCGCTTCTGCGATCCGCTTCACATCATGACTTCTTGTACTTTCCACAAATGTCTCTTTGATCGTTTCTAACTGTTTTAACTGATCCTCTGTCATTCTTGTGCATGCAATCTTAGCAGCAAGTTCATCCAGCGCTTCACGGATCTCAAGAACATCTTCCATATCCTTTTCGGTCATCCTTGCCACTTCTGCGCCTTTGCGCGGAATTGTCACTGCGAGACCTTCCTGTTCAAGCATACGAATTGCTTCACGGATCGGTGTTCGGCTGACCCCAAGTTTCGCTGCAAGCTGAAGTTCCATCAGACGCTCTCCTGGTTTTAATTCCCCCTTCAGGATTGCTTCTCTTAAAGTATTAAAAACTACGTCTCTTAGTGGCAGATAAGCATTCATATTTAATGTTAAGTTGTCTGTCATTTTATCGATCTCCTGTTTTTATTTTCTCCGGTTATTGTATATGGATGTAAGATAAAGCTGCTTTGCAAGTCCCGTCTGTTTCATGTCATCATATGCCTTTTTTGCCTGCTTCTCATTCTCAAACAGCCCAAATACGGTTGGCCCGCTTCCGCTCATCATAGAATTCACTGCACCGGAATGCATCATCTGTTCTTTGATCTGTGCGATCACCGGATAATTTGGAATCGTTACCGTCTCTAAAACGTTCCCCATATCTCTGGCAGCTGCCTGCAGATCCTTATTGCGGATATCCTGTATTAATCTATCAATATCCGGGTGCACCGTGTGTTCATCCAGTTTCAGATTCTGATATACAAACTTTGTCGATACCGAAATCTGTGGTTTTGCGATCAGAACCGGGCATTTTACCATTGGTGGAAGCTGCTTAAGCTTCTCTCCGATACCCTCTGCAAGCGCAGTTCCTCTCATCAGACAGTATGGCACATCAGCACCGATTGTTACCCCACGTTCCATCAGCGCCTGTCTGGAGAGCTTCAGTCCGAAAAGCTGGTTCATCCCGTACAACATTGCAGCAGCATCGCTGCTTCCGCCTGCCATTCCCGCTGCGACCGGAATCCTCTTTAAAAGATCTACCCGAACCCCTTCACGGATGCCAAATTCATCCATCAGCAGCTTTCCCGCTTTGTAAACCAGATTGTTCTCATTGACCGGAAGAAATGGCAGATTGGAATGAATCTCAATCCCCGTTGTTTTCATCTTTGTGATCTTCAGCCGGTCATATAAATGAATGGTCTGCATGATCATGCGTACCTCATGGTATCCATCTTCTCTTCTTCTGACAACGTCCAGGCCAAGATTGATCTTAGCAAGTGCCTTTAATGAAATATCATCCATTTGTTTTTCTCCTGTATTTTGTATACAATACGATTATACTATGAGAAAATGGGAAAAGCAACATCGGAATTTCTACTCTTATTATACTCCATGCGCGATCCATAGATAAGTGAGCACACGCTCTGATATTGTACTTTTTTTCTCATTTAATCTCAGTTTCATGGGCATCTGCTAACCTAAAAAAGCAGCTCCGATTATTCCGGCATCGTTTCCAAGCTCTGATGTTACGATTGGCGGAATCTCTCCCAGCTCCCCTCCAAAACACTCTTTTGCAACCAGCTTTTGCAGCTGATCTGTAAGATAATTTTTCTGGGCAGACACTCCACCTCCAAGGATCACAACTTCCGGCCGGAAGATGTTGATAAGATTGGCAATTCCAGTAGCCAGATCCTTTTCGTATTCGGATACAACCTGGACAGCTGCCTCATCTTTCTGTTTTTCTGCTTCGAAAATAATCCTTCCGTCAATGGTTTCCGGATTATTCCCAGAAAGGATGTTCATCTGCGAATCCGGATATTTTTCTGCCTTCTCTCTTGCAGATTTCATCAGTGCAGATGCCGATGCATACATTTCCAGGCATCCTCTTCTTCCGCAGCTGCAGAGCCGCCCGTTCCGCTCGATTACCATATGTCCCGGCTCACATCCTCCCCGTAACGGGCCAAGAAAGATCCTGCCATCCATGATCACGCCACCGCCGACACCGGTTCCCAGTGTCAGAAGGATTGCATTTTCCGCCCTTTGGCTGCGCCTCCTAATGTCTCTCCAAGCGCCGCAGCATCTGCATCATTTGCCAGATACATGGGAATGTCCACCTGTTCCTTGAGCCATGCAAGGATCGGTACATTCTCCCATCGGATGTTATTGGAATAAACCACTGTTCCCCGCACCGGATCTACCGTCCCCGGACATGCGATTCCAACCGATTCACATTGCTCCTCTGCGACATGATTCTCTTTCAGCAGCTCTTTGATCAGTGCTGCCATACGCCAAATGGTCTGTTTGGCAGACTCCGTCTCCGAATTTGTTTTGATCGTCTTTTTGTCCACGATCTGATATCTGTCATCCACAAGTCCTGCCTTGATCGTCATCCCGCCAATATCAATTCCAACTCTCATACCTTTTCCTCTTTTCATTGAGCATTTCATTATCAAAAGAATAACACGGCATACGAGTTTTGTCCATTTGGTTGCACTTTTGCAGTTCCTATGTTATGATTCAGTTCAACAACTGACAAGACAGTAGTATGTACAGAAAGGATTTTTCAATGATTATGGAAAAATGTAAAAAAATATTAAAGGAAATCTTTATTGATGGACTAAGCGGCATGGCTTCCGGATTATTTGCAACTCTGATCATCGGAACCATCATCGTTCAGATCGGAACTCTTCTTCCTGGTTCTGCCGGAATGTATCTGACTTATATTGGAAAGCTGGCCCAGGCACTCACAGGTGCAGGTATCGGCTGCGGAGTTGCTGTTCGTTTAAAATCAAGCCCGCTTGTTACCATCTCAGCGCTTGCAGCCGGACAGATCGGTGCTTTTGCAAGCAAGATCATAGCCGGAACTGTTTTTGTGGACGGCACAGTTACCCTGACCGGTCCTGGCGAACCACTTGGTGCATTTATCGCAGTTATCGTGGCTGTTTACCTCGGTCGCCTCGTATCCGGCAAAACGCAGGTTGACATTCTGGTCACCCCATTTGTATGTATCGTATCCGGAGCAGCTGTCGGACTCATCCTTGGACCACCAATCTCTTCCTTCATGACATGGCTTGGCTCTATTATCAACTGGGGAACGGAACAGGCACCTTTCCTTATGGGTATTGTTGTATCGGTATTAATGGGTATCATCCTGACACTTCCGATCAGTTCTGCTGCACTTGGAGTTATCCTTGGATTAAACGGTATCGCTGCCGGAGCTGCTACGATCGGATGCTGCGCAAACATGGTTGGCTTTGCAGTAGCCTCCTTCCGTGAGAACCGTTTTAACGGACTTCTTGCACAGGGACTCGGAACAAGTATGCTCCAGATCGGTAACATTGTAAAAAAGCCTGTGATCTGGCTTCCAGCCATTATCTCCAGCGCAATTCTTGGTCCGGTATCTACCATTGTTCTTCATATGACGAATAACAGCACAGGCTCCGGAATGGGAACTGCTGGTCTTGTCGGACAAATCAATGCTTATCAGGATATGACCACAGGCGGAATGTCTCCGGCTCTTGTCCTGTTCGAGATCATTCTTATGCACTTTGTACTTCCTGCCCTTCTTTCTTTTGGAATCTCGGAATTCATGCGGAAAAAAGGCTGGATCAAAGACGGTGACATGAAACTGGACGTGTAATCGACTCATACGTTACACCTGTTTTTATAAAACAAAATACAATCGTAACAAAAAGAATGCAGGGATGTATAGTTACCGCTATACATCCCTGCATTCCTATTCTGACTTTGTCTGTTCTTATTCTTCCGTCTGTGTCTGGGACTCGTTTTTCCACTTGTTGAATTTCTCTTCGACCGCTTTATACGTATCCTGGGAAATAGATGGAAGATCCTTGCCCCACGCTTTGGTTGCCTGCTCAAAGCCTTTCTTGAAGGCATTTAAAAGTTCATCCGCTTTTGATGGATCATCTCCGGATAAAGCCTTCGCAAAATCCAAAATACGGTCAGAAGTCTGCTCAACTCCCCAGTATCCGTCCTCTGCGATATCTGCCTGTGCCTGTGCTTTTACCTCTGGAGAAACCGTAAAATCTCCACCAGCAAGGAATGACCAGATACTGTCAGACTGTCCAAGTTTCTTTCCCTGCTGGGAAATCATCTGCTGAACCAGTTCTGTTAACTGTTGTGTTCTTTTCTCCGTATCTGCTTTCATCTGTGCGACAATTGCTGCATGGTCTTTCTTCTGGGTTACACTGTCTTTCTTTGTAGCAGAAGTTTTCTCATAGACAGCTGCTGTGCTGTCAAATGTACCTGTTTTGGATACAGAGGTGCTGTCATTCTTCTTATCTGTCTTAGAAGCCGTATTCTCGGTCTTCTCACTCTTTGTTGTCTTAGCAGAAGCTGTACTTCCATAGTAATTATTGATTGCATTTACACTCATTGATAACCCTCCTTGGTATCATGCGGGAATCCGTCCCGTCATTCCTGTGTATAAGTTTCTTTAATTATTACATCGGCAGTTTCTACTGATTTCTTAAGCTTTTCCAGAAAACATATCAAAACATCTGAACACTCTATCCCCGGAAACGATTCAGGCACGCAGCAATTTCAAGCTTTCTTGGTCTTGCAAGTCCATGGGTTCCGATTGCATCCATGCCTTTTTCATCTAACAGTCTCTCGATGTGGTCAAGAATCTGCTGCACGGTAAGCCTCTCATCTGCAAGTTTCTGATAAGTATAACGCAAAATGGCACCAAGCGCATTCATCTGTTCCTCATCCACCAGCTGTTCCACAAGACGCAGATCAATCTCATTATGATCCACCGATATACTGTTCATGCCATTGGTACGGATTTTTGTCCGCGGATTGTCCAAAATACGGTTTTTATGAAGAATACGCTTTCCCTCATCAATTGGAAAATATGATTTTCCTGCACCGGACATCGGAATACTTTCCACAGGCTTTTGCTGCGCTTCCAGTGCCTCCGCTTTTGCCATCTCCGTAATATCATATGGATGATATTCCCGCATCTGGATGATCGTATCTGCCACATAAAAATACGCTCCACTGCTTCCTGCAACAAGGATTGTGGAAATCCCCTGTTTCTCATAGAGTTCCCGTACACGGTCGATAAACGGAATGATCGGTTCCTCGTCTGCATGTACCACGCGCTGCATCAGCCGGTCACGGATCATAAAATTGGTAGCACTTGTATCCTCATCCAGAAGCAGAACGGTTGCACCTGCTGAAATCCCTTCTGTCATGCCGGCTGCCTGGGATGTGCTTCCACTTGCATCCTCTGTGGAAAAATGACAGGTATCCTTTCCGTTTGGAAGATTGCGGATAAAACAGGCGATATTTACATCATGCACAGGTCTTCCGTCTTCGGCCCGCGATTTTAATGCCGTATCCTCGCAGATCACAAACTCTCTTCCATCCCCCGCAATGTGATCATATACACCAAGTTCTAATGCATCCAGCAATGTGGATTTGCCATGGTATCCACCTCCGACGATCAGTGTGATTCCTTTTCGGATTCCCATTCCACGGATAAAACCATGATTTGGAAGCGTAAATTCCACCTCCATGGATTCCGGCGACTGAAAAGCGACCGCATTTTTCATCGGCAGGCTGGATGCACCACTTTCTCTCGGCAGAATTGCGCCATTTGCAACAAATGCGATCATTCCGGCGTCTTTCAGCATGCTGCGGAGCGCAGTCTGATCCTCCGAAAGTGCACGGACACGTTCGACTGTATCCTTCTGTTCGCTGGAATAACGGTTATAAAAAAGCGTTTTTCCCACACATTGCGGCAGAATATCAAAGAACACACGGATCAGTTCCCTGCTGTTTATCGTCCTTCCATTTGCCGGAAATCCCACCTGAAAACGCATGATGATACTTCCGTCTTTTGGATGGATCTGACACGCACTCCGGTCTAGGATCTCCTGTCCCGGTCTTGTAATAAAAACACGACCACTTTTTCCGCTTCCTTTTGCCACCCGGTCCATGGCTGCAATGCTTTTTCCAAAAACTCTCAGTAACTGATCCTGAAGCGCAATGCGTTTTTCCCGTGTGTTATACGTACAAACAGGGAAAGCCGCCTGCTTTCCCTGTATATGTACACTTAAATCAGACGGCGCTGCAAATGGATCCCCCTGTACATGATCGATTGAGAGTGTAAAACCATCAAATTCATAGCTTCCTTTTGTATCCTTGTATGCCGGATACCCCTTATGATCAATTTTCTGTAGTAACGTTCTTAATGCCTGTGCATTTGCCATGCTCATTTCTCCTTTTATGCACTTTTGTACATTTTAGTTGTCTTTAAAGCAAACCAAAGTACAACCGCAACAGCTGCCAGAAGTATCACTTCCGCCACCAGCAGTGGAAAATAATGTCCACAAAGCACAATGGTAAAATCTACTGCAAAATGGATCAGATATGCTGCTGCAATATATTTTTTCTGTCCGCTTTTTACTGCTTTGAATACTATTAATGATAACGCAATCTGTAAAACAACTGCAAGTACTCTTTCAGCACCTCCCAGATAAAACTGGTAAGCCGGTGTTGTCCATAAAGACTGAAGTGCTGTATATGTCTGCTGTTTTGTCGGAGCATCCATAAGCTGTAAGCTTTTTTCCATCATACCACTGTTGATGCTGAGAGCACTTACAATGTTTCCAATATAAGTAATTCCCCCAACCACAATTGCCTCAAAACCACCGTGACCGATTCCATACATCACTGCATTCGGAAAATCAAGGTTTTTCTTCAAAAAATGCTTCATTGCAAACCAGCGTCCGGTTTCCTCAAAAACCGCTGCAGCACATCCGCCATAAAGCGCATACAGCCAGATGTTATCAGTCAGCTTCGTTCCTGTAATGGTAAGCACAACCGCATGAAGAATCTGCTCAAGCACCAGTGCCATTACAAAAAACACACCACATCCAATAAAAAATGAAGATAACTTTGCTCCTAATTTTACTTTTCCGACAATTACCAGAATAACCGGAAGCAAGATCGTCACAACTGCGACAACTACCATTGCTGTAATTGCTGCTCCTGATACATTTCCAAACTCCATAATAAAAACCATCCTTTCGTTTTGTTTTCCTACTTTTTACACCTTCCATCTGGAGGAATGTCAATCGAATAATGCAAAATTCTGAAAAGTCCCGCTGCCATCAGCACAGCCTTTAATATATTATCCCCGATCATGCAGTACCAGACCTGCGTGATTCCAAGTCCCAAAACACGCACAACGAGAAAAGAGCCTAAGATGCGCACGCCCCACCGGCTGATGAGTTCTACAACAAACGGATATTTCGTCCGTCCCATTCCATTATAGATTCCCTCCATAACCGCAGTTGTTCCAAAAATTGGTTCCGTAAAAGCAACGATCCGAAGCAGCCTGCTTCCAATCTGGATTACCTCAGGGTCTGTAGTAAAAAGCCGCATCATAAATTCTGCTCCAGCAAAAAGCAGCAGACCTGTCATACACATAATCGAAAATATGACAAGAATCGCGATCAGAATCACACTGCGTTCTTTTTTCTTATTCTGTTCGCCGATCGCATTGCCGATCAGCGTAGAAGTTGCCGCCTGCATTCCATAACCAGGAATGTAGAAGAGTTCCTCTGCCGTAATTGCAATTGAATGTGCGGCGTAGACCGTGGTAGCCATCGAAGAAACAAAACTCGTTGCCACAATGTATCCGCTGCAGGACATGATCCGGTTTAACATAACAGGAACTCCAATTGCCATGATTGGTGCAAGAACCGCTCTGTCTAAACGGATATTTTCCTTTTTCACGCCAAGCATCTGATTTTTGATCAGTACTTTCGTCATCAGGATTCCTCCTGCTACAAAAGAAATCGCAGAAGAAACTCCGGCTCCGACCGCACCCATCCCACATGGATAGATCAGTATATAATTCAATACGATATTGATCAGGTTTACGATCAGATTCACGATCATTGGGGATTTGGTATCTCCGGTCGAACGGATCGCTGCACCAAAAATAATAGTGGCAGCACGAAAAATCATTGGCGCATTGATACAGATAAAATAAATCGTCGCATCCCCCCGGATTGCTTCATCTGCACCCATCCACACCGGCATAAGCGGAGCGATCACAAGTGTGACAGCCATCAGGATGACACCTGTTGCCAATGTGACAAGCACCGTCTGTCCTGCTGCTTTTTGCACCTTTTTCTCGTTTTTTTCGCCGATTGCCCTTGCAATATAGGCCAGAAAACCAATTCCGATCGCACTCATCACACTGTTGATCAGCCATGTATAGGTTGAACTTAACGATACGGTTGCCGTGGCCTCTGCACCAAGATGACCAACCATCGCCGTGTCCACATACTGGACCACGGTTTCCAGTAAAGATTCCAAAATGGTAGGCCATGCCAGCATCAGAAGCGATGCAAACATGGCCTTATCCATTTTCCGATCTGTTGAATGTGTTTTCATATAAATACCCACACACTTTCTAACTTAAAAATTATTCTTTGATTTTATTTCCCAGAAAATACGTAAGGAAAAAGATGACTGACGCAATGATCACGATCATCGGACCGGTTGCGACATTCGTATAATAAGACACGAACAATCCAACCAGACCAGAAAACAATGAGAAAATGATCGAATACAGATGATATTCTCTCATATTGACCGAAATATTACGGCTGGAAGCCGCCGGAAGAATCAGCAGTGCATTGATGATCATGATTCCGATCCACTTGATAGACAGCATCACGATCAGTGCCACAAATACAGCAAACAGATTATCCATAAGTGATACCGGAACACGTTTGCTTTTTGCAAGCGTCCTGTGAATGCAGACCGCATTCAGTTTGTTGAACCCAACGATCCAGAAAATCACGGTTGTGATAAAAATTAAAACAAGATATAAGATTTCACGTGTAGTAATGCTCAGCACATCTCCAACCAGAAGACTCGAATATTTGCTGAAGTTGCCCCCCTTCGAGAGGATTGCAAGTCCGATTGCAACCGAACAGGACGAAAATACAGAAATGATCGTATCTGTCGATGCCGTATTCCGGCTTCCGATCTTATTCAGCAACAGCGCAAATAGTATCGCAAACACCACCATGGAAATTGTCGTATCCTGTACACCAAATACGATTCCAACTGCGATTCCTGTCAATGCAGAATGCCCAAGAGCATCTGAGAAAAATGCCATTTTCTTGTTGACGATCATCGTTCCCATCAAACCAAATAAAGGTGTGATAATAATGACTGCGATCAGTGCATTCCGCATGAAATTATAATCAAACCAGGATGTTACCTGACTCATTTTTTTCACCCTCCCTGATCCATTTTTCTTCACTGGACATTCCAAATACATGATCAAACTCCGAACTCTGGAATACCTCTTTTACAGTTCCCTGTTTTGCAATGACTGCGTGATCCAGCAGAATGACTTTATCCGCATATTTTGCAACATAATCCAGATCATGTGAGATCAGAATGATCGCAAGATCGTAATTCTTCTTCAGATAATCCATCGTCTGGAAAAAGAGTTCCATTCCATTCTGATCGATGCCGGACACCGGTTCGTCCAAAAGAAGCAGATTCGGTTCGTCCATAATTGCCATGGAAAGAAGTACTCTCTGAAGCTGCCCTCCGGATAAATTGCACACCTGCTTGTCGATCAGATCCTCCGCCTCAAAAACGGCCAGCGTGTTTTTTATCTTCTCATAGACTTTTTTACTTTTATGAAGAAATACCGGTGCATTGGATTCATAACTTGCAATCAGATCATATACACTGACCGGCGTGTTCTTCTCAATATTAACGGATTGCGGCACATAACCGATCTTTAATCTCTGCATGTGTCCATCCTTCGTATCTTTGAATTCAATTCCCCCGGTATGCGGGATATCGTCCAGAATTGCCCGTATAAGTGTTGATTTTCCTGCACCGTTTTTGCCGATGATCGCATTCAGTGACCCGCAATGAAAATGCAGATTGACATCATCCAGAATCACCTGATCTCCAAAACGGACCCCGATATGATTCATCTTGATACAATGAAATCCACACGGCTCGATGATTTTACGCATGCCTTTACTCCTTCCCCATAAATTGTAATGTCTTTTATTTGCAAAATGCTTCCCTTAGTTTATCTATATTGGACTGCATCGCTGTAAGATAACTGTCCTTGCTGTAATCTCCACGATTGCAGGCATCCAGATAGATCACCTTCACATTGGATTCTGATTCGACGGTTTTGCCCATATCCGAACCATATAATTCTTCTGCAAAAATATAGGAAACATGATCTTTTTGAATCTGGTTCAGCACATCTGCCACCTCTCCGGCGCTTACCTGACGTTCCTCGTCGAGATCCAGGACATAGCTGACATTGAAACCATAATCTTCTGCAACATAATCATATGCTTCGTGAAAAATAATCACATTCTGTCCATTTGCAGCCTGTCTGATCTCATCCTGTTCCTCCTGAAGGGCAGCAAGTTTTTCGTCATATGCTTTGGCATTCTCATGATATGCATCTGCATGTTCCGGATCTGCCTGTTCCAAAGCCGATTCTATCGTGGCAAGCTGAATCCGGTAATCAGAAATGCTCATCCATGCATGCGCATTCTCTTCCTCTCCATCCTCCAGAAGCGGCACATTCTGACAGGCTTCTATAATATCCAGTTCCGGATAATTCGAAGCGACATCCGTAAGAAAAGTCTCAATTCCTCCACCATTTACGATAAACAGATCTGCTTTGGACAAAAGCTTCATGTCCTCGGTTGTCAGCTGGTAATCATGCAGACATCCCGTCTGCGGCTCGCTCAGATTCTTTAATGTAACGCCCTTTACATCGCCAATGACATTTGCGGCAGCCACATACATCGGATAAAAGGAGGTTACGATTGTGAACTGTGTTTTATCCTTTTTATCTTCTGTTATGCCTGTGTATAACATAGTAAGTGCAATGGCAGCGATCAGTATTCCTGCAAGCATTGCACATACAATTGCATTCTTTTTTTTCATGAAATTCCTCTTAATTACTACTCTGCGATCTACTTTTTCTTCTTATGAGCCTTGGAAGAATCCGCTTTTCTGCTGTTTTTGCGTTTTCCAGTCTCTTTTCCGATCGATTTCCATCTTGGCTTCTTTTCCTTTTTTAATGCAGCATTCTCCTGTGATGAAGGATTTCTGTCATTTGTGGTATTCTTTTTGCGCTTTCCAAATGCAGCAATCTCTTCCTCACTGAATGGATTGCCATCCTCATCTATAAGAACAAGGGAATCGATCAGTTCCCAGATCTCTTCCCTGCCTTGTTTGGTCTCCGCAGAGAACGGTATAATGATCGTTCCCGGTTCAACATTTAACACTTCCTCAATTGCTTTCAAATGTGCAGGGAGCTGGCTCCTTTTCAGTTTGTCCGCTTTTGTGGCAATGATGATCGGAGCAAATCCCTGGGATACCATCCATTCATACATAAGCTGGTCGTTTTCCGACGGATCATGCCGGATATCGATGAGCAGGAACACTCCATTTAACTTTTTGGAGGTATGAAGATAATTCTCGATCATCTTCCCCCACTTTGCCTTGATCTCAATGTTGGCATTGGCATAACCATAACCTGGAAGATCCACCAGATACATGGCATCATTGATATTATAAAAATTGATGGTCTGTGTCTTTCCCGGCTGCGCAGAGGTACGTGCAAGCGCTTTCCTGTTCATCAGCGCATTGATGAGGGAAGATTTTCCAACGTTGGATTTGCCTGCAAAAGCAACCTCAAAACGATCATTTTCCGGAATCGTGCTTGTGATTCCACATACCGTTTCCAGATTTACATTTTTAATTACCATCTGCTTTTCTCCTTTTATGATTCTACAAACGCTATTTTTAATACCTGTTCCAGTCTCTCAACAGGTATAATTTCCAGTCCTTTTTTAATCTCGGATGAGATCTCCTCTAAATCTTTCTCATTCTTCTTTGGAATGCAGATCGTCTGGATTTCTGCATTTTTGGCTGCAAGGATCTTCTCTTTGAGTCCTCCGATTGGAAGTACTCTTCCGCGAAGCGTGATCTCTCCGGTCATTGCTACATCTGCCCGCACTTTTGTCTTTGTGATTGCGGAAAGCATTGCTGTTGCCATTGTGATTCCAGCAGATGGACCATCCTTTGGAACCGCTCCCTCCGGAATATGGATATGAATATCATTCTCCTTAAAGAATTCTTTTGGAATATGATAAGAATCGCTGATGGATCGGATATAGCTGATTCCGGCCTGTGCAGACTCTTTCATGACATCACCAAGCTGACCAGTCAGCTGGAACTGACCGGTTCCAGGCATGATATTAACTTCAATTTCAAGAGTCACACCGCCAACGCTCGTCCATGCCAGTCCACGCACGATTCCGATTTCATCCTCTTCATTCTTCCGATCATAGCTGTACCTGGCTTTACCAAGATAACGCTCCAGATTCTGACATGTTACTCTGACTTTACGATTCTTATCCTCGTACACCTCGCGTGCCACCTTCCGGCAGATCTCACCAAGTTTACGCTCTAATCCTCGTACACCAGCCTCCCTTGTATAAGAACGGATAACCACCTCAAGTGCCTGATCACTGATCTGAAGTTTACTTTCATCGATTCCGTTCTTCTCCATCTGCTTTGCAAGGAGATGTTCTTTGGCAATGTGAAGCTTCTCATTCTCCGTATAGCTTGTGACTTCGATCAGCTCCATACGGTCAAGCAGCGGCTTTGGTATATCAGAAACCGAGTTTGCTGTCGCAATGAATAATACCTCGGACAGATCCACTGGAAGTTCTACATAATGATCCCGGAATTTATTGTTCTGTTCGGAATCCAGCACCTCAAGAAGCGCCGACGAGGTATCGCCTTTATAATCGCTGCTGACCTTATCGATCTCATCTAAAAGCATCAGTGGGTTGTTCACGCCCGCAGTCTTTAATCCATTGATAATTCTTCCCGGCATTGCTCCGACATAGGTTCTTCTGTGTCCACGGATCTCAGCTTCATCTCGCACTCCACCAAGACAGATCCGTACGTATTCCTTATTCAGAGCTTTCGCTACTGAACGTGCAATACTTGTTTTTCCAGTTCCAGGAGGTCCTACCAGACAGATGATCGGACTCTCTCCCTTGCTGGTAAGATTACGTACTGCAAGGAATTCCAGCATACGCTCTTTTACCTTGTCCAGTCCATAATGATCTTCATTTAATACCTTCTCGGCATATGCAAGATCGGTGTTATCTTTGGAACTCTTTTTCCATGGAAGTTCTAAAAGGGTTTCGATATATCCTCGTGCGACCGCACTTTCTGAGGAATTGGAGCTGATCGATTTAAAACGTTCGATTTCTTTTTTGATCTTGTCCTTTACTTCTTTTGAAGCCTTTAACTTCTTCAAAGATTCCATATAAGAATCTGCATCCGATTCCGTATGATCTTCTCCAAGTTCTTCGCGGATCACAGCCATCTGTTCCCTTAAAAGGTATTCTTTCTGATGTTTATCGACCCTCTGCTTCACTTTTGCCTGAAACTCATTTTTGATCGCATTGACTTCGATCTCATTTAAAAGCAGTGTCAGAAGCACCTGATAGCGTTCGGATACCCCGACCGCTTCAAGAATCTTCTGTTTTTCTTCGTAACGGACGGGAAGATTGTTGGAAATATAATCCATCAGTTTATCCAGTTCCTGAATCTCCATTACCTGCCGTTTGATCTCTGCACTCAGTCTGTTATTCACAGAAGCATATCGTCCAAATGTCTCCTGAATGCTCTCAACCATTGCCTGTTTTGTGTTATCTGGAAGATATTCCTCATCTTCTTCGCATGCTTCAATCCGGGCTTCTAAGTACTCTGCACGGTCTGTAAAGTCGAAAAGTACTGCACGTGACAATCCCTCCACAAGGATACGTACAATATGATTCTGTAATTTAATTACCTGCTTTACCTCTGCAATGATCCCGACTCCGTACAGATCTTCCTTTGTTGGATTCTCCACCTCGACATCGCGCTGTGTGACAAGAAAAACCTTCTGTTCTCCTGTCATGGCTGCCTCTACAGCCTTCAGCGACATCTCCCTGCTCACATCAAAATGAGCGATCATTCCGGGCAGGATTGTCATTCCACGCAGTGCTACCGCAGGTATTGTTGTCCAGTTATTTTCCAATGTTGTTCTCCTGTTTAGGAAGCAAGTTCTTCATCCTGCTTCTTTTCTTCGATTTGTGCCGGTTCTTCACCGTCGATCGCAAGATTCTTCTCTACGATCTCCGGAGTGATCACGCAGCGGCTGATGCTGTCATCGGAAGGGATACGATACATCAGATCCAGCATTACGCCCTCCATGATCGCACGAAGTCCACGTGCCCCGGTCTTTCTCTCTAAGGCCTTATCTGCAATTGCTTCAATTGCCTTTTCGTCAAATTCAAGACCTACACCATCTAATTCAAACAGTTTTGTATACTGTTTCACCAGTGAGTTCTTTGGTTCCTGCAAAATACGGATCAGCGCATTGCGATCCAGATTGTCCAAGGATACGGTGATCGGCACACGTCCGATAAATTCCGGAATCAGTCCGAATTTTACGAAATCCTGAGGAAGTGCATGTTTAAATGCCTCTCCTACATTCATCTCACTTTTCTCTTTGACAGATCCTCCAAAACCGATCGACTTTGAATCCATACGTGTCTCTACGATCTTTTCGAGTCCATCAAATGCACCACCACAGATGAACAGGATATTGGTCGTGTCGATTGGGATCAGTTCCTGCTGAGGATGCTTTCTTCCACCCTGTGGCGGAACAGATGCTACCGTTCCTTCAAGGATCTTTAACAGTGCCTGCTGTACACCTTCACCGGAAACATCACGTGTGATCGATACATTCTCAGACTTTTTGGTAATCTTGTCAATCTCGTCAATATAAATAATTCCGTGCTGTGCACGTTCAATATCATAATCTGCTGCCTGGATCAGTTTCAGAAGGATATTCTCAACATCCTCTCCGACATATCCTGCCTCGGTCAGTGTTGTTGCATCTGCGATTGCAAACGGAACATTGATCACTCTTGCAAGCGTCTGTGCAAGCAGTGTTTTACCGGAACCTGTTGGTCCAAGCATAAGAATATTACTCTTTTGCAGTTCTACCCCAAGATCACCACCGGCCAGTACACGTTTGTAATGATTATATACTGCAACGGATAATACCTTCTTTGCCTGATCCTGTCCAATGACATAATCATCCAGAAATGCTTTCAGTTCTTCCGGTTTTAACAGATTGATCTGCTCCTGTGCAGATGCTTTTTCCCCTGTCGGATCACCCATATTCTCTTCGTCGATAATTTCAGCACAGATATCAATACATTCATCACAGATGAACGCACCATTTGGTCCAGAGATCAGTCTGTGAACCTGATCCTGTGTTTTCCCGCAAAAAGAGCAGCGGATTTTTCCATCATTTTTTCCTGCCATAATTTTCTCCAGATTCTATTTTTCTAAATTTCAAGAGGATGATATATACGGTTTGAGGGCATCCCGCAAAAAGCGGGGTACCCTCCAGCAAACTTCCGTTTTTATCTGCTTGTGATCACACTATCGATCAGACCGTATTCCATTGCCTCTTCTGCAGACATATAGTTATCTCGTTCTGTATCTGCGCATACTGTCTCATATGGTTTGCCAGTATTTGCTGCCAGAATCTCATTTAATTTTTTCTTTGTCTTTAAGATATTTTCTGCCGCGATCTGAATCTCAGTTGCCTGACCTTTTGCTCCGCCGGACGGCTGATGAATCATGATCTCTGCATTTGGAAGTGCAAATCTCTTACCCTTTGCTCCACCTGCAAGAAGGAAAGCTCCCATGCTGGCTGCAAGGCCGATACAGATGGTGGATACATCACATTTGATGTACTGCATTGTATCATAGATTGCCATACCTGCTGTAACCATTCCTCCTGGAGAATTGATATATAAATGAATATCTTTTCCAGGGTCTTCGGATTCCAGGAACAGTAACTGTGCAACAACAAGGCTTGCTGTTGTCTCATTTACTTCTTCTCCAAGGAAAATAATTCTATCCTTTAATAAACGCGAATAAATATCGTAATTGCGCTCTCCTCTGCTGGTCTGTTCAATGACATAAGGTACTAAACTCATATAATTCGGCCTCCTTTATAAAAGTTCAAAAGACCGGCCCAGGATCTTCTGGGCCAGTCCATAGTAATTCCTTTGTATCTACAAAGATTATTCTTCTGTTGCAGCTTCTTCTGTTGTTGCAGCTTTCTTAGATTTTGCTTTTGCTCTTTCTTTTACATTATCCATTACAAGCTCAACAGCTTTCTGGATTGCAAGATCATTCTTCATGGACTTCTTCTCAGATTCTCCCATGTACTCTTTTAACTTGTCAGCTTCCATTCCGTAAGCTTTTGCCATCTTCTCGATCTCAGCATCGATGTCTTCATCTGTGATCTCGATGTTCTCATCTTTTGCGATCTGCTCAAGAACAAGGCTGCTCTGGATACGTGTTGTAGCTTCTGGACGAACCTGCTCTCTTAACTTGTCAACTGTCATTCCTGAGAACTGTAAGTACTGATCCATGGAAAGACCGCTCTGAGCGATTCTCTGAGCGAACTCTTCGATCATGGTATCGCACTGTGTATCGATCATTGCATCCGGGATATCCATCTTGGATTTGTCAATGATCTTCTGGATTGCTTCATCCTCTTTTGTACGTTTTGCTTCGTTCTCTTTCTGCTCAACAAGACGTTTCTTTAAGTCTTCTTTGTACTCAGCTAAAGTATCGAACTCAGATACATCCTGAGCGAACTCATCATCTAATTCAGGAAGTTCTTTTGTCTTGATCTCATTGATCTTAACTTTGAATACAGCTGGTTTTCCAGCAAGGTCAGCTGCCTGATACTGTTCTGGGAATGTTACATTGACTTCAACTTCGTCTCCTGTGTTCTTTCCGATCAGCTGATCCTCAAATGTATCGATGAATGTGTGGGAACCGATCTCTAATGGATGATTCTCTCCTTTTCCACCTTCGAATGCAACACCGTCAACAAATCCCTCGAAATCGATCACTGCTGTATCTCCGCTTTCAACCGCACGATCTGTTACAGTAATTGTTCTTGCATTGTTATTTCTTTCTTTCTCTAAACTCTCTTCTACTTCTTCATCAGAAACAGAAGTATCGATCTTAGTTACTGTTACGCCCATGTATTTGCCAAGTGTAACTTCTGGTCTTACAGCAACTTCTGCTGTGAAGATGAAAGGTTTTCCTTTCTCGATCTGAACAACATCAACAGTAGGACGGGAAACGATGTCAACACCGCTCTCTTCAACTGCTGCTGGATAATTCTCCTGCATTAATGTATTGGCAGCATCTTCATAAAATACAGCTGGACCATACATTTTCTCGATCATGGCTCTCGGCACTTTACCTTTACGGAAACCAGGGATGCTGATCTTGTTCTTCTCTTTCTGGTAAGCTGCGTTTAATGCTTTCTCTAATTCTTCAGCGGAAACTTCGATTGTAAGTTTCGCCATGTTTTTTTCTAAATTCTCAACCTGTACACTCATTACTACTATTTTCCTCCTTAATATATATGAAATACCATGTACATCTTATTCAATGGCCGTCCCAGGAAATAATGGGCATACTACGACCACTACAGTCATTCATGCATTATATCACAGCTTATTTCAAAAAGCAACGAAAAAACATGAAGATCACAGCAGCAATCAAAATCACAATTCCTTCGATCATTGTCCGCTTTCTTTTACGCATAAATTCTGCTTCCGCCTTCTGCACTTCCGTCAGTTCTTCCTGCGCCGGGCGGCATTCACAGATGAGACTGCCATAGCCCATACCAGAAGCAATTTCAGATGCATACGCATGATCTGCTGCTGTCACATATATTTCATGATCCAGACAGCTTTCCTCCGGGTCCACCAGCTTATATGCATCACCTTCCGCAGACCTGGAGTAAACCTCGATATGCTCTGCAAGCAGTTTTTCTTTTATGCGGGATGCACTATCGGCATCCGGCGCTGTCATTAATTTCCGGATATATTCAAATCCCATCTGTGTTCTCTCCTCTTGTGTTTTATCTATACCACATCGGCAAACTGTGCCATATATAGCTCATAATATGCACCGCGTCTGGCAAGCAGTTCCTTCGGACTGCCCTGTTCTACAATACCGCCATTGTCAATGACAAAAATACGGTTAGCATTCTGGATGGTTGACAGACGGTGCGCAATTACAAAACTCGTTCTTCCGGCCAGAAGTGCCTCAATTCCATGCTGTACAAGGATCTCTGTATGCGTATCGATGCTGGAAGTTGCCTCATCCAGGATCAGAATCTTCGGCATTGAGATCATTGTTCTCGCAAAAGCGATCAGCTGTCTCTGTCCGATGGAAAGACCTGCGCCGCGTTCCTTCAGCTCGGTATCATAACCTTTTTCCATTTTCATGATAAAGTCATGCGCATTCACGGCTTTCGCTGCCGCGATCATTTCTTCCTCAGTTGCATCCATTTTACCATATAAAATATTCTCCCGTACAGTTCCATGGAAAATAAAATTATCCTGCGTCATAACGCCCATCTGTCTTCGCAGACTATGGATCGACACCTTCTTCAGATCATGTCCGTCGATGTAAATATGTCCATCTTCGATGTCATAAAAACGGCTGATCAGATTTACGATCGTCGTTTTTCCTGCGCCGGTCGGGCCAACAAGGGCAATCGTTTCTCCCGGCTGGATGGTAAAGTTCACATCGGAAAGGACCTTTGTCTCTGCCGGTGTCCCTTTGTCATAGGTAAAGGATACATGGGAAAACTCCACTTTTCCCTCTACATCCGGAAGTTCTTCTACATCCGATTCATCCTGAATATCCGGTTTCGTGTCAAGAATATCAAAAATCCGTTCAGCAGCAGAAAGGTTTGTCACCAGCTGATTATAAAAGTTACTCAGATTCATGATCGGATTCCAGAACATATTAATATACGTTCCAAAAGCCACAAGAAGTCCGACCGACACAGCCGGCGCTCCGATGAATTTCACACCGATCAGATAAAGCATCATAGTTCCGACTCCCCAGCAGAAATCTACCGTCGGTCCAAACATATCCGCTCTGCGGCAGGCTGCCACAAAGGCTTTCTGATGTTCATCTGTAAGCTCCTCAAATACTTCCCTTGTCTCATTTTCAGCACGGAAGCTCTGTACAACACCGATTCCTGCGATATCCTCATGCACATATGCATTCAGGTTTGATGATTTCTTGCGGAAGATCTGCCAGCGCTTATGCGCAGTTCTTTGAATGATAAAAATCCCGGCGATCATAAGCGGGATCGTACAAAGGGACGCTATCGCAAGTTTCCAGTCTTTGACCAGCATAATGACCACAACGCCAAGCACCGTGATAAAATCCGGGATCAATGTTGTAACCGCATTGGTCAGCACATCCTTTAATGAGTTGACATCCCCGATAATTCTTGCAAGGATCTTCCCAGTTGGTCTGCTGTCAAAAAAAGAAAAAGACAGCAGCTGGATATGTTCATATAATTCCTGACGGATCTTCAATAAGATCTGGTTGGAAATTACAGACATCACATACATACGTATTTTTACCATAATCATATAAATTACATTCAAAACGAGTGCAAAAATTCCAATTTTCACAAGCCCGTTCCAGTCACCAACACTGATGTGCTGGTCAATGGCATTTTCTATAATAAGCGGATTGACAAGCGAAATGGCTACTGTAACTGCCATGCATATCAAAACACCCAAAACGCCCTTTTTATGATCTTTCAAATAGGAAAAGAGGCGGATGATGATCTGCTTCTTTTCACCATTTTCCATTTGTTCGTCTTCTCGAAATGAGTTGACTGCCATACTGACACCTCCATTCTATGATGACAGCTGCATTGCCGAACCATATTGTGCCATGTAGGTTTCATAATACAGTCCCTTCTTTGCAAGCAGCTCTTCATGGGTTCCACGCTCAGCGATCTTACCGTTTTCAAGATAAATGATCTCATCCGCATGACGTACTGCGGAAATACGGTGTGCAATGATCATTTTCGTAGTTCCCTTTAATTCGTTCAATGTTTTCTGGATCTCATGTTCGGTTTCCATGTCAAGCGCCGAAGTTGAATCATCCAGCACCAGTATCGGTGAATGCTTTGCAAGTGCACGTGCAATACTGATTCTTTGTTTCTGTCCGCCGGAAAGTCCGACTCCGCGTTCTCCGACAACCGTCTCATACTGCTCTTCCATTTTCTCAATAAAACCGCTTGCCTGGGCATGATCTGCGGCATTTCGAATTTCCTCGATCGGAAGTGTTTTTCTCTGACCCATTTTGATATTTTCCTCGATCGTATCAGAAAAAAGGAATACGTCCTGCATAACAACGGAAATATTGCTTCGGATCTGTTCCAGTTTCAGATTCTTCACATCCACATGATCGATGGATACGCTTCCTTTGTCTGTATCGTAAAAACGCTGTAATAGATTCACGATGGATGATTTTCCAGAGCCGGTCGCCCCCATGATGCCAAGGGTTTTTCCAGGCTCAAGTTCAAAGCTGATATCATCCAGGATCTGATTTCCTTCAATGGAAAAGGACACATGGTCAAAACAGATATCACCATCTACATGATCCAGTTCCACCGGTGTTTCTTTCTCCAGAACATGGGATGTATTCTCGTAGATTCTGGCGATTTTCTTTCTGGATGCGATTGCACTGGAAAGGTCATTCGTCAGCCAACCAAGCATCTCCATCGGCCATGTACAGTTTCTGCTGTATTCCACATATGCCACCAGTGATCCGATATCCATCTGTCCTTTCATCACTTCCAGTCCGCCACATATCGTCATCGTCACCGGAAGTAAAACCGATACAAACTGGAAGATCGGATAATAACGCACCAGTGTTTTTGACTGGCGGATGTTCAGATCGTAGTAGCGTTTGTTGTGCGAAAGGAATTTTTCAATCTCAAATTCTTCCCTTGCAAAAGCTTTAACCGTACGCACGCCCGCAAGATTTTCCTCTGCAACGGTGGTCAGATTCGCATTTTCCTCACTGATCTCCTCATAAACTGCATCCAGCTTCCGTTCCATGATGATTGCAACTGCTCCACAGAGTATCATAAATGCAAGCGGAATAAATGTCAGTTTCCAGTCCAGTGTAAACATACAGTAGAGCACACTGGCAACATGAATGATGACCTCAATGATCAGCATTCCGACATATCCCAGCGCATTCCAGATATGATCGATATCATCCTTCACGCGCGCCATGAGTTCTCCGGTATTGGTATTTCCAAAATAATCCATGGACAATCCCTGGATATGACAGAAAAGATCCTTTCTCATCTCTGCACCAATCTTTGAACTCGCTTTATCAAATGTAAATTCTTTATAATATCCAAACACACTCCGTCCGATACCGATCAGTACGATCGTAAACAGTAACATTGGAAGAATCTCCATGTTTCCTCCAACAAAAACTTCATTTACGATTCGTTTTGTGATCATCGGATACATCATATCAAGTGCGATCGCCGTAACCATACAGGCAATCGCAAACAGATAATAATACCAGTATCGGGCGATATATGAACTGATTTTTTTCACTTCTCACTTTCTCCTTTCCGGTCTGTCCCCGCTGTCATTGGATTTTGGTATTTCCCTTCCGTCAGCCGCAACCCCAAAGAACTTTTCGAAAAAACAAAAAGCTCCTGTGGCAAAACTTCATCTTCTGCCACAGGAGCCGCAAAGCGCAAATTCCCATACGTGTACACACACGAAGACATCCATTCTTCACCGTATGAGAAATTGCCTTTTGCAATAAAAAAGACCATGGCATCCAATGAAACTGCCAGGGTCTGCAAAATCCTATCTGATATAGTCTATGAAAAAATAACTATAAAAATAATGACACCGAGGTAATTTCACGATTCTTGTTGTTCACTTGATTAAATTTGTAATTCGTAAACTTCATCATATTTTTACCTCTCTTTCTTTATTTTTGTTTACTAATCAAGTAAATCATAACTGCCAATAATTGTCAATGGTTCTTTTCTCATATTTTTTCCTGCAATGGGCAGAATATGTTTTGTAAAGGAGGTGAAACACATGAGTGGATCAAACAATACAAATTCAAACAACATGGCAGTACCTGAAGCAAAGGACGCTATGAAGCGTTTCAAAGAAGAGGTAGCAAGTGAGATCGGAGTACCTTTAAAAGACGGTTACAACGGAGATCTTACTTCCAGACAGGCTGGTTCTATCGGTGGTGAAATGGTCAAGAAAATGATCATGAAGCAGGAAGAACAGATGAAATAAAAAGCAGAGACTCCCAGAACATTTATGGAGCTGCATGCGCAGTTTCGTAAATGCCGGGAGTCTCTTTTTCGGATCGATTTTGGATACGTTTTAATAAATAATGCTCTCTGCAAGCTTGTCGGCTGTCTTTTTGTCTGTAAAATAACTTACAATCTCAAGTGCAAATGCGATCGCTGTTCCCATTCCACGACTTGTGATCACATTGCCATCCTGTACAACCGGATCCTCAGAAGTAACTGCACCTGTCAGTTTTGGCTCAAATCCAGGATAACTTGTCGCATGTTTCCCATTTAAGAGTCCTGCCTGTCCCAATACACTTGGAGCTGCGCAGATTGCGGCAACCAGTTTTCCACCTGCTGCAAACTCACGGATCACTTTATCCACGGTCTCATCTGCGCCAAGGTTTATTGTTCCCGGCATTCCACCTGGAAGTACAATACCATCCAGTGTGGAAAAGTCCACCTCATCCTTTTTTGCATCCGCCAGAAACGTGATTCCATGTGCACCGGCAACTTCTTTTTTATCACTGATCGATATCGTTGTAATATCAATTCCCGCTCTTCTCACAATATCTACAACCGTAAGTCCTTCGATCTCCTCACAGCCATCTGCCATAAAAATTCCTATTTTACTCATTCTTTAAACCCTCCTGCCTCTGATTAATTGCTATTTACAGTATAAGGCAATTTGCGTCAATTTTCCAGATAATATATAATGTACGCAAAAGCAAACGTGAACCGTCACATCATGAAAGGGGATTCAAATCGTATGAAGAAATTAGTTGTGATTTTTCCGGGAATCGGTTATCACTGTGACAAACCACTGTTATATTACAGTCGTAAGCTCGCAGCAGAACTTGGTTATGAAACCGCTATTCCATTACAATATACATTTTCCGGTGGAAATATCCGTGGCAACGCAGCCAAAATGCAGGAAGCATTTGACAGTCTGTATGAACAGGCCGAAACATCACTCTCCACTATTGACTGGAGCAGCTACGATGATATCCTTTTTCTCTCGAAAAGTGTGGGAACAATCATTTCCAGCGCATATGCCAAGAAGCATTCGGTTCCATGCCACCAGATCCTGTATACACCCCTGGAGCAGACTTACCTTTTTGCACCAACGGACAGTATCGCTTTTATCGGTAAAAAAGATCCCTGGAGCGATGTAGAAAAAGTCATTCTTACCAGTCAAGAGCAGACGGTTCCCATCTATACCTATGATGACGCCAATCATTCCCTGGAAACTCCGGACACTATGCAGAATCTGGAAATTTTAAAGGATGTAATGAAAATCTCAAAAGAATCTATACTTACATGGAGGAACAAATAATGGAAATCGAACGTAAATTTTTAGTAAAAAAGACTCCGGAAAATCTGGAGTCTTATCCATGCAAAAAAATTGCACAGGGTTATTTAAATACCAATCCCATCGTGCGGATTCGAAGATCCAACGACGAGTATTATCTGACCTATAAAGGAAAAGGCCTGATGGTCCGTGAAGAATACAATCTTCCATTAAACAAGGAATCCTTTGAACACATGGTAACAAAGATCGATGGTCTTCTGATTGAAAAAAGCCGTTATCTGATTCCTTTAAAAGACGGACTTACCGCTGAACTTGATGTTTTTGAAGGTTCCCTTGCACCTCTTCTGCTCGTTGAAGTAGAATTTGATTCCGTCGAAGCAGCCGAGGCATTTACCGCACCAGACTGGTTTGGAGAAGATGTCACCAATTCCGGAAAATATCACAACAGTAACCTTTCCAAACTAGCGTAAACGGTTTGCCGATTCATATTTCTGTTTCGTGCGGAGCGCCATTTTCAGGGCATCATAACGATTCATAAGATCCCCCTCCGGAATGACAACATCCATAACGACTGCAATATCATCAACCAGTTTGTCGGTAATGCAGTCTCGCATGGACACCAGCACATTGTATTTCTCATCAAAAGTTTCTGCATCCAGATATTCCATCAGTTTCGGATCCGGGCGTTCTTCGTCCGGATTCTCTGCCTGGATTCCAGTTTCCTGTTGCTTAGCAACGTTTTCTGAATCAGACTGTTGTTCTGCAGCATTCTCTGAATCAGACCGTATTTCCACTATTCCGGTATTGTCCTCTTCTTCCACGCAATGCCACGTTCCATCTGCATTCATTTCCACTCTTGTAAAACGATATTTCTGTTTCACGTCTGGATATTTATTATGATCCACTTCACTGACAAACATGGCAAGTGGTCTTGCATACATGCCAAAACCACCATACAATGCCTGATAGATCACAAGAGGTTCCTTCGTCTCAGAATGTGTTGCAATTCCGATGATCTGATATAGTTTATTCTTAAAATGGCGATAAATCTCCCCATTCTTTGGTACTCGTTCCATATTATGTCTCCTTATTCTGTCATCGTATAAGAATTCAGCATATCCATCGCTTCCCCAAGGAAATCTCTTCCGAATTCAAGATTGACCGGATAGCCGGTAACCATTAAATCCTCAATATCTTTCATCAGAGAAGCGTTTTCCATGTCCACACTGGCTTCTTTCTTTGCCTCTGCGTGTAACGGAGCACTCGTCAGTTCCTTACCACACTGCACCTCATGAAGTTCATCCTCCACATACTGGTCTGCATTCTGATTTGCCCTTGCCAGAATATCCGGAATCTTCGTCTCCTGCTTTGTGCCTGTTGTCGCAGCTTTCTGTGCTGTCTGATGATTCCGTCTGTCTCCGTACTTTGCCGCCAGCTTCGCCTTCAGTTCCTCCTGTGAAGGACTTGTATAGGTATTCTTTTTATTGGTTCTTTGGGCATTTTCTGCTTTTTTCTTGTTGATATTAACAAGAAACACAATGATAATAATAACCCAGATCAATCCACCCATGGATTTTCCCCCTTTTATAACTTTTTCATATCCATTGTAGCTGATTTACCTGCATTCGTACAGTAAATTTATCATGGTTCAAATGTACGCACTGCATCCACAAGCAGATCACGAATCGGAAGATGCTGCGGGCAATGCCCTTCACATTTTCCACACCGGATACAGTCGCTGGCCTTTCCATGATCCGTTACTGCATTATGATATTTTCCTCTGGAAATTGCATTCACTCCAAACTGTACCGACATATTATATGCAGAAAATACCTCCGGAATCACGATCTTCTTCGGACATCCATCCACACAATACTGGCAGGACGTACATGGAATCGTTGGAAGCTTATCCAGTTCTTCACGGACACGCACGATCGCATGCTTCTCTTTATCCGAAAGTGGCACAAAATCCTTCATGTATGAAGTATTATCTGCAAGCTGCTCCTTTGTGGACATTCCACTGAGCACCAGCATGACCTGATCAAGCGATGCCGCAAAACGGATCGCATACGATGCAAAGGACGCCTGTTCATCCAGCTCTTTTAATACTTCTGCGGATCTGCCGATCAGGTTCGCAAGTGTTCCACCTTTCACCGGTTCCATTACGATCACAGGGATTCCATATTTTACTGCTGTTTCATAGCATTTACGTGATTGTACGATGTCCGATTCCCAGTCATAATAGTTGATCTGGAGCTGTACAAATTCTATCTCAGGGTGACGGCTTAATGTCTCATCTAAAACATCTGCGGAATCATGAAAAGAAAATCCGATGTGTTTCGCTCTTCCATCTGCTTTGATCTTCTTTGCAAATTCAAATCCACCATTTGCTTCGATCGTCAGGATCCTCTCTTTGTCAAGCGCATGCAGCAGGTAAAAATCAAAATAATCTACTCCACAACGCTCTAACTGTCTCTGAAAGATCGGTTCATAATCTGTTTCACTTTTCACCAGCCATACTGGCATTTTATCTGCAAGGAAAAACTGATCTCTGTCGTAGCGTTCCACCAGACAACGCCTTACCGCTTCCTCTGATTGTTCCTTATGATATGGATAAGCCGTGTCAAAATACTGAAAGCCCTGTTCCATATAGGAATCGATCATCTCACAGAATGTCTGATCATCGATCTTATCCTGCTCTCCGTCAAGTACCGGAAGCCGCATACATCCAAACCCCAGTTTCTTTTTCATCAAATCCTTTAATTCACTCATACTCTTTTCCTCCCTATCTGGCTGTTTTCCCGTAATCTTTTAGCGAAGCGGTGCAAGAATTGCATCCGCACGCTCCTCCGGGGTCTTATTCTCTCCCTGTTCATTGTAAAATCCGGCCGGCAGATCTGCCTGATGCCGTTTCAAAATCCCGCCAAATCTTGGCTGGCCTCCTGCGGTCTGATCCGCATATGTAATCGCTGTAATCAACTGCTTCCGAATCGGTCTTAAAAAGTCTGCCTCATAAAGACTTCCGATCTTACGCATTTTCTCCGAATAAGGAAGATCCGACAGATCCTCTGCCGAGCGGTCTGTCTCATAAAATCCCAGATGGTAAAAATCTGGTGTCTCTCTCCCCAGTATCTCCTGATTCAAAGCCGACAGATTCTCTACTTCACTCTGGAAAATAATCTTATCGCATTCCTTCTGTCCAAGTTCAATAACCGAGTGGTATGTCAGATGGTATTCCTGATTTTCACGGCTGACAAGAAATTCATGTTCATAACTTCCATCCATCTGCCGGAGTTTACCGGTGATCGCAGCAATTTCTTCTTTACACTGTCTGCTCTGCCACACTTCTTCCACAACCACCTGTTCCAGCTTTGCTGCATATTTCTGGATCTCTTCCAGGTTCGCCCTTGCCTGAATGTAGCTGTCCTTCGTGGCAGTGGTCTGTTTTTTTACCTTTTCATATAATTTAAGCCATGCACGTACTACCGACATATCACAGTCGGCAGTCTGCATGGCTTTTTTTATAAGTTTCAGTTCTTCATCAAATTGATCTGTCAAAAGAATCATCCCTTTTAAAAATGTTACGATAACTTCGTAATATTATTTCTCATCGTACAAATGACATTTTACCACATGTCCATTACCCATGTCACGTGCTTTAGGATCTTCTTTTTTACAAATCTCCATACACTTCTCACATCTTGTATGGAATTTACATCCAGCCGGTGGATTGGCCGGTGAAGGAATATCACCCTTTAAGATGATACGCTCTTTCTTATAATCCGGGTCCGGCATTGGAATTGCAGAGAACAATGCCTGTGTATACGGATGCAATGGCTTGGCAAAAATATCCTCTGTCTTACCAGTCTCGACAAGTCCGCCCAGGTACATAACACCTACAGTATCTGAAATATGCTCTACAACCGAAAGGTCATGTGAGATAAACAGATAGGTCAGATTACGTTTTTCCTGAAGTTCACGGAGCAGGTTAATGATCTGTGCCTGAATGGAAACATCCAGCGCTGATACCGGCTCATCACATACTACGAATTCCGGGTTCAGAGCAAGTGCACGTGCGATACAGATACGCTGTCTCTGTCCACCAGAGAACTCATGTGGATAACGGTCTTTATGGTATTCCTGAAGTCCACAGTCTTTCATGACTTTTGTTACATAATCATCATATTCCTCTTTGGATACAAGGCCATGCTCACGAACAGCCTCTCCAATGATCTCTCCGATCGGCAGACGCGGTGAAAGTGAAGAATATGGATCCTGGAAGATGATCTGCATTTTTGTACGCAGTTCCCTTAATTTCTTTTTATCATATGTTCCGATGTCTTCTCCATTAAACATAACAGTTCCATCTGTCTTATCAATAAGACGAAGGATCGTACGTCCTGTTGTAGATTTACCACATCCGGACTCTCCTACGAGTCCCATGGTGGTACCTCTTTTGATGGAAAAAGAAACATCATCTACGGCTTTTACATTTCCCGTAACGCCACCGAAAAATCCGCCTTTGATTGGGAAATATTTCTTTAAGTGAGACACCTCGAGAATGTTATCCGGATCGTGAACAAGCTTATCATTATTGCTCATTTGCTGTACCTCCTTCTGCGCATCTGTAGCAGCTTACGACATGTGTTGGAGATACATGGTATTCACATGGATATGCTCCGTCACAGGCATCTACGCACATATTACAACGATCTTTGAAATAGCAGTAGTCTGGCATATTAACCGGGTTTGGAACGCTTCCCGGAATACTGTAAAGTTTATCAACTTTTTTACCAACAACCGGTTTCGAATTCATAAGTCCGATCGTATATGGATGTCTTGGATCTTTGAAAATCTCTCTTGCAGTACCTTTTTCGATGACACGGCCTGCATACATTACGACAACATAGTCTGCCATTTCTGCAACGACACCAAGGTCATGGGTGATCAGCATGATCGAGCTGTTGATCTTGTCCTTTAAGCTGCGGAGCAGATCCAGGATCTGAGCCTGGATGGTTACATCAAGTGCCGTCGTCGGCTCATCGGCGATGATCAGTTTTGGATCGCATGCAAGTGCCATTGCGATGCAGATACGCTGTCTCATACCACCGGAAAGCTCATGTGGATACATCTGGTATACACCTTCTTTATTTGCGATACCAACCATCTCCAGAAGTTCAATGGTACGGGCTTTTACTTCTTCTTTGCTCTTTTCCGGATTGTGAAGCTCGATAACCTCATCGATCTGCTCTCCGATACGGAATACCGGGTTTAAAGAAGTCATTGGCTCCTGGAAAATCATGGACATGTAGTTACCGCGGAGTTTCTGCATCACGCTTGCAGGAGCATTGACTACATTGACCACTTTATCACCCGAATTAAAACGGATCTCTCCTTCTACCGTCTGTCCCGCAGGTCTTTGTACCAGCTGCATCAGGGAAAGGCTGGTTACGGATTTACCGCATCCAGACTCTCCTACGATACCAACCGTCTTTCCCTGTGGTACATCAAACGATACACCATCTACGGATTTTACTGTTCCGATATCTGTGAAAAAATAGGTGTGAACATTGTCAAACTCAACACAGTTCTCCGGATTTTTCATCTTGGTAATATATTCTTCTTCCGGAATATGTTTCCGGTTTCTCTTCTTCTCCAGCTCTCTTGTAATCTTACGATTCTTCTTGGAGATCTCGCGGGATTCTTTCGCTGAAATATAATTTGCGCTTTTTTTCTTTAATGACATTTGTTCCACCTACCGTTTCATTTTCGGATCGAATGCGTCACGCAGACCATCACCGATAAAGTTGAATGCAAGTACTGTTAACAGAATCAGGATACCTGCCGGAATCCATACGAATACATAATTCGTCATTACGTAGGAATCGTTAACCGCATTAATGATACTTCCCCAGGAAGCTGCAGGATACTTGATACCAAGTCCTAAGAAGCTCAATGTTGCCTCAGATAAGATAACATCACCAAGTCCCATGGTTGCAAATACGATCAACTGTGGAATTACGTTTGGAATCAAATGTCTGAAAATTCTGCGTCGGACGCTGATTCCGGTTGCTTCTGCTGCGATCATGAACTCCTGCTCGCGAAGGGAAAGGATCTGTCCACGAACGATACGTGCGATTCCAACCCAGCCAAGGATCGACATGACGATACATAACATATAAATACGTCCGGTTGCAGATACTTTATAGTAATCCATGATCGATCCAAGGATCATATAAAGCGGAATTGCAGGAATACAATATACAACATCGACAAATCGCATTAAAACATTGTCAACCCATCCACCGAAAAAGCCGGCAATTCCACCAACAAAAACGCCTAAAACAACTTCGATCGCAACAACAACAAAACCGATCAGAAGTGAAATACGTCCACCATACATGAGTCGTGCAAGAAGGTCCATACCATTGGCATCCGTTCCAACCCAGTGTGCTTTGGATGGACTTGCATAAGAGTCAACGACCTTTGTCTCCTGATAACGTTTGATCGTGTACTGACCATCTTTCTGGCTGAGCAGATAGGTCTCATCATTACCATCTTTATCCTCAGCAGTAAACTCTTCTTTGTCATCTTCGATCGCTGCAACAACAGCCTCTTTAAATGCCGGTGTTAAGAATACGCCATCTACAACACTGTTGATGTTCATATTGGAAATATAAGCATAATCTTTGCCATCTGCATCTTCTACCATGGCAGCGGATTTGCCTTCCTGTTTGATCGTATATGTGCTGTCATCTGCTGTAAACCCGGTCTCACCGTCTGCCATAGCGACGATCGCATTACGGTAAAAATCATAAGAAAACTGTGTTTCTGCTGTGTATCCGGTAAAGGAAAGCTGACATACGACTGCCATCTCAGTACCTGTATAGAAATCAAGCTGTCCATCCTGTTCTGTAAACAGATACGATTTTCCATCTTTGGTAAATACATTCTGTCCGGCAGCTGCTGCACTCTGATACTCTGTGGAATCGGCAAGAGATGCAGACGCAGAGCCATTGATCTCATACATGATATAGGAAGTATCACTTACTTTACCAAGACCGAGACTGGAGCCATCTTTCGTCTCAAACACATACTTCTGTGTTGTGGCTGCAAGAATTGTTTTGGAAAACGCATCGGATGGAAGTGTCACACCATCTGCTGCATAAATCTGATAATCCGAGATCTTCGTTGCTCCTGCATAATCCTTCTTCATCTCATCTGTGGTGTAGAACACCTGGCTCTGTGAATATGGATTCACAAGTCCACCAACAAATGCAAAAAGAAACATACAAACAATAATCACAACACCTGCAATTGCAAGTTTATTGCGTAAGAACCGCTTTGCCACGAGCATTCCAGGAGAAAGTACGCGGACACGCTGTTCACTGTCAAGTTTCATATCTTTTTTTTCTGTATTATTATCCATGTCTTCCTCCTTTCTAGTTTACTCTGACACGCGGGTCAACAACCGCATAAAGAATATCTGCGATCAGGTTGCCAAGAAGCGTAAGGATTGCAATAAATGTCATATAGAACATAACAAATGGAATATCTCCCTGCATCACACACTGATAAGAGGTATATCCAATACCAGGGATCTGGAACAGAGTCTCTGTGATCATCGCACCACTGAATAATCCCGGAAGCGTTCCACCAAGCAGTGTAATGATCGGGATCAGTGTATTGCGGAATGCATGTTTATTGACAACGACACGCTCAGATAAGCCCTTTGCTCTTGCAGTACGAATGTAATCCGAATTGAGTACTTCAAGCATGTTGGTACGTGTATAACGCATCAGACTACCGATGCTGACAATTGCAAGCACAATCGTAGGAAGGATCATATGTTTTGCCATATCCAAAAACTGTCCAACCGGCGAAAGCTGATCGTGCATACGTCCTACGATACCATACAGATCAAACCATCCGAGTTTGATCGCAAAAATATACTTCAAAATCGTTGCAAAGAAAAAGCTCGGCAGGGAAATACCGATCAGCGCAAGCACTGTGATTACATAATCCGATGTAGAATACTGTTTTCTTGCTGCAAGAATACCAGCCGGGATTGCAATTACAATCTCAAGTATAAAGGAGCCAAGTCCCAACGCAAACGAATACCAGATAACACTGGCAAATTTCTTTGTTACCGGCTGATTCCAGTACCAGGAATCACCAAACTGTCCGCGTACTGCTTTTCCAGCCCAGGTAAAATATCCCTGTACAACGCCTGTATCCAGACCATATTGTGCATTTAACTGATCACGCCATTCACCATAGCTTTTAGCGCCTGGCTTCTTTGAGAGTTCCATTGCCTGCTGTTCAACATATGATGTCGGCATACATCGCATAACACCATAGATAATCATTGTAACAAAGACAAGAAGCAGACACGATATTAAAACTCTTTTTAAAACAAATTTCTTCATTTTAATACTCTCCTTGTATATTATCTTACCCCTTAGCAAAGAAAAAGCTAAAGGTATTTCGCAAAAAGACGCCTTCTCTTCCTTTTGCGAAATACCTTTAGCATTGGCTGGGAAGCATCTGCTCCCCAGCCATTGCTATGTGGCACTCCGAACGGAAATTAGTTCAATTCAACATTATATGCTTCGTTCATCCAATTATAATATGTTGACTGATCCGGTGTAACAGAATCCATGTTTACACGCTCTGTGCTGTACAGAGAGCATTCCTGTCTCTGGTAAACTGGAATTTCAACTGCAAAATCAACAATGAAATCAAGAGCCTCTTTGTATACAGCCTTACGATATGTCTGGTCTGTATTTGTTCTTCCATCCTCAACCATCTGGTCAAGTTCTGGGGATTTGATCTCATACATGTATGCAGATCCACCGTTTGAATCATATACCTGATACATATCCGGGTCTAATGTTGCAGCCCATGCTGCACACCAGATCTCAGCGGTTCCTGCTTCTGTTGCATTCCACAGGATAGAAGAATCAGCAAGGTCGTTAATATCAAGTTTGAAACCAATCTTAGCAAGTGCCTCAGATGCTGCTGTTACTACAGCGAATGAAGGATGGTCTCCGTTTCCGCCGCCACCGATCATTAATTCATATTCTAATTTAGCGCCTTCCGGAGCTGCTGTTAATTTACCATCCTGTACTGTATAACCAGCTGCTTCGAAATATCCTAATGCTGCCTGAAGAGCTGCATCGTATTTCTCATCTTCTGACATTCCGTCTGTATAAATTGGGTTGCCATTTACATCTGTAGAGAATGCTGCTTTGTAATCTGCATCAGATTTCTGTGGAGCAGCCCATGATGTATTTGAAATTGGGTAGTTGATTACAGATGCTGCATCCCCATAGTAGGAATCGATTGCAACATCACGGTATACAGCAAGTACAGTAGCGATTGCTTTACGTAAATCTTTTGACTGCTCGCTTGCATTGTCTCCGCCAACACATACGTTTTTAGAGTTCATTCCGATGTAACCATATCCATTGTAATCTGTTTTGGTAATTGATAATGTATCACCATTCTCTTCGCCGTTGGAGTTCTCACTGCAGATCTGCTCAAGAGCTGCTTTGGAAAGAGATGGAGAAGAAATATCTACAGTTCCCTGAACAACACCAGGAACCATATCAGCTTCAGAGGTTGTCTTAAACTGGATATTCTTCGTCTTTGGCTCTCCACGCCAGTAGTTCTCATTTGCTTCCATGTATACGGTCTTATTCTCGTATTTTACGAATTTGTAAGGTCCAGCTCCCATTGGAGTAGAAGTTTTTGCTCTTACAGAAGAAAGATCACCTTTGGTGAAACCAAACTGGTTGTTATCATAATCATAAGCGGATGCATCGCCATAGTAATGCATTGGCTGTACGGTTATTTTACCAAGCTGTGATAATGCAGTTGCATCTACCGTAGATAAAGTAACTTTTACAGAATAATCGCCAGTTTTCTTGATTCCTTCGATATGATCTGCAGAATCACCTGTCTGAACAGCTGCTTTGTAAGAATCATCGAAGCAATCTGCTAAAGTTGTGCTTGCCTTCTCAGCATCAGCCATTGCAAGGATATCTCCTTCATATTTTGGGTTTGCACATAAATCATCCCAGAAATCTGCTAATGTAGGAACATCGTCTCCTTCAAGAGTCCATGTCTTGCCTGTGTAAGCACTTGAGAAAGTTCCGTCATCGTTTGTTGCACCGTATCCGTAGTTTTCCATACTGAATGCAATCTCATTCTTTGCCTCAGATGCATCAAGATTTGCCAGGCAGTAATCCACAATGCTCTGTGCGAATTCTTCTCCTGCCTTTGGAAGATCTGTTTCAAAGAATTTTTTCTGCTGATCCTCTGTTACCACAGAGAAATCTGTGTTGTCAGCGCCTTTCTCGAGTAAATATTTATATAATACTTCAGATCCGCTCTGGTAAGCATCCAGTCCTACAATTGGAAGTGAACCGAGAGCTGCTCCTCCATCATAAGATGGATCACAGTATACATAATATGTAAAAATCAGATCATCTGCTGTTAAAGGCTCACCATCAGAGAATTTTACATCATCACGGAGTGTAAAATCATAATCTACAGTTCCATCTGCATTCTCTGTAATGTTACAATCTGCGATACCTGTGTATGTGTAATCAGTACCGTTATACTCTTTGGTCTCTCCTTTAATACCGTTCATAATAATCTCACCTGCACGGTCATTCTCCAGAAGAGGTGCAGCTGTCATATCAGCAATCTGCTGATCTGGTACGGACGCAGCAAAGAACTCTGAGAATTTCTCACTCATATCCTGTGAAGCGATTACCAGTGGTGTGTCGGAGCTGGCTTTTGATCCAGATTCTGTGCCATCGTTTTTACCGTTGCCACAGCCTGTTGCGAGACCAGCTACCATTGTACCTGCCATAAGAATGGCAAGCATCTGTCTCATCTTTTTCATAATATTTCCTCCTAATGAAATAATCTATGTCTTAACCTTTTCAGGATAAAACCTTATTGGATTTCTTTGCCTTCCTCGACTCTGATTCCGGCAAAAATATGATCATAGTACTTTGCATATGCGATCACGATCGCTGCAAGCACCAGATGTCCCAGCAGATAAACAAGTTCTGCTCCTATACGGATCCTGCTGTGATAAAGCACCATGTAGATCACATCGCAGACAGCACTGATGCCATCCATCACAAGAATTCCTAGTGCACTCCTATGCATTCTTCGTATACTTCCGTCATACTGTGATGTCGGCATGGAAACTCCGGCATCCATATAGCTGACTGCCCCGACGATCATAAATGCAGCCGGAAGGAACATAAACAGATACGGATACACGATCCAGAATGTTCTGGAAGAATCCTGATTCACAAGACCGATTCCAATCTGTGCAGCTGCCATAAGAAGCGCAAAACCAATCGTGATCCAGTTTGTCTTTATTTTTGCCTTTTCATCAAAGGGCAATACATAGGTTTGTATCTCTTCCTGTTTATACTTATTTCTTAACATGTCTTCTTTTCCAGTTTTTTTACCAGTTCCCGGATACATCCATCTTCAAACGGACTGTTTAATCCAGATTCACGGATTACATTGACGAAAAAGTCTCTTGCGGAAAGGTTGCAGAGCTTTAAGTAATTCTCCCATGCTTTCTTAAAGTCTTCATCCATCATGACCTTGAACTGCATTGCGCATATACTTGCAAGAACATAATCAATATAGTAGAACGGGCACTGGAAAATATGTGACTGTCTCTGCCAGAACCCACCATTTGCATAAAACGGATCATTCTCATAATCCATGTGCGGACGATATTCCTTTTCCAGTTCTGCCCACACAGCTTTACGCTCTGCCGGAGTCATCTCCGGTCTGGCATATACACGATGCTGGAATTCATCTACCATACATCCGTATGGAACAAAGATTGCTGCATCCTCAAAATGCATCTTCAGATAATCATCTTTGCGGTCTCCAAAAAACATTTCCATCCATCCGTATGTGAAATATTCCATTGACATGGAATGGATCTCCGCGGTCTCCATCGTAATGTCCGCATATTCGCGGATTTCTTCATTGCGGAGAAGATATCCCTGGAATGCATGACCACATTCGTGTGTGATCACATCGACATCTCCGCTTGTTCCGTTGAAGTTTGCAAAAATAAACGGTGATTTATAGTTCGGCAGGTAGGTCATATAACCGCCCTGCTGCTTTGTCTTTCTTCCAAACACATCAAAGAGCTCGTTCTCCATCATGAAATCGAAAAATTCTCCGGTTTCTTTGGAAAGTTCATGATACATCTTCTGTCCGGCCTGTAAAATCTCTTCCGGTGTACCGGTTGGAGCAGGATTGCCGTTTTTGAAATATACACCATTGTCATAGAATTTCAAGGAATCCACGCCGATTCTCTCTCTTCTGCGTTCATGAAGTCTGCTGGCAAATGGAACAAAGGATTCCTTGATCTGTCTGCGGAAATTCTCAACCATTGCCTGATCGTAGCAATTGCGGTTCATACGATAGTAAGCAAGTTCTATATAATTATCATATCCAAGCATCTTTGCCTGTCTGGTACGATTCTTCACCATCTGATCATAGATCTCATCGATCTCATCCGTTACAGAAAGGAAATAATCACTCATTGCTTTCCATGCACGTTTTCTTGTTTCGCGGTCTGACGATGTTGTAAACTTCGTCATCAGGGAAAGATTATACGTATCTCCATCAAATGGGATCTTTGCCGTTGCGATCAGCTTGGTGTATCTGCTGATCAATGCATTCTCTTCCTGCATCAATGGGATGATCTTCTCATCGAATGCTTTTAAAGCGATCTCGATATTCTTAAATGTGACTTTTCCGATCTTCTTTTCGAGCACATCACGATATGGAGATTCATAAAGAACCTTTGCATATTCATTCTCATATTTCTGAATAACCGGAAGGATCTCATCACAGTAATCATTCTCTTTTTCATAAAATTCATCGGTTGTATCAATTCCATGGCGGATGCTTGCCAGTGTAATGTTCGTTTCCACATCACCAGAGAATTTATAATACTCTTTATGGATTTCAAACTGTTCGTCTCCGGAAGACGCTTTCTTTGTTCTGTCGATAATGTCACGGTATTTTTTCTCTACCTCGTCCATATCAACACGCTTATATGGCATCTCTGAAAATTTCATCTTCAACCTTCTTTCCGGTTTAATTTAGTAGTGTTTTACTACTTTACTCAATTAAATCAAATTATTTATAACCAAAAAAAAGTGCCAATGAACGCCTTTGTCCATTGCACTTTATCGATATACATGTGTTTGCCTGTCGCGAACAACTGTGTCTATTATACATGGTTTTAACGATTTGTCAACCAGATCCAAACTTCCTGTTTTTGGTATAAATATTCATGTTCATGTATCTTTTTTCTTCTAGAATATTCATTTTAATCATTTTTTCGTTATTTTTCCTAAAATTCCTGTATTTATATTCATAGCATTTTTTTGTTTTTTATATAAACAATTTCATGGATTTGTATTAATTTTGTAAAGTTTACATATGAAAAAACTATGATATAATTAGCAAAGTGCAATGATATCATATGCGATGTGATATCAGGAAAGGAACGTCCATGATCACCACCGATGAAATCTTAAATCTCAACTATTATAAAAAGACAACCTATACCGGCTGGATGGAGGGTATGCGTTTTCTGATCAAACGGGAAGCCCCGGAAGATGGCGATGCCATATTCCATGCCTGGGTCTGGCCCGGTCCATATATTTTTGATCTTACTGACGACAACCGGAAATTTGATGCAGTTTTTCCATTTACAGATGAGGGGAAACAACAGGTCGTAGACTGGATCAACAGTTCCTTTGAAGAACATAAAGATCTCTGGCCAAAAAGAAAGACAGATGGGAACTAATCTCATCTGTCTTATGAATGGGCTTAAGTGGACTCGAACCACCGACCTCACGCTTATCAGGCGTGCGCTCTAACCGGCTGAGCTATAAGCCCATTTGTGTCTTAACACGGATTTTATCTTATAATAATTCTTATTATTCGTCAAGCATTTTCTTAACAATTTTGTCCATGTACCAAAAGTACAGGGAAGTCGCAGCCATAATAAGCCTGCGTTTCCTGTACTGATCATACATATTGGACACTAATATCCCATCGGAATATCTTTACTTCCTGCTTTCAGACGTGCCATTGCTCTCGCCAGAGATGCCTTTGACATATGATACTCTTCGATACTCTGTTTCTGACGGAGCTGCTCTTCTGCACGCTCTTTTGCCTCTTTGGCACGGCGGACATCGATCTCCTCCGGATATTCACAGGTATCTACAATAACGGTTGCACGATTGTTGATCATCTGTGCAAACCCGGTTCCTGTAACACCTGTGATAGTTGTTCCATCTTCTTTCTGGATAACAAGCTCTCCAACCTCAACGGAAAACACCATATTCTCATGATGTGCCTGAATCGCCTGCTGTCCATCAAATAACGGCAGGGTTACCTGCTGACATCTGCCTTCAAAGAAGACTCTGTCACAGGCAATTACCTTCAAATAAAATGTATTCATGTGCTTTCCTCCTAGTTGGCGGAAACAGTGCTATCCATCTCTTTGGCTTTTGCAATAACATCCTCAATGGTACCTACGTTGAAGAATGCTGCTTCCGGATATTCATCCATCTCACCATTTAAGATTGCTTTGAAGCCGCGAACGGTATCTTTTAATGGTACATACTTACCTGGAACACCGGTAAAGTTCTCAGCAACATGGAATGGCTGTGAAAGGAATTTCTGAATCTTTCTTGCACGGTAAACCGTTGTTTTATCCTCTTCGGATAACTCTTCCATACCAAGAATTGCGATGATATCCTGCAGTTCCTTATACTTCTGAAGAATCTCCTGTACACGTCTTGCAGTCTCGTAATGCTCTTCACCTACAACGTCTGCCTCAAGGATACGTGAGTTGGACTCCAGCGGATCTACTGCCGGATAAATACCCTGTTCTACGATCTTTCTGGAAAGAACGGTTGTTGCATCCAGATGTGCGAATGTTGTGGCTGGAGCCGGGTCTGTAAGGTCATCGGCAGGTACGTATACGGCCTGGACAGATGTTACCGATCCGTTTTTGGTAGATGCGATCCTCTCCTGTAATTCACCCATTTCTGTAGCAAGTGTCGGCTGGTAACCTACGGCTGATGGCATACGTCCAAGCAGCGCAGATACCTCAGATCCTGCCTGTGTGAAACGGAAAATATTATCAATGAAAAGAAGCACATTCTGATGTTCTTCATCACGGAAATACTCAGCCATGGTCAGTCCGGTCTCAGCAACTCTCATACGGGCTCCTGGTGGTTCGTTCATCTGACCAAACACTAAGGCGGTCTTCTCTAATACTCCGGATTCTTTCATCTCACTCCAAAGGTCGTTACCTTCACGGGAACGCTCTCCGACACCGGTGAAAATGGAATATCCACCATGCTCTGTTGCAATATTGCGGATCAGCTCCTGGATCAGTACGGTCTTACCTACACCGGCACCACCAAACAGACCGATTTTACCACCTTTTGCATATGGAGCCAACAGGTCGATTACTTTAATACCTGTTTCCAGAATCTCTACAACAGGACTCTGGTCTTCGAAAGAAGGTGGATCTCTGTGAATGCACCAATGATTCTCTGCATCCAGATTCTCACCACCATCGAGTGTATCTCCAAGAACATTAAACAGACGGCCAAGTGTCTTATCTCCAACTGGTACGGAAATACCGCTTCCAGTTGCTTTTACTTCCATATCCTTGCAAAGACCTTCACTGGCTGCAAGCATAATGCAGCGAACGGTATTGTTTCCGATATGTTGTGCAACTTCCATAACGCAGCGTTTTCCATTGTTATCAACTTCAAGCGCGTCTTTGATATATGGAAGATCGTTATCTTCAAATTCTACGTCAACGACAGGTCCCATAACCTGTACGATCTTACCTGTTTTCATCCTGTTTTCACATCCCTTCGTTATCTTTTCTTTTTCTTCTGTGCTTTCGCACCACCGATCACCTCGGTAATCTGCTGCGTAATTGCGCCCTGACGCACACGATTGTATTCGATCGACAGTTTTGCAAGCATATCTTTTGCACTGTCTGTTGCCGCCTGCATCGCCATCATTCGGGAATTATGTTCACTGGCAAATGACTCAACCAGCGCACCGTATATGATTCCATTTACACAGTTCGGAACAACATGATCGAGGATCTGGCTTAATGAAGTATTGGTCTTAATCTCTTCCTGATAGATATCTACCGGGATCGGTGAGGTAAAGTCTTCACGTACCAATGGTAAAAGACGCATTTTTTCCGTTTCCATCGTTACGGAATTCTCCATCTTCGTATAGATAATGTATACTTCGTCCAGTTCTCCTTCATCATACAGCTCCATCACACGCTCTGTAATAACACGTGCTCTGTGAAGAGACGGGTTCTGCACGGTGTACTTGAATTCTTCATCCACCGCAAGTCCTTCTTTGGCAAAATACTGGCGTCCAAGTTCTCCTACGACAAAGAGCTTGTTATTTTCACCCTGCTCAAACAGTTCATGTGCAAGTTTGAAAACGTTATGGTTATATGCACCTGCCAGACCTTTGTCTGCCGTGATCACAATATAACCTCTCTTTTTCTCGTTGTCCGGAATATTCTCGTGCTGGTCAAAATAGCGGCTGTTGTTCTCCGGGATATGACGAAGAAGTCTTGCCATTGCAGACTGCAGAGAATAGAAATACGGTTCCGTATTCTCAAGCTTCTGCTTTGCACTTCTCAGCTTTGCAGATGAGATCATATACATGGCACTTGTGATCTTCATCGTATCCTGGATACTTTTCATTCGTTTTTGAATTTCCTGCTGATTTGCCATGCTCTATCACCTGCTCTTAAATTCCTTAACTGCTGATACAATTTTTCCTGTCAGTTCTTCATCAAGAACCTTTTTCTCGTTGATCTCATCAACGATATCTTTATGTTCTGCTTTAAAGAAATCAAGCAGTTCTCCCTGATATTTCTTCAATGTCTTTACCTCAACATCAAGGAACAGACGGTTGTTTGCAGTTACCAGAGTGATAACCTGATCTGCAAGGCTCATCGGATGGCACAGTGGCTGTTTCAGGAGTTCCATCAATCCTTTACCATACTGTAACTGTTCCTTTGTCTGGTCATCCAGATCGGAACTGAACTGTGTAAAGATCTCCATCTCACGATACTGTGCAAGGTCGATACGGATCGTACCTGCAGATTTCTTCATTGCTTTGGTCTGCGCAGCTCCACCAACTCGGGATACAGAAAGTCCAACGTTAACGGCAGGACGCATACCAGAATTGAACAGGTCACTCTCCAGGAAGATCTGTCCGTCTGTGATGGAAATAACGTTGGTAGGAATGTATGCAGATACATCACCTGCCTGTGTCTCAATGATTGGAAGTGCTGTAATGGAGCCTCCTCCCAATGCATCGCTTAACTTGCTGGAACGCTCCAGAAGTCTTGAATGTAAGTAGAATACGTCACCAGGATATGCCTCACGTCCAGGAGAACGCTCTAATAATAAGGATAATGCACGATAAGCAACTGCGTGTTTTGACAGATCATCGTATACGATCAGGACATCTTTGCCTTTGTACATAAAGTACTCTGCAAGAGCAGTTCCTGCATATGGCGCAATATACTGTAAGGATGCAGATTCACTTGCTGTAGAAGTAAGTACGATGGAATAGTCCATTGCACCATTCTTTGTCAGTGTATTTACTAATTTTGCAACAGTAGAAGCTTTCTGTCCGATCGCCACATAAATACAGATAACATCTTTTCCCTTCTGGTTTAAGATGGCATCCACAGCGATCGAAGTTTTACCAGTCTGTCTGTCACCAATGATCAGCTCACGCTGTCCACGTCCGATTGGGAACATGGAATCGATTGCAAGGATACCTGTTTCCAATGGCTGATTTACAGACTGTCTGTCTACGATACCAGGTGCTTCCTGCTCGATGGCACGATAATCATCTGCTTTGATCTCACCTTTTCCATCGATTGGAGCTCCCAGTGCATTTACAATTCTTCCAAGGTAAGCATCACCAACTGGGATACCTGCCTTTTTCTTTGTTCGTGATACCTTTGTTCCTTCTTTGATCTCGGTATCTTTACCCAGGATAATTACTCCGACCTGATCTCGTTTGATATCCTGTACCATTCCGCGAATTCCGTTTTCAAAAACAACAATTTCGCCATACATGGCATGCTCAATTCCATATACAGTAGCAATACCGTCACCAACCCAGATGACATTGCCGACCTCCTGGTCCTGGCTTACCACGTCATAATTTTCAATTTCCGTTTTCAGGATAGATATAATCTCTTCTGAACTAATGGAACCCACGTTATCACCTCCACGTTAATCTTTTTTCTAATCGCTCCAGGCGCCCCTTCATGCTGCAGTCCTGCTCCATGTCTCCAACGCGCAGGACAAATCCTCCGATCAGTGCAGGATCTTTATGCATCGCAAGTTCCACCTGCGCTTTGCCATATTTGGACTTCAGATACTCCTTCATCTGTCCAACCTGCTCATCGTCCGGCTCCATCACATAGGTCAGCTCTGCTGACAAAATGCCATGCTGTTCATTATAAGCGCGTACATATGCGTTATAAACATCCCCGATCATGTCAACTTCCTGTCTGTCACAGAGTACCTTCAGGAAATTTCTGACCGCTTCCGGGAAAATACCATCAACGATACGGTGTTTCGCCTCTTTGGATATTACCGGATTCTGCAGCATCTTCGGCAGTTCTTCTGTTTGCGAAAAGATATCCATCATTGTATCGACCGTATCTTTTTCCACACCCAGCTCATATAGAACGATTCCATAATTATTTGCTACCTGTGTCATTTACACCACCTGCTTTTGCCAGAAACTCGTTGTACAGTAACTGGTTATTTTCCTTGGTACTTGCTTCGCCTAATACCTTTCCTGCAGCGGCTACTGCAAGAACAGCAATCTCAGACTGAAGTTCCTGTACCGTTTTGTCGCGTTCCAGTTCAACTGCTTTATGGGCATCTTTAATAATTCTACCAGCCTCTTCATCCGCAGCGTTTACCTTGCTGTCATATTCTGCCTGAGCACTTTTTCTTGCTTTTTCAAGGATCTCGGCAGACTCTTCATGAGCTTTCTCCAGTTTCTTCTCATATTCCTTTTTCAGATCTGCAGCCTGATCCTGTGTCTTTTTTGCATCGGCAAACTGTCCGTCAATCATGGCTTTTCTCTGTTCCATTACTTTAGTAACCGGTCCGATCAGGAAATGACGGAGTGCAAGATAAAGAACGATCAGATTGATAATTGTAAAAATGACGTTCCAATCTATTCTTAATAACTGCATACTCTACAAGTCCTCTCTATTAACCTAAGAATAAGATAATTAAAATACCAACTACCATACCGAAAATTGCAGTACCTTCGGCAAGTGCACAACCAAGTAATAATGCTTTTGTGATCTTTCCGTCTGCTTCCGGCTGTCTTGCGATTGCATCTGTTGCTTTTGATGTTGCAATACCGATACCAATACCTGCTCCAATACCTGTTAATGCTGCGATTCCTGCTCCAACTGCTACTAATGACATAATTTTAATCTCCTTTTCCTGTAAAAATTATAGGCAGATGCCTACTCAATTGTTTCCTTAATAAATAATGATGTTAAAAATACAAATACATATGCCTGAATGAAACCATCAAACAGGTCAAAGTATAAACTGAATGGAATTGGCACCAACAGAGGTGCAACAATTTTAAGCAATTCCATAATAACGAATGCGCCAAGAATGTTACCAAACAGTCGCATGCAAAGTGATAATGGACGAATGAATACTTCAAGAATATTCATCGGTAACATAATCGGGATCGGCTCCGCAAAGCTCTTCAAAAATCCCTTTGCACCTTTCTGATGCACTCCGGAATATTCGATCAGAACGATACTCATAAGCGCCAGCGCTCCGGTCACGCCCACATCCTTCGTCGGTGATTTCAGTCCGAACAGACCGATCATATTGGAAATCATGATATACGTACCAACCGTCATCAGGTATGGTATATATCTCTTTCCGTCTTCGCCAAGCAATTCATAGAAAAAGTCATGTAAGCCTCCCACAACCGTTTCTACAGCGATCTGACGTTTTCCTGGATTCTCTACTTTTAAGTTTCTTCCAAGGAAAATCCCCGCGACGATCAGAACAGCCATGATCACCCAGGTTACCACCACGGATTCCGCTACAGGAATTCCTCCAAAAACGGGAATCGTAAATGCGGTCTCACAATTCAGTTCCTCCATCAGTAATTCTGACAGATTTCCCATTTTTTTGCCTCCTTCCATCAGATTCGGTTACAAAAAAACAGCAGGATATACCACGACGTATGTGACCCCCACTGCTTTGTGTTCCCCATGCTTCCTGTGCCACTTTCTACCTATTAAATAATACGTATATTGTGTTCATTCAGCGTGTTTAATATACTCCTTTTTTTTCCAGAAGTATACGTGCAAAATAAATAATCTTGCACAAAAACGTTTTATACGTCTTGTGCAAGATTAACAATTCTTAGTCTATTTATAGACAATTTTATCGTTTTGTAGTCCTAATCAGGTAGGAGTTTTTGCCCATCTTTTAACCTTTTACGGAACCTCCGGTAATACCTTCCACATAGAACTTCTGCATGATGATAAACAGGATACCGATCGGGATACCAACCAGTACACCTCCGGCACAGAATCTTGAGAAGTATGTAGGAATCAGTGTACGGTTCAGCATATTATATAAACCGATGGCTACTGTCCAGTCTGTGGAAATACCGGAATTTAAAATAATTTTTGCAAAAACAAAATCTGTCCACGGTACAAGGAAAGAACTGATTACCGTGTACACAATAATTGGTTTGGAAAGTGGAAGCACGATCGTAAAAAATGTGCGTGCCTCGGATGCGCCTTCCAGATACGCAGCCTCTCTCAGTGAAGCCGGGATCGTATCAAAAAATCCCTTTGCCACAAGATATCCCAGACCAGCTCCACCGGAATATACAAGGATCATTCCAATGTGGCTGTTGGTCAGATTGACCGACTTCAGGATAAAATATATTGCGATCATGGATAAGAATCCAGGGAAAAGCTGAAGCATAACTGCTGCATTCATCAATGCTTTTCTTCCCTTAAAACGCATACAGCTCATCGCATAGCTGACCATCAGTACGAATGTAGTGGAGATCAGACATACAAAAATTGCAATAATCATGGTATTTTTAAACCACACCGGGAACTGTGACACCGTATCCGACTGGAATAATACTCGGGTATAGTTTCGGATCGACCATGTTTCCGGGAAAAATCTGCTGGTATTCATTCCATCGTATCCACTGAAAGAAGTTACGATCAACCACACGATCGGTGTGATCCAGATGATTGCCAGAATTGCCAGTACAAGGTGAAGTACCACCGCTTTAATCTTATTTTTTGTCATCATTGGAACGTTTCCTCCTTGTCTCCTTTAATTAAGAAGTTAAAGGCAAATAATGTAATTACCGCACAAACGATAAATACGCAGATACCGATGACAGATGCCATCTTGTAGTTATACTGCTCACTCGTCAACCGGTATAACCAGGTAACAAGAAGGTCGATCTCTTTACCACTGGATGCTGCCAGTTTCTGGTCTGTCGTTGTGTAAACATCCTGGGTCAGCAGATAAATTACGTTAAAGTTATTAATGTTTGCTGTAAACTGTGTTACCAGATATGGTCCTGTAATAAAGAACATATATGGCATTGTAATGCTCTTAAATATCTGGAATGCATTCGCACCGTCAATCTTGGCGCTTTCTTTCAGTTCTTCCGGAATATTCATAAGAACGCCGGTTGCGATCAGCATCAGATAAGGAATACCTACCCAGATATTGATCACTACGATCGTAATCTTCGCCCATACCGGGTCTGTCAAAAACGGAATATAGCTGGTGCTGATCCAGCCTAATTTCTGGAACAGCCCCGTTATTCCGATGTTTGCGCAAAATGTATTTGCAATACCATTGTTTGCAAAAAAGTTGCGCAGTAAAAGAAGGGTTACGAACTGTGGTACGGAAATGGAGGCAACAAATAATGTTCTCCACATTTTTTTGAATTTTGTCAGTTTATTGTTAATAAGAAGGGCAAGAATAATCCCGCCAAAATAGGTTGTAAACGTAGCAAGGACTGCCCAGATCAGAGTCCATGCAAGAATCCTCCAGAACGTGTAACCAAATGTGACCGTAAGACTCGTCTGGAAAAGACTCTTAAAGTTTGCAAATCCTACCCATCCAAACAACTGTGCCGGAGGCATATGATTCTGATCGTAGTTTGTAAATGCGATGCAGATCATGACCACAAGCGGCATGACATTGAAGATGATCACGCCAAGCACCGGGAATGCCAGTAATGTAAAATGAAACTTATCATTCAACATGGCGTTTAAATCTTCTTTAAATGTATTTACGTGTTTTCCTGCTTCTGCATGTTTCTGGAGACGGTATGTATTTCTCACATTCGCCATCCACAGAAGGATTGCAACAACAAGAAAGCTCAAACTGATGACTCCGAAAAGGAGAATCAAAAGTGAATTATCATAGTCATTGACTTCATTTTTCATGGTTGTCGGATTATATACCATTGCACGTTCGACCGTACCAAGTGTATGTAATTTTCCGATATACGGAATTCCGATCATGATTGTGTATAAAATTACTGCAATCTCCAATAAGGTAACCAAAATACCTTTGATGATCTGTTTTCTTTTCAGATATCCGGCTCCCGCAACAATCAGGGATGCCTTTACTGCGCCATCTCCACCAGCGACAGCCTCTCCAAATTCCTTAAAAAAAGTACCAATCGCACTGAAAAATCCTGCGACCGGGTTTGTCTTTTTTTTCTCAATACTCTTACTCATGCAAGCACCCTTGCCTTTCCATAGCATCTGCTCTTCAAGCAGTCTTCCCTTTTCTAATGTGAAATGCCTCCGTGCCACGGTGCGGAGGCATTTCACTGGGAATTTTCAGAAGTTACGAAACGATTTATAGTTCAATTCTAGTTTGTAGGCTGTGAAACAGCATCTACGAGATTATCAAGCAATGTCTGAAGATCTGTTCCGTCTGGATTACCCTGTGCCATGATCTCACCAAATGATTTGGTTGGATCCCAGTAGTTTGATCCTACAGACTGAACAACACCGTTTGCACCATTCTGTGCAGTTACTGCTGCAAGCGCAACATTTGCTTTTACTTCGTCAGACTCACCAACTTTAATATTAGAAGGTCCGATCTCACGTTCTTCAAAACGTGTCTGCTGGCTGTCTTCGTTCGTCAGGAATTTAGCAAGTTCCATTGCCCAGCCAACCTGTTTCGAGTTTGCATTTACACCCATCATCTTATATCCGGCTGCAGATCCCATAGTAACCTGCTGTCCAGCACATGTATAGGTAGGAAGAACAGTTGCAGCATACCCATCACCAAATGCTTCCTGAACAGCTGTTGCATCCCATGATCCGGATACAATTGCGCCAAGTGTTCCTGTTGCGATCTGGTTTGCTGTATCTCCATCTGTAATTGGAAGGAATGCAGAGTTTGTAGCAATATCAAGCATTGCCTGTGCTACGTCAGTACCTTTGATTCCATCTGCAGATGTTTTATTCCAATCCATGGTTGTACTTCCGTCATCATTTAACTCTGTAGTAAATCCTGCTCCATAGAAAAATCCTGCATTGTACCATCCAGAAGCATAAACCATGCCTGCCTTCTTTCCGGCTGCTGCGCAATCTGAAAGGATTGCATCCCAGTTGCTTGGGTCTGAAACAACATTTTTATCGTAGTATAAGAAATATCCGTTGTCAGCTGAGAATGGATATGCATACAGTGTGTCATTTACTGTTGCAGCCTCAACAGAACCTGAAACATTCGCACTGGAAATGGCATCTGCATCCTGCACAGCCTGTAATACATTTGCATTTACAAGATCTACAACCTGATCACTTGCAAAGGCAAACACATCCGGTGCTGATTCCGGATCAACAAGGATATCATCTTTTGCATTTGCCTCAGACTCAACTCCGACCTGAATATCAAAAGTCTGATCCGGGTTCGCTTCTTTAAATTTCTCAACCAGTTCGTTTGTCAGATCCTGGTCTTCTTCTGCAGCCCATACTCTTAAGCTGATGGAACCATCTGCTGCAGCCTGCGTATCTCCCTCTGATGATTTGCTTCCGCACGCTGTCATGGAAGCAACCATACATGTTGCTAACAGTGCACATAATACTTTTTTCTTCATATTATAAATCCTCCCTTTTCCCCAGCGTTTCCGCTGAACTCACAGCCGACCGGCATTCTGATGAGCTGTATGCCCGATTTATTTCCATAATGTGATTCCCACATTATTTCTGGCATTTTCTGCTCTCTTTTGCATTTGCGCAATCGGTTGTTCTATGTTGATAGTATAAGCCATGGTTATTTTTGTGTCAATGTGCATGATTTATAATATGACTGCGTTTTTTTTGTTGCTTTTTCACAAATTATGTTTGTTTTTATGATAAATGTATCTTGTTTCTACTTGTATTGTGCAACCGTTAAACCTTTTAACTGCACATGGGATGCATAGATGTTCTTATAACGGTAAATGCTAAGTACAATGCCTGCCAGCATATAACTTACAACCAGACTCGTATTCCCAGCTGAAAAAAACGGAAGAAACGACTGGACAGATGGTATCATTCCCATATTTTGCGCAATATTGATCACGCCATTCAGCATGATCACCATTGTACAGCCAACTCCCATCGCCATGCCAAGCTGATTGCGCTGATGTACCGCAATCATAAAAAAACGTATGATAAGAAATGCGAGAGCGGCACAGATCAAGATGCCTGCCACGAATCCATAATTCGAGATCAGATAAGTAAGTACAAACTGTGAATCGCCTCCCGGAAGGTTCGCAGAAATGTTCTGTCCACTGTCTCCGATCCAGACACTTGACCGGATGCCGTCTACCGCAGTCTTCGCTGTATAATCCCATTCTTTCTGGCCGGTAAGAATCATACGAATACGCATCACCTGATAATTTGCAGCTCCACCCATAACATATTTCTGGACAAAAACTAAAATCGGAAGGCCAAGCACAGTTCCCCATAACCCTACCAGCGTTTTTTCTTTTGCAATGTGATACCACCCTTTTCCAACAGCAATCGTCAACACAACCACCTGTGCCGCCAGAAGTATGGCTGCAAGTGCCAGGCTTGGCATACGCAGCGCTGCGATAATTGGTAAGATCATCCATATAACAGCCTTTGCCAGCCCTTGATATCCACTTCCATAATACGAATAAATAATTGCTGCATAAAGAGGCACGTAGAATAGCATAAGTGGAAAAAAGGAAATCTCAATTCCTCCAACCTGAACGGATTGTGTTACACCATACATGGTTTCTCCCATATGCAAGCAAGCAGACACTGTTATCAAAAGAAGAACCGCGACTGGTTTTGCAAATTCTGCTATCCTTGTATAGTCCAGCCGATACATAAAAATCATAAGCACTAATCCAACGGCTGCTCCACATACATATTCCTGTGTTCCAAGCAATATATGCATCACACTTGCCGCAATTGTTATTGCAGTGATAAACAATATCATTTTCCACGCAATCTGCGGCCGGTGTATCCGGTCGAGGGCAATCCCTGTTTCCACGGGGCTTCCCATATCCAAAATGGCTGCCTTCTCTGCCTGTTCCATGGACATTCCGGATGCAATATTATCCTCAATCTGTTGTCGGATATGTGCTTCCATTTCATCCCGAATGGCTCCATGAGCCTGTCTGCACCGAATCTGTTCCAGTAAAATCCGTAAATACTCTTCCATTCCCTATACCCCCATCGCCAGTACTCTTGCTACTGCATCCTGATATTCCGACCATTCCGTTTTTTTTCTATCAAGCATATTCATGCCAGATTGCGTAATACTATAATATTTTCTGATCTTTCCAGCGTACTCCTTTTCATAAACCTTAAGCATGCCTTTGTCCTCAAGACCGTGCAAAAGTGGATAAAGCGTTCCTGCCTTGAGTTCAAAAACATTCTGTGACTTTTGGCGGAGTGTATCGATCATTTCGTAACCATACATGTCTTTTTCTGATAAAAGCTTTAAAATCAGCATTGTCATACTTCCTGAAACCAATGATTTTTCAACTGCCATTTTCTTCTCCTTCCCTGCGATATATCGATACGGGTGATTCTCCGTAAATGCTGGAAAAACCTTCATTACACCGAAAAACTGATCGATTTTCTCATACAAAACAGCTGATTCTCCGTAGAAGAAAAAATTGTATTGATTACACCGTCAAATGTTGCAAAATTGACGGTGTAATCACAAAGAAATAACGATTTACAGAGAAAAGGCTAGCGATCCTGCATATTCGAGCGATGAAATTAGGTGTAACTGGATAAAGTTTCATCATTACGGAGAATTGCCTATGAATTTCGCACTTCTAATTATATAGATGTTCGATATATCTGTTATCTATATAATATATCGACTATCTATATATGTCAACTGCATTTTCAAGAAAAAACTCCGGAAAGCCTGAAATAAATCTCACGCCTTCCGGAGTTCTCTACATTTTATCTTACGATTTCTGCATTCCTAAAAACCAAAATCCTTGTAATCAGCTGGAAGAAACCGGTGATAAATCACGTGACATCCCTCATCCTTAAAGCAATAATAATACGGATCCTCCCTGTCATCCGCAAAACGAAGCAGATAATCAAATTCCCCATTATGGATTTCTTCCATAATGACATGTTCCGAATGTTGTTCAAACAATGCCCTGATCTGTTCCATCGTGACATGGTGTTGCTGCAGAAGTTCAACCAGTGTCTTTATGAACTCGTTTTCCTGCATATGCGCATGCACATATTCGCTCCCTTCTTCGGGAATATGAAAACAGAATCTGTCTTTTACATGCGACACTGAGATCTCACCAAGTTTTTCCGTCAGTGATCCTGGCAGATCTGACAGTCTCTTTTGCATGTCCTCTGCGTGATCCTCCGTGTCAAAAAAATGATTCAATGAACTGAGCGGATAATAAAGTCTTACCTGCTCTTTCCGATAACCAAGTTTTGCCTGTTCCTCTTTCATAATATCGATCAGATTTCTCTCAAGCTGTTCATATCCCATTTGCTGTGTCTCCTTTTTCTAATTTCAATTACTTAATCCTGATTCAATTATTTTCCTCAAAAAAATAAGATGGAAATCCAAAAAGATCACCACCTCATCTCTATCTGAATGCGGAACGTGGGACTTGAACCCACACGCCTTGCGGCACAAGAACCTAAATCTTGCATGTCTGCCAATTCCATCAGTTCCGCTTATTATCATTCTGCTGCTGCATAACTCACTAGCAAATTATAGCGGATGAATGGCAAAATTGCAACCAAAATATGAAGGATCATTCCGGTTTCTTTAAAAACTGGATGATGATATCATAATTCTCTGGTTTATGAGGAAACACACAGTCTGTGCAGACCTTGATTGGTCTTCCATTCTTCTCAATATAGGTGTGGCTGCCCGGACAATGTTTTCTGTTATATAACGGACAATAACAGAAAAGACAATTAAAGTCCCCTTCCAGCTTATGGCACGGGAAGTACTGGCATGCTCTGTTTTCAAAAAAACGATAAGAATTCTCCATAGCGCTCCTTTTTCAACCGTTTATTTTACAATGACAATAGTAAGGTATCCACTTTCTGTTTCAAGTTCTTCCACTCCACGCATGATCTTCTGCTCTGGAAGTCCACAGTCTGATACTGCATAGATCTCATGATAGCTCTTTGGACTGGCAAGCAGTCTTTCCTTTAATTCTATCAGCTTTTTACCAGATTTCATATAGATTTTTGTACCCTTTAGCTGCAGGGACTCCTTCAATTCATAGGAAGCCGGTATGATGTGGATCTCATCCTTACCATCTCCAAGTGAGATTCCAAGTGCTGCTGCCACAGCACAAAAAGACGGAACACCACTTATCATCTTCGCCTCATATCCATCCCTGACAGCCCTTTCATGCATATAATTGTAGGTAGAATACACGGACGGATCTCCGATCGTCAGAAAAGCAATGTCTTTCCCCTGATCTAACATTTCCTGCAATTCTCCATAGACCTGATCATGCGCTCTTTTTAATTGCTCCTTGTCACGGATCATTGGAAAATGCCTGCACAGGATCTCCTTTTTATCAATATCCGGAATCACGGATCTGACGATCCGGTATGCATAACACTCTTCCTTTGGCTCCGTCGGAAGGATCACAGCATCACTGTTTTCAATTGCTTTTACCGCAGCAATCGTCATAAGCTGTGGATCTCCCGGACCGACACCGATACCATATAATATTCCTCTCATTTCATTGTCTCCTGTTTCCATTTGCGCATCTGCGCAACAAAATGATACACAAATTCCGGATTAGATGGATAATACAGATGTGGATAACCCCACCAATGTTCCGGTGTGCTGTGGATACACGGCCAGTTTCTGCCCGTCACCGGTTTTTGTGCAACACAGTCCATGCCGTTATCTGAGCTGTCATAATAATGGAATTCATGTCCCCGGATCCTCGTCCCGGCCGGCAGCCAGCCAGCTTCCTTTTCTTCTATCTCCACATAGCCAAAACGCACCAGTTTTCCGGTATCTTTGCATTCTGCCGGCAAAACGCCCGCCATGCCAAAAGACACACCTGTTTTATCCACAAGTGTATCATGCAGATACATGAATCCTCCACATTCGGCAACCGATGGCATTCCTGCTGTGATCGAATCACGGATCGCTTTTCGCATCTTCTCATTGGCCGCAAGCGCTCTGGCATGCAGTTCCGGGTAGCCTCCGCCAAGAAGGATACCATCAATGTTCTGTGGCAGTACCTCGTCATGGATTGGAGAAAACCAGACGATCGTGACACCATTTTCCCGAAGCATTCTTAGGTTATCCTCATAGTAGAAGCAAAATGCCTCATCCTGCGCAACCGCCAGACGAAGATCCGCACACGGTTTCCCTGCAGTCTTCCGCGAAAAGTCATCTATGTTCCCTGCTTCATCTGCGATTGCAAGAATACGGTCGATGTCCACCGTTTTTTCCAGCTGCACAGCTGCTTCATGCAATTGTCTGCGAATGTCATCGATTTCGTCCGGCATCACAAGTCCAAGATGACGACCTGGCATCACAAGCTTCTGCGTCTTTGGAAAACATCCAAGCACCGGAAGTTTTAGTTCCTGCTCAATAAGCGGTGCAATGGTCTGAAGAAACATCGGCGTTGTCCGGTTTAGGATTACACCACGGATCAGATGGCTTTTATCGTACTTCAAAAAGCCAAAAAGAAGTGGGATCATGGATCTTCCCATTCCGTGTGCATCCAAAACAAGCACAATCGGAATATCCAAAACCTCCGCAAGATGATACGCAGATCCCTCTTCCCGGATACCACCAAGACCGTCATAAAGCCCCATCACACCCTCGATGACAGATATTTCCGCCTTATCATCGGTTTCCTTAGAATTCATCTGATATAATTCCCGGATCTGTTCCGGTCCTGAGAAAAACGTATCCAGATTTCTTGATGGCACACCAATGATCTGTTTATGAAACATCGGATCAATATAATCCGGTCCACATTTAAATGCTCTTGTTCTGATGCCCCGCTCCTTCAATGCCTGAAGCAGTGCACAGGTGATCGTTGTTTTCCCGCTGCCGCTCTTTGTTGCTGCGATAAGAACTCCCGGATGCTTCATGCTTCTTTCCTTTCCAGTGTGAATGATGCGATCATGACCGGATTTTCAGCCTGCATCAGATGATACGATCCAATGGCTTTCGAACGGCTTGCCTGTACCCAGACCACTTCCGGATCATTCACCCATCCCTCTTTTAACAGATCCGATATCTCTCCGATCGTCTCCATGCTGATCGCATTGATCACAATACGGATCTTCGGATTCTTACGGTAAAGGATCATCAGAATGTCTTTTAGATTCCCGCTGCTTCCTCCAATAAATGCATGGGTCGGTACCTCGAGATCCACAATTCCCTCTGGGGCCTCCGCCTCAAGAACCTGAACATTATCCAGTCCGAATTTTTTCCGGTTTTCCTCGATCAGCTCTACCGCTTGTGGTTTTTTCTCGATTGCATATACCTGAATACTGCTGCTCCTTGCAGCAATCTCCATTGCAATGGAACCGGTTCCGCTCCCAATATCATACACAACTGCATCTTCCCTCAGATGCAGCTTACTGATGGAAATTTCACGGATTTCCTCCTTGGTCATTGGAACCTTGTCTCTTACAAATTCCGCATCCTTCCAACCATGTGTTACTGCTCTTTTCTGTTTCGCCGGATTGCAGACCAGACAGGTATACAATCCCTCCTCCATGACCGAACCACACTCATCCGGCGTCAGTTTTAATATGCGTTCTTCCGGATAGGAAAGTTCATGACCTACCCATAGCGTACAGTCCTTCAGCCCGGATTCCATAAGGATCTGCCCGATCCGCTGTACATTCTGCGCACCGGACATCAGCAAAAAGGTCTTTTCGTGATAACGGATCGCCTCCACCACGGATGCTCTCCATTCTTTTTCCTCGCCTCTTCCATGGATACTCATGATCTTTGCATCCTGCCAGCTGATTCCGGTACGTGCCGCCAGATAAGAAATCGATGAAATTCCCGGATAAACCGTCACTTCCCCGATATCTGCTGCATCAAGCTTTTCTTTCATTTTGCTGCAGCCACTGTAAAAACCTGTGTCTCCGGAAAACAAAATTACGACCCGGTGCGTTCCTTCCGGCAGATTACGCAGACATGGCAGTATATCCTCCGCAAGATAATATGGGTACTTTTCTGCACTTTTTCCAGCCAGAGACAGCATCCTTTTTGCACCAAAAACAATATCTGCCTGCGCAATCTCATTTTTGGCAGCGACCGTAAGTGTATCCGGGCTGCCCATTCCAATACCGATCAGCGCAATCTTAATTTTACGTTCTTTATCCTTTACTGATCCGGAGGCGGTGAGGATCTTACAGTCCAATAATTCCTCTAATCGTCTGAGCACATTTTTCAGGGTAAAACCAGAGCTTTGTTTCTCCGGGTTTGCGATCACATAAACCGGAATTCCTGCTCTTTTGGCAGCTTCCAGTTTCTCTGTATATCCTCCTGCGGATCCACTTTCCTTGGTAACCAGACACTTGATATCAAACTGACGAATCAATGCATGATTCAGTTCCTCAGAAAACGGTCCCTGCATCGCAAGAATGTGTTTTCCGGCAATTCCCTGTTCTTCACATAACCGGATGCTTTCCACTCCTGGAAGGACACGCACAAAAAGCCTCTCTTTTACATCGTCTTCCCTGCAGAAAACAGCCAGTTCCTTGCTTCCAGTCGTAAGCAGGATATTCCCGGGCATGGATTCTAATGCGACAGCACATTGCGCAGCATCTGAAAAATATTTCTTTTCCCCGATCCCGTAATCACTGCTTGCTGTATCACGTTTCAGTCTCAGATAAGAAAGGCACACCTTCTGCGCTGCCGCCCTGATATTCTCAGATACCTCGGTTGCAAAAGGATGTGTGGCATCCACAACAGCTGCATAATTGGAGCTTTTCATGAACGCTTCCATCTCTTCTTCGCTCATGCGTCCCTGATGCACCCAGACGCCCGGAAGTTCCGGCATGACAAGTTCTCCATATTCCGTTGCTACAGACACTGTACATTCAATTCCTGCTGCGGAAAGATGCTCCGCAAGCTCTCTTCCCTCTGTTGTCCCCGAATAAATGAGTACCTTTCTCATATCTGATAACCTCTTTTCGTAATCAGCTTTCCATTCACGATCTCAGACTGGGAATTACCGATAAAAACTGTAGTAAACATATTTACTGTGCAATCCCGTAGTTCCCGGATCGTACAGGTATGTGCTTTCGTTCCTTCTCTTCCGATATTCTCCACATATCCGCAGGCGCGCTCCGGCTCTACTCCGTTATTCATCAGGATATCACACGCCTTCTGCAGATAATCTGCCCGCTTATGGCTGGACGGATTATAGATTGCCATTGCAAAATCGCCCATTGCAGCTGCAATCAGGCGTTTTTCAATGCGTTCCCACGGTGTCAGAAGATCGCTTAAACTGATCACACAGAAATCATGGTTTAAAGGCGCACCAAGCACCGCTGCACCGCTGCTTGCGGCCGTAATTCCAGGGATCACCACAAGCTCTGTCTCCGGCTCTTCTTTGCCCAGTTCAAAAAGCAGGGAAGCCATTCCATAGATTCCCGCATCTCCACTGCATACCATAGAGACCGTTTTTCCTTTTTTGGCTTCCTCAAAACACATCTGACAGCGTCTGGTCTCCTGACGCATCGGTGTGGAAAGAAATTCCTTGCCGGAAAAACGTTCTCCTAAAAGGTTCAGATAGACCGGATATCCAATGATCACATCGCTTTCTTCGAGTGCACGGATCGCCTGAGCCGTCATCATCTCCTCTTTTCCTGGTCCCATTCCAACAATATAAATTCGGTTTTTCATGTATTCTGCTTCCTCTCTTTCCTCTCACCGCTTTGCGCTTTTTCCAGTACCAGCCGGTCATCTCCACCCGTTTTCAGATGCCACGGTGCGTAGGCAACTGCCAGTGTCATTCCATTTTCAGCTGTCTTGTGCAGGATGAGCCTGCCTTCCGCTCCTGCTTCTGCCATTGCAGCCCGCTCACAGACATTTCCAACACCAACATTATTTTTTACAAAATCAGATTCCACGAACCATCCACGAACCTTTTCCAGCTGTTCCGCCGAAAACGTAACAAATGGCAGCCGGTTGGCATTGGCAAACCGCAAAATCCCCTCTTCATCCTTCTTCCGGTCGATCGATGCCACCGCACGGACATCCTGCATCGAAACGGCGATCTTTTTCAGCTCTTTATCCACAAAGTCCCGGATCTCTTCGTATGCTTTTCCACGACGACACCCGATACCAAGTACATATTCCTTTGGTTTCAGTCGGAGGATTCCATTGGAAAGCTGCTCGTCGTCGGCTGCGATCACAATATCCACCATTTCTCCTTTTAAAACCTTAGAAGAAACTCTTGCAATTCCGTCTTTGTCTAAAATGGACAGATTCTGTCTTTTTGCAAACACATCCACCGCAAACGTCTCATGGACATCCGTTGCTGTTGTGATCACTGGAACTGCGCCAGCCTGATGGGCGATCCGCTCCGCCAGTTCATTGGCACCACCCATGTGCCCCGATAAAATGGGAATCACAAAAAGTCCGGTTTCATCCATGACAATGACCGGACTATCTGTTAATTTATCTTTGATCCACGGAGCAATCATGCGCACGGCAATTCCGCATGCCCCGACAAAAACAATCGCTCTTTTCTCCCGGAACTGTTCTCCTGTCCAGGCTTTGACATCCATAACCTGATCCTTTTTTGAAAAAAGAAGTACTTTCTCAGGAGTCCAGCTGCCAAACACGGTCCGGGAAAGCTGTTTTCCCTTATCCGTAAAACTGATTACACTGATCTCCATGCTTTTCACTCTTTCGCTTTACGGTATTCTGTGCTGAAATCCGGCGCATAAAGCCGCGATCTGTCATAGTGCTGATGTGCAATGACATCACCCACTAACACCAGCGCTGTCTTTGTGATCCCATGCTCCTCTGCCACACTGGCAAGCGTTTCCACCGTACAGATATATGCTTCTTCCTCCGGCCATGTCGCCTTATACACAAGTGCAGCCGGCGTACCCGGCTCATATCCGCCCTGGATCAGCCTCCTGCCAAGTTCTTCCAGCATTCCGGTGCTCAGATAGATTGCCATGGACGCGTGATGAGCCGCAAAACTTTCAATGCTCTCCTTCTTTGGAACCTTTGTGCGTCCCTCCATACGGGTGATGATCAGCGACTGTGATACCTCCGGCAGCGTGTATTCCAGATTCAGACTGGACGCTGCACCAAAACACGCACTGACCCCGGGACAGCTTTCATATGTGATTCCTTTCTCATCCAGAATGTCCATCTGTTCACGGACGGCTCCATATATACTTGGTTCACCTGTATGAAGGCGGACTGTAATCCAGCCTTTTTGCTCAGCTTCCTCCATTACTGCAATCACTTCTTCCAGAGTCATCTTCGCACTGTTATAGATCTCACAGTCTGCTCCGGCGTATGACAGCAGTTCCGGATTGACGAGCGATCCGGCATAGATGATCACATCCGCCTTTTCCAAAAGACGCATGCCTCTGACTGTGATCAGATCCGCCGCTCCGGAACCAGCTCCTACAAAATAAACCATATCCGTTCCTCTTTCTCATATCTTATCCCTTACAGATTAGCATACATCCGCTCTTCATTCAATCTTTTACTGGATAAATCCCAGCTCCCGAAGCATTTCCATATAGGCGGTCAGCCGGTCATAAAGCGGGTCAGCTTTCTGTCCAAACTCTCTTTTCACCTCCATTGCAATCTCGTAAACGGATCTTGTCCCATCGAATTTCATCCAGACAAAACTTCCTATTTTATCCAGATGCAGTTGTGTTTTCTCCGGCTTTTTGATCAGTTTCTGTGCGATCCGGTTAAAAAAGCCTTTATTTTCCACAATAAGCGTGACATCTCCTTTTTCATCGCAGTCCCACTCTATCGCAGCGGCATGGCAGAATACATGATCCAGATAATTCTCTTTTTGCTTTTTTATCCTTTTACTCATTTTTTTCACATGCTTTCTGATTTCCTTTTGTATGGAATGCTGCTTTCTGAATCAGAAATACACTTACTATGAGCAGAACAATGCCTCCCCAGATTCCAGTATCCACCACTCCGGACAGATCGATCCTGTCTGCAGCACCAAACACTGCAAAAAGCGCCAGAAGGATTCCTACAAGGCCTTCCCCGGCGATCATTCCCGAGCAGAATAATATTCCCCGGTTTGTGACATCTTTTCTTATCTTTTCATCCTGTAACTTCTTTTTGCTGACGTACAGGCGCACCAGTCCTCCAGCCATAATGCAGGAGCTCAGTTCCAGTGGCAGATAAAGTCCGATTGCAACCGGAAGCACAGCAATTCCAAGGATCTCTACAACAATGGCAATAAATGCACCAATGATCACAAGTGCCCATGGCAGATTGCCATCCATTACTCCTTCTACAATCATTTTCATCAGGATTGCCTGCGGTGCAGAAAGTTCTTCCGAACCAAATCCCCATGCCATGCTGAGCAGATAAAGCACGCCACCGATCGTGACTGCGGCAACCAGTGTTCCGATGATCTCACCGATCTGCTGTTTTTTCGGCGTGGCTCCTAAAATATATCCAGTCTTCAGATCCTGCGAAGTATCTCCTGCCATACATGCGATAATGCAGATCACTGATCCGATCGCAATTGCCCCCTGCATCCCATGTATACCGGTATCTCCGGACATTTTAAGCAGAAGTGTTGCAAAAAGCAGCGTTGCAATCGCCATTCCTGATACCGGGTTATTGCTGCTCCCCACAAGACCTACCATTTTTGAGGAAACCGTTGCAAAGAAAAAGCCAAAAAGCACGATCATAACTGCACCGGCTATGGAAACTGGTATAGACGGCACAAGCCAAATCACAAGTACGAGTAATGTAATCATTCCGATCACTGTCCTCATGCTGAGATCACGTCCTGTGCGTTGTGTCATGTCCCCATGTCCTGTTCGAAGAGATCGGACTGCTTCCCGGAACGTTGAAACAATTAGCGGAAGTGACTTCACCAGACTGATCATTCCGCCAGCAGCCACCGCTCCTGCTCCAATATACCGGATATACAGGCTCCATATCTTAGCGGCACCGCCGGCCTCATATATCTGTCCAATTGTCGCTATTCCCGGATATATCGTATTATGATATCCAAATATTACAATTGCCGGGATTAAAACAAGCCAGCCAAGAATGCCTCCTGCGAACATATAAGAAGCTATTCTCGGTCCGCAGATATATCCGACTCCGATCAATGCCGGATAAACTTCTGTTGCAATTTCCGTTTTCAGGGCATGAATACGCATCGTTACAACTCCCGGAATGATCTTAAGTCCATCTACCACAAATTTGATTCCTGCGGCAATCCCCATTCCTGCAAAAACCGTGCTCCCGCCAGAGCCTTTTTCTTCCCCTGCGAGTAATACTTCTGCGCACGCAGTTCCCTCCGGATATGGAAGGACTCCGTGTTCCTGAACGACCAGCGCATTGCGAAGCGGGACCATAAAAAAGACGCCAAGCAATCCTCCGCAGGTTGCAATTACTGCAATCTCCAGAATTCCCGGTGTCTCGACCTTTCCTTCTGATGCCCATAAAAATAACACAGGAAGCGTAAAAATCGCTCCTGCCGCCAGGGATTCTCCCGCTGAGCCAATAGTCTGGACCATATTGCTCTCAAGAATCGAATCTTTCTTTAAGATCAGGCGGATCACTCCCATCGAGACCACAGCCGCCGGAATCGAAGCAGATACGGTCATTCCAACACGCAGCCCCAGATATGCGTTTGCCGCTCCAAAAACAATCGCAAGAACGATTCCGGTAATGACCGAAGCAGCAGTAAGTTCCGGAGTAACTTTGTCTGCTGGAATATATGGTTTAAAAGTCTCTTGATTCTTCATAAAACCTCCTTTTAGTATGATTAGGGTGTCAAAAAGTAGTTTTAATTTTGGAACATGCAATTACACAAAGCAGTGCCTATTATGTTGAAAGCTACCTTTTGACACCCTAATCCTACTATATTCTAGCAGATGCATTTTTCTCCGCCTAGTGATGGTTTCTGGATAAAATACCATTTCCTGGATTCTTAATCCGGGCACTTGTAGTGCGATTTTGTGAAATGAAATTCCAGGAAAATATATATAAAATTATAGAGAGAACCGATTTACAAAATGCTTATTTTTTGTAACTTGGGAGAGAATTAGAATTTCTTAACTCCCTTTTTGCAAAAGTGTGTCTGATGCATACTAACTCATAATTATACGAAACACCACTCTTTTATTCATTTTCTATTCATTTCTTACTAATGGGTATTCATTTTTACTCTAAATTGTCGTGAAAATTATTAGAATGGAATTTTAGAAAGGCCATCTCACTTGGGTGGCGAGGTAGCCTTTTCAATTTGCCTCCCTTTTCGGAATAATGTTCCCATTACTTAAAACTCTAAGTAAAATGCATATTTACACATGGGTTCATTGAATCTGAACTTACCTAATGGTTATTTAAACTTGAAGTTATAGTTTTCCTTACTTCTATAAATCTTCATCTTCTTCATCTTCTTCATCTTCTTTATTTTTTTTTCGTTTACTGCTACGTGAACTATCTATTCCTGCTCCAACGGCTACACCGATAGCAATTCCCAAAGGAAGATTATCTAAGGCAGTTCCAAATGCAACACCTAAACATAAACCAATTGCCATATACATAATAACACCTCCATAAATTCCGATTGAACAAAATCGCTGCGCGATGGCCTACCAAGGCGGTGGCGCAGTTTTATTTTTATTAAAATAGCAGTGGAATTACTTTTCATAATCCATTATTGTTAAGTTACCACACGAAACAACTGAACTAAGAAAGCTCCACTGCCTATGATAAGAATAACATTTTCCAGTCTATTCCGCAATCGGAATTATGACGCTAATGCACCTCCGAATAGGTAGATGTAATTATTAATACTACTTATTCTGGAGGTTTTATTATGTATAAAGATATTTTTGAATCCATCCGCAATGAAGCGGAAAAACGTAACCTGCGTGAAAGAACTATTCAACTGTATTGCTCTGATGTCAGTTACTTCCTTCGTTGGATTGGAAAAAATGTTTCTGATCTTACACTTGAAGATGCGGAAAGTTTTCTTACTGCCAAACGTCTGGAAGGAAGGTCTCCTGAAACTCACAATCACTATCGGTCTGCAATCAAGTTCTTATATAAAAAGGTGCTGAAGACTGTCTGGGATGATGACACTGTTCCAGCTATGAAAAGAGAGCGTAATCTTCCTGCCGTTCTGTCCCGCGATGAAATAAATGCAATCATTGACGCCACTCCGAATCTGAAACATAAAGCGATTATTGCAACTATGTATTCTTCCGGATTACGTGTATCGGAGGTCGTTCATCTCCATTATGATGACATTTCCCGTACCAACATGACAATTCATGTTCGTGAAACCAAAGGCAGAATTGACAGGTATACGATTCTGTCTCAAAAAAATTTAGACCTTCTCACTGAGTATTGGTACAAATGTGGTCGCCCTAAAGATATCCTTTTTCCAAGTTCCTGGACCGGTGGATATCTTGATATAACCGGTGTTAACCAGTTCTTTAAGAAAAGTGCTAAACTCGCCGGCATTACCCGTCATGTTTCCTCTCATGCGTGCCGTCATAGTTTTGCCAGCCACTTATTCGAAAGTGGCACAGATATAAAATATATCCAGTCACTTCTGGGACATGTTGATCCTCGCTCTACAGATGTTTACCTTCATGTGAGCAACAAGACACTTCTTGGAATCCGCAGCCCGTTCGACAACCCGGAAGGTGGTGAATCATGAGTAAGGATTGTACGATTCAGGATGTTTTTCATCGTTTTTATTCATCTTTTGAATCCACACATAGTATTTCTCCCGCTCAGCGAAAGGCCGCTTATCACATCATGAATTGCAAAACCGGCGCCTTTGGTGTGAATGTAAGCGTATGCGAGGACTGCGGCTGCATGTCAGTCCACTATAACTCCTGCCGTGACAGATGCTGTCCTATGTGTCAGGAGTTTCCAAAAGAAAAATGGGTAGATGCACGGCGTGAGGATATCTTAGATGCTCCTTATTTCCATGTGGTTTTTACAGTTCCGGAAGAACTTAATCCCATTATCTACAGCAACCAGAAATTCTTATACACTGCTCTTTATCATGCGGCTTCAGATACTCTCAGTGAACTTGCTGCTGATTGTAAATATCTTGGGACTGATATCGGCTATATCTGTATCCTCCATACATGGGGAAGTACCATGAATTTTCATCCTCATATCCATGCGATTGTTCTTGGTGGAGGGCTGGATGTGAAAAATCATTGGAAAGACAACGGGAAAGAGTTTTTTCTTCCGATTAAGGTGATCTCCAAAATATTTCGTGGAAAATATATGGCTGAACTTAAGCAACTCTGGGAAAATGACAGGCTTGAATTTCATGGATCGGCTGCACCTTACAAAAACTACTATACTTTCAAGGAATTGTTAAATACCTGCTATGCAAAGGAATGGATTCCTTATTGCAAGAAACCATTTGACGGTGCCGAATCTGTCATCAGATACCTTGGAAAATACACCCACCGGATTGCTATCAGCAACTACCGTATCAAAGACATGACAGAATCTACAGTTACATTTTCTGCTAAAGATTACAAAAACCAAGGGCTTTGGAAAGAGATCACCATATCCGGCGAGGAATTTATCCGTCGATTTTTAATGCATGTTCCTCCAAAACGTTTTGTACGTATCAGGCACTATGGTCTTCTTTCATCCAGAAATAAGAAGAAAAAGATTACCCTATGCAGAAACATCCTTGGTTGCAAAAAATATATTTCCAAGCTGAAAGATATGGATGCACCTGCCATTATCCGTCTTCTTTATAATAAAGATATATGCAAGTGTTCTTCCTGTGGTGGTAAGATTATTCCTCTGCCTACAGAACAACATTTTATAAAACCAAAACCACATATGCTCTGTTAACGTATCATAACTGTATATTTTTTTAGCTTCCTTAGGGAGGCTTATTTCTGGTGTCATAATACAGGACTGAATTATAAATTCTATGTGTTTCTATGTGTACACGCTATCCTATTATAAATAGAGTGTCAGAATTAAAAGTCCATATAGAGTTGACGCGCTTTGTTCAACCAGAAAAAATCGAAATTGATGCAAACGAAAGGGCAGTTAATGAAAAGTCTCAATACTGCTTTTTCGTTTGCACCACCTTCGATTCTTTCCTTAACGATTTGTATAACAGTAGTCTAACACATGTTGATAAAAAATACTATATACAAACTAATGTCCGTGATTTGTTTTCCATAAAAAGTTCCTTTCAAAAAATAAATTATATTTTCTATATTGAGGTGTTGAAAAAATGGCTCATAGACATTACCTAAAGTGTGTACTCATTGCCTTAAATGCGCTACTACATGATGTGCAGACGTTAAAATATTTATAGGCACAAGAACAAAAATAGATGGTTTTGAAATAGTCTGAATATTTCAAATATTGTCAGAAAGTAGGTGCCTATGAGTACAACAGCAGTTGAAAAAGGATTACAGTTTGAAAAAGCTGTGGTAGATATGCTTAGTAAGTGTGGTCTTAAAGCATGGAGGACAAACCAATCTAATGAAGCTGACCTAGAAAGATATAAGGCTGGCTTTGATGGTGGTGTTGACATTATTGCAACATTTGATGTTGTTAAACCAATCTGTAGAAATGTATGTTTCTATATTCAGTGTAAGTGTCGTAAAGAGCCACTGACTAAATCAGCTATCAGTGAAGTATATGCTGGCATGCACGCAAGAAAAGGAACGACAGTCACAAGTCTGCCTGTGGTCTTTGCAACTTCGGAAGCATCACAGGAAACTATGCAATTTGCCAAAGACCTTGGTGTTGAGTTATTCCTAAAAAATGAATTTACATTAGTCAAAGATGCAGAAGCTGGTCTGCCTGTGCCTTATGGTAATTATGGAAATCTTATGCGTGTTATTCTGTACCATTACACAAAGGATGTTGTATGGA
>CAKRMH010000003.1 GCA_934364805.1 uncultured Lachnospiraceae bacterium
AAAACCAAAGAAGAGCAATTAGGCCAAGCCGTAAAAGCGGCTTTTGACTGGTTCAGTACTTGCTATGGAGCGATTACAAATAATCTTGTTCACTATATGTGAATTATCTTTTTCTGTCCTGTATGTATTAATTGTTTTACTTATTATATTGCGTTTAATATTTTATATCTTATCGTCTAAAACTTTATTAAACCGTAATATTTTTGACTAGCATTATCTACAGTAAGTTTTGTCAAATGACTCATTGGACGAATAATTATATATTTTGTTTTATTTTCTATTTTAAATAACCAAATCCAATTCTGCTTTATTAAATATTTATAATACTCATCCGGATCCTTAACTGAATCAAATTCTACGACTACTTTTCGATGATTAATAAATTTCAACAAAAAGCTACATATTTTATAATGAAATTTTATACATTTTATATTTCTACCATCAATGATTGCTTTTCCCCCATTTAATTGCTCATACCCAATTCTTTCACACGCAAGTTGCCATATTTTACCATTTAATACAATTTCTTTTCCATCGTTCAAAATAATTTCTTTTTTAATTCGTTCTTTTACTCCATTAGAAAAAAACCATAAACATTCCATCAAAACCGCCAAAACATATATAATATATGCTATATCAAGAAGTTCCCAATTGCCCGCTAAACCTGATTGGAAAATCATAATCGTTATTATAATGAATTGAATGGCTTGAATAAATTTATAAAAAAAGGATTTATTCTCATCCTCAACAATTTTATCTATAAATATTCTAATAAAATCTAGACATATTTTTCCAAATACTAATGTCCAAATACAAATAATACTTATCGCTAATTTTATACAAAAACTCTTGTTTGGTCGATAATAAAAAAGCATTGAAATCACGATCATACAAATAAATGTTAATATTAATCCCCACACCATCTTTTTTACTATCCATTTAATTTCAAATTTTTGAATTTGATTCTTCATGTAAATAGCCACTAGTATTACAAAACTTATAATCAAACCATCACTTATATATACTATTGTTTGTATAGAATTATAATTTAATATTTCCGTACAAATTATCAACCCTAAATCCAAGAAAATTATTGTACCCCAAAATAATAGTACTTCAAGAATCATATAAACATAAATTCGTACTATTTTTGTTTTTGGTATCCTGTCTATGTTTCCTACAATTGTATTTTTAATTCCCACTCCATTTGAACATATTTGACGTATCTTATTTATTATTGAACTCAAAGAAAGACCACCAATAAGTGTACAACAAGTTGCAACAATACTCAATTTACTCATAATGTTGTTTGTTTTTATTTTTGTAATTCCTATGTTTATAGAATCAAACATTATATTCTTATTCAAAAAAGAAAACACAAAAATAAAACCTATTACAAACAGTTCTACAATAACTGCAATATATTTTTTTTCTTTTTTTATCCATTCGTGTAATTTATGCATTTTATTCCTTATATTACTTTTCTGGCTTTTGTTTATTGTCAATGCAATGCTCCTATCAGTTCTTTAGAAAGCCTTTATTTTCATTTTTCTATATATTGGAAAGATTGCGGGGCACTAGCTATACCATAATCCTTCAATTCCTTTGGTTCTCGATATTTTCTAACATTTTTCAATTTGTATGCAACAGCTTGTTTTCTGTCTTCATAATACTTATCAAAAAAGAGCTTATCAATTCCCGCTTTTTGCTCTGTCATCTTCCAAATTACTTCTGGATTATCAATTAATACATCTTCCACTTCTGCTTCACCCACAACCTTCATTATAGGATTTGTGGAATAAATCAATATCTTATCTACATGTCTTTTACATGCTTTTTTTCTAAATTCAAATTTCTTGGTCCCATTCATGATATTTTCAACATGATTTGGATTAATTGATAGCAATATTGAACACATAATTTCACTCCATCTTATCTTTTTTTACATTATACTCTAAATATTGCAATACAGCAATCATCTATACGAACATTAGTTCTGTCTTATTAAAATGTTATCAACGCCTCCTGTTTGTGCAATTAGTTCAAATTGTTTATTTGAAAGTTCAAAAAAACCCCAATATTGATTACGTTCTAAACCAATTTTTTTTATCAAATCATGACGAACAATTCTTTTTTTCAAAGCTCCATTGTATGTCATTTTTATTGCTTTACACTCTCCTCTATTATACCAATATCGAAGATCTTCCTCTTCAAACACACTATATTTACTTGCATATTTATAAAATTCATCAAAACAACTAAATTCATTCTGTTTTTTTACACTTTCAACAACACATATTGATGTTGCAACAGCAGAATATTCTGCGCTTTTTCCAAATTCAGCCGTTCTATAAAGAATAACAATATCACCGTTCTTCAAATTCTCTACTTGCTCCATTGTACATACATATATTTTATGAATCGAATTTGTATACGATACATCTGTTATTATATCTTTATTTTCTGTTGTTAAAATAGAATCTGGAAACATAATAGAATGATATCTCGGATAAATACTCAACAAATATTTTTTTGCTGTGCTAATATTGACAAGAGGAAAGTCTTTATTTATGTCCCCAATAAATCTTTTCATTCGTTTTAAATATACATTTTCTTTATGTATTCCTTCTCCCTTTATTCCATATAACTCGAATCCATATTGCTGAACCAAATTAATAAGTGCACTATGCTTCTTATAAATAGTAACATAACATACATCAACATTTTCATTCACAGCATAATCCATAATAATTTTTATGAATTGTTCCCCCATCTTAGTGCCGTGAGCCTCAATTTTAAATGTTCCAACCTTCAAAATTTTATTTTCACAAATGTTGGGTTCTACATCGTCAACAATCTTTTCTTCCACTTTTAAATATAAGAAACCTATTATCTTATTATTTTCATACTGCACGAATGCATCTTGATTTTTCTTTCTTTTAAACCAATCGTCAAATCCTGGATAATCACTTCTCAAAGACAGGAAAAAAGGATCCTGTAAATCTATTTCTGCAAAAGTTTTATGCATTATATTATTCAATAAAATCACCTTCCATTTCTTTTAATTTTTCTTCAAACTGTTCTCCTGAACATTCATGGGATATTATTATATGATAAATATGAAATTTACTTTGTAATTCTTCTGCATATCTTTTCTCTTCATCCTGCATACTTTTTATAGCATTTATATCAATTTCCTTTGAATCTCTTTTGCTTATTCTGTCACAAATCACTTGTGGGTCATCTTGCAAAAGCACAATTCCATTTATTTCTGCATCAATAAAAAAATACTCTGGAATACGTTCTACATCTCCTTCTGCATTAAACACGCACAAATGTCCATCAAGAATAAAATCTTTTAAATTGCGACCTTTTTCTTTCTTAATTGCTTTTATTAAAATATCTTGATTATTTTTTACATTACTTACTTTCTTATATCCAGCATCTGTGGCTAACTGATATTTTCCAATTAAAGAACTAGCGGAATAAACCTCATAATGTTTTAAATATTTTTTTGTCTTATCTAAAAAATAGCCTTTTCCCACGCCATGCACCCCAGAAAATAAAATCGTTCTCAAAATACATTATCCTTTCATTATTTACAATATAACTAACACTTTGACCCATTTTCTTTTATTGTTAATTGTAAATTTTTTTGTTAGTTTAATAAACCCCTCCTGCAAAATCAGCTAATAAATGTCGAAAATCAGATTTTTATGAAACATGCACCTACTTTATCACATCAAATCTCGCCTCGCACTTTACATTTCGGCAATGCAGCAGTAATATAAATTTGATACTATAATTTTGATTATTCTCAAAGGTTTTACTTTAATATATGTACAAGAAAAAAATATTTTTACTTATCGCATTGTTACTTTTACTAACCGTTCTTTCGATGATATTCTTATACCTTGTATCTCCCAAGAAGAATGCACATATTATCATGAAAGTAGCAAACGCACACAATGGTGATGCCAAATTCTATAATGATTATATTGTTACAGAAGTACAGGGAAAACTCGTGATATACGATATGAATGGTAATCAGATTAAATCTTTCTCTGATATAAATGCAAATTGGATTTACTGTATGCCTCAGGAAAATTATATTATTTATGCGAATTCAGATTGTCAGATAGGGTTGTTAAAAGTGGATGATAGCTTCAATATTATCTCTAATCAGATCATAATGACTACGTCCAATATGCAAATTGATCCTACTCTGATCAAGGTTCAGGATACCTACTATCTAACCGCAACAGAGATTCAGGGAAAGGTAAATAACGCAGATATCAATGCCGAAAATGGCACATATACTTTACATTTATTCAAATCAACTGACTTAACGAACTGGAGTCTGGTACAAGACGTAATTACTGCTAAGAATAATATAGAAGACGTGGATATTATGTATCTTAATCATAAATTCTATATTACGTTTGAAAAAGAGGTTGTTGATAAAGGAGACAGTTCCCTGAATGTTGCTACCATCGATACAACACAGGCAAATAAAACTACAATCACACAACTCCTTCCTGCAGACTGTGATCATGAACCAGCCTCTGTAAAAGCAACAAAAAATGGATTCCGCGTTTATTATAGCTGTGATAAAAATTATCCAGGAGAATCCTATTCTGGCAGCCAGATCTTCTATTCTGACTATGATCTCAATTGGAATCCAATCTCTATCGATTGTCTGGTTGAAATCGAAACACAAAAAGGAATCCTACTGTATGAGGTAAAAGACGGAGACCACGGAAAACAATATTTCCTATATTCACAAGATTATTTAAATGAAGATAATATGATAATAGAGGAGCAATAAGCTCCTCTATCATTTTTTACATCGATCCTTCTTTTTTCAAAACAACTGCTACTGTCTTAAACAAAATCTTAATATCAAGTCCAAAACTCCAATTTTCAATATATTCCCGATCCAACCTAACAACATCTTCAAAATCCGTAATGTTACTTCTTCCGCTCACCTGCCACATTCCTGTGATTCCAGGTTTTGTTGCAAGTCTTGCATGATGATGAAGATCATATTCCTCGACCTCGGATACCAACGGTGGTCTTGTACCAACTAATGACATATCACCTTTCAGCACATTAAAAAACTGTGGAAATTCATCAAGACTCCAGTCTCTGATATAATTGCCGATTCCCTTCTTATGTGTGCCATCCGGTAGCTGTTTACTGCCAATAATCCTTGGATCCCATTCGAGTTTAAACATCTTTCCATCTTTCACACGATTCTGATCCATAAGTTCCTTTTTGCGTTCTTCTGCATCCAAATACATGCTTCGGAACTTATAAAGCTGAAAACGCTTTCCGTTCTTCCCTACTCTTTCCTGTTTGAAAAAGATTGGACCAGGTGACTGAATATAAATAATTGGTCCAATTATAACACATAAAATTAATGCAACCGCACTTCCAACCAAACCACCAACAATATCCAGACATCTCTTCATAAACAACTGTCGTGGACTTGCATAATTAATTGTTGTCGTAATTACAGTGTATTTACCAAGCTTCTCCACAAAGCTCTTCTGTCCCGGCACACTCAAATGCTCACTTACTCTCGTATGAACTACAACGCCCATCTCCAGGAACTGACCTGCAATCTGCTCTGGATAATCCGCATTTGGCAATAAGTTAATAAATACTTCATCCACCCAACGTTCCTGCGCATACTCAATTACATTGAATAAATTAGCAACAACCGGATACTGTCCAACATATTTTCCCTGCATATTCTGATCAGAAACAACAATTCCAATCACCTGAAACATTTCATAATTATGGTTTTCCAAATTATATTGAATTCTCTCAAGCATATCAGAAGACGTGATAATCAGTAATGAATGTTTTCCACCGTTCTTCATATGCTTACGCAAAAAAATCTTCCAAACCGTTCTCGTTGAATAGCCCAGCAAACCATAAAGCAATGCTGTTACATATAACACCATGCGAGAAAAATCCTCAGCTGCCTGAACTGTAAATAAATATAACGATGCCATTACCACCACTAATGCCACCTGCTTAAATGTTGCAACAGCCTCTACCCAATATCCTCTCTTCAATACATTATGTAATGTGCCAAATCCAATGATTCCAACAATTTCCATAAGTGTCAGACTCATAGCCATATTAGCATAGAGCTGATTCTTATACATATTTCCAAAGCCATGACGTATAATATAAGCTAAAAAAAAGGCAATATGGAGGCTCAACATATCCCATAACATGAAATCTACATGTTTCAGCCATCCTGTAGCTTTTCTCTTGTACATTCGTAGTTCCTCTTTTATCTAAATGAATAGTTATATTCTATCATCATTTAACAAAATAGTCCATACTTTTGAACTATTATAAAGATATAAGAAATCATATGCACCTTTTGGATAATCAGCCATTTGCAAGATAATTATATATATGTGTATTAGCAGAACTTACTATATATCCTCACAAGAGAATTCATCAAAAAAAGATAATGTTTTCTCTATTACTTTATCTAAATCTTTTTCATCTATATTATAATACATTGGTAAACGCACCAATCTATCACTCTCTGCTGTAGTATTCTCATCAATTCCATCAAATCTTCCAAACTTTTCGCCTGCTGGAGCCGAATGTAACGGCACATAATGAAATACACAAAGAATATCTTCTTTCTTCATATAGCTTATAAATTTTTGCCGTGTATCAAGATCTTTGCATTTAATATAAAACATATGTGCATTATGAACGCAATCCTCTGGAATTATAGGAAGTTCAATTTTTCCACTTTCTCTCAATCCCTGAAATGCATTCCAATATTTGTTCCAAGTTTTTAACCGATTCTCATTTATTTCATCTGCTATTTCTAATTGTGCCCATAAATAGGCGGCATTTAAATCCGATTGGAGGTAACTGTCTCCAAAATCAACCCAATTATATTTGGCTACCTGCCCTCTAAAAAACTGAGACCTGTTCGTTCCCTTTTCTCTAAGTATTTCAGCTTTGTCAATATATTTATCATCATTTATAACAATGGCTCCCCCCTCACCCATGGAATAATTCTTCGTCTCATGGAATGAATAGCAACCAAAATCCCCTATCGTACCAAGTGCTTTTCCCTTATATGTACTCATAACAGCCTGCGCCGCATCTTCTACAACTTTCAAATTATGTCTTCTGGCAATATCCATAATTGTGTCCATTTCACATGCTACACCAGCATAGTGAACTGCACAAATAACCTTTGTCTTATCCGTTATTGCTGCCTCAATCTTTTTCTCATCAATATTCATAGTATCCGGTCTAATATCTACAAATACCAAGGTTGCTCCTGCAAGCACAAAAGCATTTGCCGTACTTGAAAAAGTAAAGCTTGGTAAAATCACTTCATCCCCCGGCTTTATTTCACACAACATCGCAGCCATATCAAGTGCAGACGATCCACTTGTAGTCAACATAACTTTCTTGGCCGAAAATTTATTTTGAAGCCATTCATTACACTTTTTTGTAAAAGGACCATCCCCACATATCTTGTGATTATTTACAGCCTCCTGCATATACTTAAATTCAGTACCAACAAAAGGTGGAACATTAAAATGTATCATATTTTTTTATAGTAACACCGCTTAGCTACTATATCCTCCTTCCTTTACTATAATATTTATTGTGTCTTTTCTTGGGGAGCACAATATCTTAGCATCATCTTCTGCATTTCCAACTGTCAAAATACCTATGATCAACATATTCGATTCAATATTTATAATCTCATTTATCTTATCCCTACGTTCTGAATAATCATCCCAAATAAGTGGACAACTATCCAATCCATAATATTTCAATGAATAAATTAAATTCATCATAAATAAACCACCGTCTATAAATGCTGTATTCATTTCCCCATCATACCAATATGAATTCATGTCAGCCATAACAATAATACAATTATCTGCTCCATAAAAACCTCTATTACCACCTTGAATTTCAAGCACTTTTTTTGCCAACTCCCTATCATTTATTAAAAACGCATGGATAGATTGCCTATTACATGCAGATGGAGCTGTTCTTGCCACTTTTATAATTTCCTCAAACATTTTATCAGAAATAACTGTATCATCCTTATAAGCTCTAATGCTATGTCTATTTTGAGCAAACTGCTTAAAATCAAACACATCCGAACCACATTTTTCGTAGTCTTTATTGGATGCTAACCTATTATTCAATTTACTATAATCCCTTGGATATTTTTTCAAATCAATCATAGAAATATCCAGCATATAGTTATCTTTGTTTTCTATATATTTCTCTAATATTTCTACAGCATCCAAATATGCATCATATTCATAATTTAATTGATTAAACTCTAAATATTTCTCTAAAAGATGCATCATAAAATTAATTTTTTCTCTGCCAAATCCAGGTCTAGGATTCTTCATGGCAAGCCCTTTATCAATTTCATGTGTTAAAATTCTAAGCTTTGTTACTACCCACTCTATACTCTCTTCATTCTTTGATGCCGCTGAAAATAAATAATTTCGCTTTGCCATTTTTTTGTAATATTTCATCCAATCATATGGTATTCCATATATTTTTTCATAAATTTTCTTTATAACCTTTTTTACCATCATTCAACTCCTTTTCTATTATTCCAAAAAGAACTAAAACTTTTTATGAGGAATGGAGCATATAACATAATACCTAAAATAATAACAATGATATCCCCAATATATACATACAAATCATTAATTTCCGGAATAGAATTAATCGCTGCAGCAATTGAAAGTAAAATACTGGTTACTATTAAATGTTTTAAGTCAAAATCAAACCATAATTTTCTAGAATATAACGTTCTTATCCAAAAATAAAAAACATGTGAAACACCAGTTGCAATAGCCGCTCCAACAGCACCAAATGAAGGAACCAAGGCATAATTTAAGCCAAAATTCACAATAGTTACTGCAATTGAAAAATATAATGTAAACTGTGTTTTCCTTGCAAAATCAATCCCAGATACAGTTGTAGATATAATCATTGACATTACTGGATACAACAACAAAAAGGGCAATATATATTTTGTAGAAGCATATTTTTCAGATAACAATATGGGCAATAGATTCTTCACAAGAAGAACCCCCATAAAACATACACTTCCGAAAAAAGCTACTAATTTTTGCACCATTTCGTACTTAGCATTTTCGACGTTCTCTGCTTTCCATCTAAACACAGTTGGCGTCCAAAATGTCGAAAAAGCTTGTTGCAAAATTAATACCATATTAGCAAGTGTCATTGATACTTGATAATATCCTAATTCTGTATAATCAGAAAAAGTTTTAAGAAATAATTTATCTTCTGCATTAAAGATGGTACCTATAACAGTTGCTGGTACAAGTGGTAATGCATATTTTGACATTTGTTTAATTAAATTCTTATCTATATCTCCTTTTTTAAATGCAAACATTTTATGATATAGAATTATTAAAAATCCATCTCCTATATAATGAGAGATCAATGTACTATAAACAATCGCCAAAAAATCTTGTCTAATATTAAAAAGGAAAAATAATGTACAGACAAACGCGACCACTTTTACTATTAGTGAAAAAAATGAATACTCAAATGCCCTTTCTTGCATTCGTAAATTCACTAAAATAAATCTTTCAAGTAGCAAAAAAGGAAGCGCCAGAGCTAACATGTATACAACTTCTTGATGATTGTAAGATTCAAACAAAAAATATGATATTAGTGGAGCAGATGGTATTACTACTAAAATTAAAATAATTGTAATAATTGTTGGTATAACCATAGAATTTAACAATACTTTATTTTTATTCTCATTCTCATGATATTCTCTTATAAAAGCTTGATCATATCCGAGATAAGCCACCATAAGCAAAACCGTATACATCAAATTAAACATACTGGTTTTACCATATTCATTTGGTAATAAGTAATGTGTCGCAATAGGAACAGAAACTGCACTAAATATAGCCCCTAATACTGGTCCTAAAGAAAATTCAAATAATTTTTTTAATGTTTTCATATCACTTAAAATTTCTCATCAAAAATTTTTCTCCAACGTTCTTTAAATTCTTTGTCAGAAAAAAACTTATCTATAGCCTTTCTATTAATTTTCTTCAATTCTGTGCAATCTTTTTTACAAATTTCTGAAATTTGTAAATCTTCTGTTGAATACACTTTTGCTCCGATATCCTCAAAATAATTTTTGCAACTATTCATTGGGTTAATAAATATTCTTTTTCCCAAGTATAATAAGCTTGCAATATTTCCCAACGCTTGTTGCCTATTATGATTAAAAATTGCAATATCAATTTCGGAGAGCAACTCTGTATACTCTTCAAAAGACATAAAATCAACCAAAGGCTCAAACTTTTCACCAAATACTTTCTTTCCGTGTGCAATTACATGGTTTCGATAGTCTCTATTCTCTTTCGGATAAGATAAAACGCATTTAATTCTTATAGGCATATCTTTAAATTGCTCCAAAAAATCTATTGCCTGATCGTACTGACACTCTTCCGTTGCAGAATTACCAAGTAAAATATTTACAGTTTCTTTATTCTTTTGGTTTATGGAAGCTTCTGGCATAAAGAAATCATATGTATATGACGCTAAATAAAATTTAGCATTTGTTTCATAATGTTCTAATAAGAAATCATAATCTCCATGAATATATCCAACCGCTCTTAAATTCTTTATAAATCTAATTCTAAGTTTCTCTCTGCCTGAATTTTTATTTTTATCCCAATACGCGTTATAGAGATCATAACCCCAGATATTCCAAAAATATTTTTTCTTAGAAAAAGGTTGTAATATCACTAGCAATCTCAAATATGTATTTGATAAAAAAAGAGCATGAATAATAACTTTTTTCGCCTTAATTATATTTTTCACAAGAAAGCAAGCACATTTGAATTTAGAAGCAAAATCAACACTATAAACAACATTTTCCGCTTTCACTTCTTTTATGTCTGAATAATCTTTCTGACCAAACACAAGAAATAAATGATTCTTAGAATCAAAAAGTCTATTTATTCGTGTAATATAATCTTCGGTAAATTTTTCATATGCAATTAAATGCAAAATCATGCTCTATTGTCCTCCAATCGCTTTAAACAGAAAATTTCTTGCCTTACTTCTCTCCTCTTTTAAAATTTTATCAACATTTTTATAATCAACATTATATTCCAAATTGTTTTCATCATAAAGTGCTGATTCTAAATTCAAAAGTTTAAGCAAAGAAATCATCCTATTTCCAGTACTCTCATAAGGAACAGATACAAATGGTTTCCTAAATATTATAGAAAATGCCGTTCCATGAAATGAGTTTGTTACTACGACTTCCGAAAACGCAATTAAATTAATAAAATCAATTGGTCCAACCCCTTTTATATTTCTAAAGCCATCTGAATTAACATTCCTCCATTCATCACTTACAATATAAACTGGAATTTTTTTTTCAACAGAGATATTTTTTGCTGCTTTAACAACTCTTTCATCTCTCCCAAATGTATATATTAATATGTATTTTTCAGCTATTTTTCTCTTACCAATAAGTTCTTTCCATTTTTCTTCGTCAATCAGCAATGTAGGATCAATAATATAATTGCATTTTGTATCTGAATCTGCTAATTCCTCTATAAATTTTAAATCATTTTTTTCTCTAATGCCAATAGCATTAAACTCTTTTAATTCTTGTTTGTAAAAATCTAACTCGTTTTCTTTTCTGTCTTCATACCCCATACTGACAGCAAAAGCTATTTTTTTCTTTTTAAGAGCCACAAAATCTAAGAAAAAAGTTTTATCGAATTGCGTAATTCTTGTATTCCAAATCTGATCGCTTCCAGAAATATAATAATCATATATATCAATTTCATTGGATTGATAAATTTTTTTTTCAGAAAATCTTATTAAATTTCTAAAACTCTCAAATTTTGATTTTTTTTTCTTTCTAGCTGTTAGTGTCATTATATTTTGAAATAAAGATTTCGCAATTATATAAGGATTTTTACTTTTTTTTATGTTCCATAAAGGATAACGACCAACTAAAAAAGGTGAAACGTAATCAATTATTTCGTTGTCTTTCTCAATTGTATCCACAAAAGCTTGCATAGCGTATGCTTGTAATACAGATCCATAATTATCAGCCCTTGGAATTGTAAGAATACCGATTTTACTCATTTTAACTTCCTTCTTTATATAGCATTTATAAGTAACAAATATAATATTTTAAGTTTTTCTTTATAATATTTTTCCAATAATTGCTTTGTTGGTTTTCTACAACTTTTTGCTCGAAATTTCAACTTATTTTTCACATATTTTTTTTCTTCTAAATTTGTAAATTTTTTTAATTTTTCAAGTTGTGATCTATATGCAATTAATTCAACCAAACCAACATATTTATTATATTCATCAGCAAAACCATTTTGAAAATAAAATTCTTTTATATTATCAATTGAATTGCATATATCTAAAATCTTTTTAGAGTACTGTCGGCTTATACTCCCGTTGACAATACGATAATTCATTGTTGGGCAATTTAATAAAATCGGCTTTCTGCAACATGCTAACAATTTAATATAAAAATTTAAATCTTGTCCTATTTTTAAATGTTCAAATTGCAAATCACTCTCATCAATTACTGATTTCAAAAACAGTTTATTTCCTGGTAAAGGTGGGCAAAGCGTAAAAAACCATTTCTCCTTTTGATTGATTACATAGTCCCTCATTAATATATTTCTTATGTTTAATCCATTTTCATTTATTTCGCTGTAATCCCCAATTACTATGTCAGCATCAGATTCCTCCAATGCATTAATCATACGTTTTAATGCTCCTGCGCATATCACATCATCAGCATCAAAAAACATACAATATTTTCCCGTAGCATGTATCAATCCATTATTCCTTGCTGCAGGAGCACCAGCATTTTCTTGGTATATATATTTTACGAATTTATTTCTTATAGAATATTCCCTTATTAATTGTGCAGATGAATCTGTCGATCCATCATCTACACAAATAACTTCAAGTTCTATCTGTTGATTTTTAAAAGAGTCTAGACATTTTAAAATATATTTTTCCCCATTATATATTGGAACAATAATACTAACTACCATAAACTTCATGCTCCTCATTTGATTTTCTTAACATAGGTATTAAAAATAAAGTCATTAAGTATAAATCATATCTCATTATGTTATCTGTAAACATTAATATTACTGTATAAATCATAATTATAAAATATAATCTACCTGTTTTAATTAAATTTTTTTTCAAAAAATAATTTAAATTTCCAATTAAAAGGTACCATACATAATAAATAAACGGGAAAAAACCAACATCTATATACATTTTTAATATATCATTGTGAACATCTCCAACTTTATTTAAAACACCATTTATATATACTCCGTTCAGGTTTTTCAAATAATACATAGAATAGCCAACCCCATTTCCAGTAAACAGAGGAGAAATTACATATGTATCCTTCAATGCATTCCACGTTTCAAGTCTAGAATTAAAATTAACTCCAAAATATAATGCTATGGCTGTTAAAACATCAAACTGAACAGCTAACAAATAACCAATCGCCATCACAACAATCAATACCATTAAAATTCTAAGTTTATTTTTACTAAATTGCCGCTTACTAAACAACAGACATTTATACACAATTATAGAACACAAGAAAGCTAATAAAGCAATTTTTTTACCGCACATAAATGTATATAAAACTCCAACAAATAGTTTCCATGAAATTTTATTTCCATATTCAATATGTTCCACGATAAAATAAATTAAAAACAATGGTAATGTTAATCCTATAGGATGTACTTCTAGTAAGCTGCCAAAATTATTTGTATATGTAGACAATTTTAAAAAATAACCTAGTCCATTTACCGCAAAACATTTAATTATAACAAATGTATAATTTAGCAAGATAACATTATATATAATTCTTATCCCATCTTCTTTTAATTGTAAAAAAATTATACCTGATACACATATCGGAATTATCCAGTATAAACAAGCTGTTAACATCTCATCAAGTGGAATTTTATGTTTTCCCAAACAAAAAAATAAAGAATAAATTGTCATTATAATAAATAATGCTAAAAAATGCCAATAATCCTTTAAAATTTTTTTTGAAAGTGTATGTTTCTTTATAATGTAATCACAAAACCCAATTAGAATAATTAATACATTTATAATATAAATCCATATTCCTTTCATGGATGATAAAAAGGCATTTTCCTGCAACATTAAATCCAAAAAAAGTAATACTGAAAATATTATAGCAAATAAATTAATCTTTCTTTTTTTAAGTATAATTTGCGAACTTATTGCCTGCATCGTATTTTTCTCCTTAATTAATCCTTTGCTGGTATTCCTTTTAATGTCATTCCATCTTTTTTACAGCTTTTACAAACAACTGCTCCAGCTGCAACTTTTATATTATCAGCCAGTTCTATATTCCCAATTATTGAAGCTCCAACACCTATGTCAACGTTGTCTCCTATGATTGGTGTATTTCTATCATTATTATTTTCTTTACCATTATTTCCGATGCAATTAAATCCATGTAAAGTGCAATTTTTTCCTATTCTTGCATCCTTATGAACAATAATTCCTTGCGAATGATAAATTCTTATTCCACACTCAAATGTATTTACAGGAATAGAAATTCCAAGCTTTATCCCTAGTTTATTATGTCTTCTCCTCCAAAAAATCCCCAAAATCTTATGTACCATACTTCTATTATTAGTATAGTATTCATCATATCTCAAAGCCTCGATATATCTATAAATTTGTCCTATTTCACACTCTGTAACAAATGCATGCCATTTTCCCTTATATCCTATAGTACTATAAAAATTTTTTTCATATCTAATATACTCATTTAAATCAGCTTTTGTTCTTATCATCTTCTACATCCTATATAACACTTAAATAAAATTCTTCCATTCGCTTAGCTACATTTTTTATATCATATCCAGCATCTCTTATTTTATAAACGGCTTTTTCTCTTTGCATTTGCTGCATATTTAATATTGTCTTTTGCCATTCATCTATTGAATTATTTAAATTTAAAAGCATTACATTTTCAGTTATTTTCGCTTCGTCTGTAATATTAGTCGAAAGCACACAAGGAATGCCTGTGCATTGTGCTTCAATTGCAGCAACCGGAAGTCCCTCATATAATGAAGGCATGACAAAGCAGTCTGCAGCAAATAAATAATCTTGAACATTCTTTCTCACGCCCAAAAATATAACCTCATCACCCAATCCCAGACGATTAACCTTCTCTCGATACTCATTCTCTAACGGTCCTTCTCCTAATAAAAGAAGTTTAATATCTACACCTTTACTTTTTAATTTTATTATAATATCTAAAATAAAACTTTGATTTTTTTGTTCTGTAAACCTTCCAGTATTTATAAGTACAAACTTTTTATCAAGTTTAAGTTCGTTTCTTTTTTCTCTACGAATTTTATCGTCAAACTCAAATCTGTTAGTGTCAATTCCATTATGAAGAATTTTTACTTGCTTAGTTTTTATTAAATCCTTTGGATACATCCAATCAGCAGCTGCTCTAGAGCAGGCAAAAAAATGGGTTCCCCATCTCTTCATGTTATGTTTGCAAAAATTATATATAAATAATTTTATGCGTGACTTTCCTAAAACTTCAGCACTATGAGAATGGTATATTCTGACCGGCACACCTGCTTCCTTTGCAGCCTTTAAATAAAATGCTCGCAATGGCGTTGTATAATGTACGTGAATTATATCATATTTATTATTTTTCAAAAATTTTTTTATCTGTTGTGATTCATCTAAGATTCTAAGCAAAGTATTCTTTTTTTCAGAATGAACATAATATTTTATTCCCCCCAGAGATTTTATCTCATCATCATAAAATTCTTTTTCGTTTCTTAAAACTAAGAAATCAAACTGAACCTTATCTCTGTTTATATTTCTGTAATTATTCATAATGAAAGACTCGATTCCAGCGGCTGAAAGCATTTCTGTTACATGTAAAACTCTAATTGTCTCTTTATTGTTCATAATTATCTTTTTAATATCCTTCTAATATTAACTGCTAGCACTATCCAAAAATATACTCTATACTTGGAACTCAATATAATAGATTTCCTGCTAAATGGAATGCAAACATAATCTAAATGTTTAAATAAATCCTCAACCCAATCTACTTTGTTAAGTTCTTTTATTTTTCTAATTTGTTCTATAAAATTATTGTTCGGATCTAAAACTATTCCATTCTGACATATTAAAATATAAGCAATAGCTACAAATGAATAATATGCCTTAAGACTTTCTAAATTTCCATTTTTCATATATGCAGCTATTGTTTTTATTGGATAATTGAATTTATCTCTGATATTTTGATCATACCCATGAATTGCAGATTTCTCCAAAATCCTATAATGCAATAAACATTTATTAATAAAAACGGCTTTCTTTACTCTTCCGTAAATTCTATAATTAAAATCAACATCTTCAGCTGTTTTCATTTTTTCGTCATAATACAAATCTGAAATACTCTCTTTTAAATACAATTTTCCCCATGCTGTGATTGTCTTCATATTGTATAATGAATATTTTTTTTGCGATGTTCCAAATTCTATTCTTTCCTCTTTATACGCATGATGTTCAACTTGTTTATCACAAAAATTTTTAAAATAATCAAAAAAAATTATTTCCGCACCACTATGTACAGCTTCATCTACAAGTGTTTCGATACAGTTATTTTCTAACCAGTCATCAGAATCCAGGAAAAAAATATAATCTCCAGTTGCGACTTTAAGTCCACTATTTCTTGCAGCTGGCAAACCTGCATTTTTCTGATTCAAAACCAAAATTCTCGGATCAGAATTTTCTAACTTTTTTAAAACTTCCAAGGTTTTATCTTTTGAGCCATCATTAACAACAATTATCTCAAGATTATGAAATGATTGGCTAATAACAGAACTCACGCACTTATATATATATTTTTCTGCATTGTATGCTGGTATAATAATACTTACTACTATGTCATTTAACATCATACAACCTAATCTCTCCCAAAAATATCTCGTGTATATACCTTATATGAAACATCATCAAGGCAAGCATCATATCGATTAGCAATTATCGCTTTGCTTAAGTTTTTAAATTTTTTCAAATTATTTACTACTGTATTTCCAAAAAAATCATCTGAATCATTCAATGTTGGCTCATAAATAATAACTGTCGCCCCTTTAGCCTTTAGTCTTTTCATAACCCCCTGAATGGAACTTTGTCTAAAGTTGTCACTATTGCTTTTCATAGTTAATCGATATACACCAATTATACACTCTTTCTCCTCTGACAGCTTGTATCCAGCCATTTCCAAAACTCTATCTGCAATAAAATCTTTTCGTGTTCTATTGCTTTCTACAATAGCTGACATCATATTTTGAGGAACATCTGTATAGTTAGCCAATAACTGTTTTGTATCCTTTGGTAGGCAATATCCGCCATAGCCAAAAGAAGGATTGTTGTAATGTGTTCCAATCCTTGGATCTAAACATACACCCTTAATAATATTCTCTGTATTTAATCCTTTTATTTCAGCATATGTATCTAGTTCATTAAAGTAGGAAACCCGAAGTGCTAAATATGTGTTGGCAAAGAGTTTTACAGCTTCAGCTTCTGTAAAGCCCATAAACAAAGTATCTATATTACTTTTTTCAGCTCCTTCTACTAATAATTTTGCAAAAATCTCCGCCTCCTTTTTGCAGGAATCATCACATCCAAGTATAATTCTACTCGGATATAAATTATCATACAAAGCTTTTGATTCGCGCAAAAATTCAGGAGAGAATAAAATTCTATTCGTACTATATTTTTTTCTAATGCTTTGTGTATATCCAACTGGAATTGTTGACTTTATCACCATTATAGCACTACTACTATTTTTTAAAACAAGCTCTATGACGTTTTCAACTGCTGAAGTGTCAAAACGCTGGGTTTCAGAATCATAATTTGTTGGCGCTGCAATAACCACAAAATCAGCTTCTGCATACGCATTTTCTGCATCTGTTGTAGCTACCAAATCCAATTTTTTTTCTAATAAATATTTTTCAATATACTCATCTTGAATTGGGCTTATTCTATGATTAATTTTGTCAACTTTTTCTGGTACTATGTCAACTGCAATCACATGATGGTTTTGTGCAAGCAATGTCGCAATTGACATTCCTACATACCCCGTACCAGCAACTGCAACTTTCAATTCTTCATAATTTCTCACGTTAATCACCTCATACAATAGTGTTTAAATTCTATCTTGTGTAAAAATCTTAAGATATTTAGAGCAAATATGTTCCCAACTATATTCAGATTTAATTCTAAATTTCGCTGCATTCCCCAATTTTTCAATATCGCTTTTACTCATTTTATCTGCCGAATCAATTAAAGAAGCTAAATTTCCCTTTTCTTTCGTCCAATACATAGCAGCATCCTCTGCTACTTCTCTATTAAACCCAACATCATATAATAAATTAAGTTTTGTGCTTCCCAATGCTTCAAGCAATGAAGGGTTTGTCCCCCCAACTTCGTGTCCATGTAAATATCCATAAGCTTCTGTTCTAATTTTACTTAACAATTCCGGATCATACACAGTTCCAACGAACTTAATCCTTTTATCCTTACTATAATGAAGTTTCTTTTCCAGTTCTGCCGCATATTTTGAATCTGAAGTTGTGATGATTGCAAAATCTTTCTTTGTATGACTTAACATAAATTCCCTAATCATTGTCTCGAAATTATTTTCTGCCACAAAACGTCCTACACTCACATAAAACCCTGAAAAAAGATCATGATCCATTAACCACTTCTGATATTTCATATCATCATCTGCAAGTGCTGACATTACAATATGTGAACCATACGCAATAAACTTTGTCCTTGGATTATATTTAGAATATTCTTGTTTTATGTAAGATTCAATACTCTTGCTATCACAAACAACAAGATCCGCATTTTTCACAGCATATTTTTCAGACACCTTCCAATATTTTCGAACTAAAGGGCTCCATTTTCCTCTCCAATCCTCATGGCCGTCAGGATTCTGATAAACGAACCCTCCTGCATTATGGATTTTTCTAACATATCTTCTTTCGAAAGGTCCAATTCTTGACGCCAGAATATACACTATCGGATTCTTAATTTTATTTTCTTTAATATGATTACAAACCAACTTTAACGCAGCAATGTCATAATAAATAGCTTGTGCAGCACCTATTTTTTCCGGTATTTTAATCAAAAAGCATTGTGCATTACAATATGTAAACTCTGTCTCACTAACTCTTTGTGCCCCAGGAAGTTTTTCAAGATTCATATATCCTTGTCCATTGGCTTTACAAGTCACATGATACTTGACCAAACCATTATCCTTATGTTGCTGTAATAAATTCATAACAAAGGATTCATATCCACCATACATTCCAATAGACTTACTTCCAATTATATATACATGTCGAACATCATTATTTAGTTTTTTCTCTAAATGTTCCATTTTTTATTTCCTCATCATATTAAATAATTTTTATCTTAACACGCATTGCATTTCCACATATAAAAAGAAGGATATATGAGATTTCCAACATAGCACCAATAAAACTCCATATATTCCTATCAGTTTATCGCTTTGTTACTACACATAAATATACATCCTTCTTCTTAATACAAACTCTATCTAATTTCTTATCTTAGTTTTACATATTAATCTATAATTATATTTCCCAATATCTGAATATTGCATTTCTCACACATAGAAATTTCCTTTTCTACATCTTCAAATAATGAGCCATCTTTTCTCTCAACCAAAACAACATAACCGGCACTTCCAACATTTTGTAATACGTATGAAATGTTTTCAATTCCAACTCCACATAAACTTTCTATCTTTTCATTTTTAAGTCTTTTTTCTAATGTTTTTAAAAATTTTTCTGTATTTTCCGTATCATCAGTCCCAATCAATCCAATTTTATGTATTCCATTTGTTGTAGCACATGCAACAATTTGTTTTGCAATTTTCTCTATGCCCTCATATCCATCTTTATTATTTGTCACTCCAAATGTATAGATATGATATAAATCTTGCAAATCAGAACGGTTACGTATTGCTTTCTGCATCAAATATCTCAAAACCACATATGCAATAAATACAATAAATCCTAACACAAAACCTAATATAATATACCTTTTGCTAATTATCTTTCCTTCAAACTTTTCATCTGAGGTTTCATCATTTTTAACTAATGCTTCATAATACGTTTTTTGATTCTCTGTAAAATCATTTCCGATTGCGTCCATCTGAGTTCTAAGTGTAGAAACCGAAGCTATTTTTGTTTGTTGTAATTCAAATACAGACTCATCTAATATAGAATTTTGTATACGATTTGCACCCGACACTTCAAATTGACCATATTTTGACTGTAATTGTGAACAGTAATTTTCTGTCTCTTGCTCAAGAACATCTGCTATTTGATTAGCCAACTCTTCTGCATCTGCACATATGCTAATTTTCATTGTTTGAGTATCAGGTAATGCTTCTATCGTAATCAATTCTTTTAAATAGCGATCTTCAATGTCTTCCCCTGTTTTTTCTTTTATTTTTTCAATCACATCATCTGAAGTCAGATATAAACTATATGCTGCAATAATATCTGCTGCATTATTCGTCTGCTCAATTACCGGATATACACTTTTATACCCATTATCAATATAATACTGCAATTCTACTGTAGTAGCATTATCCATCCCAATTTTCATCAATAATGAATTTTGATTATATTCAAGATCAGCTTGATACTGCTTTTTATAAACTTTATAAGTTTCATATGCTTGAGTTACTTTTTCCAGTTCTTTCTGAGTAAGATTTGATTTATCCTTTTCTAATTCAGATTCTGAAACAGGTTGTCCATCCATATACTTGTTGTAAGATATTCCATATCCCACTACACTCATTACAACCGCTCCAACAAGTCCAGCAATAACTAATCCTTTCCATTTTTTTAAGATTCGTCTGCTCAATTCTTTTATATCAATTGCGATTTCTTCATTCATCCTTTTGGTGTATTCCTTTCGTTTTATAATTTTATATAATACAACAAACTAACATAGTATAACAAATTTCCTCAAGTTCGTCTATACTTTAACATTTCAATTTAAAACACATAAACTCAAAGCCATTTACCTTTAATATAAAACTTCAAAAATATCATATCCATCTACCTGCTTCAACAGCATAAATGAATATTGTTTCATATACTCTTGTGAGCAGTTCTCACTCTCTGGTATAACCACATATTGATACCGGTTTTCCCTCATTATTTCAGCTACCCGTTCCCATTTCGTTTGTTCTAATTGTTGAAGATTCAACGCCATTTCTGCATCTTTTTCATTTCCACCATCAATATACCCCTCAATGTTTCTCCCATACATCATTTTAATATTTGTACTATACTGCCGAATATACGAATATAATTGGCTACACATAACTACTTTTGGCTCTGTATCAAGTTGTAATAAAGTATCTGATACATCAATTGCTTCTTGCGGTAATTTATATATATTTTGTGTATTCGTATAGAATAATTGCTTTGAAAATACATTTTTCCCATTATAACAAATAAGAATCAATACTATAATCAAAAAAATTCCTTGTTTCTTTGTTTTTTTTATCTTACCAAGTAAAATTAGCACCGCTACACTTATAACTAATGCAACAGGGAAGAGCCAAAACACGCGCCAGTATCCATAATAAAAGCATTTCTGCCATATATATCTATAGAAAAGTGGATTATACACAAAAATCATAATTGCTACTGTAGGCCATCCTATAGTCTTTCGAAGTTTTTTCCCCCCAAGCGACATAATGATCAAAAGACTCGCCATATATAGATATATGATGAGTCCATTATTATAATACCCTTGAAAGAAATCAAACATTTCTTTCCATGTTTCACACATAAATTTTCTATTCTCCTGTCAAAAAATAATATATACAATTCCATAAAGAATTGTCGGTATACACGACAGTGCTATTTTTAATATCATTTGGAATCTTTTTTTAGTAATTGCAATATAAAGTCCTAAAACCCCAATTACTATCGCTGAAAGAAATATTCCCATTCCTGATAATAAACAACACGCAATATCCGTTAAAAAAAGTAAATAATATATCTGTTTTTCAAAACTCAGCTGATAAAGTAACATCATAAGATAACATAGAAATGGAATCATAATTCCAGCAACCACAGCCTTCCCTTGCCAAATCCTGGTAAGAAGAAAAACAGCCTGCGTTTGTTCAGAATTCGTAAAATACATATTTACAATAGCCACTAACGCCACCAACATACAACAATACGCAAAATTCTTTTCAAAAATTCTTTCTGCAATCAGCCAATAACAACCATATGCCATTGCCACTAGAATTCCCGGAAGAACTGTATGTGCAATAATAGTTGGATGAACATTCAATATTTTAGCTATGAGCGCTATATAGATGGTCCACGGTGATGGCACATCTTTTGCCAGCTCGCCCACCCATGTTCCAACATATTCTCCTGTAGCCGGATTAATCAATAACATAGAATCATGTTCAAATGCTTCAAGGGCATTTACCACAAACCTTGCATCATCTTCATCATATTGAGTTCCAATCACACAAGCTACGCATTGAAATATTACAATTACACACATAATAATAAATAAGATTTTTTCCGTTTTGCTTTTACGAATTTTCTTATTTATATGTGGATATATATGCCTGTGTTTTTTTACCTTCCACATACTCTGTAGCAAGAGAACCAAAAAAATACTGATTTCCCACAAAATAACCGTACTTGAAAAAGAACCTTTTGCCAATATCATTGGAACCGCAATAATCTGAAATACAGCCCACATAATTATTGTGCCAGCTAGATATCTACCAAAAATTTGCGCCAATGGATCATTGCGTTCTTTATAAATTTCTCCCCAAATTCTATCTCCGAGCATAATCGGAAGAATTCCCAATAACAGCACCCCAAGTATTGTGCTTATAAACCACATCTTTATATGTCCTTTGTTATTCATTCTTATATTCAAAAAGAGAATATCCGAACTCGGATATTCTCTTTTTATAACATACTGTTATTATAAACCATTTACAGTTATATGTAAATATTACAATTTTATTAATTTTTATTTTCTATTTTGACAAATTAATTACTTTTTCCTAAAAGTATCATTTGTGTTTCCTGGCGCATTCGCCCCTTTATCTACAAGTACAATTTGAATTGCCTCTAGCCGATAACCGTATCCTTCAGTACCAGCTGCCGCTCCATTTTTTGTCCAGCCCATCCAGCCAATATTCTGTGCGTGCACTCGGTAATATACATCATAATGTTTTGCCATTTCTCCGGTAAGTTGTATCTTAACCGCCTCAAGGCGTAAGCCTCTTCCTGTTGTACCAACCATCTGGTTATTTTGTCTCCAGCCTTGACTCCAGCCAACATTTTGAATATGTGCTTGATACTGAATTCCTCCGCTATACATCTGATTTGCAAGCTGAACTGTAAGAGCTTCCATCCTCAATCCTTTTCCAGTACTTCCACATGTAATACCATCATTCACTTCATTTTCCCAACCAACACTCTGAACATGCGCATTGTATTTAATTCTAACACATCGGAATGAGTCATTTGTACTTCCTGGGGCTGATGCACCTTTGTCTACAAGCACAATCTGAATTGCTTCCAATCTGCAACCATACCCCTGCGTTCCTGCCGCTGCCCCATTCTTAGCCCAGCCCATCCAGCCAATATTCTGCGCATGTACACGATAATATACATCATAATGTTTTGCCATTTCTCCGGTAAGTTGTATCTTAACCGCCTCAAGGCGTAAGCCTCTTCCTGTTGTACCAACCATCTGGTTATTTTGTCTCCAGCCTTGTTCCCAGCCAACATTCTGGATGTGAGCCTGATACTGGATTCCTCCACTATATGCTTGATTAACAAGTCGAACCGTAAGTGCCTCCATTCTCAATCCTTTTCCAGTACTTCCACATGTAATACCATCATTCACTTCATTTCCCCAACCAACGCTCTGAACATGGGTATTATATTTTATTCTCATACAGCGAAAAGGACTATCTGTGCTCCCCGGTGCTGCCGCTCCTTTGTTGCGAATTAAAATCTGTACAGCTTCTAGTCGATAACTATATCCTTGAGTACCAGCTGCCGCTCCATTTTTGGTCCAGCCCATCCAGCCAATATTCTGTGCGTGTACTCGATAATATACATCATAATGTTTTGCCATTTCTCCAGTAAGTTTAACTTGAATCGCTTCTAGTCTCGCTCCTTGTCCTGTAGTTCCAGCTACTTGACCGTCAGATACCCAATTCTGCCAACCAACTCCCTGTACATGTGCACTGTATGTAATTCCTCCTGAATATTTCTTATTACCAAGATTAATCTTAAGTGCTTCCAGTCGAAGCCCTTTCCCTGTTGTTCCAGCACTTACACCATTAGATACCGCATTCTGCCAGCCAATTGTCTGTACATGTGTAGAGTAGGACACATCAGAGTCAGAATCATAGCCGCCTCCCATAAGCGTTCCATTATCATACCACACATCCATATCTACATTGCCAGATATTCCAGGAACCGATCCGGTAGAAGTATACTGCCAAAAGCGATAATTGCCACTATATCCTGTCTGATTCGTATAATTAGCAAGCCACACTAGATACTTTGAAGAAATATCTGATGCATTTAACTGAGCTTCCAGCATTGATTTATTTGCATAAACCATTCCATAATAGCCTCGACTCTGCACTCTTTCGCAGAATGCATTTACAACAGAAGTTGCTGCATCAGCAGATAAATGTGCATCATATAATCTTCCGCTATTGCCTGCTCCATATTCATAATCTATTACAATAGGAAGATCAATTGCATTCCCTGCAATCTGATTAATTGTATAATCAGCCTCTTCCTGTGCCTCACTTGTATTGATTGCCTGCGAGAAAATATATACTCCAACCTTTAGTCCGGCAGCCTTTGCTGCCTGAAGATTCTGGATACCCTTCTTGTCTTTTGCAAGCGTTCCACTTGATAAACCTCGATACCCTACACGTATAATCGCATATTCAATTCCAGCTGCTTTGACCTGATTCCAGTCAATATCTCCTTGCCATGAAGAAACATCCACACCACTTCTCTTTGTTGTTCCATTAAACTTGCTATCATGAACAATTCCAGCAGATTCGGTCAAATCACTATAAGTTGCAATACCGTATAATTCATCCTCATTGTAAAAATCTTCGCTTACATTTCCCATTGCACGACCTGCTTGCGGATCATCTTCGTAATCTCCATCCACATCCTGTGGAAGATCCACATCGCCCGCCATGTCTGGGTTCATAACGCACTCTGCTGATTCATCATCACTTTCTACTGCCTCTGTGCTGACATCTGTTTCAGATTCTGATTGAACAGCAACAGCAGCAGCTTCGTTCTGCTGTGTTTCCGTCTCATTTTCTCCATCCTCGTCTGTCTGTGACTCTGTTTCATTCTCTGTGTTCTCCGGAATTGCTTCTGTCTCTTCCTGTTGTGTTTCCGGAATTGCTTCACTCACATCTGTCTGTTGTGTCTCTGTTATGTCTTCTGCATAAAGTGTTCCCACCGGCATCGATGTAAGACTAAGCATAAGCGAACATACAACTGCTAATCTTCGAATTCGATTCTTCACTTCTCTACCTCTTTCTTTTGTATTTAAAACTTATATCTGATATGAATATTTTATTTTATCCTGTGCACTGATTTCATTACCGATCTGTACTTCTATCAATGTCAGATCTGTATCTGCACTGATCGTATGCCGTACGCCCTTTTCTATCGCAATCACATCTCCAGATTGAACTTTCTGTTCACGTCCATCAACAACCGCTCTGCCGCTTCCAGACACAATTGTCCATACTTCATCACGATGTTCATGACTGTGATAACTCATATGACATCCAGCTTTCAACAGCACACGGATTGTCATAGATTTTGGTTGTGCGTCTAATACCGTATAGGTTCCCCATGATTTTTCTGCATACATAATGTCACTGCTAATTTTCTCAACATATGGCTTCATATAACCGCTCCGTTCTTTATCGGATATCAGTATTCCATCGCCACTTGCCGCAACAACCATATCCTTACATCCCATACAAAGTATTGGAATATTGAGTTCATTCACTACATTGGTATTCTCGCAGGTCTCATCCAGTGTTACATTTCCTTTTGTCGCATCGGACATTACTTCGGACATCATATTCCATGTCCCGACGTCCTTCCAGTCCCCGGAATACCGCATGACCTGAATACGTTCTTCCTTCTCAACCACAGCATAGTCAAAACTGATCTTTGTAAGCGTATCATACTTTGCATACAGATCATCATAATCCGTAAAATCAATCAGACTATGCGCCTTATTTAACAAATATTCCAGTTTAAACGCAAAAACACCTGCATTCCACAATGCACCCTGCGCTATATAGTTTTTTGCAACCTCCGCCGTCGGTTTCTCTTTGAATTCGCGCACCCTGCTGACTGCCTCTTGTCCTTCTGGAATAATATAACCATACTTCTCACTTGGATATGTCGGTTCAATTCCCATCAGCGTAAGATTGGCATCCTCATTCGTTGCAAGCTCACCAAGCTTAATTACTCCCTCATAATACGAATTCTCTACATATGGGTCTACAGGGCAGATTACAACTGCTTCTTCTAATGCAATTTCCTTTTTATCGTGTAAAAAGGCTGCTGCCAGAGCAATTGCAGGAAATGTATCTCTTCTGCATGGTTCTACACATATGTCAACCTTATCTCCAAGCTGATTATGAATTGCACTCACCTGGGTCTTACTGGTGGCAATTGTAACATTGGCCGATGAATCAACTTCTGTAATCTGGCGGTATACTCTTTGTACCATAGATTCATAACTGCCATCTTCATTCTGAAATAACTGGATGAACTGCTTACTTCTTATATCATTTGACAATGGCCACAGGCGCTTGCCACTTCCTCCTGAGAGCAAAATAATATTCATTTTGAAGGCTCCTTAATTTTTATAAATTTACACACACTGAAAAAGAGAACCCCCCCTCCACTTAGGGCATTCTCTTTCTTCTCAATTGTCATTTCATTATAAACTATATTTTTCAAGATGTAAATATTTCAATTGTGTTACAATTCTCTCATTATTTACTGTATTTACCATCATAATTGCTAATGAAATGTATTACCATACAGCAATTTCTGCCTGTATAACTTAGAATCTTTCAAGAGTTCCACCTCGAGATAATCCTTCCCATATCGCTCATACAATGTTTTCTCACCAGAATACAGATTCACGCCCAATCCAAGTCTGTTGCCTTCTATCTTCACTCCCATCGCCACCAATGTCGTAGGAAACAGATCAACTGTAGTATATTTTCTCTGTATGTTGGATTGCGTATTAACCGCATTACCATTTACAATTGCAACATAGGTTCTCCGGTCAAACAAATCTGCTCCCTGTTTTGATATATAATCTGAATCCATCGTCAAATGATCTCCCGATATTACAACCGTTGTATCCTTATAGAAATCCTGTTCTGACAACCAATCCAGAAATTCTGCCACCTGAGCACTCGAACATGCAATAACATTGCTGTACTGATCGTTATATTCCTGTTCACACAAATCACATACATATCCACCTGTAAAATGCGTATCTACGGTAAGCATCGTAAAGTTAAATGGCGCATCTTCTTTGGAAAGCTTCTGAATCTCATTTTTGGCATATTTAAATAACTTCTTGTCCTCAAATCCCCACCATTCATAATAATCTTTATCAATATAGTTCTTATCTATAGCAGTATAGTAATCAAACATATCATAATTTCCATGTCCTGAGAAATATGATGACCTTCCTGCAAATTTACCATCGGACCCTATCATAAATTCCTGATTATATCCCTGCTCATTTAATATGTCTCCAATTGCCCAAATACCTGGAAGATAATTATTCTCTGATTCCCATTTTGCATTTAAAGTATCATTGCTTACAATATTTTCATTAATTGTAACCCCTGATGTCTGTGCCACCAAAGCTCCCATGGTAAATGTAGCCCCTGGAAGTGTATAAGCTCCATTCAGTTGTTCTCCATCCCCAAAGCATTCGTTCTCTAATGCGATATCTGCCAGCTCCGGAATATAATTCTCCATCATTGCTCCACCGGATTCCCGATTGGCATACGTCATCTCCATAGATTCCAGATAAATATAGACAAGGTTCCTTTTCTTCTCTGGGAAAGTGAGCTGAATATCTCTTCCATCCACGTAATAATCATCGTACAATGTTGTGTCTTCATCAATATATTGAAGATAAGACCAGAAATTAAAATGGTAGCATGCAACACCAATTGCATATGCCCCAAGCACCACTCCCAACAATCCACTCCATAAAAGGAAGGTGCCTCTCTTCCCAATTCTTAATAATGCCTTATATACAGCTACAATTAAAATCATTACAATCAGAAAGATAATAATCAGGACTTTCGCTATTCCTGCAAACGATGATGTATTTGTTCCCTCCAGTGGTGTATGCATATGATAGATCAACTGTCCGATTGGAACATCTCCAAAATTCGTTTCCAGATAATGTACTCCATAATTCATAGCAAGACCAAGGAATAGAAAAATGACAGCAATTCCAGTTCCAATCCAATGATACCATCGCATTTTTCTTTTCTCTTCTGCCGGATAGAACACAATCTGAAGAATTCCAAAGACAAAGTAGAAAACAACCATCAGATAATATGGCTTCATATTGGTATACATAATTTCATTTACGATTTTTGTGCTAAAATCCTTTTTAAATGTTATCCTCGAATCATCTTTTTCGCATGAACTTTCAACACATCATCTTTTACTGTATACTCTACATTCTCAAATGCTAACATATACGGAACAAGGTCTTTCCCTTTTAAGGAAAAAAGTTCTTCTTCATTATAGTAAAAGGTTACGCTTTTAATTTCATAATCTTCTTTTTGGTTTGTAGGATCAATACGCAGGAAATTATTTGAATAATCCAATTCTTTCACATGAAATAAAGCTTTATTTTCTGTAATATGCACTATATAGCTATTTTCTTCTGTGATTCCTGTAAGGTTCTCCGCATAGAACAATTGAGCCTCACTTTGTCTGCCAATTTCCTGTTTCCCATAATTCAATTCAATATCAATCTTTTCCTGGAACTGCAAACCATTTAGCAATAATGTTATTGCTAATACCGTCAATAAAAAATTAGCCAAAAGCACAGCCATTTTTCCTGCAGCTTTTCTTCCCCCTCTTCATCTTATATTGTACCCTCTCATCTTATGTTATCCATATATCAGGCAAATAAAAAAGACAGACATAACTCTGCCTGCCTTTGCATGCTACCCAAATGTTCTCTTTGTAGCAATTATACTATGCAATTGTATCTCATGCAATTCTTTTCTTAAGATTTCCTTAATATTTCTTAAGTATTTCTAATTATATGTGTCATATGCCCGTTTGTAAAAGTGCATAATAATTTTAACCATCCAGTTTGGCCAGAACTTTTGGAACATAAAGGTGTCGTCTGCAACTCTCTTATGATCTACAATAAATTCCTTACTGGTCGCACCGTCATGTACACGATAATAAGTTAGTGGTTTCTCAACATATGCAAATACTCCCGGGATTTCTGAGAATTTCAGGAAAGTATCCCAGTCAATATTAAACTTTAATTCTGATGTAAAGAAAGAATCTCCCAATACTTTCTTATAATAAGTGACGGAAGGACAACAGATGGAATTACCCAGTGAAAGAATCTCTCTCTTCCAGAATCTCGTTCCAGCAAGTTTATTATACTTTAATGGCTTACGAAGGAAACGACGGATCTTGGAATTAATATCTCTCGGTCCGATCTGCCCATTTTTAATCGGAATATAATCTGTAACAAATGCGATCGGATTCTTTACACCTTCCAGTTTCTTACACATTTCTTCTACATAATGTTCATTGTATTCGTCATCCTGATGTGCAATTGTCACCCATTCTGTCTTAGCCTGGTTATAAGCAAAGTTCCAGTCATCCCGGATGTCGCTTTTGCCATCCCGCACATACAATGGAATATCGTATTTTGCAGCCATGTTCTTAATGAAATCATTTGGTGTGGATGTTGCCATGATAATGTTTGTCTGAACAGTCTGATTCTTTAAAGACTGAATACAGTCCTCCAGAAACTCTGATTCTTTATATGCACATATTGCAAATGTATGATCTATTTTCATGATAATTGATTCTGCCTTCCATTCTCTATTTGAGGAATTCCTCAATAATATATCTTGGTCTTTCTTTTGTTTCCATATAAATCTTACCGATATACTCCCCAATTACTCCAATTGCAAGTAATTGCAGTCCTCCGATTCCCCAAATTGAAACAACGATTGTTGCCCAGCCCGGTGTTGTATTACCAAGGAAATAACCAATTGTATAATAAACGAGTAAAATAATACTGATTACGAATAACGTAATTCCAAGTCCTGTTATAAAACGAATCGGCTTAATACTGAGGGATGTAATCCCGTCCATTGCAAATGAAAGCATTTTCTTAAGCGGATACTTTGATTCTCCTGCAAAACGTTCATGACGCTCATATGTCACAATTCCGGTCTTAAAACCGATCATTGGAACGATTCCTCTTAAAAACAGATTAACTTCTTTGTATTTTGCAAGTTCCTGAAGTGCCCGGCTGCTCATAAGACGATAATCAGCATGGTTGAATACTATTTCAACTCCCATCCACTCCATCAGCTTATAGAATCCTTCTGCTGTGAATTTCTTGAAGAATGTGTCTGTCTTTCTGGCACTGCGCACTCCATATACAATCTCACAGCCATCATAATACTGCTGCACAAACTGATCCAGTACTTCAATATCATCCTGAAGATCTGCGTCCATGGATACTGCCATATCACATTCGTCCTTTACAGTCATAAGACCAGCCAAAAGTGTATTCTGATGTCCACGATTTCTGGAAGATTTAATTCCAAGTACCAGCGGATTCTTCTCATGAAGTTCTTTAATAATATTCCATGTCCGGTCTTTGGATCCATCATCCACAAATACCATACGGCTTTCATCCGAGATTAATCCGTCTGCTATCATCTGATTTAATTTTACAGTCAGACGATGTTCTGTTTCATGTAATACTTCTTCCTCGTTATAACAAGGAATTACCAGATATAATTTTTCTTTTCGTTCCATAAAGCCTGTCCTCTACATAATTATATTGCTATGCTTTTTTAAATGCCCAAAACTTGTTAATAATGAAATTCAATGGAACACTAATCAATAAATTGATGATTGGTGCAATAAACTCAGATATTCCAAGAATCTGAACCCACAATACTAATAATATACTACTTAAAAACAGTCCCGTAAAGGAATATGATACATATGTTTTTAATAAAGACTTCCAAAGAGAACGCTTCTCTCCTTTTTTCAATTCAAAGACATATTTATTATTCCAGTAAAATGACCAGAGTACGCTTAAAATAAATTGAATCACCTGCGCTACGATATAATCTATTCCCGTAAGAATTCCAATGCCCCTAAAAATCAAAAGACAACCTGCATACAAAACATAGCTGATGATCGTGTTCGATACTCCAACAATGCCAAATTTTACAAATTGCAAAAAAGCCTCTATGATTGTTTCATCTAAATCCTTGTGTATAATTCGGAATACAATTTTCAAACACCATCGTACGATCTTCTCAATTAAATTCCAACACATATTTCCTAATTTATTCATCTGATGCCTGTTCTCCATATCCTTTCACCTGATTCACATGGTTTTGCCACTCCTCTTCAGACATGCTCTTCTTCAATTGTTGTGCATACTGCGAAATATCATAGTAATACCATTTATCATCTGCTGATACAATATCAGGTTGTCCAAATATCTGATTCAGTTGTGACGTCAATTCTGTAAATTCATCTTCTGTGTAAGCACCTGAATTTATAAATATGCCCTCAAATCCCATATAACTTAAGCTATCTACCATGTCATTCACATTAAGTTGTGAAACGTAAGCATTCCATTTCAAAGAACGTTCTCCTGAAAAAGCTCCAAAACTCCATTTCACTTTTGTTGAATACAAATACGGTTGTAAAAGTTCATTTGGATTCATATTGTTAATTCCAGGTCCTGGTGGATATTCCCAATATGGAAGCTGGTAAATCATTGCTCCGTCTGGAATCGTCTCTTCAAGTTCTTCTACAAATGATTGTTGCATATCACATGCCTGAATCTGCGCATTATTGTCAAAATGATGCCATTGCACCTGATTCCATAATGTTACCACAAGGGCAAGACACATTACAAATTGAAATAATATTTTTGACAGCATCGTCCCATGTTGTTTTATCCAGTTATATAACCGCTGTAGAAGCAGACAAACAGTATAAATAGACATAAACGCAATGTATACGCTGATACGATTGGTACATCTGACCATATCCGTCACGAAAAGGAAGAATACAACTCCCAATCCTCCAATTGCACCGTAGAGAATTGCACAAATTGTCATAACAGACATCATTTTGATTTCCGATTTTTTTACATTTGCAAACAATGCAAGAAAAAGAATGATACATCCAATCACACCTAACACCCCTAAATATTCCGAGGTTTCTGTCTGGCAAACTGCAGATGCATTATACGCTGCCAACACATTATCAATACGTTGGATTCCAGTTCCTTTCATTGGTAAAAACAATCTCACTATTTTTAAGGCATAAATTTCTGCATCTCCATAGGATCTAAGCGATGTCATTACTGAATTTTTTCCTTGCAGAACATCAATTACATAACCGCTAATCGTTACCCCCATACAGATAAATGTAGTTACAACTTGACTCAAAAACTGCTGTATTCCAAGAAATGATCGTCTTTCAACTGTTTTATATATTCCAGCCACCATAAAAAAGAAACATGCAAATACGGTATAGTATCCAATTCCACTGTTTACAATAAGTATCGAAAATAAAATCACTGCCCAGTTTCTTTTATAATGGAAAAATCCTTTTCCATATCTGGTCACTCGGTCATCTTCAAAAATCCATAAGCAAATAAGTATTGCTAAAGGAATTGTATATATTGGTGTCAGCATCATATGTGAAACATTTCTATAAAACACATAAGTCAGAAAAGTAAACGAAATCGTTCCAACAATACTAATTCCTGGATTAATCTTACGTACTCTTAACACTGCATATGTTACTGCTGAATTAATATAAAACAATAAAATATACGTCAAATTTTGCGCCATAAACACACTGCCCGTAAGATACACAAGTGCCATAGATAACAAATGCACATCATTAAATAAATAATAGGAAATATTCGATGATCTGTCTGTCCCAAATGGTGCTCCAAGATATTCGCTTGATTTCCAACTGCCTGTATCATACGACATTTTAATTTCAGCCATATAACTGGTGTCATCTCTTCCTGTATTAGAAAGAGGATACTCTATATGAAATCCCCCAATATGAAACATTGCCAGAAGAACAACTGTGACAATCCCCCATACAATCAAAAGACCACTCATGGAAGATATCTTATCCATTTTTTTCTTTATCATTTTCTTGACCTCGTACATTTCTTAAATAATCTGCTCAAAAAACTCCCCGATGGTTTCCACCTCCAGGGGAGTTTTTACTAATGTTTTTTTATTTTACGAAGCGGTTCTGTAATCTTCCAGCTCGTTGAATTCAATACATCATTATATTGTCTCTCTGCCTCTTCTGCTCTTCTTTGCAGATTCTCATTTTCTTCTTTCATCTTGCACAGCTCAGATACGTAGCATTCTGATTTCAGTGATATCTGCAATGTCAATTCATGATAATCTTTATGAGCTACGACAAACCATGGATCCGGCACATTAAATACGTATACATGTTCTCCACAGGATGTTCCGTTACAATCCATTCCTGAAATCATATCATCCTTATGCTCATTCTGGAAACTGATAACCTTCATAACACAGGATTCTTTTCTCGGATCAATACGTACACGAAGTGCATTCTCAGGAATATTTTTGATTTGAAGTGTTTCAACACCGTCCTCATCAATTTTTGGTGTTGCATAATATGAATTTTCATGGATAAATCCATCTCCATAATCAAAATACACCTGCATGAATGGTTCTTTTTCTTTTTTGTAACACTGCTCCATTTCGTTGACATTATATGTCGCAGCACCCATTGTCTCATGGAGTTCTCCCAATGTAGTCATTCCGGATGAAATATATTTCTGGAAGTGTTTTTCCATAGCAACATATTTGGTTATGTCGTCCTGCCTGAATCCCAATGAATCAAAGATTCCTTTGTCGACCATCTCAATACTGTTTGGACTGGTATACACATAATAATGTAACGCCCGGTAAAGGAGGAAATCAATCGGAACCGGGAAATCCACTGTCCACTCATAATCGATCAGTGTTTTCTCCTGCCCGGATACGATTACATTTGCAAATCCATAATCGAGATTGTTGGCTTTCCCGCATTTTGTTCCTTCCGAAAAATCATAATCTCCAAACATCTTTACGAATTCTTCTGTTTTGCTATAAGTACAGTCCGAAGAGTATTCCCTTATCATTGCAAAATATTCCCGGATCACTGCGAGCATATTTTCATAACCTTCTTTTTCAAAGGTACAATGAAGTATCTTCTCCATATCCTCGCCCTCCACATACGGAAAGCGGATCTCACCGTCAGCTTCGATATATGGCTGAATCTTCATCTTCTGTTCTGGAAACATCTGACTCAGACTGTGATAAGCCTGTTTGATATTTTCAAAATGCTGCTTTCCATCTGCAGACATTGGTCGTTTCACAACCCACTGTTTTTGTACTTCATCGATTACGATACTGGTTTCAATGGCATATCTGGAATCTCTTTCATTCGAAAATTTTGAATAAATTAATTTCTCCATTATTATTCTCCCACTCTGGCTTCTACCAGGAAAGAATTGGAAAAGAATGGGAACATCCCTTCTTCCAATACCTGATCAAATACCTTACTCTCATCAAACATATATATCTTTTCTCTGTCAAAATTGAGATTATTCCGGCTTAATTCCCCTTTTTTCGGCAAATAGTCATCTGAATAGACTGCCATTGGGAATTTATAATCCGGATATGGATAATAAAATGTCATGTCTTTATAACCAGCACGACCGATCAAAGCTTCCAGTTCTTTTCTTCCAAACGTGTAGACACCTTTTACATCATGATATCCTTCTACCCCTTTAAAGAACCCACCAACGTGATCTTCCTGACACCCTGCCCAGTATTTCATTCCTAATTTATTTTCAATTGCAATATAAATACGACCGTTTGGTTTCAAATGCTTTTTGATAATATTTAAAAATTCATAGTAAGAGTCTTCCGACTGTATATAGGAAGCTCCATATTCCAGCACCCCGATTAAAGTAATACAGTCATATTGTTTTGGCAGATTCGGTTCAATGACCTGGAAATTTCCAACCATAATTTCAATATTACCGCATTTCTGATTTCGATATGCGTTGATCAAAGAACGTCTTTTGGACAGATCAATACACGTCACATGTTTTGCTTTGCGTGCCAGTGTTCCTGTAATTGCTCCACAACCCGCACCGATTTCAAGCACTTCATCCTCTTTCCCGATCGGCATACTTTGTAAAATATTCCCGCGAATATGTGACAAATGATATAAAATCGGCCAGCTCTTGCGTTCCGCTATGATCTGGTTATATTCCTCTTCCTGATGTTCTTTCACAATCTGAAGGATCTCATCTTCCACGTCTCCATCGCTGTAGAAATCCTGTCCCTCATAGTATTGATAATTTACAGTTACTTTCCCTATCTGTTCTGTCATTTCACACCTCAACCCTCAACGATATGAACTTCTGAGTTCATATCAAAATATCCTACAGAATTCTTTTTTGCAACAACATTCAGATTCAGCAGGTCATACAATCTGTGATATACGGTGAAAGTTCCCATCTTAAAACCAGTACATCCAAATGAAATAAGATAGTCCCCACCCTGAAGATTCATGTTCTGCTTAAATTCAATCGTCTTTACCTCTCCGGCTTTGCATTCCATATCTTCTATGCCTTCAAGCTGAGTATTGGTTCCTGTAATCTCAGTTCCCTTGAGATCTTTGATGGTAAATGCAAAAATTGGCGCATCAACATCCTGTGTAAACTGCACTTTCATTTTAATAGTGCATTCTGTATTCTTCTCTATGGTATTACTGAGTCTTCCATTATGATCAACAATGGCGAAATCCACTATATTGACTTCTCCATTTCCATAGGATTCATGATTTGGATTCAGATTAAATGCTTTCTGCCAAAGCTCTCCCTCTTTTAATTCTGTAATATGAAGTGCTTCGGTCGGCTTAGCCATGTCCATAACTGCATCGTGTTCCTGTACAAGCAGTTTCTTGTACATGTTGATCATGTCTTTGGGCTCACCCTCCGCCAGTTTATCACCTTTATTCAGAAGAACAACACGATCGCAGTATTTGTTAATAGAACTCAGATCATGACTTACGAAAAGAATTGTTTTTCCATTCTTTTTAAATTCTTCAAATTTGTGATAACACTTTGCCTGGAAGAATACGTCACCAACAGACAATGCCTCATCGACGATCAGGATCTCCGGATCAATATTGATTGCAACTGCAAATGCCAGACGTACAAACATACCACTTGAATAGGTTTTTACCGGCTGATTGATGAAATCCCCGATATCTGCGAAATCAAGAATATCCTGCAATCTCGCATCAATCTCTTCTTTTGAAAATCCAATCATTGTACCATTCAGGTATACATTTTCCAGACCTGTATATTCATTATTGAAACCGGCACCAAGCTCAAGCAATGCTGAAATTCTTCCATTCACTTCAACATTTCCACCTGACGGATTTAAAACACCTGTGATAATTTTTAAAATTGTGGATTTTCCGGATCCATTTGTTCCAATAATTCCAACCGTTTCTCCACGTTTTACATCAAATGATACGTCATTTAATGCATAATGTTCTTTATATTTTTTCTCTTTACTAAGCCCGAGTGCTTCTTTAAAACGATCTGATGGCTTATTATAGAGCTTGTACATCTTGCTTACATGATTAATCTTGATTGCAATATCTTCCATATTTCCATCCCTCTGTTACAGTACATCTGCAAAGTGCAGTCTTAATTTCTTAAATAAATGTGTACCAATCGCAAATGCTACTATGGTAAATACCCAGAAATAAATTGTATTTCCCGGATGTTCCCAAAATCCCGCTTTATTGATCAGAGAATCCCTGTATCCCTGTACAATATAATATACCGGGTTTAACTTTAACAGCTTCTTAATTGTGTCACTGACCTGCATAGTATCAATATTCCACAGAATTGGCGTCATCCACACACCTACCTGTAAGATGATATTGACAATCTGTCCCAGATCTCTGAAAAACACAACCAACGGTGCAGTAATATACGATAATCCAAGCACCAGACAAAACAGACAGATTGAATAATAAACGATCTGTATTGCATATACACCCGGAAAATATCCGTATAAGGTATACATCACAAGTAAAAATATAACGAAAAACACATGTACAAAAACTGCAGAGATTACTTTTACCATCGGAAGAATATCAATATTGAATACAACTTTTTTAACCAGATAACTGTAATCGATCAGTGCATTAGTTCCTCCGTTTAATCCGTCAGAGAAAAAGAACCACGGAATCAGACCTGCCATAAACCAGAGCGCAAACGGAAAGTTTCCGACATCCTGACTTCTAAGTCCAACCTGAAAAGCAAACCAGTATACAAAAATGGTAATTAACGGCTGTATAAAAGCCCATACGATTCCGAGAAAGGATCCCGCATATTTTGTTTTAAAATCATTGAATGATAATTTCGCAATCAGCTTACGATTGCTAATGATCTCTTTGATATAACTCATAATATTCTCCTACTGTGCCTCATAATGAACATCATTATTTCCACGTAAAATCTTCAGTGAATCCATTGTTCCTTTACGTTTCATTGGATCTCTATGCCGAATTCCAAGATAATACTGCTGAAGGAAATACTTCCAGTATGCTTTCTTAGAAACATTCTTTCCAATCATTAAAAGTTTATTCCGATATACATGATACGTAAAGAATGGAGACCATTCCTTACTGCTTCCTGTATGAATGTGACGAACAATGGAATCCGGACAGAAAAGTATTTTCTTTCCAAGTTTACAAATACGCAGCGACAGATCAGTATCTTCATAATACATAAAGAAACGTTCATCAAAGCAGCCCGCTTTGTCAAAGTCCTCGCGCAGCATCATAATGGATGCTCCACATCCATTGGTGAGTTCATAACTCTTCTGATATTTTTCACTGTCTTTTTCGCAGAAACCAATATCAAATCCATCATAATCCTGATTAATTCCAGAACCGGCATTCTGAATCAGGCTATAGCGGAATTCCTGGATTTTGGAATTATCTAATTCCAGCAGCACTTTTCCACTTTGTGCCTCTACACTCTCTGTTTCGCATTTGATCGTAGAGCCGGCCGGAGCGCTTTTTACCTCAAATTCAAACTGATAATCCGACTGTGATTCCAGTCCCTCGATCAATGGCACACTGATTTCTGTATGTCCAAAGCAAACCAGCTGGTCCGGTTCATATAACAGATTCTTACAGAATTTACTGTCAATGGTATATTCTTTACCATTAATGCGAATCTCTTTATTCAGAATAACCTTATCCGATGTTTCAAATGTAAGCTTGATAAAATCATAAAAAAACAAAAGCTTAGAGTTGGCCATTCCACATTCCGGATGTTTCTGCATGAAATGATACAGATTTGTCAGCCATTTTGGATCTACTGCCGTATCATTGTTCAAAAGAACAACATAACGCCCACTGGAGGCTGCAACACCTGCGTTATTTCCACCCGCAAATCCTTTGTTTTCTCCGGTTTCTACAATATTCAGATTACATTTATCCTTATAATTCTGCTCCAGATATTCTACAGAGCCATCGGAGGAATTATTATCTACAAATACTATCTCAAATGTAAAATCATCATGCTCTAATCGGATCAGTGAATCAAATAACGCATCAATATATTTTTTACCATTATAATTTACTAATATAACAGATACATCATAATTAAATGTGTAATTCATGGAACACCTCTTCATGACGGCGATAGAATTCCTCAATTGAATAATCTTTCGCACGTTCTACTGATATTTTGGCCATTTTTTCTCTTAAAGCATCATCCTGCGCAAGCTGAAGTGTGTATTTGATGCATTCTTCCCCATCGTTCCAGCGGAAACCATTGACGCCCTGTTCAACCGTTTCTTTCTGTCCGCCTTTGTTGATTACAACCGGAACAGCACCATAACTCATTGCCTCTACCGTTGTAATTCCAAAATGCTCCATCTTCTCCGGCTCTCTATTCTCGTCAATTCCATATCCAGTGCCATGCCAGAAGATCTTTGCTCTGCTGTAGAGATCCATGAGTTCGTCAAATGGACAGTTCTCATGGATAAATACATTATCAACCGTAGCAGCAAGTGCTTTGATCTTATTTAAATATTCGATATCAATTGGCAGATTGGAAACCGCACCTGCAAGATGGTATTCATAGTCTTTCAGTTCATCGTGATGTTTTACAAAAAACTCCACCATCTCCAGCTGTTTCTTACTATGTGCTGCCACAAAGAATCTTCCAACACTTACAATAATGTTCTCTTTCTTACTTTCCACGTATCTTCCCTCGATCTCGTCTTCATTAAAGACTGGAGGATAGATGCAGGTTTCTTTACGATCCGGCTTCCAGTAGGTTGCAAGCCAGTGCTGCGTAAATTTAGAGTTTGCAATCATTGACTGATAACTGTGGAAAAACCGGAAATCAAAATATCTTCCGACCATCTTCTGCCAGAAGCTGTCCTGCATCTCTGTTACAAAACGATGTGGTGGGAACATGCACTGATAGATATTTACTTTTGCTTTTCCCATATGTTTGCTTAAAAACATGAAGTTAATAAACAGATCATATTCTTTTGTGATTGCCTCGATTGTCTGTTTATTATGCAAAAATTCGAGCTTTGTCATTGGTTTTTCAATATCAAGTTTACGAATTTTTGTTTTCTGCAGATTCAGACCGAACTGTCGATTAATATCTTCGATTGTCACATAATCCTCTGCATGTATATCTACTTCATTATAATTGTGAACAAGAATGTCAATTGATACATCGTAATTGTAATATTTCTCAATAAACTGACACATATATCCCATGTGTTTTTCTCCGCCACCAAGTGTCGGAATGTAGGGATTTAATACCAAAACTTTCTTAATCTGCATATATTTGCCTCTCTTTTTTAACACAAATAATCAATCTACTCTAACATTAATTAAAAAACTTGTCAAATCAGCCCCAAAGTACCAGTCCTACTTTTCTTGAGAATCCGGTCTTTTTCACATCTTTTTTCTGATAAAAACAAAGTCTTGCAATTTTGTTTTTCTTTTCCAGATTACCATACTCATGAATCAATGGATCCTGTTCCAGATGAAAGCTTTGTTCCAGTTCTCTGGTCTGAATCCTTGTCAGTTCCAATGAACGCTTAATATCCGCAATGTTCTGAAGACGTTTTCGAATATAACCGGCGCTTCCTGCCTTCTTGGCTCCTACACTGTTATCCTCATGCTGCCTGTAACATATCGTTGGTTCAGGTATAAAACGGATCTGTCCAAACCGTGCTGCTATAATCGCACCCCACCAGTCATGCATGATGATATGCTCAATATTCTGATACTGAAGCATCATATCTTTTAATCTGCGATTTATCATCATTGTGCAGCCGGTCACTACATTCTGAATGATCATCCTGCTTAATTTTGCATCTTTACATGCCAGCTGCTGATACGAGCTCATCCTCTCCGCAATCGTATTCAGCTTTCCGTCCACAACACGAAGTTCCGTAAATACAAGCAGTGGTATCTCTTTTTCCTGGTTTCCGCTGTCTTCGTACTCCTGTTCCAGCTGCTTCATCGCCTGAAAGGTTACCTCCACTTTCTCCGGAAGCCACACATCATCCTGATCACAGCACATCAGATACGGTGCATCCACACAAGACAGTAGATAAAAGAAGTTCTTCTTGGCGCCTCCTGTGGATATCCCATCCACTTTTACAAATTTCTGTGGATATTTTGTTGTGTATTCTTCGATCACTTTCATGGTCTGATCCGTCGATCCATCATCATGAATGTAGGTGACCCAATCCTGGCAGGTCTGTGACAGCAGGGAATCCAGCTGGTCTCGCAGATACTGCTCTCCATTATATGTTGCAAGCAGAATTGCGATCCTGTCTGTATGATATCTGACGTTTTCCACGTTATTCTCCATATGAGTTCCTCTTTTCCACATTGGAATGTGATTCTCCACTATTTCTGGTCTGAAAACTTCTTTTTCCAGTATCCCGGATTCGATGTTTTCTTAAGAATGGTCTCCTGTGACATGGAGGCAAACTTTTTTCCGGCCCTGTTGCCCAGGAATTTGGCTCCGCTGTCAAACACGCACCAGATCATGGAACCGATCCTGCCCTTTTTTAGCAGTTCTTTCTCTATATATAGCACCATCCGGATTCCTTCTCCAGTCGAACTTCCGGATTCGATCTCATCCTTATGGGTCTGCAAAAATACCGATACGTCAAAGTTCCGTTTGTATTGCTGTGTAAGCGTATATTTGTGCGAATGATATACCTTCGCTTCTGCACAATATCCGATCGCATATCCGTGTCCAAGTGCTCTCGATGCCATTAACATGTCCTCATTCGTGAGGATCGGGCTCTCAAATCCGCCCATTTCTTCAAAAAACTCTCTTCGATATGCTGAACAGACATCAGAGAAAAAGTAAGCCTTGATCCCAAGTCCTGCAATATCTGCTTTCGTCCGCACAAAGCTGTCCGCCGGATAATTAAACCGTCTTGTCAGCTTCTCGATCGGCGGTGCTGTGACTCTTGCGATCTGCCTCGCTGTTGTCATGACCACCTGATCCTGTTCGAGGCTTTTTATCATTTCCTCGATATAATGTTCATTGACTGGAAGTGCATCCTGTGATAGGAAGAAGATGTAATCTCCGGTTGTAAGTCCTGCTGCAAGGTTCCTTGTTCCGCCATGATCAAATGCGCTCCGCTTCACTTTGTGCACGCAGATCTGTTCCTGCCCTGCGATCGCACAGGTCTGATCCGTTGATTCCGAGTCTATGATCAGTATCTCCTCCGGAACATGTGTCTGTGTTTTCAGTGCATGGATCAGTGGCGGCAGATATCCCTCTGCATTTAAGGTTGGTATGATGATACTTACTCTTTTTGTTTTCTCCACGATACTTCCTCCGAAACCGTTTTCTCTCCTGCTTTTATTCTGCCCCGTCCCGTTTGATAACGGATATCACCGTGCGGAATAAGATCTTAATATCAAGCCAGAGTGAGCGGTTATCTACATAGTACATCTCCATTTTCTGGCGCTCCCCACTCTCGTAGGTCGCATTATTTCTGGCATATGCCTGCCAGTAACCGGTCAGTCCCGGTTTTACCGAGAGCAATTTGGCAACCTGTCTGCCATAGATTGCTGTCTCTTTTGCCACGATCGGTCTTGGTCCGATCACGGAAAGATCTCCCTTAAAGATATTAAATAACTGTGGGAGTTCATCTAAACTTGTCTTTCTTAAGATATTTCCGATTCTTGTGATCCGCGGATCGTTATCGATCTTGAACTCTTTTTTGTACTGCTCGAGCTGCTCCGGTGTAAGGATCTTCTCCAGATCCCCGACACGCATTTTCATGCTGCGGAATTTGTATACGGTGATCTTTTTGCCATGATAACCGACTCTGGTGTGTCCATAAAATACTGCTCCGCCGTCTTCCCAGCGTACCATGATCGCCAGAATCAGAAATACCGGTGAAAGTACGATCATTCCAAGCAGTGATGACACAATGTCAAATGCTCTTTTTAACAGGGCATACACCGGATTGCTTTTTCTTGTCTGAAACTCCGGTTCGTCATAATCTCTCTCGTACACAAGCGGTGCTTCATCTGCCTGTATGTCAGCCAGAAAAGCCATCTCGTCTTCAAAATCCACCGAATGATCTCTGTAGATTCTTTTGCTTGTGAATTTATTTAAGAACGCTCTTCCAATGATCTGAAGATCCAGCCGTGTGCTGTATTCCTCAATATAATAATCATCACACTCCTGCTGCAGTGCTTCGATTCCTCTTTCTTTGTAATAAGCTCTCCAGAATCCGGTCACACCGGGTTTTAAACGAAGGCCTTTTCGCTGTTCCTTGGAATAACCGATAAAATCCGGAAGTGACGGTGCCTTTGCTCCGACGATACTCATGTCTCCCCAGAGTACATTCCATGCGTTTGGCAGAAGTTCGATCCCAAGTGCCTTGATCACGCTTCCCACCTTGGAATACCGCGGATCTTTTCCGGTGGAGCCGTCCATTTTCCATTCCATATAGCGTTCCTGCGCATCGAGATACATAGTGCGGAATTTATACATATAGAAACGGCGTCCATTCTTTCCGACACGGACGATTGGCATGATCGTATGTCCTTTATCACCTTCGATCCAGTGCGCAAGTGCGAAAAATGGCCATAATATCACCATAAGGACGGTTCCGATCAGTCCGCCGATCACGTCCATCAGACGTTTTAACACGAGCTCTCTCAGGCGGTAATATTTACCGGTCCAGGTGACTACTGCGAATTTTCCAAGATATTGCAGCTGTCTAAAGCCGGAATGCAATTCATACTCATCGATGTTCAGATGTATCATCTTGCCCATGCTCCGGACATCGTTGATAAATTTCTTATACTGGAAGCAATAATATTCTGGAACGTGCAAAAAAACGGAATCAATCTCAGAGGTCGAGATCAGCTCCATCAGATTGCCTGCATCCGCAACAACCTCGATCTTATTGATTTCTTCTCCGATCATGTTCTTATCCAAAATTGCGATGCTGGAGATCCGGAAATACCAGTTTCTTGTTTCCTTGATGCGTTTTATAATGCGCTCTGCCTGATCCGATGTTGTGACAAGCATGATCTTCTCGTTTGCCCCGGATCTGTGATAACTCTTTGTGATGATACGTTTAAGCCACTGACGTACAAAGAACACAAGCCAGAAACTGATTGCAAAGAACCAGATCATCTGTTCTCTGGAATAATATTCTGCTGATTTGGTAAAATAGATAAACAGAGCTGTCAGTGCAACCGTGTAGGCAAACATCTTGATGAGCGCAAGGATCTCCTGCGCTGCATTTCTTGCTAACAGATTATCATTGACAAAAAACAAAAGAGAGACGATACCATAAGCTGCCATCTCAATTAAAAACAGTGTCAGGTATCTTCCCTCCGGATAGAGAATACCGGTACGGAATCCACCGAACTTGATCTTATTGGCAACTGCATATGCGACAAACATGACGATAACGTCCAATGCAAGCTCTATATATCGTACAATCCATTTCTTTGAATCCATTGATCATTCTCCATTATGTGATTACTTTTGATGTATTGTTCTTTCCCTGTCCATGTCTGCAAACATGCCCAGGATGAACGGATTAAATGCCATTTCAAGCAGATGCTGTTCCATAAAGCAATGTAATGCAATCAGAAGCATCGCCAGATACAGCATGCATCTCTGATAGCGGACCGCACGGTTTGCAATGATGATCATCATAAGAAGGACCACGATCAGAATGACAATTCCATAGATCAGCGCCATCCGAAGATAAGAGTCATCGAGAAAGAAATAATGCTCTCTTGTCTCGATCGAGCGGCCGTTTCCAAACTCTTCAACATGCTGTCCGAACAGGCGGTATGCATAATTGGCGGTTCCTTCTGCACTGACTGAAAGACGGAGACTTAAGATCTGGTCCAGCTTTGCCCAGAATGCGCTTTCCGGCCGGTACAGATGCACCATGCCGATAAAGAGTGCTGCAAAGAATACCGGTGCCAGTGTCAGGAACCGAAGAATCCCATTCCACCATTCCAAAGGGGCATCTGTACCTTCCAGCTTTTCTTTCTGCTCCAGTCTCCTTTGCACGATCATGACAACGATCATACCGATTGCTGCAAGTCCAAGTGTCATTGTTCCGGTAAATGCACTGCATGCTTTATAGACAAACACTCCAAGTGCTCCTACGATCACAATATCTGCGATATGGATTCTGCGGTTATTCATACATAGCGCTGCCATTGCCATGTAGAATACATGTGCTGCAAAATCTGTCGGGTAGATTGTTCCAAAGCACTGACGTACCCCGCCTCTTACCGAAGGGTATACGAGGTTTTCGATCATGCCGGCCTGGGAACAGATCATAGCTGCTGCAAGAATGACAAGGCTGATTCCGAAAAACACTTTTAATATCCGGTCAAAATGTATATTCTTTGCTCCTACGATCAGAAATCCTACCTCAAACAGGAAGGAATTGTCTCCAGCCACTGCTGCGATCACAAATGCGGCAAGAACCACGCCTGCACAGATCAGTTCTTTTTTGGTGTATTTGTTGTTGAAACAAAGCATTGCAAGGGTATATACCATGATTGCAAAGTATAGCACAAGCCCGAATTTCGGCGGCCACTGGATGCGAAACATCGTTGCATCCAGGAAGTCATGTGCCACGATCACCCCATATATGATCAGATATACATTCTCCCATCGTCTGTTGCTGCTATAGTCTAAACTGTTCTCTCCCACTTCCGGCTCCTTATCAGTAATAGATCTTCCTGTCTACATGAAATCCTTTTTTTACAAATTTTAACATTTTTGAAAACTGATTGTCATAAAAGTCATTGCTCATATGCAATCTGTTAAAAAGCCTGAATACTTTGTATTTATTTTTGATACATCCATAGATATATGGGCTTTCTTTCTCGATCTTCCGGTTGATGTCTTCTACGACCGGACGGTATTTCTTCTTGTCTTTGCTTTTGATCAGTGCGATCTGATAATAGCTTGCGATAAACATGGATACCTTTTTCGCCCATAAGTCTCTTGCACCTTCCGGACACTCCGGAAGGTGCTTCTCGAAGGCGATCATGCTGAATATGATCTTATGGAAATCCGGAAGTTTCTTTAACTGGCTCTCCGCTGCGATGCTCTGGTTCACATCTCCGATCCGGTATACATAAAGTTCTTCCTCAACAAGCTGGATCTTTTCCGCACGGCACATCGGGATCGTTGCAAATTCCTGATCTTCATAAAACACATGCTCGGTCAGCTTATAATTCTGTTCCCGGTAGAACTTTGTCTGGTAAGTAACTCCATGGAAAGACATTCCATAATACACCTCTCCAAAGATCTCCATGATCTCAGGAATCGTATATAATCTATTCTTATCTTCCGAAGGATTATGGATATCCCTTGGAATATAAGACTGTGTGATCAGATCATAATTCTTAAAGCTGGATACGACCACCTCTGCCTCGGACTGCTCTAAAATGTCCATCATATGGGAAAGCGCATCTGTTACGACCCAGTCATCCGCATCCACACATTTGAAGTACTTTCCTGTGACATGTTCCACACCCACATTGATCGCTGAGCCATGTCCGCCATTCTCTTTATTAATGATCCGAAAAGTCTCCGGATACTGCTCTACGTACTTCTGTGCAACCGCAACACTGTTATCCGGTGTTCCATCATTGACGACAAGGACTTCGAGCTTTTTCATCTTCTCTTTGTCATCCAGAATATACGTTGGCAGCCCCTTATCTAAAAACTTTTCCGCATTGTATGTCGGTATCACAATTGATAATATCTTTTCCATAATTTCCTCACGAACGCTTTATAAGCTTATATAATTTCACCGCAAACGGGAACAGCAGATAGTTGCTATGCCTTATTGCCCAAATGCTCTTTTTGTTCACAGCCTGATAGATTCCCGGGTAATGCTCCCGAAGCTGTGTATCAAATCTTTTCATTTTGTCATATACACCAGCCTCATCCCCCATGGCAAGATAGATCTGATACTGGTTCTGCACGGATAATGCGATTCCACGCTCTAAGTATTTCTTCTTGTACTGCTGGATAAACTGATGGTCTATATAATATTCAAATAATGAATTGAGCACCTGCATATGATCTTTCCGGTGCCGCTTCATCGATTCAATATCCACACTCTGCCCGTTTCTGCCAAGACGGTACATATATACAAAGGTTGGATCATAATATACATTTTTGCAGAACGGAATTGGATACAGGATGTATTCTGCGTCCTCATAAAATACTTTTTCATCGACACGGATATTGTTTTCTTTGAGAATATCGGTCCGGATCGTCAGGGAATGGATCTTTATAACCGGTTCGCTGACTGCTTCCGCAAATCCCCATTCTTTGCCGTAATGATATTTATTCTTGCACGCATAGCGCTCTTCCAGTATCTGATCGGTTCCATCCTGTACCAGACGATAGTTAGAAGCTACAATATCTGCATTTGTTTTCTTTAATGTGTGGATAAACACAGGAAGATTTCCGGTTTCTACCCAGTCATCCCCATCCACGACTTTGAAATACTTACCCGTGGCATGCTCGATTCCATAATTGATGCCGGAGCCATGTCCGCCATTCTCTTTATTGTATAAAGTAAAACTGCTCGGGTATTTCCGGCAGTATTTCTCTGCGATCTCAGATGTTTTATCCGTTGATCCGTCATTGATGATCAGGATTTCAATATCTCTTAATACTTCTGCATTCACAAATGATGACAGGCATCGGTCCAGATATTTTTCAACATTATAAGACGGGATTACTACGCTTAATACTTTTTCCATGTCCATCTCCTCTCTTACCATGAATCTATCTCCGTAATATCCGATAGAAACGCTTCCGCAACTGATTCGGTGACGCTACCATGACGGTTGTGGCAATACAGGCTGCCAGATACTGTGGCAATGTTGTGAGTCCAAGCTCATGCTGCATTTTACGCAGTTCCATGTAACGCTTCCAATATCCTTTTCCTCCGCGTTTTCCATAAAAATCTTCATTCGTACGTGCTTCCACTAATACTTCTTCCAGGTTATCCAGCTGATAGCCTTTTGCAAGCACCCGAATCCAGAGATGATAATCCTCAAGATTCGGGAAATGTACATAATTACCCGCATCCAGTATGGCACTCTTACGCATCATAACGGTCATATGGTTCACTGGATTCCGGTATCTTCCGTAAGTTCTCACATTCCCAGTTCCGGTTGGCATATGCTTGATGTGCCGCTCGGTCTCTTCATCATTAAATTCTTCGATCGCACCTCCGAGTACTGCCGTCTGCGGATGTGTCTCCATATAATGAAGCTGTACTTCCAGGCGCCCGGTCCTTGCAATGTCATCCGTGTCCATACGCGCAATATACTCATTTGTACATAGCTCGACACCTTTTGCAAGTGCCCGCCCAAGCTTTACATTCTCTGGAAACCGGTACGTAACAAAGCGGGGGCGGTTAAGCCCCTGTTCTCTCCTTCTGTCATCCAAAAGTATCTGGTATTTCCCGATCATATCAAGAAGTTCCGGCGTGAGCGGTCCATCCTGGATGAGTACGATCTCATCCGCAGGACAGGTCTGTGCTAAGATACTTTCCATCGCAGCCTGAAAATATTCAGTTTTCTCTTTCTGATAAATTGACATCAATACGGAAATTCCCATAATCCTATGATCCTTTATGCCATATAGTTGTTAAATGTCATGTTTTTTCAGTGCCGTCACCTGGGTTTCATCAACACCCTCTGTATTTTCTTTGATAAAGAGGATCTTGATTGTCAGAAGGATCAGCTTGATATCCAGCCAGATGGAATAATTCTCGATGTATGTGATATCCATCTTCAGCTTATCATATGGCGTTGTATTATACTTGCCCCATACCTGCGCATATCCGGTGAGTCCGGCTTTGACCTTGGTACGGAATGTGAATTCCGGTATCTGATCCATATACTGGTCAGCGATCACCTGACGCTCCGGTCTTGGTCCAACGACCGACATATCGCCTTTTAGGATGTTGAATAACTGTGGCAGTTCATCGAAATGAATATTCCGGATGATATTACCAACCGGTGTTACTCTGGCATCGTCCTTGGCGCACAGGCGCGCACCTTTGTCCTCGGATTTCGTTGTCATGCTCCGGAATTTGATGATCATAAACGGTTTCTGTCCACGTGTCAGACGCTCCTGCTTATAGAATACAGGGCCTCCGTCATAAAGTTTGATTGCGATCGCAATGATCAGCATAAACGGCGAAGCCAGCACGATTCCGATCAGTGAGATCACGATGTCCATAGCTCTCTTGAAAAATCTCTGGTCAATGGACAGTCCGTTATTTCTGGAAAGATATAACGGTGTATCAAACAGGTGGATATCATCTGCACCTCTCAACATGATATCTGTGATCTTCGGAGTTACATAGGTGCGAATTCCTTCTTCATAACAATGCTTCATAATGTCGTTACGCACTTCTGCCGGAAGGTCGCAAAGCACGACTGCCTTATACTCATCAATGATCTGGTAAAGCCGGTTCAGTCCTACGGTGCAGCTTACTGTTCCACAGATATTATATTTGTCTTTTCTCGTATTGATCTTGGCGATCAGATCATCCGGTGCATACTGTCCATATACAAGGATCATCTGTCTCGGCGGATACAGCATCTGATATGCTTTACGCACCATAATATTCCACAACACGATAAATGCTGCTTCTATGACCGCTATGTTGATCAGTGGAATTGGGTTAACATAGTCACGACAGATCAGACAAAGCTCTAAAAAAGCAACAATATGTCCAAGCACCAGTGCCAGCATATTCGATAAAATGATATCCGTCACACGCATATATCCGATGCGGTAACCTCCGAACACTTTGGTAAAGAAGAAAATGATCAGGATATACATTCCGATCACAGCCCAGTTACCTCTCCGGAAATACTCGGACACAAAGCCGTTATCCATCTCCCAGCTTGCATAATAGTTGTACCACACAAGTCCGAACAGGACTGCGTCTACGATCAAGGTGACAATATTCGCTGTAAAATTCAACAAATGCTTATACTGTTCTCTTATTCTCATTCTGAATAGCTCCTAGTAATTCTCCATTTCCGAAAGGCGGTTTAATGCGGAAAACATGGCACGGATCGATGCTCTTGTGATGTTTGAGCTTACGCCGACACCAAATGTGACATTACCGCTTCTGTTATCTTTCATCTGAATGTAGCAGGCTGCCTTTGCATGGCTTCCCTCACTCAGTGCATGTTCATCATAGTTTAAGATTGTGACATCCACGCTTGGTACGCACTGGCGTACTGCGATCTTGGCAGCATCGATCGGTCCGTTGCCGCCTGCCTCGGAATGAACCTCTTCCCCTTTATATTTAAAGTTCAGAACTACTCTGGTATCATCGTCGTCCTGATCATCCTCCACACGGAGTGATGTGAATTCAAACGGCTCTTTTAATTTGAGGTAATGCTTCTCAAATGCCTCCATAATACGGGATGGTGATACTTCTCCGCCTTCTTTTTCAGAGATCTTCTGGATGACGTCTGCAAATTCCCTCTGCATCTCTTTCGGAAGCTTATAACCATATACGGTATTCATTACGAATGCGACACCGCCCTTACCAGACTGGCTGTTTATTCTTACAACCGGCTCGTATTCGCGTCCTACGTCTGCCGGATCGATCGGAAGATAAGGAACCTCCCACCATTCCTGCTTACGTTCTTTCATTGCCATCTCACCTTTGTTAATGGCATCCTGATGGCTTCCGGAAAAAGCAGTAAATACAAGTTTTCCTGCATATGGATGACGCATTCCGACGGACATCTTGCAGCATCTCTCATAAACATCAATGATCTCGTTGACGTTCTCAAGATTTAGCTCTGGATTGATTCCCTGGGAAAACATATTATAAGCAACCGTAAGGATATCCACGTTACCGGTACGTTCCCCATTTCCAAACAAGGTTCCCTCGACACGGTCTGCTCCTGCAAGAAGCGCCAGTTCCGTAGCCGCTACACCGGTTCCTCTGTCATTATGTGGATGTACGCTTAAAATAATGTGCTCACGGTCTTCAAAATGTGTGCTCATCCATTCGATCTGATCTGCATACACATTCGGTGTGTTCATCTCCACAGTCGCCGGAAGATTAAAAATGATCGGGTTATCATTGGCATGATCCCATTCTTTCTGAACAGCAGTACAGATCTCAAGCGCAAAATCCATCTCTGTTCCGGTAAAACTTTCCGGAGAGTATTCTAACTGCAGATTACCGTCAAAATCCTTCATGCGTTCTTTGACCATTCTGGTTCCGTCTACGGCGATCTGAATGATCTTTGGCCGGTCCATATGGAATACCACGTCTCTCTGGAGCGTCGAAGTGGAATTATAAATGTGGAGTACCACATTTTTGATTCCCTGGATCGCTTCAAAGGTACGGTCGATCAGATTCTCTCTGCACTGTGTCAGAACCTGTACTTTGACATCATCCGGAATCCGATTCTCTTTGACAAGTTTACGCAGGAAATCATACTCGATCTGTGAAGCCGCCGGAAATCCGATCTCAATCTCCTTAAATCCAAGTCTGACAAGAAGATCGAACATCTCCATTTTCTCTTCTACGTTCATTGGTTCGATCAGGGCCTGATTACCATCTCTTAAGTCCACGGAACACCAGATTGGTGCTTTTTTAATTTCTTTGTCCGGCCACTGTCTTTCCGGATAATGTAAAACCGGAACTCTCCGGTATCTTGTGTAATTTAACATCTTATTCGCCTAGTCCTTCCTCAATTGCCTTTACCAGTGATGCGAGCGCTTCCTCTTCGTCTTCCCCGTCGCAGATCAGATTGATCTCATCTCCGCTTTTGATACATGCGCCAAGTACACTCAACACACTTTTTGCATTTGCCACATTATTGCGGTATTCAAATGTAATAAGACTTTTAAACTTCATTGCTTCTTTGCATAAATTGCCTGCCGGTCTTAAATGCAGACCTGTTGGATTCATAATTTTTATTTTCTGACTAACCACTCTTTTTCTCCCTTATCTGTGTATATTTTAATGACCATTTGTTGTGGAACTGCTGCCTGTGCTGTTGCTATCTGTTCCATCTTCTCTGGTCGTTTTATTGTCGCTGTCTTCTCCATTCGTGTCTGTCGTACCGTTTCCGGTATTATTTCCAGCACTCTCACTGTTTGAAGTATTATGATTGGTATTATCATCATTGGTCGTTGTAGTTGTTGTTCTATCCGGCTTTCTGGTGATCGTAACATCGGTTGTTGTCGCCTGCTGCACAAACTTATCCGCATCTAACGTCAGCGTGACATCCACGGTATGTGTTCCCTCCCCAAGAGATGACACATCAATGCTTCCCTTGATGCTGTTTGCATTCAGCGACGACAGATCGCTGGACATACCGCTGACCGCCGCACTCACAGTTGTCTGCCCAAATGCCAGATTGTAATTGTCATCCAGCCCGTTCACGGAAATATTGGAAACCGGTATGTTATAGTTTTGTGTCGTATATGGTTCAATCCGTATCGTAACAGATACGGTTGCCTGCGAATTCTTAGTCAGCGACACGCCATCCGGAAGATATTCCGAAATATCAATGCTTGTCGTGATATCTTTATTCGCTCCGTCAACATTCAGCACCTCTTCCGGGATCTCAAGAGAACTGATCGGATTCAGCACTGAGGAACTTCCTTTGATCTGTACCGTCTCCGGATCACTGGTAATCTCTACAACGGAATACGTATCCGCTGGTGTTCCACTTGTATTGAAATGGATCGGCACTTCCTTTGTACTCAGGATCTTGGCGGATACCGTCACTGTATTGCTGCTCAGTGTCAGTTTGGTCGTATCCACGGTTTTATCATCTTCATCATAAAATACCGGCACAACATTGTCCGAAATATCCACAGACATTCCGCTGACATCGATCGTTGCTACCACTTTCGAAATCTGTCCGACCACAGATGCAGGTCCGGATACTTTGATCACATTCGGATTGGAAACACTTACGTCTCCCAGTGTAAATCCGTCTGCCACCTTTCCTTTGGTGTCTGCGGTGATCACGAACTGTTTCTCCTGAAGATCTTCCAGGGAAACCTTCAGATATTTGGTAAGTCCGCTGACTTTCACAGAGGACGTATAATTATTGGCTGAAATTGCAATCGGAACGCTTCCTTCCGTTCCATCATCGCTTACATTCATCAGACTCATATCTGCAATCGCAGTAAAATCCGAATAGTCCAGTTTCTCTAAAATGCTTCTCTTTGCCGTAACGCGAAAACTCACTGTTCCGGTTCCATCGACCACCTCATAGCACTTATTCATATCCGATACCGACTGTGCATTCTGGATGGTTACCGTTGCAGTAAAATTCTTGCTGGAGCTTGGATCATCAATGTTATAGACCACAAGCCACATAGCAAATGCAAATAATACAGCCAGAAGCTTAAAACCAAGGTTATTCGTCAGCTTTTTTAGTATCTTTTTTAGCATTTAATAACCTCCTTTTCAGCAATTCAAGGCGTGTTGCTTCATGCGTCCGGTTCTGCATATATTTCAGTTTGTCACGCAGAAAGTCCGCATCCACATTATGATAGATCTGACCGCGCATTGCCACAGAGACTTTTCCAGTCTCCTCGGATACTACGATCGTCAGTGAATCACTGACTTCGCTGATTCCTACTGCTGCACGGTGTCTGGTTCCAAGATCCTTGGATAATGTCAGGCTGTCCGAAAGCGGCAGATAACAGGTCGCAGATACCACTCTGTCCCCGCGCATGATCACCGCACCATCATGAAGCGGTGTATTCTTCTCAAATATATTGATCAAAAGCTGGCTGGATACCAGTGCATCTACATCAATTCCGGTACGGATATACTCGTCCAGTTTGATATCATCTTCAATTACGATCAGTGCACCTGTCCTGACTTTTCCCATTGCGTAACTTGCTTTTACCAGTTCGTCGATGGTGCGATCGCTGAACTTGGCTTCATCTGTCTTATTTAAACTAAACAGATTGCCAAGAATATTTCTGGTACCAAGGTTCTCAAGTGCGCGTCTGAGTTCCGGCTGGAAAATGATAACCAGTGCGATCACGCCGACATTAAAGGTATTCTGTGCCAGCCATAGTATCGTATTCATCTGGAAAATTGCTGCTGCCAGTACAAAAAGCAGGAGCACGATAATTCCTTTAAACAGGTTCCATGCCCGCGTGTTTTTGATCCACAATAATACATGGTAAAACAGGAAAGAAATAATCAGGATCTCGACACAGTCTGTCGGTCCGATATGAATATCCGGCAGATTATAGTTGTTGTGTATACTTTCGTTAAACATCTGAAGCGTTTCAAATATACCGTTCATTTTTCTCTCCTTTCTCACAATTTTCCAATTCTACCGCAGGTACATGTCCAAAATGTGAACAATTACTTGCGTTTTCTTTAAAATTATATGTTTTTTCCCGAAATTATTTCAGGTATTTTTCATCAATGTCCAGTTCCTTTGCAAATACCTTGCGGGCAAGTTCCTCTTCTTCTTCCGAAAGTTCCTGCTTACTGTGGTCAATGCGTTTTCCCATACTTGCAGTATTGCCAAAATGCTTGACCGTTTTCTCCTGAACTGCAACTGCCTTCTTTGGAACTGCTTTTACATAGTAATAATATTCATCGTCTTCAAACTGCACACGTTCCGTTCTTGCATAATCCAGATTCATAAAAAAGAACTGCAGGATAAAGCTGATCACAAGAGACAGGACTACACCGATGAGCAAGGTAACCGTCTTGCCTGTAATGCCAAGGATCAGGTATCCGGCAAAAAGCCCCAGCGCCTGGATCAGTACTCCGGACACGATAGCGATCAGCCATGCATGATCCATCGTGGTTCTGCGGATAAAATATACAACGATCGATGTCACAACAAAAATACCGATCATAAGAAACATCTCTTTATTTCCAAGAAGCTGTCCTACGGAAACGCTGAACTTGGATGTGCTTCCAGTCTTATCTTCCGTAACAACTGCTGCAAGTGTTGTACTGTTTCTGTGGATCCCATCCAGGAAATAATATACAACCGTTCCGCATACAACGGAGATCACCGAATACAGTTCCCCGAAAAGTCCTGTGCCGACCGGCATGATATAAGGAATGTTCAATTTGAAAGCAATCGGAGTAAACAGTGCTCCCATACAATCCTTCGGTGCAAAACGGAAATATATAAAGTAAACTACGGCAAAAAGTACTACGGCTGTCAGTGCAACCTCCGGTGATAATGCATACATATCTGCAATAATCACGAATGCTGCGATCCAGATCGTTCCATTCTGTGGAAGCAGACAGCATATGAGTGCCAGGATCAGTGCTACCGGAAATGTGCTGATCGCAGCCATAAATCCAATGTTGGCATTGATCAGTAAAAACGTGATCAGTGCAATCACAAATTTAAATGCCGGATACATGTATGTCTCATAATTCTCATAAAAACGAATGATTTTATCTTTATATTCCAATAATTTTGTCATTGAGTCCTCCCCAAGTGCTATTTGCTGTTTTTAATCTTGTCTTCCCGTTCATAGAGCTTATTGACTCTCTTCAGGTGGCTGCAGTATTCTTTCAGTTCCTTCCGTCCCCGTGTATACCGGCGGTAATAGATGATGTATGTAATGATCTCATAAACGACCATAAATATGACGTATTTGCATACTGTGCTGACTGCAACTGCGATCACATCCAGCGAATTAATAGCCGCCAGGATATTCTCCATGTCATAAAATATCCAGAGTGCCGCACATAAGAAAAATGCCAGTGTTCCTGTAAAAATGCTCCTGATCATTTCCTTGCTGATATAATCACTGCGGTAATACATCCCCATCTGTCCGGACTTCTTCTTTTTCCCGTTATCATATATTGCGATCTCGTATAATTCTTTTACACGTTCCTCGTTAATCATGTAATAAACTCCCTTACTTCTGGACGCAATTGCGCATTGTTAAAAATCATTATACCATACCACTCTATATTTTCCAAATGTTTCTTGTGTGAGGCGTTTTTCATAGAAAGGTTGGGGAGGTTCCTTTATATGAAAAAGCTGCAGATTGCTCTGCAGCTTTGGTTGTTCTCTTTATTTCAGAAATCTCATGCGGTCATTCTCTTTCTCTGTACGCAGGCTTCGTTCCGCAGGCTTCGGTTTCTCGAACGCATTGGACAGATCCTGTACCATTGTCTTCTTGCAGGATTCGCAGAAACGTCCTGTGTGAATTGGCCTTCCGCAGTTCTCACAGACGATTCCTTCTGCCATTCCATTAGAGATCACAAGTCTCTCTTCACGGATCCACTGTTTGATCTGTTTCACCGTCACATCATTCTCAGTCGCTGTCTGACTGATGCTGGAATCCGGATTCTGACGCAGGAATTCCTTCACCTGCTGAAACTTCTCTTCCAGCCTCTTCTGGCATTCCGGGCATCTTCTCGGACCCGAAATATAATTAAACAAACGACCACAGTCTCTGCAATTCGTAACCTCCATAAAGTAAACCTCCTCATATGCCTTTCCCGATGCAGATGCTCAGGGAATAAATATCGATTACACCTGTCTGCAGTATAGCCTGTGCAATGGCATCAACCGTACTGCCTGTTGTGTAAATATCGTCAACTAATAGAATATATCTATATTTTACAATATCTTGCGACACATGAAAAGCATTTTTCAGATTATTTTTGCGTTCTGTGTCATTTAAATTCTTTTGCGGCTTCGTATCGCGTGTCCGGGAAACCAGATCCATCCGGTATGGAATGCCCGTCCGCCTGGAAAGTTCCCTTGCAAATACTTCTGCCTGATTATATCCGCGGAGCTTCTGTTTTCTTCTGTACATCGGAACCGGTACGATAACTTCTGCTCCGATACGCTGCATCCATTCTGTGTATTGTTCTGCTGCGATCCCTGCAAAAAAAGCTGCATACTCTCTCTTATTGGAATATTTAAACCGGTACATGGTCTGTTTGATGTCCCCTTTATATAGGAAAACACCCTTTCCCTGCCGGTAATGATGATGTTTTTTCCCGCAGTCAAAGCAGAATTCAACCCTGGCATTATCAACCGGCTGTCCGCATTTCATGCAGACCGCACCTGTAATGTAAAAAAGCTTCTTCCTGCATTCCGGATGAACCTTCCCCCTGTCTTCAAATGCAACGATCTCGTCGCACACCGGGCATCTTGGCGGATAGACAAGCGCAAGCACTGCCTCTGTCACTGCATAAATCCATTCTTTTCCCCCCATATTATTCCTTTCCACTCTCCCTGCTGTTACCATAACATATCCCATTGAAAAAGTCATTGACTTTTTCATGATTGACTTCTCCGCTTTAAGCGCATATAATTTATTCAATCGATGCATTGATGCGTTAAAGCATTAGTGCCACAAGGAGGTTATAATTATGAAAAAGGCAACCAGATTTGCTTCCGTTGTTCTTGCCGCTGTCCTGACATTCTCTCTTGCAGGCTGTGGAAGTTCCGACGCAGGCACAAGTAGTACACAAAGTTCCAAAAATGCATCCGGCAAGACTTACACCATTGGTATCTGCCAGCTGGTCCAGCATGAAGCACTTGATGCTGCAACCCAGGGTTTTAAAGATGCCCTTACAGACAAGCTCGGTGATAATGTCAAATTTGATGAGCAGAATGCTGCCGGAGATGCATCCACCTGTTCTACCATCTGTACCACATTTGCAACCAACAATTATGATCTGATTCTGGGAAATGCAACTGCTGCCCTCCAGGCTGCTACTGCTGCTACCGATACGATCCCGGTACTTGGAACATCCATTACCGATTATGCAACAGCGCTCGACGTATCCGACTGGACCGGGACCACTGGCCGAAATATCTCCGGAACAACTGATCTTGCACCACTTGACCAGCAGGCCAAATGCATCGCTGAATTATTCCCGGATGCCAAAAATGTAGGTATCCTGTACTGCTCTTCTGAGCCAAACAGTATCTACCAGTCCACTACCATTACCAAATATCTGAAGACCGAAGGATACACGGTAAAAGAATACACCTTCTCCGATTCCAACGATGTTGCTTCGGTAACACAGAGTGCCTGTGATAATTCCGATGTCATTTATATCCCTACTGACAATACTGCTGCATCCTGCACAGAAGCCATCAACAATGTAGCTTCTCCTGCAAAGGTTCCGATCTTCGCTGGTGAAGAAGGAATTGCCAAAGGCTGCGGTGTTGCAACACTTTCAATCAGCTACTACGATCTCGGATATACAACCGGAGAAATGGCATATGATATTCTTGTAAACGGAAAAGATATCTCTACCATGGAAGTCCAGTCTGCACCAAAATTCACAAAAGAATACATCGCTGACCGTGCCGATGCACTTGGAATCACGATTCCGGACGGCTACGAAGAACTGAAAGCAGATTAATCCACATCCATATACAGAGTAAAGGTCCAATGGGCCTTTTTTCTGTTTTATTGGAAAATGTCATATTTTTACTATGGAGGTAAACACATGTTTCTGATCAACTATTTTTCATCTTTAAACCCGCTTGCATTTACCAATGCACTGCCGGGCAACATCGCCCAGGGCCTGATCTGGGGAATCATGGCACTTGGTGTGTACATCACATTCCGTCTGCTCGATTTTGCAGACCTGACCGTAGACGGTTCTTTTGCAACCGGCGGTGCGGTTACCGTTATGCTGACAGTCAAAGGCTATAACATCTGGGTTGCTCTGCTCTGCGCCTGCATTGCAGGACTTCTCGCAGGACTCTGCACGGGACTTTTACATACCAAACTCGGAATTCCTCCGATCCTTGCCGGAATTCTGACACAGATCGCACTTTATTCGATCAACTTAAACATTATGGACCGTCATGCAAACCAGGCGCTCAGCGTTGACAAATACAGCCTGATCCTTTCTTCCCGTAACCTGACTTCTGCGATCGTGACCGGACTTCTTTTTGCAGCCGTTCTGATCATCGTTTTATACTGGTATTTTGGAACCGAGCAGGGTTCTGCCATCCGTGCAACCGGTTGTAATCCTGCCATGAGTCGTGCACAGGGAATCAACATTGATAATATGAAGCTGATCGGGCTTTCCATCTCCAATGCGATCGTCGCATTATCCGGCGGACTGCTTGCGCAATATTCCGGATTCGCTGATGTCAATATGGGACGCGGCGGCATCGTCATTGGTCTGGCTGCCGTGATTATCGGAGAAGTCCTTGGCGATGCGATCCTTGGAAAACGCATGGATTTCAAAGGCCGCCTGATCTTTGTTGTCATCGGTGGCATCATCTACTACATCGTTATTGGTATCGTACTCTGGCTGAAAATGCCAAGTGATGATTTAAAACTTTTTACAGCGATCATCGTTGCCATTTTCCTTGCAGTTCCATACTTAAAGGGAAAGAGCAAAAGTTCCTTCTCAAAAGCAGGAAAACGTGCTGCAGCCATGTTAGCTGGCCATTCTGCCACTGCATACGGTGATGTAGATGCCATGAATAAGGAGGAGAAGTAAATGTTAGAGATCCGCAATGTACATAAAACGTTCAATCTTGGAACGATCAATGAAAAACATGCCCTAAACGGGGTAAACTTAAAACTGGACGAGGGTGATTTTGTTACCGTGATCGGTGGAAACGGTGCCGGAAAATCAACCATGTTAAATGCGGTCGCAGGCACCTGGCCGGTGGATGACGGAGCGATCTTAATCGATGGAGTTGATGTAACCGGACTTCCGGAGTTCAAACGTGCCTCTTTTCTCGGCCGCGTGTTCCAGGACCCAATGACCGGTACGACTGCCACGATGCAGATCGATGAGAATCTTGCTCTCGCCGCACGCCGCGGACAAAAACGTGGACTCCGCTGGGGTATCACCAAAGCCGAAAAAGAACACTTCCATGAACTTTTAAAAGAACTTGACCTTGGTCTGGAAGACCGCATGACTTCAAAAGTCGGACTTCTCTCCGGAGGTCAGCGACAGGCCGTCACTCTTCTTATGGCATCCCTCCAGAAGCCAAAGGTGCTCCTTCTCGATGAACATACGGCTGCCTTAGATCCGAAGACGGCATCAAAAGTTCTTGCTCTCACTGACAAGATCATCACGGAGAACCATCTGACCGCCATGATGGTCACGCACAATATGCGTGATGCCATCACACACGGCAACCGCCTGATCATGATGAATAACGGAAAAGTCATCTTAAATATCTCAGGCGAAGAGAAAAAACGCCTTACCGTAGAAGATCTTCTCCTCAAATTCGAAGAGGTTTCCGGAGAAGAATTCGCATCCGATAAGGCATTACTTGGTTAAAAAACAACATAGCATATCAGGAGGTACTATTTATGTGGGCTTACGAAAGTGTATTTTACCAGATCTATCCGTTGGGATTCTGCGGCGCACCATTTGAAAACGATGGTGTATCAGAACACCGCATTTTAAAAGTCAATGACTGGATCCCTCATATCAAAAAGCTCGGTGCGGATGCCATCTACTTCTCGCCGGTCTTTGAATCCGATACACACGGTTACAACACAAGAGATTACACCAGGATCGATACCCGTCTTGGAACCAACGGAGATTTTGCCGAAGTCTGCAGCAATCTTCATAAAGAAGGCATCCGTGTCGTCTTAGACGGTGTATTCAATCACGTTGGAAGAGGTTTCTGGGCATTTCAGGATGTTCTTAAGAACCGGGAAGCTTCCCCTTATGTAAGCTGGTTTTCCCGCATTGCCTTTGACGGCAACTCCAATTACAACGACGGTCTGTGGTATGAAGGCTGGGAAGGCAACTACGATCTTGTCAAACTGAATCTCCGCAATGAAGAGGTCATCGGGCATATCTTCGCCGCAATCCGTGGATGGGTCGAAGAATTCGATATTGACGGTCTCCGCCTCGATGTTGCCTATTGTCTGGATCACGATTTCCTGAGAAGGCTCCGCAGCTTCTGTAACGAGTTAAAACCGGATTTCTTCCTTGTCGGCGAAACACTTCATGGCGATTATAATCAGATCATGAATGATGAGATGTTACATTCTGTCACAAACTACGAATGCTATAAGGGACTTTACTCAAGTTTTAATTCCATGAACATGTTCGAGATCAATCATTCCCTTCTTCGTCAGTTTGGTCCGGAACAGTGGACTTTATATAAGGGAAAACATCTGCTTTCCTTCGTGGATAACCACGATGTCACCCGTGTTGCAAGCATTTTAAACAATCCAGCACACCTGCCGTTAATCTATGCGATTGCATTTGGCATGCCTGGTATTCCATGTGTATACTACGGCAGCGAATGGGGTGCAACCGGACGAAAGGAAGATGGAGATCCTGCGCTTCGCGTTTCATTTGATGCCCCGGTTGAAAATGAACTGTCTGACTGGATCTTTAAACTTGCAGCTGCAAAGAAAGCCTCCAAAGCGTTACAGTATGGGGATTTCAGTTCTGTCGTTCTCACGAACGGACAGTGCATCTTCAAGCGCGAATGGGAAGGCGAACGTGTTCTTGTAGCAATCAATGCAGCGGATTCGCCATTCTGGGCTGGATTCAATCTCGGAAGCAGCCAGGCAGTTGATCTGATCACCGGAAATGACGTAACATTCCATGACGGCTATGAACTGCCAGCCTACAGTGCTTTCTTCTTCCGTCTGAAATAAAACGCAAAAATAACGCAATACTTTTATACAAAAAACACGGTGTCATCTCTGACACCGTGTTCCCCATTTTATTCCTTCTATTACTTCTCCCAAAAGATAATCGAAAGATTTCTATATCAAAGCGACCCCCATCGCTGTGATACCTAAATTATAGCTTTTCCTCCGTCTCATCGTCCGGATTCTCTTTTGCCCAGCCATATGCATATTTGACTGCTTTATTCCAGCCTTTTCGTTTGGCTTCACGCTCCTCTGGAGCGATCTGAGGCGTAAATTCGCGGTCGAGCGACTGGTTGGAGATCACATCCTCCTTATTCTTCCAGTAACCAACTGCAAGTCCTGCGAGATATGCAGCACCCATTGCTGTGGTCTCAATGCAGGACGGCCGTCTTACCGGCACATCTAACATATCTGACTGAAACTGCATCAGAAAATTATTCGCACTTGCTCCGCCGTCTACCTTCAGTGACTTCACTTCCATACCGGCATCTGCTTTCATTGCGTCAATAACATCGCATACCTGAAGTGCAATGGACTCCAGCGTTGCACGGATAATATGATTCTTATTCGTTCCACGGGTAATTCCCACAATGGTTCCTCTTGCATACTGATCCCAGTGTGGAGCGCCCAGTCCGGTAAATGCAGGTACCACATAACATCCATGCGTGCCTTTGACTTTGGTCGCCATATACTCGGAATCGGAAGAGGAATCGATCAGACGCATTCCATCACGCAGCCACTGGATTGCGGCTCCTGCAACGAATATCGAGCCCTCCAGGGCATAATTGACTCTGCCATCCAGTCCCCATGCAATGGTCGTTACCAGTCCATTCTTGGAAAATACCGGCTTCTCACCAGTATTCATAAGCAAAAAGCAGCCAGTTCCATATGTATTCTTGGCTTCTCCCTCATGAAAACAGGTCTGTCCAAAAAGGGCAGCCTGCTGATCCCCGGCAGCACCTGCCAGCGGAATCTCATCTCCAAGGAAAGACGGATCGGTATATCCGTAGACCTGACTTGACGGAACCGGTGTCGGGAGCATGCTCTCCGGTATATCCAGTTCCTTTAGAATATCTTTATCCCATTCTAATGTATTGATATTAAAAAGCATCGTTCTGGATGCATTGGAATAATCAGTTACATGAACCTTTCCCTTGGTAAACTTCCAGATCAGCCATGTCTCCACGGTTCCAAATAAAAGCTTCCCCTCTTCTGCGAGCTTACGTGCACCGTCCACATTGTCCAGTATCCACTTAATCTTCGTCGCAGAAAAATACGCATCGATGATCAGACCGGTCTTCTGGCGATATAGCTCCTGAAGTCCCTTTGCCTTCAATGCGTCTGCGATCGCAGATGTCCTGCGGCACTGCCATACGATTGCGTTATATACAGGTTCTCCTGTTTCTTTATTCCAGACGATCGCAGTCTCACGCTGATTCGTGATTCCGATCGCCGCAATATCTGCAGCCTTTGCATTGATCATATTCATCGCCTCAACGGCAACTCCAAGCTGCGTAGACCAGATCTCATTGGCATCATGCTCCACCCATCCCGGATTCGGGAAAAACTGGCGGAATTCTTTCTGTGCCATGGAACAGATCTGTCCCTTCTCGTCAAATAAAATACAACGGTTACTTGTTGTTCCCGCATCTAATGCCATAATATACTTTGCCATACCTGATTCCTCCATAATTATATGCCTCGCGTTACTGCCAGGAGTGGTTGTTTGGCTGCGTGGCGCTTCCCTTTCACCTGCAATAGAAAAGTGGACATCAGATGAATACCTGAAGCAGTCTGCTTCAAGCACGTCAAATCATCTCCACTCTCCGATTCCACCTTATGAAATTCTATCGCCTTTCGATGTATTGATTATACCATTTCTATAATGGGTTTGGAACCCTTCGAAACATTTTTGACATAATAGTCAATTGATATCATTCGTTTTTGTGCAAATAGTACAAAAGCAGATGTATTATAACAGTTCCAGACAGGTAATGAGGCATGATTCCAAGAATCATACCACCACCTGACATAGAGGCGAACATAAAAGGGACGCCAATCCCGGCGTTTGCCGTAATTGACGTCCCCTTTTATAAATCTTTAATTTTCTTCTTAATTATTCATGTAACAAACAGATCATCCTGTGAAATTCTCCGCTATGGGGATTTTTCCTTCATTTACACCTAATTTTATTGCTATACTCCATAGGATAATTGGCATTTTCTCCGTAAATGAACATTTTTTTATGATTACACCATCATATTTTCAATATCCATGGGTGTAATCAATAATTTTCTTTTTCCTACGGAGAATCGACCGTTTCATATGTCAAAATCTGCAAATTTTTCTCCGTAATCAATCATTTTTCATTGTGTGCGGAGAAAACATAGAAATCCACAATCGGAATGCCCGGTTTCGGATATACTCCTACGCAAGACGGATACGGTTTAAGATGCCAAGCTCTTCTGCCTTCGTCTCGAACTCGCCTTCTGTCATTGCTTCTGTTGTAAATCCGATCTCTCCGGAAATTCCGGCTTCTACATAGGTAACTTTGCCAAATACCTTCTCTGCATCTGCCTTGCTTGCTGCTGTTCTTACGAAAAATGCATTTGTGCAGTCCTTGTAATCCAGAAGTTCCATCTTCTCTTCTTTCCAGTCAATCACGATATTTACATGCTGATGTTTTGCCATATCCACAATGTCAGCTACAACCGCACTTGCTGTCGGAAGTTTACCGGCTCCGCTTCCATAAAACATTGCATCGCCAAGTACATTGCCATGTACGAATACACCATTAAATACATCGTTGACATTGCATAACGGATGTGTCTGTGGAAGTAAAAATGGTGCAACCATTGCAACATAACTCTCTCCTTCCTTACGGCTGGAAGCCAGAAGTTTGATGGAACGGTTCATTGCCTTGGCATATTTGATGTCAGTAGCACTGATCTTTGTAATACCCTCGCAGTGAATGTCTTCAAAATCAACCTGTCTGCCACATACCAGAGAAGTCAGGATTGCGATCTTACGGCATGGATCATGTCCTTCAATATCTGCAGTCGGATCTTTCTCCGCATAGCCTTTTGCCTGTGCGTCCTTTAATACATCTTCAAATTCAGCACCTTCCTCAGACATCTTTGTAAGCATGTAGTTGGTTGTTCCATTTAAAATACCTGTGATCTCTTCGATCTCATCTGCAGTCAGACAGCAGTTCAGAGGACGGATGATCGGGATTCCACCACCAACACTGGCTTCAAACTGGAAGTTTACATTCTTCTCACGGGCAATACGGATCAGTTCTGCGCCTTTTGCAGCTACCAGAGCCTTATTCGATGTTGTTACCTGTTTACCTGCTTCAAGCATTGCTTTTACAAATGTAAATGCCGGCTCCACACCTCCCATTGTCTCTACAACGATTCCAACTTCCGGGTCATTGGCAATGACCTGATAATCATGTACGATCTTATCTTCCATCGGATCTCCCGGGAACTCTCTTAAGTCCAGTACATACTTAACCTCAACCGGTTCTCCTGCACGCTCTGCGATGCGATCCTTATTGATTGTTAAAACTTCTACAACTCCGGAACCGATGGTTCCATAACCCATAACTGCTACTTTCATTCCGCTTTTTACTCCTTAGCTAGTATTTTTGTGTAATGTATTCCATGACCCGTTTCAATTGCCCGGATCATCTGTTCAATGTCACCTGTCTCTGGAAAAACATCCAGACTGAGTGTCAATACTGCGATTCCATTGACCGGAATACTCTGATGGATCGTCAGAACATTCGCCTGAAAGTCTGCGATCGTCTTTAACACCATGGACAGGATTCCAGGTTCATCATCCATCTGGATCACCATGGTGATTGTTTTACCCTTTTCATTTTCATGATATGGGAAAATGTCATCTTTATACTTATAAAATGAGCTTCGGCTGATTCCAACGATCTCTGTTGCATCCTGTACCGATACAGCTTTGCCAGAGTCAATCAACCGTTTGGCTTCAACCACCTTTAATAACACTTCTGGGACTGCTTTCTCCCGTAAAACGAAGTAAGATGTCTTTTCCGGCATTCGTTTCCTCCCCGTACAATAACAAAATGCCACCGGCAAAGGTTCTGCTGGCGGCCTGTCAGCTTACTTTTTATGTTTGTGGCACACTGACAATTGTCCTCATGTGGAAGATAATAACACAAAGAGGCTGCTTACGCAACCTCTTTTCTATGCATTTATCGAATATGTATTATAACCGCTGTCGTTCAGCAGCCACTTTAAAACTTGTGGCCACCACCGCCATGCGTGCCACCACCACTGCTGTGATGTGTTGTACTGCACGACCCACTGCTTCCTGAGCCGCCCCCACTGTCTCTTTGAATGTGATGGACAGTCCGGAATGTATTTACAAGACGGTCTGTTTTATTCGTCAGATCCAGTCTGGAATTACTTTTGAAATCGTATTGCCAGCCTCCGAATTTGAGACGGTATTTTCCTGCGATCACGGCGATCACGGCTCCGCCTGCAGCAGCTGCAGCAATCAGGGAAATGAGCATATCCCATACCGTCAGCCTGTTCGGTGCTTTTGAGATCTCTCCGGTGTCTCTGTCGTAATTATACTGTCCGCTCTCGATTCCTTCATGGAAGGAATCCTCCGTCTCCCGAATCATGGTTTCAAAGCATTTCGCATATTCACCATCCCCGGCATATTCATAGGAATCATCCATAATGCTGTCGATCCTGTGATCTGTAAGAATACGGATTGCGCTTCCCGTTGTGCTCATGTAGATCTCACGGTTATCCATGTCGATCAGAAAGCATACGCCATTCTCTTCAAACGCATTCTGGTCTACATAATCATCCGCATATTCTTCCGATGTCATTCCATTCGCATCATCTGTGGTGACTGCAAACAGTGTCCATCCCGATTCCCCTGCGAACTCATCCAGCAGGGACTGTATCTCCTGCTCTTCGTCATATGACAAAAGATCCGCATCATCCACTACTTTAGAATCCTCTGCGGCCGCATATGCCGGCTGCAAAGAAAAAGCTGACACCGAAAGTACCGCTGCACAAAAGACCCCTGCAAGAAGCTTCGCTTTTTTATTCTTTAACCATTCTGCTACCATAGAAAGCGACCTCCTAACAATCCAAGAATCAGTACTGCCGCAAATGTGACAAGTCCGGTCAGGATAACCTTTTTCCAGTCGATCGGCAATTCCCCGCAGATCTGTCCGGTCTGACCATTCATGGAATAATAATAGATTCTGCCATTATTTCCTTTATATGTAACCGTCCAGACAGGAAGCAGCACATACTGCCACTTTTCTTCCTCTGCATGGAAATCCGAGTTGTGCACGTTGACTATCCCATAATCCGTCATGGTATCCCGGAATACCTGTTCTGCGTCATGCCGCATCTCCTGTCTGAGCTTCTGCTGAACCTCCTCGGATTCAATGTCTCTTTTCTCTGCCAGAAAACCGGAAAGATATCCCATATGAAAGTCCTTCATATCATCAAAATGATATGGCTGGACATTCTTCGCCAGTATCGCATTCGCCTTTTTCAGGGCATTTTCCGGAAGATTTGCAAGTGCAATATCTCCTTCTCTGCATAATTCATAAACTTTTGTCTCTGTGATTTCTTCATCGCCGGCAACCCACGTGCGGACACGTTTTGCCTCTGCATTCATTTTCCCGTTTAGTTTGACAGAATACAGCCAGTATGGAAAATACACACTGCTGAGCTTCTCGATATTCTTTTTGCTGAAAAATCCTCTTGGGACAAATTTCTTCTTTGACACATAGCCAAGAAATGTCTCTTCTGCTTTCTTACGGTCGATCTGAAACGGGATGACCTTATCCGGAAGATATTTTCCGTCCAGTCTTCCTCCAAGCACAACCGGGTTGTGACAGTAATAACAGAATGTAGCAGCTGTCGTTGCATCGGTTACGATTTCTGCGCCACAGCTCGGGCAGGTATAATATACTGCTTCTTCTTCCGACTTTTTCTCGGTACTTTCTGCCGGCTTCATGGCATCTAATTCTTCCTGGCTGAATAGCGAATTACAATATTCACATTTATACTTCTGAGCTGCAGGGTCAAAGATCAGCTCTCCGTCACAATTCGGACATTTATAACTGATAACTGCCATTATGGTCTTGCCTTTCCGCATTCGCTACAGAACTTACCGGTATTTACGTGTCCACATTCACAGGTCCACTCTTTGGCAGGAGCTGGTTTGCCACAGTTGCTGCAGAATTTACCGGTGTTAACATTGCCGCATTCGCAGGTCCATTCCTCACTCTGCTTTGGTGCTGGAGCCGGTTTGCCACAATCGCTGCAGAATTTGCCGGTATTATGTTTTCCACATTCACATACCCATTCTGCGCCTGCCGGTGCTGCCTGAGATGCTGGCTGCTGACCTGCAGCCGGTGCTGCGCCATTTGGCGCCGCCGGATTGATATTCTGCTGTGCCGCTCCGCTTGGTGCCTGCATTCCGCTTGTCATCTGATTGATGCCTTCCATTGTTGTATTAAACTGCTGCATACCCATTCCGACTCCCATAAAGCCAGCCATTGCTCCGCCGGCATTGGAACCTGCATCGCGTACACCTTCTGTGATGTTTTTAACAGCCATACCACGAAGCACACTTGGATCACTTCCAAGCATTGCACCTTCGTTACGCATATTGATGAGTTTCTGTGATTCCTCATCGTAAGATACACTTGCGATACCTACTGCCTGGATCTCCATACCACGCATCTGGGTCCAGTCAGCATCGAGTGTATCTGCCATATATTTGCCAAGTTCTCTTGCTTTTCCGCTGACATAGGAAATTCTTGTTCCGTCTGCAGACATCTGGTTAATGGAAGACTGCAATGCCTCCAGAAACTCTGCCATATACTGCTCATTGATCTCTTCAATTTCTACTTTATCTGCATTTCTCGGAATTGCCTCTGCATAGAACTGCAGTGGGTTCGTAATCTTGATGGAATAAGTTCCGTGCGCACGTAAAAACAGCTCTGCATTGTAAAAACTATCAAAATAGTTGATCGGATTTCTTGTTCCGAATTTGATTCCCTTGATCTCCTGAAGGTTAATAAAGAATACCTTCTGGGCAGTCGGTGTTTCCCCACCGAACTTCAGACGCGAAAATGTTTCCTTGACAGACTCTTTCAGCTGTCCGTTCAGCAGAGACGGAAGGGAAGAGTTATCTACTTTGTAATATCCCGGCTCTGCCGTATAATCTACGACTTTTCCCCCATCTACCAGCATCATGAACTGATTGTCGTATACATGGATCACAGAACCGTCTGATACGGTATTTACGGTTCCCTTTGTATTCTGGCCTCTCCGGATCAGTGCACCACTTGTAAAGACAGTGTGATCTCCCATGTCATCCGGTTCAATCACCTCTAACCACTGATCTGCAAGTCCACCGCTGATTGCCTGGCCAACTGCTCTGATAATTCCCATAACTTCACTTACCTCCTGTATAAACCATTGTGTTTTTATGTATATCTTATGATATCCGCCTTCTGCTGACGATATGCTCATCATCTGCCGTTACGCATGACGGTAATCAACTGCATAGAATCTCTCCAGCGACCATACCCGGATATTGACCGGTGTCACTGCGGAACCACAGTACTCACATACCATACTTCCAAGATTGGTGATCGGCGCACCACAGTTCGGACAGGTCGTGCCGATGGCATTTCCCTTGTCTGCAATGGCCGCATCCTGAATATACACCAGCTCTATGTCATATTTACTCTGTGTTTTTCTCTCTTTGCTGCCTTCTGTAACGACACCATTTTGTTCTATATAATGATAAAATTCAACTGCACTCTGTATCGTGATCACACATCTGCCTTCTTTTTTTACATAATTTGCGATCTCGGTCTGATGGATATGAATATTATTGTAAAATTCCTTCACTCCGGCTGTTTTGTTATCCGCTATCATCCCGGATACCTGATCCTTCAATTCACTGGAGGCGCCTGTAAGAAGTGAGATGTCCCCAGCTGCAATTGCCTGTAATGCCGAGATCAGCATGTTTTCCGCTTTTCCTTTGAACTGTGTCCATGAAAAATCCGGAAAATCCCGTGCGATCTGCGGTTCCATAAGCCTTGTCATACCGGATACGGATTTCGGTGTCTCCGCAAGCTCATCGGCCTGCTGGTTCCACCCTTCGATCAGATCGTCGGTACCAAAGATCTCTCTTGAAAAATTCCTGATCTTTCTCTGGATCTTACGGTAGGCGACATATGCTGCGCATGCAATTTCAAGGATCAAAAACAGAATGACAAGCCAGATGATCTGACTTTTACTCATCGTCCCCTCCCATATTCTTCGGACATCCAAGTGATAACCACTTCAGATAACCGTTAATAAACGGATCGATTGCTCCATCCATGACAGCATCCACATTGCCGGACTCCACTCCGGTTCTGTGATCCTTGACCATCGTATATGGCTGCATCACGTAGGAACGGATCTGGTTGCCCCAGCCGATCTCTGTTACTTCACCACGGATTCCTGCTGCTTTTTCAGCATTCTCCTGCTGTTTTAAAAGATACAGCTTTGCTTTTAACATCTGCATTGCTTTGTCCTTATTCATATGCTGGGAACGTTCATTCTGACACTGTACCACGATCCCTGTCGGAAGATGGGTGATACGGATTGCCGATGATGTTTTATTGATATGCTGTCCGCCGGCACCGCTTGAACGGTACGTATCCACACGGATATCGTCATCGTTGATCTCAACATCAAGATCCTCTTTAATATCCGGCATAACATCACAGGATACGAAGGATGTCTGACGTTTTCCAGCCGCATTAAACGGTGATATACGGACCAGACGATGCACGCCCCTTTCGGACTTCATGTAACCATATGCATTCTCTCCGTTGATCTGGAAAGTGATGGACTTGATCCCGGCCTCATCACCGTCAAGGGAATCCAGCACTTCAAGGGAAAATCCTTTCTTGTCAGCCCATTTGGAATACATACGGAACAGCATCTGTGCCCAGTCACAGGACTCTGTGCCGCCCGCACCTGCATGGAGCGATACGATTGCATTATCTCCGTCATATTCTCCGGATAAAAGTGTTTTCATGCGGATCGCATCATATGTCTGGATAAATTCATCCAGCATCTCCTGGATCTCAGGAATCAGGGCTTCATCATTCTCCTCATATCCCATCTCGATCATAGTCTCAATATCTTCATATTGCTGTGCAAGTGCTGCATAAGTCGAAACATCGTCTTTCAGGCTCTTCAGCTCTTTCATTTTATTTTGTGAGACAACCGGATCATTCCAGAAATCCGCTGCCTCCATCTCGCGTTCTAGCTCCTGGATCTTCTGCTCTTTGCCAGCCAGGTCAAAGTGAATCCCTCACTTCCTGCAGCGGAGCTTTGTAAGTGCCAAGCACGCTCTTGAAATTATCTAATTCAACCACAGAATCACCTCTTTCTTATCACAATCGTCTGATTTTTGTCATCGATATTATCATATCATATTTTTATTATGTGGCAAAGCACGTTATCGGCTTACACATAATTTTAAGGTTTTGCTCATTTCTGATTAAGCTTTTGTTCTACGCTTCTGTACCAGATGTATCAGTCCGTATAACAGAAGCATTGCGATCACGGCTCCGATCGTGTCAATACACACATCACTGAACTGACCGCTTCGTCCTGCGACAAACAGCTGGTGGAATTCATCCGTAGATGCATACACAAACACATACACTACGGCGATCTGATAACGCAGCCTGCACACACGCATTCCATAGCTTCCCAGCATTCCAAATACAAGTAATGCCAGGATCGCATATTCTGTCATATGTGCGCATTTCCGGACCGGATATTCAATTTTCTTTGCATAATCCGTCACGATCTCCTCTGACCAGTTCTGATGTCCGATCTCATTGACCGTCTCTACGATGTCTATGCTGACACGTGTGCTAAGCCCGGTGGACTGCTCTGCTTTCTGCCCGGAAAATCCAAAGACCAGGCACATCCAGAGGATCACAGCTGCCGTGGAAACAATACGAAACAGCCATTTCATGCTCATGTTCCTCCCTTTATTCTCATTATGCAAAATATTTCTTACTGTTTAGAAAGAACTTCGATGGCTTTCTGGATCTGATTATCAAGATCTACCGAGTATTCATCATTCTCGCCGCCCATAAACTGATATTCCAGTTCAATATCCGGTTCAATTCCGACTCCATGAATATAATTGCCGTCCGGTGTAAAATATTTGGCCGTTGTAATCTTGATCGCATCGCCTTCCGGCAGTGAAAATACCGTCTGGACGATTCCTTTTCCAAAGGTCTTTGTTCCGATCAGTGTACCATAGTTATAGTCTTTGATTGCTCCTGCAAAAATCTCCGATGCACTTGCACTGTTCTGGTCTACAAGTACTGCGATCGGCATGTCAAGATATGTATCTCCGCTTGAAGTATAATCCTGGCGATTCCCATATTTATCTTCGGTGTATACAACGGTTCCTTCCGGCAGGATATCATCAAGGATTGCCACAACAGAATCTACCAGTCCTCCTCCATTGCCACGAACATCAACGATCAGTGACTGAGCCCCCTGATCCTTAAGGGATGACAGTGCACTCTCAAACTGCTCTGCTGTTTTGCTCTGGAATTCTGAAATCTGGATATATCCGATATTGTTCTCAAGCATCTGGCTGGAAACGCTCGGAAGCTCTACATTTTTACGTTCTACATCAAGTTCCAGTGTTTCTTCGGTTGACGGGCGGTAGATTTCAAGGTGGACCGTTGTTCCTTCCTCACCACGGATCAGTTTTACAAAATCGGTAAGTTCCATGCTGGTTGCATCCGTTCCATCCGCAGATACAATGACATCATCTTTTTTCAGTCCTGCCTCTTCGGAAGGTGTTCCCTCATAGATCTTGGTGATGGTGACCTGCATCGTGTCTTTGTCCTGGGCAAGTGCTGCTCCGATTCCATAATAAGTTCCTGATGTGCTCAGCTGCTGCTCCTTATATTCCTCTGCCGTATAATATGCAGAATATTTATCGCCAAGGCCGGATACCACACCTTCCAGCAATCCATCCTGTACATCCTGCACATCATAGTCTTCATAATAATAAAGATCCATATAATTGGTCAGTTCATCAACCTTATCAACGGTATCCTGATCCAGCAGTTTCGTGTTTTTTACCTTGGAAGCACCTTTGCTTCCGATGACCATCTGGTAATTTCCTGCCTTACAGATTCCAAATGTTCCGCCGACCAGAATAACAGCTGCGGCTGCAATTCCCACAACCACGCCTGCGGCAAATCCCGGTTTCTTTCTTTTCTTTTTTCCTGCATCACCATATAAGTCCGACTGCAGGTTCTGTTCTGTTATCTGATTATCCTGTTCCATGTCATTCATTCTGCTATTTCCTTCCTGTCTTCCAGATTGTTACAATGTTAATTGCATTTTACCACAAAAGTGTGGGGTTTTTCTATAAATTTAGGATAACAAAAGGCGGCTTTCCTTCTATGTTGTGGTAAACCAATTACACAAAGCAGTGCCGATTATGTTCCGTTGTACGAAAATAAGGAAGAATTTAGAGCATAGAAAAACAGCAGCACATGCTACTGCAAGGTATAACCCTGTCAGCTCTTTGTTAGCTGCTGTTTCAGAATAATCGGTTTGCTGATTTCTTCCTGCGGTTTGCTCATTGCATTGCTTACCTTTCTCGATAAGAGAAATAAGCGTAAGTAAAAAATTGCCCGCCCTGTTCGCAACAGGACGGGCGTCTCTATAAAAGAGAAATAAGCTCGCTTGGGAAACTCCATCTTTGGAGTGGGGTTCCTTTGAGGCATCTGCTGGTAACAGATGCCTTTCTTTATATTTAATATAACATAGTCTGCCAATGATTTCAACTTTATTTATCTTAGATAATTCCACGGATTCACATAGACGCCATTCACGCTGACGCCAAAATGCAGATGATTTCCGGTGGAAAGTCCGGTGCTCCCTACCTGGGCAATGGTCTGTCCTGCGGTCACACGGTCTCCGACCGATACCAGTCTTGCCGAGTTGTGCATATATACGGAATACACTCCGCCCCCATGATCAATGATGATCATATTTCCTGCGGTTGTGGAAAGTCTTGATGTAATCACCTTTCCGTCTGCTGCCGCAAGAACACTGCTTCCATATGGTGCAGCTATATCGATTCCATTGTGGTTCGCACCTGCACCAGCAATTGGTACTTCACGATATCCATAATCGCTGCTGATCACTCTGGATGCCGGAACCGGCCATACAAATGCACCGGTCGGCGCCGTAGAAGAGCTTCCGCTTCCCGATGTCGAGCCGGAACCGCTTCCGCCCGAAGTATTGCCGGAAGAAGCATTATTATTTCCATCCGAGGAAGAACTGTTATTGCCGCTGCCGGAAGTATTCGTTGTTGTGTTTCCACTGGAAGCATTCCCGGCATCTGCGGTCTGCTGTGCCTGCTTTTCTTCCTCTTCCTTGCGCGCTGCCGCTTCGGCAGCTTCCTGAGCCAGGCGCTCTGCTTCTGCCGCCTGAATGGCCGCAAGTACTTCATTCTGGGCCTGTACCTCAGCTTCATAGGATTGCGCCAGCTGTTCTGCCTCATCCAGATTACCTGAGATTGACGCAAGTTCGCTTTCTTTTCGTGAAAGCATGGACGCAACTGCCTCCTGATCCTGCTCAACCTCTTCTTTCATAGCCTGAAGTTCTTCGTATTCTTTCTGCAGTGTTTCCTCCGCATTGGAAAGCTCTGCAACAGAACTCTCATACTCTGTCAGCTTGTCCCTGTCATATGCTGTGACCCTGGAAAAATATTCGGCCATATTAACAAAATCGGCCAGACTTCCCGATGTCAGCATCATCTCCAGCACCGTAGTCTGACCATTCTCATACATGAACTGAATCCGCTTTTTCATCTCTGCATACTGGGCATTCACCGTCTCTCTTGCTGCATTTACTGCGTCCTGAGAGACCAGAATCTGCTGGTTTTTGTCTGCCAGCTGATTCTGCAGTGTTGTAATCTGGTTTGAAATATCGGAAAGCTGTTTATTCAGCTCCGTGATCTTGTCTTCTGCAGCATCCTGTGACGAACTCAGTTCATCGATCAGCGCTTCCGCCTGTGTCAAAGACTGTTCCAGTTTTGCTTTCTTATCTTTTGCTTCGGACAACGATTCTCCATAAACGGAAAAAACCATCGTTCCCGTAAGCACCGATACAAGCATTACCGACAGGATCCTGCGGATATATTTCATTTTGTTCATACATTAAACCTTTAAATGTTTACGAATCGTTATCATACTTCCAAAGAAACCAATTCCGACTCCAAGAAGAAGCGCAACCGGAATCAGCGTATGGAATACTGTTTTGGTCGAAATAAAGCTCATCATAGATCCGATAAAACTGAACTTCTGACTGATATATATGATAATACGGTCATACATAAAATACAAAAGTGCAAGCGGAATAGCCGCCCCCACAAGACCGATCACGATACCTTCTACAATAAACGGAGCACGCACCAGAAAATCGGTCGCTCCGATCAGTTTCATAATCGCAATCTCCTCACGTCTTACGGAAATACCCACGGTAACCGTATTGCTGATCAAAAATACTGCAACACCTAACAGGATCAGAATGATTCCGGCTGATACATACCCGATCAGTTTATTAAAATCTGTCAATGTATTTGCCACCGCTTCAGACTGGTTTACCTCGCGCACCCCGTCCAGTGACTGCAGATATGTAACAAGTGATTCCTGCATGGAGACGTCATTCAGATAAATCTGATAACTTGCAGAATTGGCAAGTGGATTGTCCTGTGCAAACCCTTCAGCAAGATCCTCATGTCCTTCAAAATATACTTTCTTAAAATTCTCCCATGCTTCATCCGCTGACAGATAATCACATTTTGCAACTTCCGCACGGCTTCGGATCTGATCCCCGATCTGCTGGATCTGCTCATCGGAAATTCCTTCATCAAAAAATACGGTTACTGCTACGCCTTCCTCTGCATCTTTTACCATCGAAGTAAAGTTTGAAACGAGGATGTAAAAAAGGCCGAACATGAAAATGCAGGCTGCCATCGTTGCGATGGATGCAAGAGAAAACATTTTATTTCTCCAGATGTTCTTAATTCCCTGTTTGAAGGAATAAAATAAGGTATTAATTCTCACTGTAATCACCATCCTTACTGTCACTTACTACGACGCCTTTTTTAATTGTGATCACACGTTTTTTCATGACTTTTACAATCTCAAGGTTATGTGTTACGACAACAACTGTCGTGCCCTTCTCGTTGATCTCCTCAAGAAGCTTCATGATCTCCCAGGCATTATTGTTATCGAGGTTACCAGTCGGCTCATCTGCCATCAGGATCTTCGGCTCATTGACAAGCGCACGGGCGATCGCCACACGCTGCTGCTCACCACCGGATAGCTGTTTCGGAAAAGAACGGTATTTGGCGGCAAGGCCTACCATGGAGAGCATTTGCGGTACACGCTTTTTGATATGCGCATTTGTCTCTCCGACAACCTTCTGTGCAAATGCAACATTATCGTAGACATTTCTGTCTTTTAACAAGCGGAAATCCTGAAATACAACACCAATGTTACGGCGGAATTTCGGGATTTGCTTACGTCTGATCTTCTTAAGATCTTTATTATTAATGGTTATGGTTCCTTCTGTCGGCTCCAGTTCCTTCAAAAGAAGCTTGATCAGTGTTGATTTACCTGATCCGCTGTCGCCGACAACGAACACGAATTCACCTTCTTCTATCTCAAGGTTCACATCATTCAGCGCCGGCACTCCAGCCTGGTATGCCTTGCTGACATGTTCAAGTTTAATCATTGCTATCTCCTTACTTATTAATAATCCAATGACTCCATATATTTCATATATTTTACTACCATAAGTGCGATCTTAAATGTGATCGCATCTTCAAACACGCGAAGATCCAGTCCGGTGCTCTTCTGAAGCTTGTCCAGACGGTATACAAGTGTATTTCTGTGGATGTACAGCTGTCTGGATGTCTCGGAAACATTCAGGCTGTTCTCAAAGAATTTATTGATCGTAGTAAGAAGTTCCTCATCAAAATCATCCGGCGATCTGCCATCAAAGATCTCTTTGATAAACATCTTGCAAAGCGGGATCGGAAGCTGGTAGATCAGTCGTCCAATTCCAAGCTGTGAATATGCGATCACGTCTTTCTCTTCAAAGAAGATCTTGCCTACATCCAGTGCCATACGCGCTTCTTTGTAGGAACGTGAAACTTCTTTGATCTCATGTACGATGGTTCCGTATGCAATATGAATATTGCAGTCTGAGTCTGACTTAAATAAATTAATAATAACGTCTGCAGTCTTATTCAGATCGTCATAGGTTTCATTATCTGCAAGTTCTTTGACCACGATGATATTCTTCTCATCCACTGCTGTGACAAAATCTTTGGATTTGCCGCCAAACAGTCCCCGGATCTTCTCGAGTTCATTTCCGTCCTTCTCACGGTTCGTCTCTACGATAAATACCACTCTGCGCACTTCGGTCTCAATATGAAGCTTCTTGGCACGGTTGTAGATATCCACAAGAAGAAGATTGTCCAGAAGAAGATTCTTGATAAAGTTATCTTTGTCAAAGCGCTCTTTATATGCGACCAGAAGGTTCTGGATCTGGAAGCTTGCGATCTTCCCAATCATATACACATCGTCGCTGTCCCCATAAGCGAGAAGGATGTACTCCAACTGATGATCATCAAAAACCTTAAAAAACTGACAGCCTCCCACCACCTGTGAATCTGCGGGAGAACCGACAAATGCCTGTGCAGGCGCTACAAACTGTTCTGCATCCGGAAAAGTTGCCGCAAGGATCTTGCCTTCCACGTCAATCACGCAAAGATCCGTACGGGTAATCCCTTTGAGCCCGTCGATTGTATTCTGAAGTATCTGATTGGAAATCATAGTTTACGCTCCTTCTCAAATTTATTTGCGATTTGCATAAATACCAATTCTTATTTTATAGCATAAATACAAAAAAAGAAAGAGGTAATGTGCATTTTTTATGCAATTCCTCTTTTTTTCTTAAAAATACTTGGTAAATTTTCACTAGTAAAACTTACCAAAGTGACAATTCTTTCCTTTATTCTTCCGCATATTCTAAAAATCCTTCGCCTAAAACCTCACGAACATCGGAAACGATAACAAATGCTTTTGGGTCAATTTCCACAACAAGCTCTTTTAATGCGACAATCTCCTTCTGTGATACTACACAATAGAGTACGCACTTTTCGTTCTGTGTGTACATACCCCTTGCCTTAAGCCCGGTAACACCTCTGTCAAGATCCTCAAGAATCGCCTTAGCCACTTCATCATGCCGGTCTGTAATAATGTATGCCGCTTTGGAGTACTTAAATCCCTCCATGATCGCATCGGATACTTTTGCCATGCAGAATACCGCAGCGATCGCATACAGTGCCGGCCTTAAACCAAACACATACATTCCGATCAGAACGATCGAACCGTCCAGGATCTGCATGATACGAACGATCGAACAATGTCTGACATAAGACTGGATCAGTGTGGCAACCATATCGGTTCCACCCGTCGTTGCCTTGGATCTGAGTACCAGTCCCATACCTGCCCCCTCAAGTACACCTCCAAAAATAGCTGCAAGTGTATAATCCCCCTGCGTCAGATCAACAGAAGGAATGATATACAGCCATACGGAAAGCATCACTGTACCAAACAGAGTTCGGCCGATAAACTTTTTTCCAAGACGGAGATATCCGATAATAAAAACCGGGGCATTCAATATAAGGTTTGTGATCCAGAGCGGAATTCCGCCTTCTATGAACATAGAGGATACGCTTTTAATAATAATGGATAAACCGGTAAATCCTCCGATGACCAGTCCAATCGGATCGTAAATGCACTGACACGCAAACGCCATCAGTGCCGTTCCGATTATAACCGATATATATTCAACTGCTATTTGTTTCTTTTTGTTACTCATTTCCTGTTTCCTTTTCCTCATAGCTGGTTATCGTATGTTCCAGCTTACGAAGAGAGATCATATTCCGGATAAAATGGATAAATCCATGTTTCTTTCTTGCGATCTTCTCGCTTCCCATTCCATACCAGAGTGTCGTACTTAATTTATTGCGATTGTCCAGAAGGAAATATTCCTGTTCCGGTGTGGGCAGGATTGAGATCACGACATCCGGCGTGGCGGCATTGATCTCATTAACGATCGCATCTGTTGCACCAACACACTCATCCATCGCTTCCGCTCCCACAAATCTGCATTTCGGAAAATCCTCTTCGATCGTCTGAAGTGCCTGCTCCAATTCTTCTCTTGACTTTCCAAGAAGAAAGATTGATTTATGGTTTCGTTCAAGCCGCTTCAGCAGCTCAAAGTAAAAGTCATGATCCTCAATTTCTTTTTTTCGCTGAATAGAATTCTCACCAACTGCATTTAATATTCCGGTCTCTGCAATTACAGAGTAATCCAGTTTCTCTAAGGATTCTCTCATGCGCTCATCCGTTTCTGCAAGAAGAAGCATCTGCATGTTCACTTCTTCAAGTGTTGTAAAAATCTGTCTGCTTATGTTTTTCTCTACCAGCATGATCGATTCGCGCACGGTGTAATTATCCACTTGAATTCCAGCAATATCTATCTTTTTAATCATATTATTCACACTTAGTCTCTGAATTATTTCAAAATATATTCTAATTTCTATATTAACCAAACACGCAACATTATAGCAAAAAAAAAGCTATTTTTCAACTTCTTGTTTTGTGTGTCAATTTAAAACAATTTGTGACATTTTATTACAATTCGGTTTACTATTTTTTGTTTTTGTACATTTGAAATGTCAATTACAAATTTGATTTTTCTATCAACCTTATCAACTTTATGATATCTGAACAAAACAATCGTTCTTTTTATTTCACTCTATCAACTTGAAAATTACCCACTTTTTTGTGGATAAAGTGTATAACTTAGTGTATAACTCATTTTTGTGGCATTTTTAAGGCATACAATGTGGATAACTTTTCCACACTCTTGTCCACTGTAATGTAGGTAACTTGTCATTTCCTTTTGTCGATTCCTGATATTTTGTGCAAACTGTATAGAATGGCTGCTGTCGATTTTGTTGTTATTTTGCAGGAAATGAATTTCAAGTTGCATTAGACACACAATTCCGACAATATCGTTTTTCATTTTTGTAAAAAAAAAACCGCAGACCATATGGTCTGCGGCATCTTCGCTGATTCTATACAATATTAACCTGTTCTCAGATTCTCACTAGAAAATACGGCGAACTGAAATAATCGGGTTGTAGTTTGCAGGTGATGTATATTTGATACCTGTTGAACTTGTTGCAGCATGTACGATTGTGTTATTGCCTACGTAAATTGCAACATGTCCACTGTAGCATACAATGTCACCTGGCTGCATGTCTGATACACTTACTTCGTATCCACAGCTTCTCATTGCGCTTGAGCTATGTGGTAAACTGATTCCGAACTGTGCGTATACAGCCATTACAAATCCTGAGCAGTCAGCTCCGTTTGTTAAGCTTGTTCCACCATATACATATGGATTACCAACAAACTGTCCTGCATAGTTGGCAACTGCCTGTCCATTGCTTCCGCTTGGTGCACTATAACTCTGTGAGCTTGATGCACTACTGCTTTCAGCTGCTGCACTTGATGATGCAGAACTTGACGATGTGGATGTAGAAGATTTGGTACTGTTCTTCTTAGCTGCCGCTGCCTGAGCTGCCTGTGCTGCTGCAGCTGCTTCTGCCGCTGCCTGTCTCTCTGCTTCTTCTTTTGCAAGACGGGCTTCCTCTTCTTCTTTGGATTCAGCATATGTATATTCTGTCGATAAGTTTACATAATCACTGGATACATATCCGGTTCCTTCTTCAATGGATACTGCTACCCATCCATCATTTGACTCATCAATAACAGTGAGTTCTTCCTGATCCGGAACCAGTCCAAGTACCTGACTGTCTGTTGAAGCCTCAGTACGGACTTTCAATGTCTCTGTATTTACAGTTGCAACTCTCTTTCCAACACTCTTGGCAAGAGCCTCGTCTCCAACTACTACAAATTCTGTCTTAACATAGCCTTCTACGTTACCGGAAGAGATCTTATACCATCCATTCTCTTCTCCTTCAACAGTAGCTGCGGAATTGTCATAAAGCTTACCAACAACATCGCTGTCCTCAGATGCTCCGGAACGGACATTGACATAATTATCAACCTGTGCAACTGCGATATCTGCATACTCACTTGCAACGACCGGAGCCTGATTCTCTTCAACTGCCGGCTGTGCTGCAGCAAGCACTGCGCTTTCTTCACTCTGCTTCATGCACTGTGAAAGTGCAAGCGAAACACCTGCTGTTGGAAGTGCGGATGATGTCATAATATTAGACGTATAACTTGTAACACCTGCTGTCGGTGCTGCCTGCACTGCCATAGTTCCTGTACCGATGGTAATCATACCGGTCAGTACACATGCTGTTACTCTTGTTACGTTTTTTCTCATAAAAATGATGCCTCCAAATTTCCCCATATAACATTTATTACGAATTTATTACAAATGTTACGGTGCTATTATAACAAAGGCACAACTTTGTGTCAACCCGATCTCCTTAATTTTTCGTCAGTTTTCGTACTTTTTTTGGCATTTTTTTACATAAGTTCGGCAGTTTTATGTAAAATTTTGGAATATCCGCTTATTTGCACAATTTTTCTGTGAATGTATCTCTTTACTTTCTATGTCCACCATGCTACACTGTAATAGGAAAAAGATACTAGAAAGGTGGGATTTTTATGGATTTCTATGGAATTGATAGTGCGCTCAGTGCAGTACAGGCAAACCCATCCACAAACACCTTAAGTGGAGCAGTCAGCATGCAGTTACTTGCAGACTCTCTCGACAACTCAGAGCAGATGGGAAACAATATGGTCAAAATGATGGAGAATTCTGTAACTCCATATCTTGGCAGCAATATTGATACATACGTATAGTAAAGAATCCCTTTTCTATACACGAAAACAGGGCAGTTTCAAAAGTCTGACTTTTGAAACTGCCCTGTTTGATATCACGTCTTATTTGATGGCAATTGCCTCGATCTCTAACATAACATCTTTTGGAAGCCTTGCAACTTCTACACAGCTTCTTGATGGGAAGTCGGATGTGAAGAATGTCTTATACACCTCATTGATGATTCCGAAATCATTCATTTCCTTAATGAAAACAGTTGTCTTTACAACGTTATCCATATTGGTTCCTGCTGCTTCAAGCAGATTGGAAAGGTTGGTCAGTGCCTGTTTTGCCTGTGCCTGTGAACCTTCCGGGATCTCACCTGTTTCCGGAACTACAGGAATGATTCCTGATGTATATACCATTCCGTTTACTTCAATCGCCTGTGAATATGGTCCGATTGCTGCCGGAGCTTTTGGAGTGCTGATTACTTTTTTCATTTGATAATTCCTTCTTTCCTGTTATTAACATACCGATCATCAACCTGATCCATGTATATATCTACACTATATTACAAGTCATTTTGTCTGTCTACCCTCTATCTGTTTCAGATCTTTCGGATTTTTCCATCGGTAAGATCGACCAGATGTTCTTTATACAGATGTCCGACTGCACGTTTGAATGCATTTTTGCTTAATCCTGTCTCTCTTTTGATAACCTCAGGACTTGCCTTCTCGGAAAACGGAAGTACTCCCGCGTAGGAATCTAAGATCTCTAATATCTTTTCCGCATCTGCGTCCATCTGAATATATGCCTTTTCACGGAGCGTCAGATCAAGCTTTCCATCCGGTTTTACACCGACAACTTTCGCCTCGATCACATCTCCGATTCTCAAGAAACTGTGATCCTCATGATTTGGAATCCTTGCTGAAAACTGATCATCCACCGCTACAAAGGTTCCAAAATTATCACTGAATTCATATACTCTTCCCGTTACTTTGTCATCCTTGTGATACGGAGAGTCTTTGCGGAGCAGATCATAGATTCCCTTCATGCTTGCGCACAGGCGGTTACTCTTATCAGTATAAAGCGTAACCAGGATCTCATCTTCTGCCTCGACTTTCTGTGTCATCTCTTTATATGGAAGGAACAGATCCTTTTCCAGTCCCCAGTCTAAAAATGCCCCGATCTTACCAACCTCTTTTACACGGAGGACAGCAAACTTTCCAAGTGTAAGTTTTGGTTCATTTGTTGTTGCGATCAGCCGGTCTTTTGAATCTTTATATAAGAAAATTCTGATCCGCTCTCCCTGTTTTGCATCCTCTGGAACCTGTTTCGCCGGGAGCAGTACATGTGTCTCGCTGTCCGGATCTTCTGCCAGATATACACCAAAATCTACTTTTTTTACATAATATAATTCCTGATATTCACCTAATCTCATCTCATCCCTCTTTTCTTCCAAGAAATTTTACGACAGCATATGGCTTTCCGTTCTCATCTGCAAGAACCGTCACCACTTCATGATCTTCGATCGTCACACGCGGATACAGAACATCATCCAGAACCGCTGCTTTTTTATATTCTACACGGATTTCTTCTATTTGAAAATGCTCCGGTACAAATTCCTGTGCGATCATGACATATTTTTCATTATTCATATGGTAGTTCGTATCGATAAAATACTTTTGTACACGGACCGGTTCTTTTTCTTCATAGTTTTCCGGAACACGGATCTTCCGTTCTGTGGCGGAAAGTTCAAGTGGCTCCTCCATCCCATAGGCATCCCCCATGTCCTGTGGCACACGCAGTGGACGTCCGCTTTCCGTGTCTACCAGCACCCATATGGAATTGGCATATGCAAGGCGTTTTCCCTCAGCATTGTTCAATGCAAAATTGCGGTATCCATAAAATCCCTTAAAATCATATGCCCATGTCTGCACGTGAATTTCATCCGCAAGATACGGCATCTCATCCACACGAACCTGCCAGGAGGATAATACCCATGCCATATGATGTTCTGCCAGATATTGGACACCCATGTCCAGCTGTTCTGACTGAAACACGGAGCAATCCTGAAAATACGACAAAAGAGCCAGCCATGTCATCTGTCCTTTTGCGTCTACCTCGCTGTATCGTACATTCCCGTTCATTTCGTAGACCATGATATCCTCCTTTTTAGGCCAAAGTAATTTCTAATAAAGTAAAAGCACCACTGATCACTCAGTAGTGCTTGATGAGCTGGCCCACAAGGATTCGAACCTTGAAATGACGGAGTCAGAGTCCGTTGCCTTACCATTTGGCGATGGGCCATTACTTAGTTGTTTGTGTTGTTCGCTTCAACAATAGCTAGTATACATGCTCACCTGCTTTCTGTCAACAACTTTTTGTAAAAATTTTCACATTTTTTTCTACAATTGCGAATTCTATCTCGTCACCCCAGGAAATACGGGCATTCCCGCTTGTCTGCTCTGTAATTTTTTTCTCCAGATCGGTCTTCTTTTCGATTGGAACAAGTACCTGCATCGTCACATCCGCACCATATTCAGAATCAACAATGTGAATATTCTCCTGTCCGAACAGATACTGTAATTTTCCAATTCCATTATAATCGGTTCCGACCTCTAAAAGAATGCCTGCCTTCTTTTCAATGATCTGACTGGCTGCAAGACCTTCCTGCGTTGCTTTTTGATATGCTCTCACAAGTCCACCTGTACCGAGCAGCACACCGCCAAAATATCTGGTTACGACGACTGCTGCATTATGGATTCCTTCCTTTAACAGAACATCAAGCATCGGACGTCCTGCTGTCTGCGCCGGCTCCCCATCATCAGAGCAGCGGGTGATCTCCTGACGTTCTCCAAGTACAAATGCAGAACAGTTATGTCTTGCATCCCAGTATTTCTTTTTCATTTCATTGATAAAAGCAACTGCCTCTTCCTCCGTTTCCACAGGACGAACCGTGGCAATAAATCTGGATTTCTTCTCCACGATCTCTCCTTCGCCACCTTTGTATACAATCTTATAGCCTTCCAGTAAAGATTCCTGAGCTGGTTTTGTTTTTTCACTGCTGTTCTTTGCCATTTATGTGTTCTCCCTGTATAAAATTACCATTTTCTTCCGATACTTATCCATGACATGATATTTTCTGTGTGGATGTATGCTCATATAGTATATCATGTTCATCATTCACAATACAATTTTTTCTTTATTATACCGTTAATTTTTGCTATAATATTGATTAAGCGTACTTTTATACAAGCACCGCTTATCAGGAATTCTGCGATTGCAGTTTTCTTTGCACATAAAAATAGAATACAGCGAACTCAAAGGAGGGCCTATATGAATTACGGAAAACACAGTACAAAGCGTCTGGAAAAACAGGCTGACGCTAAAAGTACGAAAATTCGTAAGAAGTTCGGCATCATTATCTGCAAGGCAGTTTTGATCGGTATCCTGCTAGTCGTGGTAATCGGCGGATGTGCCGGTGTCGGTATTATGAAAGGCATTATTGATTCTGCCCCTGATATTTCCGAGATTGACGTTACTCCTACCGGTTTTTCCACAACCGTTCTCGCAAGCGACGGAACGGAAACCGCCACTCTTGTCGGTTCCGGTTCCAATCGTCAGTATGTGACGATTGACGAGATCCCGGAATACCTTCAGCATGCATTTGTTGCAGTGGAAGATTCCCGGTTCTATGAGCATAATGGTATTGACCTTTATGGAATCGGCCGTGCTGCTGTAAGTGGCATTTTATCCGGTGGCGACTTTGATCAGGGTGCCAGTACGATCACCCAGCAGCTCATCAAGAACAATGTTCTGACAACGTGGACCAGCGAGACTACTTTTATCGAACGTCTTCAGCGTAAGATCCAGGAACAGTATCTTGCTGTCAAACTGGAGGAACAGGTTCAGGACAAAGACTGGATTCTCGAGAATTATCTGAATTCCATCAACCTTGGGGCTAATACACTTGGTGTTCAGGCTGCATCCCAGAAATATTTCGGCAAGGACGTATCCGAGCTGACACTTTCCGAGTGTGCCGTGATCGCAGGTATCACCAAGAATCCTTCCGGATATAATCCGATCACCCACCCGGATGCCAATGCGAAACGGCGTACAAAGGTATTGGATGATATGCTCGACCAGAAGTACATTACACAGTCTGAGTATAACGAGGCAATGGCCGACGATGTTTATTCCAGAATCGCCGAATATAACTCCGTGAACGATGACAGTGTCAATTCTTATTTCGTAGATGCTCTGATCGAGCAGGTGATCGACGACCTCGTCAACATCAAGGGATATTCGGAAACCGAAGCCTACAAAGCAATCTACCAGGGCGGTCTGACCATCAACTCCACTCAGGATCTGAACATCCAGCAAATTGCTGATGAAGAGGTCAACAATGCAGACAATTACAGTGGAAACCCGAAATACTCCTTCAGTCTTTCTTTCCAGGTAAAACTGGCGGATGGTACCTATAAGACCTATACAAATCAGACGATGCTTTCCTATTATAAGGAAAAGACTGGCAATCAGGAGTTTTCCATTGATTACAGTTCTGAGGATGAGTGTTATGCCGCAATCTCCCAATATGAGCAGGATGTTCTTGGGGAAGGCGATACCATCGTAGACGGAACCGAATCCATTCATATTACTCTGCAGCCTCAGGTTGCAGCAACGATCATGGATCAGTATTCCGGAAAAGTGCTCGCTCTTGTCGGCGGACGTGGCGATAAGGTTGGAAACCGTACGTGGAACCGTGCAACAGACACAACCCGTCAGCCTGGTTCCTGCTTCAAGATCATCGGATGCTATGCACCGGCTCTGGATGCGGGCGGACGTACTCTGGCTTCTGTTGAAGACGATGCGCCTTTTACCGTAGGAAGCAAAACCTTCAATAACTATGATTTCCGCTACCGCGGATTCACCAATTACCGTACTGCGATCACCAATTCCATGAACGTCGTAACGGTAAAAGCATTACAGAGAATCGGTGTTGACCTTGGTTACCAGTATGCACAGAGTTTTGGATTTACTACACTGGTCGATCAGGACAAAAACCTTGCACTTGCACTTGGTGGTCTGACCAACGGTGTTACCAATCTGGAGCTGACTGCAGCATATGCAACAATTGCCAATTCCGGTGATTATAACGAGCCAATCTTCTATACTACGATTTACGATCACGATGGCAATCTGCTTCTTGACCGTACTGAGAATCAGGAACAGCACGAGGTTTTAAGTGATGATACCGCATGGCTTTTAACCGATGCCATGAAAGATGTTCTGACATCTGGTACCGGTAAAAGTGCTTATTTTGGCATGAATATGGGACAGGCCGGTAAAACAGGTACAACAACCGGTAACCGTGACACCGTATTTGCCGCATACACTCCATATTACACATGTGCGATCTGGGGTGGATATGATGATAACGCTATGGAAAACGGTTCAACAAACTATCCGAAGGTTATCTGGAAATCCATTATGACAAGACTTCACGAAGGTCTTGAGCCAAAAGATTTCACGATGCCATCCACGATATCAACCGCATCCGTATGTAAAGAATCCGGACTTCTTCCACTCGAAGGTGTCTGTGACAACGACCAGCGTGGCTCCACAGTATATACGGAGTATTTTGCAAAAGATACCGTTCCGACTACACAGTGTGACCACCATACATTATTAAATATTGATAACTCAACCGGTCTGATCGCCAATGCTTTCTGCCCGGCTGATCTGGTAGAACAAAAAGTATTTATTATCGGAGGAACTCCGGGAACAGAAGAAAATGACTTCCAGGCAAGTGAAGATTTCTTAAACCGCACCTGCGACGTCCATAATGCTTCCAATACCGGAACAACTACTACCGATCCGGTACAGACAGATCCTGCTTCGACCAATTCCGGTACAGGCAGTGATTCCACCAGTACCTCAACAACGACAAGTAACAGTACTTCAACAACGTCAACCGGAACTTCCGGCGACAACGGAAGTACGGGTACTTCTTCCGATCAGAGTGGAAACAGAAATAATCCATCTGACAATGGCAATTAAACAATACGAAAACAGCAAAAACCCCGAAGCCAAAAGCTTCGGGGTTTTTGTTGTTTTGTTGATGTATATAACTAAGGGGATTAGATTCACTAATCTAACCACTAGATTAGTGCTATGTTATTCAACGTCCTGCAATGCTGCAACGTCTTCTTCGCCAGTACGAACTTTTACGACTTTTGCTACATCGTATACGAAGATCTTGCCATCTCCAATATGGCCTGTATAAAGAGTTTTCTTTGCTGCTTCGATCACGGTTTCTACCGGGATCTTGCTTACTACAACTTCGACTTTTACTTTTGGTAATAAGGTTGCATCCAACTCAGCACCACGATATTTCTCGCCAGCACCTTTCTGGATACCACAACCCATAACCTGTGTTACGGTCATACCGGTTACACCGATATCGTTCATTGCTTTCTTTAAGTGATCGTATCTTGACAGTCTTGAAATAATAACTACTTTATAGATTCCTGTAGCATCATGTGGGACGCTGACCACTTTGACAGCTGCATTCTTCTGTACCTCAGAAGCACTCTCATAATCTGCTGTACCAAGATCTGTGTTCTCGTTTACATCCATTGTCATTGTGTTGGAAACATCCATAATGGAGAAGCCTGCGTATGCAGATGGAAGACCATGCTCCATAGAATCCAGACCAACAATTTCTTCTTCCTCGGATACACGAAGTCCGATAGTTGCCTTAATTACCAGGAATGTAATGGTAATCGTAACAGCAGCCCATGCACCTACGGTAATCACACCAAGGCACTGAAGTCCGAGTAATTTAAATCCTCCGCCATAGAAAAGTCCGACAAGCTCGTTTCCGTTTGCATCTGCGATAGAATATCCAGGTGCAGAATTTGTTGCAAATAAACCAACTGCAATTGTTCCCCAGATACCGTTTAAGCAATGAACTGCTACGGCACCAACCGGGTCATCAACTCTCAATACGTTATCCAAAAGCCATACACCGAAGCATACGAGCAGTCCGGATACTGTACCGATGCAGATTGCACCGAAACAATCCGTTACATCACATGGAGCTGTAATACCAACAAGACCTGCAAGTGATGCATTCAGACACATGGATACATCTGGTTTTCCATATTTTACCCATGTGAATACCATACATACTACAGTTGCAACTGCAGGAGCCACGGTTGTTACAAGGAAAATTGATCCAAGCTGTGCATTGGATGTAGCTGCTGCACCGTTAAATCCATACCATCCGAACCAGAGGATGAAACATCCAAGACATCCAAGTGGCAGGTTATGTCCAGGGAAAGCATTTACTTTTACGATCTTTCCTGATTTGTCTTTGCTAAATTTACCAATACGCGGTCCAAGAAGAGCGGCTCCGATCAAAGCGGAAATACCACCTACCATATGAATTGCACAGGAACCAGCGAAATCATGGAATCCAAGCTGTGCTAACCAGCCGCCGCCCCAGATCCAGTGTGCCTCAATCGGGTAGATCAATGCAGAGATCACTCCGGAATAAATACAATAAGATAAGAATTTTGTTCTCTCAGCCATAGCGCCGGATACGATCGTTGCTGTGGTTGCACAGAATACAAGGTTAAATACAAAACTTGAAAAATCGAAATTTGAATAGGATGTAAAGATATCAAATCCAGGTTTTCCGATAAATCCAAGGAAATCTTCTCCTAACAGGAATGAAAAACCGATCAAAATGAATACCACAGTACCAATACAAAAGTCCATCAGGTTTTTCATCAAAATATTTCCGGCATTCTTTGCTCTGGTAAAACCAGTTTCAACCATTGCAAATCCTGCCTGCATCCAGAATACGAGTGCAGCACCGATCAGGAACCATATCCCGAACATATGCTCATCAATTATGCTCATAATCGCTTCTTGTGTCATAACTATGTCCTCCTAACCTATCTTCTAAAATAAAAAATGCGACACATTTCCCTTATTCCACAGCTTTGTGGTTCGAAAATGCATCGCATTCTTTTTGAAAGTGATGTTTAAATATTAATTTGGATTATACTTCGAAGATTAAATCTCCATAAGATGGCATTGGCCACATATCTTTGTCAACGATCATCTCCAATTTATCAACCGGAGCTCTTAATGCGTCCATTGCAACCTTTACAGTATCTCTGTAGTAAGCAGCCTGTTCTCTTCCCTCTTCCATGGCTCCGCCTGCTTCTGTAACTTCTTCCAGTTTTGCAAGTGCGGCTTTTGTCTCTGCTAATAATGCAGATGTCTGTACCAGGAGTTCTTTCTGTGCGGATGTATCTGCCTCTGCACATGCTGTCTGTACAGCTGTAAGAGAAGTTGCAAGTTCTGTTGTGTATCCGATCACAGAAGGGATGATCTGTTTTCCAGCAACATCGATCATTGTCTTTGCCTCGATGTTGATTGTTTTTGCGTATGTCTCATACTCAATCTCAACACGTGACTCTAACTCTGTCTTTGTGAATACATTGAATTTTTCAAATGCTGCTACGTTCTGCGGTGCTACATATGCAGGAATTGCATCTACCATGGATTTGATGTTTGGAAGTCCACGTTTTGCAGCTTCTTCTACCCACTCATCTGAATATCCATTTCCGTTGAAGATAATTCTCTGATGCTCTGTAGCGTATTTCTTGATCAGATCGTGTACTGCAAGTTCGAAGTCATCTGATTTCTCTAAGATATCACATGCATCTGAGAATGCTTCTGCAACGATCGTATTCAGTACAATGTTTGGCTGTGCAACAGAATCCTGTGAACCAACCATACGGAACTCGAATTTGTTACCTGTAAATGCAAATGGTGATGTACGGTTACGGTCTGTAGCATCTTTCATGAAGTCAGGTAATGTCTTAACACCTGTCTCTAATTTCTCACCTGATAAGCTGTGTGTTGCAGCACCTGTGCTTACCAACTGTGAAATTACATCCTGTAACTGTTCTCCAAGGTATACAGAAAGGATTGCTGGTGGTGCCTCGTTTGCTCCTAATCTGTGGTCGTTTCCGACATCAGCTGCGGATGCACGAAGAAGATCTGCATGCTCATCAACAGCTTTTAAGATACATGTCAGAACTAATAAGAACTGTACATTCTCATGAGGTGTTGCACCTGGCTCTAATAAGTTGATTCCATCGTCTGTTGTGATAGACCAGTTGTTGTGTTTACCAGATCCGTTTACACCTGCAAATGGTTTCTCATGAAGCAGACACTGTAAACCATGACGTCCGGCAACTTTCTTTAATGTTTCCATCATTAACTGGTTATTATCAACTGCTACGTTACACTCTGCATAAATTGGAGCCAGCTCATGCTGTGCAGGAGCTACTTCGTTATGCTGTGTTTTTGCTGTTACGCCGAGCTTCCAGAGTTCTTTATTGACATCGTTCATGTAGGCTGCGATTCTCTCTCTGATCGCTCCGAAGTAATGATCATCCATCTCCTGTCCCTTTGGAGGCATCGCTCCGAATAAGGTACGTCCTGTGAAGATCAGATCTTTACGCTGCAGATATTTCTCTCTGTCAACGATGAAGTATTCCTGCTCCGGTCCAACAGATGGTGTGACTTTCTTGGATGTTGTGTTTCCGAATAATCTTAAAAGACGAAGTGACTGGTCATTGATTGCTTCCATGGAACGAAGCAGTGGTGTTTTCTGATCCAGTGCCTCTCCTGTGTATGAGCAGAATGCTGTAGGAATGCAAAGTGTTGCTCCTGCTGCGTCCTGACGTACAAATGCAGGTGATGTACAATCCCATGCTGTATATCCTCTTGCTTCAAATGTTGCACGAAGTCCTCCGGATGGGAATGATGATGCATCCGGCTCACCTTTAATTAACTCTTTGCCGGAAAAGCTCATCAGGACTTTGCCGTTTGGCATTGGAGCTGTAATAAAGGAATCATGTTTCTCAGCGGTTACACCGGTCAGTGGCTGGAACCAATGTGTATAATGTGTAGCGCCTTTTTCAATTGCCCATTCCTTCATCTCATGTGCGATGACATCGGCTGTTTCGAGGTCAAGTTCTTTTCCCTCATCCATAACTTCGTGAAGTTTCTTGTAGACTTTCTTTGGAAGACGTGCCTGCATTACTGCATCGTTAAATACGTTTTCTCCAAAAATGTCTGCTACGTTGTAGTACTCACTCATTTTCTAAACATCCTTTCTTTTTGTCACAATCAAATCCCCTTGATGTGAACTATATTTGATAATGTGTTCATTCTACGGAAATTTGCCCTGTAAATGAAATGAGGGCATTCCAATCCCATTGGAACGCCCTCGTTCGTGTCTCACATTATTTCTGAAACTAAGATACCTCTTTTTCCTTCAAAAAGCAATATCTTTTTTTCAAAAAATAAAGTTTTATCTAATCTGACGATTTTTTGTTACTCCAATGATTTCTTTTGTGAAATTTATCCAACTAATACATTATCATAATAAAACAAAAGCAGGGCGTGACCATAGAGGCAAAGGGCCTCCACCTTATGGGGTTACTATATTATAGACAGCACAAAAAAATTATTCCAAATAATGATAAAAATTACTCTTCTTCTACAAGTTTTACAAAATCATCCGGCAAAATTATTTTTGTATCTCCTGCCTGATAATCCTTTATATTTCTTGTAACGATATAATCCATATCATTTCTATGAGCTACCTTTTCAACCACTGCATCCTCATAATCATTTATTGAAGAAGCGAGAGCATCAATACAATCATTTGCACCTACATCTAATATGCCGGTCAATGAAAAAAGCTTTCCCATTATTGATTTTGCTGCTTCTGTATTGTGCAGATATTTTCTTATGAGATAATAAATATCTGTGGCTGAACTTGCTGTAATATACATTTCAATGGTCTGGTTTGCCGCCATAAGAAATATTTTCTCTGCACTCTTGTTCCATGGTTCTCTTGAAGTCAGTGCATCTATTATTACATTTGTATCTGCAAGAATCCTCATTTATTTTGCTCCAAGCCTTTCTTCTTTTGCAGCTTCCATATCCGCATCCTTTGGCAATATTCCAAACAGCGATTTTGCTACCTCTACTCTATCCTGATGTGGATTTGTCAGTTTTGCTACTATTTTTCCATTCTTAGTAATAAATACATCTTCTGTAGCAGATAATAATAGATATTTTCCAAGATTGTTTTTTAATTCCGTTGCTGTAATTGACATAAGACCACTTCCTTTCTTCGTACTATTATTATACTCATTTTGTACGATTTTATCAATGCTTTTAGCTGATTTTACAAATTATCCTTGTCGTGCCCATAATCATACTTGTCTCTGATATGAGACATTGATGCTGGCTTTTTATGATATTTATAATAATCATCGTAGTATAACATAAGTTCTGCTCACTCCCTCGCACTTTTCAACTACTCGTTTTGAAAAGAAAAAGACCTCATAGAACGGTTTTCCCGCTCTACAAGGTCTTTATTTTCTCGTTATTTTATTCATTCCCCAGACTAAAGATTTTTGCCCCTTGAGGATAAAGGAGATTGCCTTGGGATAAAATTGCAATCATTATTCTGCTTTGCCAACAGAACCAAATAATTCCATTTTCTCTTTTACAGTTGCTTTGATAGCGTCTGCACCTGGAGCTAATAATTTACGAGGATCGAATCCTTTACCCTCTAAATCCTTACCAGCTTCGATGTATTTACGTGTAGCTTCCTGGAATGCTAACTGGCACTCTGTGTTAACATTGATCTTTGATACGCCAAGAGAGATTGCTTTCTTGATCATATCAGCTGGGATACCTGTACCACCATGAAGTACTAATGGCATAACTCCTGTCTTCTCCTGAACTGCTGCAAGAGTCTCAAAGCTTAATCCTGGCCAGTTTGCCGGATATTTACCATGAATGTTACCAATTCCGGCAGCAAGCATGTCTACTCCAAGATCAGCAATTGCCTTACACTCATTCGGATCAGCGCACTCGCCCATTCCTACAACACCGTCTTCTTCTCCACCGATAGAACCAACTTCAGCTTCGATGGACATTCCCATAGCATGAGCTACAGAAACTAATTCTTTTGTCTTAGCGATGTTCTCTTCGATTGGGTAATGAGAACCATCGAACATGATAGATGTGAATCCGGCTTTGATGCATTTGTAGCATCCTTCGTATGTTCCGTGATCTAAGTGTAATGCTACAGGAACTGTAATTCCAAGTTCTTCATCCATAGCTTTTACCATAGCTGCAACTGTCTTAAATCCAGTCATGTATTTACCAGCACCCTCAGATACACCTAAGATAACCGGGGATTTTAATTCTTCAGCTGTTAACAGAATAGATTTTGTCCACTCTAAGTTGTTGATGTTGAACTGACCTACTGCATAATGGCCAGCTTTTGCTTTGTCTAACATTTCTTTTGCAGATACTAACATATTGTTTATCCTCCTAATATTAAGTTATAATGATTATATTACATTTCACAGCAAAAATAAAGTTAAATTATTGACAATCTTTTAACTCTTTTGCTTTCTTTTTTCTAAAGCAGCAATATATAATATCTGTAATAACATGGAAAGGGGATTTTATATCATGTTCGAAATCATAATATGCGATGACGATGATGCCTGTCTCGATCAGACAGGCCAGCTTGTGAATGACTGGTGCGCCACAGTTACTGCACCTGTCCGTGTGAAAACCATAGACAATGGAGAAGAACTGCTCGGCTACTGCCTGCAGAATACCCCTGATATCATCCTGCTTGATATCATGATGCCTGTTTTCAGCGGGATGGATGCAGCAAAAGCGATACGTGAACACAATTCCACATCCAAGATCATTTTTCTGACCTCATCACCGGAATTCGCCATTGAATCATATGATGTAAACGCCACTGGTTATCTGCTTAAACCGGTAGATAAGGACAGACTCCACCGACTTCTGGACCAGTGTCTTTCCACGATCCAAAAGCCGATGGACTCTGTCACTTTACACACATCTGCCGGCTATCAGAATATCTATCTGCATAATATCGAATGTCTCGAGGCACAGAATAAGAAGATCATTTTTACGCTTTCCAACGGTCAGAAAGTTGAGACGATCAGCACGCTTTCCTGTTATGAGAAACTGCTTTCCCTGGAAAAAGGCTTTTTCAAGTGTCACCGCAGCTATATTGTCTATATGCCTGCCGTGGATCATTTTTCCAGCACAGAGATCGTGACGAAAACCGGTATGAAACTTCCTATCTCAAGGGGACTTGGCAGGACTTTTCACGATACCTATTTTGCCTATATGTTCTGCGAATGAGTTTTGTAATCTACAGCATATTTGCAGGTTTTGCAATGACAATCTAAACATCTATGGGGGTAATAGAGAATATGATCAATTCCATAACAGAGATCTTAAGACATATCATGACATTGTATTTTGGTGTGTTCGTCACGACCGCCATCATCGGCATCAAAAATAACCGGAAAAATATACTGGTGCTCAATCTGTTCTGCATAGGTGACCTGCTTTTACATCTTGCAGTGCTGGTTCTTGGTGATTCCGCAAAAGTTCTGGGAACCTATCCACTTTTTACGCACCTGCCGCTTTTGCTTCTTCTAATGTTCTTTTTCCACAGAAGCCTGCTAAAATCACTGCTTGCCATCACAACCGCATATCTTACATGCCAGATCTGTAACTGGATCTCCATGATCCCGGAGGCTTATTCATGCGATCATTGGTTGATCGACCTGACGTATATCGGAGGAATTTTTATCACGTATTATATCGTACACCAGTTTATCGCTCCCGCACTGACGGAAGTATTTGCAAAGCCTGATATCGAGCTCCTCCCATTTTGTATCATGCCTTTTTTCTATTATATTTTTGATTATGCAACAACGGTCTACACGGGTCTGCTCTATGCAGGCAACCATATTATTGTGGAGTTTGTCCCATTTATGATGTGCATCTGCTACCTCATATTCTGTGTTATCTACTGCCGTCAGTCCGAACGTCAGCATCGCATCACCATGCAGAATTATCTTATGCAGCTCAAACAGGCTCAGTTTCAAAAGGATATGGAAAATATGCAGCGAAATGAAAAAAATATCTCTCTGCTGCGGCATGATATGCGGCATTTTCTGAATAATATCGCCACACTGGTAGAAAATGGTGAATCCGAAAAAGCATTAGACTATATTCACGGCGTTGTAAAAGCTACTGAAAAAACCATCAGCAAACGATACTGTGCAAACGAGATCATCAATGTCATACTGATGTCAAATGCCAGTGTTTTTTCGGAAAATAATATTGATTTCCGGTATTCCGTATCGGTTCCTTCAATTCTGGATATCCCCGATACCGATATGACATCCATCCTTCAAAATGCGCTTGAAAATGCGCTTCATGCGGTGCTTTTACTGGAGCCGGACAAGCGTTTTATCCGTCTGTCAATCACCGTAAAAAATGGTAAACTTTTAATTTCCGTGGAAAACCCTTATGCCGAGCGGCCGAAAATGGTGAACGGTATGCCCGTCACCACAAACAGAGGCCATGGTCTCGGCACAAACAGTATCCAGCAGACTGTTGGAAGACTGAACGGAAACTGCCAGTTCAGCGTAACTGACAGATTATTTATCGTAAGGATAATCATCTGACTCCGATCCGCCTGGTGAATCACTGATTATTTTCTGATACTTTTGCAGCCTCTTCTTCGTCAACTACGATACGTATTCTCTGCTGAAGATTGCAAATGGTTAAATCATCATGTTCTCCACCGAATTCGCCATCCAGTGTCCATGCAACTTTTTCTTTTGACATGATATGTAATTCACTTGTTTTGAACGTGTAAACCATATCTGAATCATCAATCAGGTTCGTCAGGCATGCAAGGATCTCGTTCAGTTCGATCGGGTTTTTCGGCTTACGGATCAGGGTTACCTCAAATACCCCATCATCCAGTTTTACATCCGGTCCGGTCATGCCCTTAAATCCCCCGACTGAAATGGAATTCGATACCATTCCATAAATAAACTCATCCTGAATCCGCTGATTCTCATACTCTACATGCATGACATAGGACGGGATATCTCTTAAATGCTTTGCTCCTTCCAGAATGTATGCAGCATGTCCAAAAATATTCTTTAACTGCTGCGGTGTCTGATAGGACACTTCTGTAAAAAGCCCGAATGCTGCAACATACACAAACGTATCGTCATTAAATCGTCCAATATCGCATGGAAATGGTGTTCCATGTACTGCGGTAAGGCAGGAAAGACGCATCTCCTTTTCAATTCCAAGCGAATTGGCAAAATCGTTGGTGCTGCCCGCCGGAATATAGCCAAGCGGAATATCCAGATTGGCCTGGATCATTCCAGTGACCACTTCATCCAGCGTTCCGTCTCCACCGCTGCATACGATCTGATCATATCCTGCGCCTTCTTCTAAAACCTTTCTGGTGGCGTCCGCTCTTGCCTGTGTCGTATAAATGGTAACATCAAACTCTGCCTTGACCATGGTATCTACGATGTCTACAAGATAATTCCGAATCAGCCCCTTTCCTGAATGCGGATTAAAAATAAATAATAATTTCCTGTTCATACTTTCCCTTCCTTATCTGAGATCTTCCGCAATTTCTGCGACCTTGCGCAGTCTGTGGTTCACCCCTGATTTGCCCACAGGCGGACTTAGATAATTCCCCAGTTCTTTTAATGGACTCTCCGGATGCTCCAGACGCACCTGTGCGATCTCCTGCAGATTATCCGGAAGACTCTCAAGCCCGATCGTATCCCGGATCAGCTCAATATCCTGTATCTGTTTCACTGCTGCGTTTACCGTTTTACTGATATTCGCTGTCTCACAGTTTACCTTGCGATTGACAGAATTACGCATTTCTTTGAGAATCCGGACATTTTCCAGATTCATCAGTGAGACATATGCCTCCATGACATTGAGCATGTCTACAATCTGTGATCCATCTTTCAGATATACCACATAATGATGCTTGCGTACAACGATCTTGGCATCTGTCTCAAAGCTCTCCATCAGTTCCTGCAGCTGTCTGGCCTGCACCTGGCTGTGACATACAATTTCAAAATGATAAGACTTATTTGGATTACTGATCGAACCGGCAGCAAGAAACATTCCACGGATATATGCCCGTTTACAGCAGGTCTGCTGCACAAGCAGTCCATTCATCCTTGCTCCGCGAAGAGATACGTGATCGTGTGCATGCCGGAACAGCTGAAGATCATCTGCGATCTTGAGTGCCTGCAGTACACGCATGGTATCTGCCGGTGAAAGTTCTTTTGTAATATCCACTTCAAAAATCCGTTTCATTAAAATTGCATATTTTTCCTGCAGGATCGGATTCTCTGATTCAAACTGCAGTGTCAGTGGATGCAGCCGGATCTGGCCTTCCATAAAAACAAGAGCCGCCAGCTCTGCAATCTGACAATGCCTGCTCTTACTGTACTGTCTGGCCAGTTCTGCTTTGACTTCACTTGAAAACGACATCCTTACTTTCCTCTCAGAGCATCCTTGCCAATATCCCGGTGCTCAATCTTAAGTCCAAATTCTTTCTTGCATTCAAGTCTCTTGTAGAGCTCATTGGCCAGTGTTACCGAACGATGTTTTCCACCGGTACATCCAATGGAAATAACGAGCTGGTTCTTCCCTTCCGATATATAATTCGGGATCAGGAAATTGATCATGTCCTCCAGTTTATCTAAAAACTGATGTGCTTCCGGGAACTGCATGACATAATCCTGTATTTCCTTATCATTTCCGGTCTTTGCACGCAGTCCGTCTACATAATACGGATTCGGAAGGAAACGGACATCCATCACAATATCTGAATCGGATGGAATTCCGTATTTAAATCCAAAGGACAAAATTGTCACAAACAGATTCTTATAATCCTGATTCTGTATAAAGATTTTCTCCAGTTCTCCTTTTAATTCCCTTGTGAGCAGCTGGCTGGTATCAATAATGTAATCTGCCGACTTTTTTAAAAATGCAAGCTCCGTGCGTTCTTTTTTGAGTCCCTGCTCGATGCGTTCCTGTCCGGCAAGCGGATGGTTTCTTCTGGTCTCTTTATATCGTTTTACCAGAACCTCATCCTCTGCATCCAGAAACAGGATCTCAAAGTTCACATCCGGACCGTAGTTTTTCAGGCCTTCCAGCACATCCTTCATCTCACCGAGTCCTGCACCGCTTCTGACATCAATTCCAAGAGCTACCTTCTTCGTTTTGGCTGAAAACTGGTTGGAAAATTCTACCAGTTTTCCGATCAGTGGAATTGGAAGGTTATCGATACAGAAATATCCCATATCCTCCATCATTTTCATTGCTGTCGATTTGCCTGCTCCGGACATTCCGGTCACGATTACATATTTCATCCTAAAATTCTCCAATCATTTTCACTTCAGGCTCGATCTGAACGTGAAATTCTTCATACACCTTCTTCTGTACATCCGTGATTAACTGACGTACATCCCTGGCGGTTGCATCCCCTTTATTAATTACAAATCCACAATGTTTCTCCGATACCTGTGCTCCACCGACCTGATAGCCACGAAGTCCTGCGTCCTGGATCAGTTTTCCTGCAAAATATCCTTCCGGACGTTTGAATGTGCTTCCGGCACTTGGATATTCCAAAGGCTGTTTCGTGACACGACGTTCTCTCAGATCTGCCATCACTGTGCGGATCTGTTCTGTATCGGCTTTCTGAAGACTCAGTTCTGCGGACAAAACAATGTAGTTGTTCTCCGGAATGCAGCTGTGACGATAACCAAGATCCAGTTCTTCCAAAGTGAGGGTCTGCTTCTCACCTTCTTTTGTAAGAACGGTGACCGTGCGGATCACATCCTTCATTTCACCGCCATATGCTCCCGCATTCATCACTACAGCTCCACCGACAGTTCCTGGAATCCCTGCAGCAAATTCCAGTCCCGACAATCCATTGGCAGCGGCTTCATTTGCGGCTTTCGAAAGCATTGTACCAGCGGTTACATGCATTTGTTCTCCCTGGATTACAATCTCTTCTGCCGGTCTTCCAAACTCGATCACAACGCCGCGGATTCCCTGATCCCCCACAAGGAGATTGCTTCCGTTTCCGATGATCGTAACCGGAATGTCATGATTTTTACACAATCTGAGCACCTCTGCTGTCTCAGATACCCCAGGTGTGACAAGCACATCCGCACTTCCGCCAATGCGGAAGGTGGTGTGCTTGTTCATAGGTTCATTGATATAGATGTTCTTCTCCGGAAGTATTTCAGCTAACTGTTCTAAAAACTTCTGATCCATGAATAATCTTCCTTCTATATAATGTAATGGTCTTTTATGCTTCTTTCAGGAATGCTACATATCCTCTTAACGCTTCATACAGATCAACTTTGCTGATGATCTCCCATGGCGCATGCATATTTAAAACAGCGACACCGCTGTCGATGACATTCATATCATAATTTGCAAGGATATATGCGATCGTTCCACCGCCACCCTGATCTACTTTGCCAAGTTCTGCGGTCTGGAAGGAAACATCGTTGGTATCCATGATATTTCTTAATTTGGCAACGTACTCTGCGTTTGCATCATTGGATCCGGATTTACCACGTGCACCGGTGTATTTGTTGAATACAAGTCCTTTTCCAAAATATGCGGCATTTCTCTTCTCCATTACTGACGGATAATTTGGATCAAATGCAGCAGATACATCGGAAGAAAGGACTTTGGAATTCTTTAATGCACGGCGAACAGCCAGTTCACTGTATGCACCGGTCATGTTCATCACCTCTGCAACACAATTTTCAAAGAATCTTGATTCCATTCCGGATGCTCCAACGCTTCCAATCTCCTCTTTGTCTACAAGAAGACATACACTTGTATACTCCGGTGCTTCCACCTCAAGCATGGCACGGAAAGATGGGTATGCGCATACACGGTCGTCATGGCCGTATCCCATGATCATACTGCGGTCAAATCCATAATCTCTTGCTGCTCCGGCTGGTACAACCTCAATCTCTGCAGAAAGGAAATCATCCTCATCCACACCGTACTCTCTGGAAAGAATATTTAAAATGTTTGCTTTTACACGTTCTTTTACTTTCTCTCCATTCTCATCCTTCTCATCTGCCGGTATACTTCCGATCAGAAGATCCAAATTCTCTCCTTCGATCACCTTTGCACCTTTTTTCTCAAGCTGATCTGCGGAAAGGTGGATCAAAAGATCGCTGACTCCGAATACCGGGTCTTCCGGTTTATCACCAATATTTACCTTAACCGTTGTTCCATCCTTTTTGCAGATGACACCGTGAAGTGCTAGTGGAAGAGTTACCCACTGATATTTCTTGATTCCACCATAATAGTGTGTATCAAGAAGTGCCATATCTGTATCTTCATATAAGGGAACCTGTTTCAAGTCCATACGTGGGGAATCAATGTGTGCTCCAAGGATATTCATTCCCTGTTCCATTGGTTTTTTACCAATGATAAACATTGCAATTCCTTTTCCCATATTGTTTGCGATGATCTTATCTCCGGCTTTTACCGTTGCGTTTGCTGCGATCAGCTCATCCATATCCTGATATCCGGCCTGTCTGGCTTCTTCATAAAGTGCTGCTGTGCACTCTCTTTCGGTCTTACATGCTGAAATAAACTGACGATACTCCTCTGCAAACTGAAATACCTCGTCTCTTTTTGATCCTAACGGATACTTTTCCCATGCATTTTTCTTTTCCATGTTACTTTTTGTCTCCTTAAATTGCATATATTCTTCAAAACTGCACCGGCAATGCTGCCAGATGCCGATTATCCGCTTATTTATTCGTCATCTTCGTCCGATGATTGTTTGGTGATATTAGCCTGAACACGACGATACAGCTCCTGTGCTGCATTATATCCCATCTTTTTCTGTCTGTGGTTAACCGCAGCTGCCTCACAGATCACTGCAAGGTTACGTCCAGGACGGATCGGAAGTGAATGACATACGACCTTATTGCCAAGGTATTCAATATATTCCTCTTCCAGGCCTAACCGGTCATAATCTGCGTCTTTCTTCCAGTCCTCCAGCTTGATAACCAGATCGATCTGCTGTTTCTCTTTGACACATTCGACACCGTAAAGTGTCTTAACATCGATAATGCCGATGCCTCGAAGTTCAATGAAATAACGTGTGATATCCGGGGATGTTCCCATCAGTGTATGTTCATTGATCTTGCGGATTTCAACGACGTCATCCGTAATCAGACGATGACCTCTCCGTATCAGTTCAAGTGCAGCCTCACTCTTTCCGATTCCACTTTCACCTGTGATCATGATTCCCTCGCCATATACATCAACCAGTACTCCGTGCACGGTAATGCATGGTGCAAGCTGTTCCCCAAGCGTATTGATCAGTTCTGCCATAAATTCCGATGTCGGACGGTCCGTTCCAAGAATTGGTACATTGTTCTCTTCCCCGATCCTGATCAGCATCTCATCCGGTTCAATGTCACGGCAGAAAATGATGCATGGTATATCATATTTCATGAATTCCGAATAACGCTCTTTCTGTTCTTCCTCACTGAGCAGTTTGATGTATGAATCCTCAACATTACCGATGATCTGAACACGTGACTGTTCAAAATGGTCAAAATAACCGCACAGCTGTAATGCCGGACGATTGACATCTGCTGAATGAATCTTCCGTTTCTTCAGATCCATGTCTGATGTATAATTCTTAAGATCTAATAATTCTGCTACTTTTGCAACACTAACACTGATCTCTGTCATACCTGTTCCTCCTGATCTGTCCTCCGGTCATCACTGCCGGATGGATATGATATATTTACACTGCTGACTCGAATGCCATCTTTGCTCATTGTACCATAATCCGGTAATTTCGTCTATATCTGCGGTCGTTCTTCCACCGCTGTTTCCGGGGTTTCCTGTGCCTCCTGGTCCGAGTGGAAAAAAGCATAAACCTTCTCCGCAGCTGCAAGATTCATGGATTCTGTTTCTGCGAGTTCTTCCACACTGGCTTCTCGTATCCGCTCAAGAGACTGATACCTTCTCATCAATGCTTTCCTTCTTGCCGGCCCGATCCCTTCAATATCATCAAGCACCGAATGTACCTGTGATTTGGAACGCAGCGATCTATGATATTCAATCGCAAAACGATGTGCTTCATCCTGGATACGTGTGATCAGTTTAAATCCTTCTCCATGCGTGTCGATCGGTATCTCCACATTATTATAGTAAAGTCCTCTGGTCCGGTGGTTATCGTCTTTTACCATGCCGCAAACCGGAATATGAAGTCCGAGTTCCTCTAATACCTGCAGGCAGATATTAACCTGTCCGCGTCCACCATCCATCATGATAATGTCCGGGAAACGATGAAAACTTGCAGCCTCTTCCTGCTTCCGGTTCTCACGGATCTCTTTTTGTTCTTCCATTCCATGTGTAAAACGCCTGGTCAGCACCTCATGCATGGACGCATAATCGTCCGGTCCTGTAATCGTGCGCAGTTTAAACTTACGGTAATCACTGCGTTTCGGTTTCCCTTTTTCATATACGATCATGGAACCTACGGTTTCAAATCCATTGATATTGGAAATATCGTATGCTTCCATACGGTTGAGTCCTTCCATGCCAAGAAGACCCTCGATCTCTTTCACAGCACCGATCGTTCTTCCCTCTTCACGTTTGATCCGCTCTTTGTCCTGGCTGAGTACAAGCTTTGCATTTTTTTCTGCAAGCTCCACCAGCTTCTCTTTCATTCCTTTTTGCGGAATCCGGATATATACCTTTCTTCCGCGCTTGTTAGTAAGCCATTCTTCCAGTATCTCTATATCGTCAATTGGCTCCTGCAGCATGATCTCATGCGGGATAAACGGTGTTCCGGAATAGAACTGTTTGATAAAATCGGTAAGGATCAGGCGTTCCGATTCTTCTGTTCCCACACGCACATGAAAATGGTCTCTTCCGATCAGCTTGCCGCTCCGAATAAAAAACACCTGCACAACCGCATCGGTGTCATCTGAGGCCATTGCAATAATATCTTTATCTTCTCCATCCGTTGCAGTGATCTTCTGTTTCTGTGCGATCTGTGCCACACTGTTTAAAAGTTCACGGTATTCAATAGCTTTTTCAAATTCCATCTCCTCCGATGCCTGCATCATTTTATCCTTCAGCTCGCTCATGACCGGATTGTAATTTCCATTTAAAAATTCCAGTACTTTTGTGATTTTTTTCTGATAGTCATCCTTTGTGATATAACCCATGCACGGTGCCTCGCATCGATGGATATGATAATTCAGGCACGGACGTTCCTTGCCGATGTTCTTCGGCAGATTACGGTTGCAGGTACGTATCCCATATATTTGATTGATCAGCTCAATCGTATCTTTTACAGCTCCCGCACTGCTGTATGGTCCAAAATAACGCGATCTGTCCTTTTTCATCTCCCTTGCAAAAAGCACTCTGGGATAGTCTTCCCCAACTGTCACTTTTATATAAGGATAAGTTTTATCATCCCTGAGCATCGTGTTATACTTTGGCCGGTGTTCCTTGATCAGGTTACACTCGAGCACCAGCGCTTCCAGTTCAGAATCTGTGATGATATATTCAAAGCGTGCAATATGTTCCACCATCTGTTTTTTCTTAATTCCCTCGTCATGGCTCGGCTGGAAATACTGACGCACACGTTTTCTCAGGCTTACTGCTTTTCCGATGTAGATGATCGCATCACTGGCATCATGCATGATATATACACCCGGATTATCCGGTAATTTTTTTAATTCTTCTTCGAAATCAAACATCTGTGTCTTTGTTTCCTCTTTTAACGTAAGACAGGAACGCCAAGGCGTTCCTGCTTTTCATATCATAAAATTCGTTCTGTCTTCTAATCTTCAAACATATCTTCGTTCGTCGCGTCATCCGGGTTCAGTCCACCGCTCTTATGGCTGCTATCCTCTTCCGGTTCCGGAATTCCTTTCATCTCGCGGAAAATCTTCATGAACTCTTTACCTGTAATCGTCTCCTTCTCATAAAGATATTCGGAAATGTGATCCAGAACGTCATGGTTTTCTTTTAACATCTCATATGCTTCTTCGTATGCATGATTGATGATCGATAATACTTCTTTATCGATCTGTCCTGCGGTATCCTCTCCACAGATAAGGCCAGCTCTGCCATCCAGATACTGATTCTCCACAGTTGCAAGGCACATCATACCAAATCTGTCTGACATACCATACATGGTAACCATCGCTCTTGCGATCTTTGTTGCGTTCTCAATATCATTGGATGCACCGCTTGTTGCAGAATCAAACACAAGCATCTCCGCAGCACGTCCTGCCATAAAGGTTGTGATCTTGGCAAGAAGTTCATCCTTGGTCTCAAGGTATTTCTCTTCTTCCGGTGTCTGTAAGGTATAGCCAAGTGCTCCCATCGTTCTTGGAACGATCGTAATCTTCTGAACCGGCTCTGTATTCTTCTGTAAAGCAGACACCAGAGCATGTCCGACCTCATGATAGGACACAATCTTACGTTCCTTATCACTCATAACACGGTCTTTTTTCTCTTTACCACCAACTGCTACAAGTTCAAATGCCTCAAACAGGTCGGACTGGTTTACAAATTTTCTTCCTTTTTTTACTGCATTGATTGCGGCTTCATTGATCATATTGGCAAGATCCGATCCGACAAGTCCTGCTGTTGCAAGTGCAAGCGCATCCAGATCAACGGTCTCATCCATCATAACGTCCTTGGAATGTACTTTCAGTGTCTCAAGGCGGCCCTTCAGATCCGGTTTATCTACGATGATCCGTCTGTCAAAACGACCTGGGCGGAGCAATGCCTTGTCCAACACTTCCGGACGGTTCGTTGCTGCAAGAATCAGAATACCTTTGGATGCATCAAAACCATCCATCTCTGCAAGCAGCTGGTTCAGCGTCTGCTCACGTTCATCATTTCCACCACCGTAACGGCTGTCACGGCTCTTACCGATCGCATCGATCTCATCGATAAAGATGATACAAGGTGCCATCTTCTGGGCTTCTTTGAAAAGGTCTCTGACACGGGAAGCTCCGACACCGACAAACATCTCTACGAAGTCAGATCCAGCGAGAGAGAAAAACGGTACATTTGCCTCTCCTGCAACTGCTTTTGCAAGAAGTGTTTTACCAGTTCCAGGAGGTCCTACAAGAAGAGCACCTTTTGGAAGTTTGGCACCGATATCACGGTATTTTGCCGGATTGTGTAAGAAATCAACAACCTCCTGCAGGGATTCCTTCGCTTCGTCCTGACCTGCGACATCTTTGAATGTAACGCCTGTGGATTTCTCAACATACACCTTTGCGGTTGTTTTGCCAACGCCCATTGCGCCACCGCCCATGCGCTTCATTAAGAAGCCGAACAGAATCCAGATCAGGACAAGCGGGATCAAAAAGCTTAAAATATTGATCAGCCATGCGGATGTATTATCCGGAACCTTTGCCGAAATCTCGATCGGATCTCCATCCGAAGTCTTGGCTTCTTTCAGTTCCGAAATCAGATCCGGATCATCCACACGTCCTGTATAATAGGTCACTTCAAACTGGCTTTTGTCTTTGACCAGTGTATAATCAATCTCATAGGTACTGTATTCTACCGTCTTGACATTCTTATCTTCCAGCTGGGAAAGGAACTCCGTATACGTGGTCTCCTTTGAACTCATCTGTGAAAAATGATTGCTGAACAGTGAGAAAATAAAAAGTGCTACAAGTGTGACCATGATAAAACTCATGATCATCTGGCCATTATGGTTGTTCTTCTTATTGTTGTTGTCATTACCACCATTGCCACCGCTGCCATTTCCATTATTATTCCCGTTGTTCCCGTAATTATAGTTATTAGGTCCCTGGTTCTCCATAAATCCTCCATATCTAAACAGATCTCATAAAATAGATCTGATCTATCCGTAATGTATAACATCATTATTATATGTAAAAAATAGGGTAAAAGCAACACATTGTTCGTGAAGTTTTCGTTTCCTTTCTAAATTCTTTATAAATTTTTTGTCGTTTTTTTGCAGAAAGGTGTAGCATATTTTCGTTTGAGGCTGTATAATACATTAGTTATTAATTTGAAGCAGTCTGTTCTTTTTCAGGGAAAGACAGATTTTTATTACATTTTGAATCATTACACATTTTTAGAGGAGGATTAACCCTATGCCTGTAAAATACGTCTTTGTCACTGGTGGTGTTGTTTCCGGACTTGGAAAGGGAATCACAGCTGCATCCCTCGGCCGCCTTTTAAAAGCACGCGGCTACAAGGTGACCATGCAGAAATTTGACCCATACATCAACATTGACCCAGGAACCATGAACCCGATCCAGCACGGTGAGGTATTCGTTACCGATGATGGAGCTGAAACTGACCTCGACCTTGGTCACTATGAACGTTTTATCGACGAAAGCCTGACAAAAAATTCGAATGTAACCACTGGTAAAGTATACTGGTCTGTTCTCCAGAAAGAACGTCGTGGTGATTTTGGCGGAGGTACTGTACAGGTTATCCCACACATTACAAACGAGATCAAGAGCCGCTTCTACCGTGATTTTACATCCAAGGATACTACCATTGCGATCATCGAGGTCGGCGGTACCGTCGGAGATATCGAATCCCAGCCTTTCTTAGAGGCGATCCGCCAGTTCCAGCATGAAGTCGGACGTGAGAATGCCATTCTCTGCCACGTAACTTTGATCCCATACTTAAGTGCTTCCGGTGAATTAAAAACCAAACCTACCCAGGCCAGCGTAAAAGAGCTTCAGGGAATGGGAATCCAGCCTGATATCATTGTGTGCCGTTCTGAGCACGAACTCGATCAGGGACTAAAAGACAAGATCGCATTATTCTGTAACGTTCCGGAGAGCCATGTACTCCAGAACCTTGACGTTGAATATTTATATGAAGCTCCTCTTGCAATGGAAAAAGAAAATCTTGCAAAAGTTGCCTGTGAATGTCTGAATCTGGATTGTCCGGAACCGGATCTTACAGAGTGGAAAAACATGGTAGAAAACCTTCGTCATCCGGATAAAGTGGTTAAGATCGCATTAGTTGGAAAATACATTGCGCTTCACGATGCTTATATTTCCGTTGTTGAAGCATTAAAACACGGTGGAATCCCGGAACATGCAACAATTGATATCCACTGGGTAGATTCTGAACTCTTAAATGATGAAAATGCCGGAGAGCTTTTAGGCGATATGCAGGGAATCATTGTTCCTGGCGGTTTTGGTAACCGTGGTGTTGAGGGAATGATCTCTGCTGCAAAATATGCGCGTGAGAACAACATTCCATACCTTGGAATCTGTCTCGGAATGCAGGTTGCCATCATCGAATATGCACGCCACGTATGCAAACTCCATGATGCACACAGCATCGAGCTTGATCCAAACACAACACATCCGGTCATCGCATTAATGCCGGATCAAAACGGTGTAGAAGACCTTGGCGGAACCTTAAGACTTGGTTCTTATCCATGTGTTCTGGATAAAACCTCCAAAGCTTATGAAGTATACGGAACCGAGAACATTGCAGAAAGACATCGTCATCGTTACGAAGTAAACAATGACTTCCGTAACATCCTGACTGAAAACGGCATGAAACTCTGCGGTACTTCCCCGGACGGACGTATCGTTGAGATGGTTGAACTTCCAGATCATCCTTGGTTTATTGCAACCCAGGCTCATCCGGAATTAAAATCCCGTCCAAACCGTCCTCATCCACTGTTCCACGGATTTATCCAGGCTGCAACAAAAGTCCAGAAATAATAATCAGGGCATAGGAAAACAGTTTTCTGTTTTCCTATGCCCTTTTCTATACTCCGTGTTTATGCTACATCTGATGCCGCACCACCTGATACTCATCTCCCGATTTATAATATGGACAGCTTTTATAACTGCTCTGCACAAATCTTGCCATATCATCCTCATCCATATTTACCGAGCAGTAATAACATTCGTCCTCTTCATCGTACTCGTTATATGCACAGAAATCACAATTTGTCTGCATATTCTTTCCTCCTAAACGAATTTATTTTGTGCCGGGTCATAGGTGTAGTTGATCGCCGCAAGCTTGTCTTTGATCTCATTCTCCCCGACCATATATGCTTTTGCGAATTCTCCCAGAGAAGGATAATGATCGCGAAGCTGGGTATTTACAAAACTGAGTAACATTACTGGATCTTTTGGTATATTCATATTTTTTTCCTCTTTTCTGCTATTTTACTATCCAGGCAAAAACTGTCCGCTATTCCCACGTAACCGTAGTCTCAACTACCTTTGGAACCGCAGCCGATTCCACGATAAATCCTACATTATCAATGGATTTTCCGGAAGCAACTGCATTGTTATAGTCCTCCGGAGTGATCGTGATCGTATCGTCTGAGATTGTGTATTTTCCACACCAGCTGTTCTGCAGGCTGACTTTCTGGTCAAACCGGATGGTAAGCGTCCATGAAGTGCTTGTTTTCTCTTTGGGATTCGTCAGCACCACTCCATACTGTGTGCAGGAAGCCGATCCGTTATCCCAGTTATTTACCTGCTCCACCTTTGCATCCGAATTTTCATTTCCTGTTCCATCCGCATCGCTCTCCTCCGAATCTGAGGGCTCTGTTGTTTCCTGGGATTCCTTTGAATCCGTGTGTTCTGCATTCTGAGCGGATGCCCGTCTTCCAACAATACCTCCGATGTGTTCCTTCATCCACGTTCCGCTCTCCGACAGATCTTCATCCTTCCAGTCCGTCGTCTTTGTGCAGCCGCTGTCGATCAAAGCACTGGTTTCATCCTTATTGGATAAATTCCACTGAACACAGCTGATCTGATGATCATTCATCCAGTCCATCCACCGGCCGGCCTCGTCAAGATCATTCGCCCCGTTTCCAGATGCATCACAAAGTCCAAATTCGCTGACAAAGATCGGAAGTCCTGCTTCGATCGCCTGATCGGCCCGGTTCCGCAGTTCCTCTTTATGCGTTCCTGCATAAAAATGTAATGCATACATGATATTGTCCTGATCCGTAATCGGATCTGCTGCCGCCTGATCTACATCCTGACACCATGCAGGAGTTCCCACAATGATGACCGCATCGGAATCATTCTCACGTATCACCGGAATGATCGTCTCCGCATAGCTTTTTACATCAGACCACTGTGTTCCACCATTTGGCTCATTACAGATCTCATAAAGCACATTCTCATAGTCCTTGTACTTTTCTGATATCTTTGCAAAAAAATCCTTTGCACGGCCAATGTAGGTATTCGGATTGCCATCCTCGAGAATGTGCCAGTCAATAATCACATACATATCATTTGCAGCCGCAGCTTTTACTCCAATATCGATCAGATCCTCCATATACTGTCTGGAACCATCCTCCGAAACACAATATCCACCGGAGCCCGTTGTATAAAGCGCAAGGCGTATCACATTGATACCCCATTTCTGATGCATATATGCAACCGCCTGTTCATTCACATATTCCGGATACCATGCAAGTCCATGTGTACTCACACCGCGAAGCTGCACCGGATTCCCGTCAGCATCCGTAAGCTTTGTCCCGTCCACCTGCAAAGGGCCGTAATATCCGCTGTCTGTCTGAACCCTCTCAGTTTCCTGCGTATTTTCTTCTGTCCCCAGCGTCTCTGTGTCCTCCGTATTGCGGTCCAGATATGCCTGTTTATCTCCGCTTTTCTCACCGACTCTCGAAAATTCTTCTCCCTGTAAGAAAAGAACTCCGGCAGACACCAGGATCACCGCTAACACCACCCAAAAGAATTTATGCTTCATACTGAATACCCCTTTAATTTTTTCCTGCGAAGTTTTGCATCGGGCAGATAAGTTTCCATTGTCCTCCAGAATCGTTCATTGTGGCTTGGCTCAATCAGATGTGACAGTTCATGTACGACTACGTATTCCAGACATTCGTACGGAACGTGTGCAAGTGCAAGGTTAAATGTCATATGATGGGTTCTCACATTGCAGGAGCCCCATCTTGTCTTCATCTGGCGAATCTTAAAGCCCCCCGAGATCACGCCCATCTGTGGTGCCCACAGGTTTAAGAGCTTCTGGATCTCTTCTTTCAGATACACCCATGCTTTCCATGCCTCTTCCTTTGTCATCTCCGGTTTTTCTCCGGATCTTTCCTGCCAGTGCCGTTTTGCATCCGCAATCCATTCTCTCCGTTCCCGGACAAAATGCACAATGTCCCGTTCTCGCATGGAAAACGGCGCACTTACCAGTACGGTATCCGATTCTCCTTTATACCGGAGATACATATTCTTAATATCTTTTTGGATCAGCTGTACCTGTAGTCCATCTACCTCCAAAAGCTGTGTCCGATTCTGTTTCATTGCAATCCCTCAGCCTGTTTCCTATCTCTCCTTCCATTATACTAAGATTTCTTTCAATATTCCACCTGCATTTATGAAGCATACACTTTTTTCTTTCTTTTTCCTTTCCTCCAGCTGATGATTGCGATAACCATGGAAATAATAAGCAGCAGATAAAAATTCTCTGCGCGGCTTACAAGCATGGAAGGAAGCAGCCAGCCTCCTGTAAATACCCCGGAAAATACTGCCTGATACATCAGTTCCGTAATTCCCTGTGCTCCCGGTATCGGCAGCATATCTACTGCAATATAAACACTGGCCTGTAATAAAATAACCGTCAGCGGAGCTGTCCCATGCAGTCCAAATCCCAGATAGATCATATAAGTCAGCACAAATAATGTACTGCGCTGTACAAAGGTCAGAAGCACCACGACACCAATCTTAAGTGGGTTATCCCTTAAAAAGTCCACTGCATTCTGATAACTCTGGATAAATCCTTCTATGCCGGCCATTCTGTGCGCATCCGCTTTCCAGATTCCAAGATGGACAAGAAGATGTTCCACTCCCTGCATCAGTCTGCGGATGACCCCTGGACAGATCATCACTGCCCAGATCAGAAGGACCAACAGCGTATTCAGTCCGATCCCAAGCAAAAAAAGATAGTAGTATTTTCCAAGATGTTCATGCAGTGGTGCACTCCAGCCAAGAAGTATGCCTGCTCCGACTAAAACAAGCACCAGTTTATAAATAAGCGCTACCGTCATCAGAACAACCGTGCTGTCCGATGCACGATTTCCATCTTTTTGCATATAATACAGCTGCATTGGCTGTCCGCCTGTGGCAGACGGTGTGATCCCGGAATAGAAAAAACCAATAAACGAATAACCAATACATTGAAGCAGACCACTTTTTCCATGTAACCCATGAAGTAACAACCAGATCATAGTTCCTTCCAGGCTCACAAATGCGATTCCAAGCAAAAAAGCAGCCAGTCCGTACACCGGCTTCATCTGCATTAATGCACCAAGGATCTGCATTGGATTCTGTTTATAAAAGATGGCGTACAGGGTAAGCCCCATGATTCCAAGAAAAAACAAAATCTCCAGCACCCGTTTTGCCTTAGTACTCATATCTTACAACTCCATTCTCCGCATAAGCAGTCTCCGTATCCCGTACCAGTTCACGTAATGCGCCTTCGAAAATGACCTCTTTATCCGGATATTCCATAAAATCCCTTGGTGTCACAAGTGAAAAATGCTTATCAAAATGCACCACACCTGCTGATGTCAGAAGTCTTGCAAGATAGGAGGAACAGGTATAATGATTCTCCTGGTAAAATGGAATGTCACACAGTAAAAAAGGAAGTCCAAGCACCGTATAATGATACTGATAACGCTCTTTCATACACAGATCCAACATGGTTTTGATGTAATCCTTCTGTTCCTGTGTACATGCGATCCTGCAGACCATATAATCCGCATTCGGAAAAACACGAAGAATCCTGCTCTTTTCTTCTTTTTCAAATCCAGCAAGAATCGGGATCGCCGGATTACGCCGTCCAACGCTGTATGCTTCGTCCAGTCCTGCATCAAGCCCAAGTACAACATGCACATATTTCTGTTTGATCACATGACGGATGATGGATGCGAAAAGCCCTGGTGTGTCCACAAACCCCACATAAATGTATGTCTGTTTTTCTTGTTTACTGGAATTTATAGATTCTGTTTGCAAGACGATATCCTCCAATCGTAAGTTTTCCTCCCACTTTTCCCGGGAGATACGTCAGCCCGCTGAGTGTACGATATTTAAGCTGGTAATATAAGGCCGCATTCCGTTTCCTGATATCCTGCCATAACTGTTTCCGCTTCTGATATGCCTCCGGCGTATTGATGAGCAGCAGATGGATGGATGAAATTGCCATCATGATTGAAATATTTCTTCTCATATAAACTGCAAGTTTTGGGTGCTTTTTCGCCACTTCATCCAGATTGGCACATTGTGATACCAGTCGGGTTACATAAATCTGCTGGTCGATCCGTTTCATCAGAACCTTTTCGTTTACAGACTGATCTTCTCGTCCAAGATAATAATGGTACAGATCCACATCCATATAATAGATATGCTCGACCAGAGGTAAAGGCTGATAGGAAAACAGATTATCCACATAAAACGTATGCTCCGGCAGATGGATATCCGCTCTTCTCAAAACATCCGTGCGGAATACAAGCGCATGCATGACAAGATACTGGGAAGGATGAAAATGTCCGATCGTATTCCATCCACAGAGCTGCCCGGCTGGAAATACATTGCGGTAAGCCATCTGCTGTGTAACTCCTTCCTCCAGATGGTCATAAATATAATTGCAGACAAACAGATCCGGAATCGTTGCATAGGAATCCTTCTTTTTCATGTCTGTAAATTTCTCGATACTGCCAAGCAGATGGGCATATGCCTCATCATCCAGCCAGTCATCGGAATCCACGACTTTAAAATATGTTCCTGTTGCAGCCGCAAGTCCTGCATTCACTCCCGATCCATGTCCTCCGTTTTCTTTATGGATCACCTTTACGATATTGTGATAGATCTGTGCATAATGATCCGCAATCTCCCCTGTCCGGTCTGTAGACCCGTCGTCCACAATGATCACCTCCACCTGATCTCCCCCTTCCACTAAAGAGTCCAGGCATCTGCACATATAATCTTCCGAATTCCAGCATGGAACAACAATCGTCAGTAATTTTTCATTCATAGAATTCGTCTCATTCATGTATTTTCTCATCCTCCTCATTCGTCAATCTTTTTCTTATTCGCCTTTTTCCATTATCTTAACAGACAAAAGTAAAGAAACTGTCACATTCTTCTTAACTTCACATTAATAAATAACGTGAAAACTCTTAATTTATCTTCAGAATTTTTAAAAATGAAAAATCTGCTGCCCGGATCACACAAATTTTACTTGACGAAACTGCATTTCCACTCCTATAATAAAGATAAATAAAGAATGTATTACCAAGAGACATGAGCAAGGTAAAGCAGACGGATTTCGATTCGTTTTGTTTTCCTTGCTCTTTTTGCATTTCAGGAATCATAGAAAAGGAGAGATATGATATGTATGATGTAGCTATTATCGGTGCGGGCGTAATAGGAAGCGCAATTGCACGTGAATTATCCAGATATCAGATCCATGCATGTGTGATTGAACGGGAGGAAGATGTCTGCTGTGGCACCTCCAAAGCCAACAGCGCCATTATCCACGCTGGATTCGATGCAACCCCGGGTACATTAAAAGCCAGATTAAATGTCCGCGGAAACGAAATGATGGACACCATCGCAAAGGAGCTGGATGTACCATTTATCCGAAATGGTTCCCTTGTCGTCTGTACAAAAGACCAGGACCGCTCCGGTCTTAACCAACTCATGGAAAAAGGAATTGCCAACCATGTCCCTGGACTCCGGATTCTTGAACGTGATGAGCTGATCCAGATGGAACCAAATCTTTCGGATGATGTCACCTGTGCACTGTATGCACCAACCGGCGGAATCGTATGTCCTTTCCATCTGACCATGGCATTTGCGGAAAATGCATATGACAACGGCGTTTCTTTTTATCTGAACACCGAAGTAACGGGCATTACCCGTTCCGAAGACGGTTACTGCATCAAAGTAAACCGGAAAGAAGGTGTATGCTCTGGAACTCCACTTGATCCGGGCGCACATACGATTGAGGCCAAAGCGGTGGTCAACGCTGCCGGTGTCTACAGTGATGTTATGAATAATATGGTAAGCGGTCAAAAGCTTTCCATCACCGCAAGAAAAGGCGAATACATGCTCCTCGATAAAAGTGCCGGTGCCCATGTAAGCCATACCGTATTCCAGCTGCCTGGCAAAATGGGAAAAGGTGTTCTCGTCACACCTACCGTACACGGCAATCTTCTTGTCGGACCAACCGCAACAGATATTGACGATAAAGAAGGCGTCAATACAACAGCCGACGGTCTGGATTACCTTGGGAAAACCGCCGCACTCAGTGTAAAAGAGCTTCCGCTGCGTCAGGTGATCACTTCCTTTGCCGGACTTCGCGCACATGAAACGCAGAATGACTTTATCATCGGAGAACTTGCGGATGCACCAGGATTTTTCAACGCAGCAGGCATCGAATCCCCTGGGCTTTCCTCCGCTCCTGCGATTGGAGAAATGGTTGCCGGTATGATCGCTGAAAAATACGCTCTGGAAGAGAATCCTGATTTTTGTGCAACACGAAAAGGCATCCTGCGTCCGGAAACCTTATCTCTTGAAGAACGCAATGCCCTGATCCAAAAACAGCCTGCATACGGAAATATCATCTGCCGCTGTGAAATGATCACAGAGGGCGAGATTATAGACGCAATCCACCGTTCTCTCGGTGCCCGCTCCCTGGATGCCGTAAAACGCCGTACACGCGCCGGAATGGGACGCTGTCAGGCTGGTTTCTGTTCTCCACGAACCATGGAGATCCTGGAACGCGAAGTACCTATGAGTATGTTTGAGATTACCAAAAACGGTGGTAAGTCCAAATTTGTTGTTGGACGAAACAAAGAAATTTAAGGAGGGTACAACCATGAAAGCATATGATTTAGTAATCGTCGGCGGCGGTCCTGCTGGACTTGCTGCAGCCGTATCTGCAAGAGATCATGGAATTGAAAGTATTTTGATCATAGAACGGGACAAAGAACTTGGTGGAATCTTAAACCAGTGCATCCACAACGGTTTTGGGCTTCACACCTTTAAAGAAGAACTCACTGGTCCGGAATACGCAGCACGTTTTGCCGATCAGGTCCGCGAACGCCAGATTGAGTACAAACTGAATACAATGGTCATGGATATCTCACAGGATAAAAAAGTAACAGCCATGAACCGCAAAGACGGTATGTTTGAAATACAGGCAAAAGCAATCATTCTTGCCATGGGCTGCCGTGAAAGAAGCCGCGGCGCATTAAACATTCCAGGATATCGTCCCGCCGGCATTTACTCTGCCGGAACCGCACAGCGCCTGGTCAATATGGAAGGCTATATGCCCGGAAAAGAAGTTGTCATTCTCGGCTCCGGTGACATTGGTCTTATCATGGCACGCCGCATGACCTTAGAAGGTGCCAAAGTCAAGGTTGTCGCTGAACTGATGCCATACTCCGGTGGTCTGAAGCGCAATATCGTACAATGTCTGAATGATTTTGATATTCCTCTGAAATTAAGCCATACCGTTGTCGACATTGAGGGAAAAGAACGTGTGGAAGCCGTAACCATCGCCGAAGTCGGACCTGACCGCAAACCGATCCCTGGAACCGAGATCCGTTACATCTGTGACACACTGCTCCTCTCCTGTGGACTTCTTCCGGAAAACGAATTAAGCCGTTCCGCTGGCGTCATGCTCAGTCCTGTCACTTCCGGTCCAATCGTAAATGACAGCCTTGAAACAAGTATCGATGGTGTATTTGCATGTGGAAATGTCCTTCATGTACACGATCTTGTCGATTATGTATCCCAGGAAGCCACCACTGCCGGGAAAAATGCAGCTTCCTATATCCAGCATGGAAAAACGAAAGATGCCAGGATCGTGGAGATCATCCCGGAAGGCGGTGTACGCTACACCGTACCAAAGTTTGTCCGTCCAACCGAGATGGAGGATAAACTGACCGTCCGTTTCCGTGTCGGAGCAGTCTACAAAAATTGTGCAATTGCAACCTATTACGATGACACACTGATCAACAAACGGAAACGTCCTGTCATGGCTCCAGGTGAAATGGAGCAGGTCATTCTGGACAAATCCAAACTGGCTGAGTTCCCGGATCTTTCAAAGATCACGGTAAGAATCGAGGAGGCATAGCTATGAGTGAAATCAGAGATCTTACATGTATCGGCTGCCCTTTGGGATGCAGCATTCAGGTAACGTTAGAAAACAAGGAAGTGAAAGAAGTCCGGGGCAATACCTGCCCACGCGGTGATGCTTACGCAAGAAAGGAAGTTACCAATCCAACCCGTATCGTCACCTCGACCGTCCGGGTCAATGGTGGAAAAGCGATCATGGTCTCCTGTAAAACAGCAGAAGATATTCCAAAAAATAAAATTTTTGATGTGACTGCAGCGCTTAAGGATATTACCGTAAATGCCCCAGTCCATATCGGAGATGTCCTTGTCCCGGATGTTGTTCATACCGGTGTATCCATTATTGCGACAAAAAATGTGGAAAAAGCGGATTAAACCATATTCTTCCATATATTTAGAAAGTGCCGGAATCCTTTGATCCCGGCACTTTTCCTGTGTAACCTGTATTCTTTTCTCTATACAAACCAGATCTTCTCATTCGTGGAAGATACGCTGATCACCCCTGCATCCAGAAGTTCCATGATATCTTCTTTTTCTGAAACAAGACCTCCGGCAATGACCGGTGTGGAAGAAAGATTGCAGATTCTCGCAACCACCTTCGGCATAAGTGCCGGAAGAATCTCGATCAGATCCGGTCTGGCGCTTTTCAACTGTCTTTCAATATTCTCATACGCCATGGAATCGATCACAAACAAGCGCAGGATCGTATACAAAGAAAGCTCCTTTGCCCGTTTGATCAGTGCTGGCTTGGTCGTGATGATTCCATCAGCCTGTGTATATTTATGAATAAAATCAACTGCAATCTCTTTGGAACTAAGCCCTGTGACCAGATCCAGATGCACCATTGCGATCTTACCGGCGGATTTCACCTCTGCAACGATATCCGCAATCGAACAGATATCTCCATACAGGATAAAGATCACGCGGCTGTCTGACTCCTTGCATTTTGCAAGACCTTCGTCGTCCTTAATCGCAGCGATCACCGGAGAATTCTCCAATGCATCACGAAATTCTTTCTTCATAGGTTCCTCGCTTTGCCGTCATCCAAGCCGGTTATGCAGCCTGTGCATCCTTTTTCTTATCGCTCATGACAATTTTTAATAAGATCGGGGTGATCAATGTTGTAACGATAACCACGATAACGATCGGAGCAAACAGATCATCATCCAGAAGTCCGACACTGTATCCTTTCTGGGCAACGATCAGGGCAACCTCACCACGTGAGATCATTCCAACACCAACCTGGAGTGCTTCACTCCAATTGCATCCGCAGATCTTTGCACCAAATCCACATCCGACTACTTTGGTAAGGATTGCAACTACGATTAGGATAACCGAAAATACGATCAGATCCGGGGTGATCGAATCGATCGATACCTTAAGTCCGACACTTGCAAAAAATACCGGTGAAAAGATCAGATAAGAAGAAATCTCTGTTCTTCTTTCAATATAATGCTCTACCTTCATATTACAGAACATCAGACCCGCAAAATATGCTCCGGTGATATCTGCAATACCAAATCCAACTTCTGAGAAGTAAGAAAGCAGGAAACAGAAAGCTACTGCAATAATTACAGTTCTTCTCTGCTCATCATGTGTTTCGATGCGGAATTTAAGTGTCCTCATAACGATAGCAAGTACAAAAAGTACTACAAAGTATAACAGGATCTTTCCAATAACAGCGAGTGGACTAACTGATGGGTCCTGTAAGCTTGTTACAATGGTAAGAACAATAATTCCAAGGATATCATCGATAACTGCTGCACCAAGAATGGTTGTTCCGACTTTACCTTTTAATTTGCCAAGCTCCCGCAGTGTCTCAACTGTAATACTTACGGATGTCGCTGTAAGCACAACACCGACGAATACCGCTTTTAAAACTGACGTATAATCAGACAGATCGGAATGGAAGAACAATGCAAAGCTCACTGCACCTCCGATCAACGGAACAATAACTCCGATAAGCGCAGTTACAAATGATGCCTTCGCATTTGCTTTTAAATCCTGCATGTTGGTCTCAAGACCTGCAGTAAACATCAATAGAATAACACCGATCTCCGCTGTGTATTCAATAAATGTTCCGGTCTCCCCATCAACAGGGATCCAGTTTAAAAATGATGGTCCTAAGATAACTCCGGCGATCAGAGCCCCAACGACAGCCGGCATGCTGACTTTACGTGAAAATAATCCGAGAACCTTTGTGGAAATAAGAATGATCGCCAAACAAAGTATGAATCTGTAATCCATAATTTTCCCCTCTTTCTGTTTATTATAGGCATGTGTATAACCTATGTTTTTATCATATGAATCATACTCCATAACTCTCAATAAATCAATTCAAATTTTCACTATAAAAGACATGATTTCAGGCTTTTTGTGTATCCATCTGATACCTTCCAGCTGCTTTTAAAGCCGCTGCAATCTGCAGAAATGATGCGGACATTCCACACAAATGAAGAGAGACTGTATAGCGGGTACTACACAGTCTCTCTTCGAGGAGTTTAGTTATGAAAATGTTTATTTAATAAAAAGGGAATAATTGTTTGAAGGTTTTCATCCCTTCAACAATGATTAGTATACTTGGAAAATGTGACAGAATTATGTCCGAATTCCAAAACATTTCTAAACTTCTCCATAAAAAATTTATACTTAATTTATAAATTGCCCTGTGGTCTAAAAACCCATACCACAGGCGGCTTCGCGGCTATTTTTGTAGTAGGTAATGACACAGTTCCAGCTTCTTCGGATCATCCAGACTACAGTGAAATTCGACTGTTCCTTTTTCCGTCCGCTCACTCAGAAGATCACATGCTGCCAGTCGTCTTTTCATCTCACGTGCCGTCCCCGGTGCACCGTCAAAAATCTGTACATCCGGGCCAAGCACTTCCTGGATCATTTCCTTTGCAAACGGATAATGTGTGCATCCAAGAACCGCTGCATCCACTTTCTTTTCCCGAAACTCAAACAACAGCTCTGTCAGGTATTTTTTCAGGTCGTCACCGTGCAGATCGCCACGTTCCACAAAGTCCATAAGCCCCGGACATGGAAGCGGAATAATCTCCCCCTGATCCTCGTAACGCTGCATCAGCTTTCTGAATTTTTCCTCACGGATCGTCATCGGAGTCGCCATAACAAGAACCCTCGGATGCTCTTTACAGAGAACCGCCGGTTTTACTGCCGGCTCGATCCCCACGATCGGAATCTCAGGGTATTTTTCCCTCAGCACACGTACTGCTGCACTGGTCGCCGTATTGCATGCCACAACCAGGCCCTTTGCCCCCGCATCAAACAATTCCTCTGCATGTGTGCAGGTCAGGCTTCGAACCTCCTCAAGCGATTTGGTCCCGTAAGGAGCGTTTTTGGAATCTCCAAAAAATATAAAATTCTCATTCGGCATCACTTTGACAAGTTCACGGAGAACGCTGATTCCACCGACTCCGGAGTCAAAGACCGCAATTGGATTCTCTCTCTTTAAAACATATGCCACGGCCAGCACTTCCTTTCTTACATTTTATAACTTACTTTTCAACCAATGATTCCTATGGTATAATAAAACTACTAGAACTTATTACCCAGGGAGGGACAGCTATGAGGGAAAACGCCGGACTTTTCGATTCCGTTAAATTCTGCCAGTATTGTGGCAAACCACTTCCAGATACTTATAAGGGCGATCTCTGTCCTATCTGCTATGAAAACCAGCTTTTCCAGCAAGTGAAGGAATACATCCGTGAAAACGATGTAAATGAATTTGACGTTGCAACGCATTTTCACATTCCACTTTCCCGTGTGAAATCCTGGATCCGGGAAGGACGCATCGAATACAAGGAGAATACCATTCAGCCTTCCCTCCGCAATCTTCACTGTCAGAAATGTGGTGCCCCGATCAGCTTTGGTTCACTCTGTTCCAACTGCCTGAAGAAACAGAACCGGCACGGAGCCTCCTATGTTTCACCGAAAAAATCTGGCACTTCCGAACATATGCGCTTTCTCGACTCGGAAAATACCAGAACTGATGAAGATGAATAATCCTTCAAATATCAGAGCACACCCCATAACGGGATGTGCTCTTTTTCTTTTATTTCAAAAAACCGTTGATAATCTGTTCTTCTGCCTCTGCCTCTGTAAGACCGAGTGTCATCAGTTTGATCAGCTGGTCTCCAGCGATCTTGCCGATTGCAGCTTCGTGGATCAGACTTGCATCAATATTGGCAGCTGTAAGTTTCGGACTTGCAGAAACAATTGCCTTGTCCATGATGATCGCATCACATTCGCTGTGTCCTGCGCAGGCACAATTTCCATTGATCGTAGAATAGAATTCCTGACGTGATTCATCTCTTGCCACCGAACGTGAAATGACGTTGGCACTGCAGCCCTCTCCGTTCAGATCCACCTCGAAATCTGTTTTGGCAAACTGTTTTCCATGCGTCATGATCTTCTCACGGATCTCGAGTGTCGCACCGGCTGCAAGATCGCCTCTTGTGACACGGTTCGTAGAATCAATCCCCTTGATCTGGGTAGTTTCCATCTCCATATAGGAGCCTTCATCCAAATGCACGATGGTCTCCGGATTCATAATATTCTCACCTCTGCCATCGCCTTCTCCGTAATGTCTCTCGATGTATTTCACCTTGGAATTCCTGCCAATGTGGAACTCATGGACTCCATCATGCTTTGATGTATCTACTCCGCAGTTATGGATTCCGCATCCTGCAACAATCGTCACATCACAGTCTTCTCCAATGTAAAAATCATTGTAGACCAGATCCGAAAGTCCACTCTCCATCAATACTACCGGAATGTGAACACTTTCATTGACCGTGCCAGGTTTGATGATAATATCGATCCCAGGTTTGTCTTCCTTGCTTACGATATCAATATTCGCAGTTGTGTTACGGCTCTGGAGTTTTCCGTTTGCCCGGATATTGTATGCACCCTCCGGGATTTCATGAAGATCTGCCACCTGTGCTAATAAATTCTTCTCAATTGCATCCATCTATCTGATCCTCCTACTGCTTATCCGACAGCGTCTGGCACGTCTTTGTCGTATATAATAACTGTGGCAGGATCTCATCCTTACCACCAATCTTATCGATCTGTCCGTCTGCAATGACAATGATCTTATCTGCGATCTCAAGAATCTTTTCCTGATGCGAGATAATCAGGATCGTTCCATTGATCTCATCCCGCATTTTCTCAAATACGTGGATCAGACTGTTAAAACTCCAAAGGTCGATTCCAGCCTCCGGCTCATCAAAAATGGACAGCTTTGTTCCTCTTGCAAAAATCATTGCAATCTCAATACGTTTTAACTCGCCTCCGGAAAGACTTGCATTGATCTCTCTGTCAATATATTCTCTTGCACACAGACCAACTTCGGATAAAATGTCACAGATCTCCGTAACACTCATCGTTCTGCCCGCTGCCAGTGTGATCAGGTCTTTTACGGTAAGCCCCTTAAAATGTACCGGCTGCTGGAAAGCAAAACTGATGCCTTTTCTTGCGCGTTCTGTAATTCCAAGTTCCGTAATATCCTCCCCATCCAAAAGGATCTGGCCTTCGGTAGGTTTGATGATACCTGCAATCATCTTTGCAAGTGTGGATTTACCACCACCGTTTGGTCCGGTGATCGCAACAAAATGATCGTCGATCGTCAGATTAATATTCTTCAGAATCTCTTTATTCTCTGCTTTCTCGTCAGAGACCTCATATGAAATATTTCTTAATTCCAGCATATGTTCCTCCATGGGTTTATCTTTAGCCTCTTTCTCCTGTATTATTCATTCCGGAGAAATTAGCGGCGGATGACTTTCTGACCATATTTTACACAGATCGCATCCAGATATTTGTCATCCGGCTCATATGAAATCATGTTGATTCCATCCTCATTCTTCATGATAAGATTGTAATATGGAACGTCCTTATTGCCCGATGTATAATCGATCTTTTTAACGGTATTATCCTGCTCATACTTATAAATGCTGCGATCCCCAGCAGGAGCAATCTGGATTACCTCATCCATTGTAAACACTCTTAATCTCTTTCTTCTGCTTTTATTCATAATCTTTGCAAAGCGAAGTTCTCCGTCAAAAAATGAATATTCATATTCTTTGCTGCTGCGGAACAAAAAGAAGTACCATACAACAAGCAAAATCAGCGCTCCTGAAAGGAAAAGCGGTGCGATCATGGAAAATAAGGCAAACAGAATGCCAATTGCAAGTACGGCTGCTGTCACGACCCTCATCAGTGTGGATTTCTTACGCTCTACTAATACATAAACTTCTGTCATGTCATAAATCTCCTATCCTCTATTCGTATTGAACCATTATAACTCGTTTACAACAATTTTACCATAACATTATAGATTTTTAATAAATTATGCTTTACAATAATAGGGTAATATTTCGCTTATTTTCGACATTACACTAGGAGGTATTTATGCGTTATCATTTTTCCAATGAACAATTATCTGATTTTCAATCAAACATAAAAAAAGAATGGGTGATGACCAACGGACTGGGAGGCTATTGCGGCACTTCTGTTCTTGGTGCGCTTGGCCGTACACATCAGGGATATCTGATTGCGAGCCTTCACCCTCCGGTAGAACGATATGTTGTCTTTTCCAAGACCGCAGAATCCGTGTTTCAGGACAACATCCGTTACGAACTGGAATCTGCACAGCACGCCGGTGCTCCAATTGCTGATTCTTCCATCGCATCCAGCGATGTTCCGGATGCATACAAACAGGAAGATACCGTCTCTGTAGCATCCGACTTTCAGATCCGCCGCCCTGTTTATACAGAAGGGCAGCGCTATCTGGAAAGCTTCGACTATGACGGTACGGTTTCTTTCTGTTATCACGCCGGAAATGTTTCCATGACAAAACGGCTGGCACTGATCCATGGCCAGAATGCATGTGTCATTTCCTACGACATCCGAAACACCGGTTCCGAGGCCGTCCTTACGATCACACCACACATGAACTTCCGTGAGCACAGTACTCCGGCTACCGTTGACTCACTTTCTTTTAAAACCGAAGTCCAGAAGGGTTATTTTGCGCTGACGCCAGCTGCAGATCCGACTGTACAGATCCGCCTGCACTACAGCTGCGGAGAACTTCTCGCCCGCCAGCAGCTTTACGATGAAGATGTTCAGCTGCAGACGGAAGTAGAACTTGAAACACCAGGTCTGGATACACACTATACGCCTTATGACCTGCATATCTGTGTTCCAGCAGGACAGAACATGCGTGTCTCTGTCATCTGTGAAGTTGTTACAGAACAGAGTCTGTTTCCAGATGGCATTCAGACAAATACTGCGTCCGAATATGTTGCAGCAGAACGTAACCGTCTGCTTGAGCTGATCGCACAATCCGGATTAAAGGATTCCTTTGCCCAGTCACTGGTTGTCTCATCCAGCCATTTTCTCTGCAGGCGGCAGTCCACCGGGCTCACTACCGTTCTTGCCGGTCTTCCATGGTTTACTGACTGGGGACGCGACACAATGATTGCTTTTACCGGACTCACCCTGGCAACACGCCGTTTTGATGAGGCACGTGAGATCCTTCTGACATTTGCCAAATACATTCATCATGGTCTTGTTCCAAATATGTTTCCGGATGATGGACAACCACCGCTTTATAACACTGCGGATGCATCTTTGTGGTATTTTTATGCGGTACATCAGTATCTTAATTACTGTGACACTCCCGAAGCATGGGAATTTATCCGTACTGATATCTATCCGGCATTAAAACAGATCATTTCTGCATACATGGAGGGCACTGATTTTTCCATCTACATGGATACTGATGGACTCATCCATGCCGGAAGCGGAAATGATCAGGTAACCTGGATGGATGTACGTGTCGGGGACTGGGTCGTAACCCCGCGTCATGGCAAACCGGTTGAGATCAATGCATTATGGTACAATGCATTAAAAGTCATGGAAGGACTTGCTGCCCGCTTCCATGAAGACAGCCACACTTACTGCGAACTTGCCAAAAAAGTGTGCAGTTCCTTCGGTCAGAAATTCTGGAACAGCAAAGACAATTGTCTTTACGATGTAATTGACGGGGAGACAAAGGATGCCGATATACGGCCAAACCAGATCTATGCCGTGTCCCTGCCATACACAATGCTCTCTCCGGAACAGCAGCGTGCGGTTGTAGACACCGTTTCCAGATCTCTGTATGTCGGCTGCGGTCTCCGCTCGCTTTCTCCGGATAACAGGGAATATCATCCTGTGTACTGTGGTTCACTTCCAAAAAGAGATGCTGCTTATCATCAGGGAACCGCATGGGGCTATCTGCTTGGCGGATACATCACTGCATATCTGAAGGTATATGGACATACTCCGGACAGTGTAGCAAAAGCAGACCGGCTGCTTGATCCAATCCGGAAGCATCTCTGGGAAGGATGCATCGGCTCCATCTCCGAAATTTTTGACGGAGATGCTCCTCATACCTGTCGCGGATGTTATGCACAGGCATGGAGCGTCGGTGAAATTCTCCGTTGTTATACAGAAGATATCCTCCCACATCAGGTTTAAAATTTTTTAAAAAACCTGTTGACACAGGAACCATTTTCATGTAGAATCATTTTTGTCGCAAGCGGCAAATGCCCAGTTAGCTCAGTTGGTAGAGCAGAGGACTGAAAATCCTCGTGTCTCTGGTTCGATTCCGGAACTGGGCATTCATCAGAAATGATGATGCATGCGGGTGTAGTTCAATGGTAGAACACCAGCCTTCCAAGCTGGATACGTGGGTTCGATTCCCATCACCCGCTCTATTTTATGGAGTATGAGAAAAGGGACTGATACAGATTCATCTGTTTCGGTTCCTTTTTTCTTTCGTAACAGGACCAGAATGTAAAAAGGAGGAGCATTCCATGGAACAAAAGACACCGTTTAAAGACCTGTCCACCAAAGCCAAATTTCAATACATCTGGGATTACTACAGATTTCCGATTTTAGGTGCAGCACTTGGCATTATCCTAGTCGTTTCTTTCATCGTCCACCTTGTGACTTATAAGAAACCGGTTCTTACACTGACTTTCGTTAATTGCGGGGTTGATACCAATGACAACACCATACCGGATTCGCTGTCCCCTTTTATGTCGGAAAACGGATATGATACTTCCAAATATACGATTGATCTGAACAAGAACCTATATCTCAATATGGAAGCCCTTGATGCAGAAACTTCCCAGGATCTGACAACCCTCGATGTCATGATCGGTGCTCACAGCATCAGTGCAATCTTCGCAGATGCAGATACGTTTGATGCACTTGCAGAGCGTTCCTATTTCGTTGATATTTCGTCTTATCTGTCTGATGATGAACTTGCACAGTATCAGGATGATCTTGTATATACAACAGACTCTGATACCAGTCAAACCTATCCTGTCGGAGTTCACCTGACCAGTGGCACCTGTTCCTGGCTAAAAGATACCCAGACTTATGATGACTGTGTTGTTGGTCTGTGTTATGAAGAAGATAACGATGATGCACTAAAGCAGTTCATGCATTTTCTACTGGAAGAATAAAATTTTCAGACTATAAAAGACCGCGTGATTACCACGCGGTCTTTTATGTATTCCCTTGTTATTTCCCTTTAAAAAAGATCTACTCTCCCAAAGAATTTCTCATTGATAACATAATATGCAGAATATTCTTCCGGTTTTACATAAATGTTTAATTTCTTGATACTGCTGATCCGGTGTCCGTCTGCGACGAACTGGGCTTTAATCTTCTCTTCCAGTTTATCCATCTCAGCCTCATTATTCTGATACTGAATGATGACTTTTGTGTTTACCTCAACTGCTTTAGCGGTTGCTTTCGCAGCAGCCTTCTTTACAGCAGTCTTTGCTGTCTTCGCCTTTTTCTCAACAGCGCTTTTTGTTTCTTCTGCTTTCGCCTCTACGGCTTTTTTCGTTTCTTCTGTCTTTGTTTCCACAGCTTTCTTCGTCTCTTCTGCCTTTGTTTCGACAGTTTTCTTTGCCTCCTCCGCTTTGGCTGCAACAGCATTCTTAGTTTCCTCTGCTTTGGCTGCAACAGCTTCAACTACAACTTTTGCGTCCTCTACGGTTTTCTCTACTGCGGGAGTTATTGCATTTACCTCTTCCTTTGCCTGTGCTTTGGTTACAGTGTTTACACGTTTCTTACGCATATCAATTCCTCCTCATTATGAAATTATTGACAAACTAAAAACTTCTCGATCGCACTTAATGCTTCTTTTTCATCAGCACCATCCGTTACAATATCAATGGACATTCCTTCCGTTGGGTTAAATGCCATAATACCCATAATACTCTTGGCATTAATTCTACGGTTATCACTTTCCAGTGTAATATTGCTGTCAAACTGACATGCAACCTGAACAAGTTCTGCAATTGGATTATCGTGCTCTTTTGAAACATCAGATACTACAATATTTTTCTTATTCATATGTTCTCCTCTTCCTCCAGCCCTTTATCAGCATAATGCAAATATAGCTCATTTACCTTGCTTTTGCAATATCCCAACCAAATTCTTGTTAATTGTTCACGAAGGAAAAAACAAACTGTATTGTTTATTGTACATTTTTACTTATTCTCTGTAATTAGTTCTGCCTCTTCTTCTTTGCCGCTTTTTCCGCCTCAATGACCGGCTGAAATGCTTCCACATCTTTTGCAATTGATCCACTCAATACCAGTAATGTGATCAGGTTCGGGATCGCCATAAGTGCATTTGCAATATCTGAAAAGCTCCATACGATATTAAGACTTGTTGTGGCACCGACATATACGATCAGTGAAAAAACAACACGGTATACCATATTATAGCGATGTGTTCCAAACAGATACTCAAATGCTTTTTCTCCATGATACTCCCATCCAAGAATCGTGGAGAATGCAAACAATGCAATTCCTATGGTTACCAGCCATGCACCGACATCTCCTAATGCAGAGCGGAAAGCTGCAATGGTAAGTGCTGCACCTTTTACATACGCTCCTTTTTCATCTACCATTCCAAGCACTCCGGATGACGCAACACAAAGACCTGTAATCGTGCATACTACAATGGTATCCCAGAATGTTCCAGTCATATTAATATAGCCCTGACGAACCGGATGATCCGTTGTGGCAGCAGCCGCTGTAATTGCTGCAGATCCCATACCTGCCTCATTGGAAAACACACCACGGGCAACACCATAATGCAGTGCATTCATCATTGCTGCCGTAATCGTCCCACAAAGGCCGCCGCCAACGGCTTTTACTGAAAACGCCATGGAAAAGATCATATATAATCCTGCCGGCAGATTCCGGTAATTGATGATAATAACAATCAGGCCCGCAATCACATAAAATACTGCCATAAGTGGCACAACTACGGATGACACTTTGGAAATGCTCTTAATTCCGCCAACAATGATCAAAAGGGCAAGAATCGTTAATACAATTCCAATGATCACAGGTTGAAATGAAAACGTTGTATATAATGCTTCGGAAATGGAGTTTGCCTGTGTCATATTTCCGATTCCAAATGAAGCAACTACCGCCAGAAGTGCAAAGATCCAACCCATTGCAGCACCTAATCTTTTATTCTTATACGCTTTTTTCATCGTATACATCGGACCGCCGGACATTTCTCCCCTCTCGTTGACTTCACGATATTTAATTGCAAGCATGCATTCACTGAACTTGGATGAAAGTCCAAATGCTGCGGAAATCCACATCCAAACCAATGCTCCCGGGCCTCCAGATACCATTGCTGTCGCAACGCCTACAATATTTCCTGTTCCGATCGTTGCAGCCAGGGCAGTCATCAGTGCAGAAAACGGCGGAATATCCCCCTCGCCCCGCACTGCATTCCTTGATTCCCTGCTGAACGTTGATGCGATTGCATAACCAAGGTTTCTCCATGTACGAAAACGCAGCCGCACCGTAAGCCAGATGCCAGTTCCAACTAAAAGTATCAGCATGACCGGTCCCCATACAAAATCATCCACGACGGTCAGTACGCCGGACAGTTCATCCATAAATTTTTCCATAAGCCACCACTCCTCCTTCTTTTTCAAAAACAAAACGCCATAAAACGCAGTAATCCTGGTTTTATGGCGTCATTGCCTGATCTGTTGTTTCTTAAAGCATATCTTATTTATCCAGATATGTAAAGAAAATATTTCCTGCGGAAGAAAACCACTGGTTCGCTTCCTCCTGTCCCATTGTCTTTGTTGCCCCGGAATCCGGATCATAATAAGAAATTGAATCTGAACTGTATCCGGTAATCAATACCGCACTGTTTGATGCAGTCATTGCAAATACCGGCTTCTGGCAGCTTACATAGAATATAATTTCTTCCACCGTGCATCCAGTCAGATCAAACACCACCGAATTTTTCAATGTATTCTCTAAAACCTGCTTCGGTGTGTATCCCTGTGCGATCAGATCCGTAACACTGATTCCTTCTCCTTCACGCACAAGCATTGCACTGATACATTTGATGATATTCCCTGAACCTGCATCGCTGTCTGCCGGTGCAATATCCGTAAACGCCGCCTGATAATTCTTTCTTGCTCTCATCCACACATATTGCTGTTTTTCGTCGATTACGACACCAAGGTCTTCGTTAGCTTTTCGGATTGCCTCTGAAATACTGTCGGTAGCAAGTGTTACATTGCCTTTTGCATAGACATAATAACGTTTGTTCTCTTCGGTCTTAAGCTCAACGGTCGGCGTCTTTGAAACGATCACTTCCTTTGGTGTGATCAGCTTCATATTCGAATCTTCCGGTTTATTTTTCAGTGCGATCTGAACCTGTGTCTGATGCTCATCCACGGATGTTGTCTCAATAGATGCTGCCGTGTCCTTATCCGCTTCCCGGTTCATAATGCTATCCTGCCCTGCTGATGTATATTGTCCATTGGAACCTGTGATCAGATTCACTGTAATGGTGTATCCTTCCACCGTGATATTTCCAATATATGCTCCCTGTGGTACATATTCCTTCAGAATGCTGCCGCTTCCTTCTGATGTATCCATGATCTTTAATGATTTCATCGGGAAGGTTGTATTACCTGCTGCATCAACAACCACATCCGATGCATTGGCAATTCCATACACAAAGTCCTCATCAATAAATCCAAGCGGGTGCAGATACTCTCCGTCATTTTCCTGAATATCTGATGTTATTCCCGTTTTCAGATCCATCAGATGGATAACCGGGCTCGAATACTGTTCTTTTTCATCTACCCAGGCAAGATAACGGTTTGAGTCTGAAATCATATAATTCCCATCTTTCAGGTCTGTGATAACGGTTTCCGACTCAAGTGAATTCAGATCGATCTCATAAACATTGCCCTCTAACATCAGATAAATCTGGCTTGTATCATTCTCATACATCAGCTGTCCCATCTCAGCCTGCAAGATCTCATAGGATGCTTTTGACGGAATAAATGCCTCTTCTTCCACCGTATGTGCAAGTCCGTCATAATGATAAACTCCCACCCCTGTTTCGCCTTCGTGATTTCCGCGGTTCATATAACCATATACGACAAAATCAATACTTCCTGCTTCATCGATCCTGACGATCTTAATGTCATGTTTCCCATAATTCTGCCGCTCATCTATTCCTTCAAGTTCACGGAAGCTGAATACCGGAACGATCTGATCATTTGTCACATCACAGCTCCAGAGCTCGCCTTCCTGCACAAAAGCGATCGTGTCTCCGGATTCATTCACCGAATATTCCACTTCTTTGTCCCGGATACCAAGTTCAAGATCACTTTCGGAAACAAATTTATTCTCTCCCCGGAAGATCTGATTCATTGTACGCTCATAATTAAGAACATACATTCTGGACTCCACTTCACGCAGTCTGAAGTATTCTTCTACATTATAATATTCCGTCTCTCCGGATTCATTCACCGAGGAAAGCACATAGTCCATCGTGATCACATTATAAGAATCATTCAGTTCTTTGAATGAAATCTCCGGGTCGGATACCTGCTGCCCTTTAAAATCTCCCCACGTGATCTGCTTTATCGTACAGGTCAGATCCACATAATTCAGATTTGTGGAATCCCCAGTCGTTGCATCGATATAGCTCATGAAATAATTATCAGCGTCTTTACGAAAAGTGTTGTCATGAAACTCTTTTGCAAATGCCAGACAGTCTGCTGTATTGTAATCAGTTGTCTGCATCACTCTGGTATAATAATATATCGGACGATCGTCTGCGTTCAGTATCATGGTAAGGACATACTCTTCATTTTCTTCGAGAATATTCTGAAGCTGTATCTGTGCTTTTAATGACTGTCCATCCGTTGTAAAGTCACCGACTCCGCCATCTGCGACCAGCCGCGATCCATCCATGCTCCGCACTTCATAAGATAGCTTTTCCACATTATATCCGTATGATGCAATGGAAATATCTATCATGCGGTCATCCCCAACTGGCAGTATACTGTCTCTCATCGCTGTCTCGTCCATTTTCTGAACATATCCGTGAAGTCCATTGATCTGTGTTCCGTCCGATGTAAAATACAGAACCGGCAGCGTTGCCTCCGGCATACTGGTCGTCAGATCTTCATTTGACTTGTTGGTAAATATACTAAATATAATAACGGCCCCGATAAATATCACAACCAGGATCAGGGGTTTTATCCATGCTTTCTTCATTGTGCACCTCATGCATATGTAATCTATCTCATCCCACTCTGCCGGTCATCCTCCATACAACAGACTCTGACCGGCAAAGGTATCTTTTTATCCTTATATACTATACAAAAGAATCGTTAAAAATGCGATAGCTTTATTGTAGAAATTTTTGTTAATTTATTCAACCATTATTTTCCATACTTTTGATCTATTACCACCACCGATGGCATCTGCGGTTTCTGCAGCGTCTGCGATACATCTCATCATTTAATAGTACGCCAACCAATCCCCACATCGGGTCATTATGTCCCGGCGGCGGGGGCGGTGGCATTCCTGGTCCTGGTCTTCCTGGCGGGGGTGGTGGCATGCCTGGTCCTCTCTGCTGCATACATACTTCGACCGCCTGTGCGCTTACCGGTCCCGGTGGAATCTGCCCTTCCGGAGGTGTAAACCATTCATTTTCTGTACATTCCATACGAAGTGACGGGGTCTGTTTCCGGTCTGTCACATCTTCGGAAGCAGGCATCTGTTCATTTCTCTCCTGCGGATTCCGGTTCTGATCTTCCTGTCTTGGCTGTATCACCGGAGGTTCTTCCGGTCTTTTTATGATTCCCTCCTGAATCAGCCTCTGATATATTTTATCAACGATTTTCTCTAACATAAGTCGGTCAGGAAATTCATCATACATCATGCTCCCCTGATATTCCAGTTCATCACACTGATCTTCCACACAGATCAGTATTTTTTTTACTTCTCTGGGATAAAGATCCTTCATCCGCTGCATATCCCTTTCATACTCCATCTCCGTCTCATACAGATTCTGCATCGGATATGTCATATAAAAAGGCGTTTTCATTGTAGACTCCTGATTATGATCCACGTAACTGCTCCCAAATATCATCTATATAGCTTATGATTCCACAGCTAAAATGTGTATATGATTTCTGCCATAAGCAGTCAAAACCGGAATTCTGTTTCAAGAATGACACGTGAACAAAACCGGAATTGTACATTTCTGCACAATTCCGGTCTGATGATGATCTGTAATTCAATTTTATGGAAGTTCGCTCATGATCGGATCTACATAAATGGATAAATATGTTGGATAATTCTCATGCAGCATTGCCGTTGTTACGTTTCCAGCCTGATCTTTTGCAAACTGATACAGGTTGTACTTTCCGTTCTCATATGCATAATCGGTTCCATTATCCTGATAATGCTGATATACAGCAGCACCAGGCGTTGTGAGCAGATGAAGGTCTGTATATGCTTTTTCTCCTACATACTGGCTGATCTGATAAGTCGGGATAATGCTTCCTGCCTTCAGATAGATCGGGCACACTTCAATCGGTGCATCACGAAGGATGTATTGTTTTCCCTGGATCATCTCACCTGTCCAGTAATCATACCATACGCCTTCTGGCAGATACACCATTCTCCTTGTGGCTCCCTGTTCGAGAACCGGTGCAACAAGCATCTGCTCCCCGACAAGAAACTCTGTATTCAGATTGCGTACCTCTGGATCATCTGCATAATGCAGTACCAGAGGACGCATAACCGGAAGTCCGGTCTGTTGTTCCTGATAAAACAGATCATATATATATGGAAGAAAACGATAACGCAGCTCGATGTATTTGCGGTTGATATTTACCACTTCCTCATCAAACTGCCATGGTTCCTGACGTTTGGTACCTTTGGAAGAATGATTTCGGAATAAAGGAGAAAAGCAGGCCGCTTCTACCCATCTGCAAAGCAGCTCTGGTGTACAGTCCGCACCAAATCCTCCGACATCTGCACCACAAAACGTAAATCCACTCATTCCAAGGTTACATAACTGAGGAATCATCATCTGCAGATGTGACCAGAGACTCTGATTATCGCCAGTCCATACCGTGGAATATTTCTGAGTGCCCGCATAGCATGCACGTGTGATCACAAATGGACGTTTTCCAGTCGCCTCCTTAATTCCCTCAAAAGCGGCCTTACTCATATTATGTCCATAAACATTGTGGATCTCCGCATGTGTTGTCTCTCTTTTTTCATCGTGGAAACATACATCCAATGGAAGTTCTCCTCGGAAGCTTGCCGGCTCATTCATGTCATTCCAGATTCCCTGGGCTCCCATATCCAGAAGTTCTTTATGATGTCCAGCCCACCAGTCACGGACCTCTTTTCTTCCAAAGTCCGGATATACGGATTCGCCCGGCCACACTTCATTCACATAGATCTTTCCGTTTACATCTTTCGCAAAATACTCCCTGGAAACGCCTTCCTCATACATAAAGTAACCCTGTTCTTTTTTCGTTCCAGGATCAATGATCGTTACCGGCTTATAGCCAAGCTGTTTCATACTTGCAAATAATTCGCCCTTTTTGCCATAATCTTTCTCGTTCCAGGTGAACACTTTAAAATGATCCATATAATCAATGTCAAGATGTATCACATCACATGGAATCCGGAGATCTCTGTATTTTTTGGCGACTTCCATAATATCATCCGCTGACATATAGCCCCAGCGAGACTGCTGATATCCAAGTGCCCAGAGCTGTGGAAGTGGTGTTCTTCCGGTCAGATACGTGTAATTTCCGATCACGTCAGCCATTGTATCTCCACCGAGGATATAGTAATCAAGATTGCCATCATCTGCCGCATAATAAAAATAGCTGTCGGATTCTTTTCCAAGATTCATATAGCTATGGAAGGTATTATCAAAAAACAATCCATAAACACAGTCTTTGCGCAGACAGATCAGAAAAGGAATGGATTTGTAAAGCGCATGGAAATCCTCATTATGTGCCTGCGGGAGATCGGAATTCCAGTTTTCATATTCATAATGTCTTTTATTTAAAAATCCACTCTTATCGCCCAGCCCATAAAAACAATCTTCCGGATCAAGTGCTTTCACTGTCTGAACCGCATAACTGTTCTGGTTGATTTTGGAAACATCATGTCCTTCTGCTGCAAGAAGGTCGATCATCTGCTGATCCATTGCCTCCTTTTCCATTCGGTCTCCACGATAATCTGCCATCAGAAGATGATTCTTCTCATCATACACTTCCATGTAAAATTCATCTTCGATCTTAATCGTCAGACGATCTGTGCGAATGATCACAACATTCTGGAATTCCTCTACCGAATAATCGACCGGGACAGATTTATCGCCCTCGATGGCCTGTGATCTATAATCTTCCATCCAAAACGGAACAAGGACACGGACAATATCATCCCTGATAAAATCAAGAATAACGTCCTGATTCTCAAAATGTATCCGCAACCGGTTATCTGTTTGTTCATAAGAAAGCTTTTTTCCAAAATTCATAGTGCTACCTCTTTCCTTTTCTCTTTATCATGTGCGCAGATTCTTTTTACTGGAAATAAGAATCTACACCGTTTGCAATCCCCTGTACCATATTCCACTGATAATCACTGTTCTCCATATTCGTATCATCGGATGGATTGGTCATATAGCCAAGCTCCAATATGGTAACCGGCATATTACACCAGTTAATTCCTGTCATTGTATCTGAGGTTGTCACACCGCAGTTCTTCATTCCTGTTGTATTGCAGTAATCATTTAAAACACACTGGCTGAGCCTTATACTGTCAGCAGAAAGATCCGCCACATAAGGATTTGATGCAGATGGCGCAAGTGCAAGTGCCCCATTCGCCAAAGAGCTGTCCGCCCCATTTGCATGGATCCGGATGCAGATATCTGCGCCCACAGAATTCGCATACTCTGCCCGCTCTTTGTTGCTGATATTCACATCATGACTGGTTCTTGTCATATATACGGTGTAACCACGGTTCGTAAGTTCTGTCTGCAGCTGCTGTGCAATCGTTAACGTCAGCTGATATTCGTATACCCCTGTCGTTGTTCCATGTGTTCCTCCGGTAACTCTTGCCTTCATCGTAGAGGAACCCGGTCCATTCGGTTCCTGTGCACTGTCTCCCTGTGACTGATGTCCGGCATCGATCACAACCACCTGTCCATGACCATTTCCGCCGCCACTGGAATACACTCTTGTTACATTTGCAGTACCTGCAGTATTCTGCCCCTGATCCGGTTCTTCCGTTGTCACATAATCCATCGTGACAAAACCACGGCTGCCATTATATTCAACATACGCCCATTCTGGAGAATCTGCAACTCTTTTTACTTCTGTCGATTTTGGAATAATGTCAAGAATCGCTGACTCAGCATTATTCTCTTCTCTGAAATTCACATTCGTTGTTACCCATACCGTATCATCTGCCACAGAAAATCCCTGTGGGATTCCATCCGCATCCAGCACAACCCCCTCTGCCTGTTCGCTTTGCTCTGTCTGCTGTGTTTCCCCGGGCTGCTCTGTTACTTCTGTATTCTCTGCTTCCTGAATGGTTCCTTCGCTTTGCTCCGTCATCTGTGTTGACGTTTCCTGATTTTGGTTGTGCTTCTTTGTATTGTCATTGCTACACCCTGCTGCGCACAAAGTAATCATGAACAACAGTACACAAAGAATGGCACTCCCTGTTCTAACTCTTTCTTTTTTCAAACTATTCCTCCTGATTCTGATTTCATTGTTCCAGATTGGATGTTTTCTGTACATATTCTATCAAACCATTGCAGATTTTTAAAGTGCAGAATCGTTAATTTGTATGACATTCACAGAATTTATGTATACAAAAAGGACGCAGGATTTTACTCCCACGCCCTCAAAACACTCCAGCTTATTTTCTTCTGGTTTATGATACTGTTGCTGTCACCGCTTTGTTCCATCCTCATTGAAATTGTTTTTTAATGACTTTTCCGTCGGGAAAATAGAACCTATTAAAAATACCAGTTGTATTACAATGATAATAATGCTTAATATTCCTATTGTATCATCACTTGCTCCATAAAAAGGAATATGTATAAGCATTGTAGGTCCCAACAGACCAATACCGACTTTCCACCAAAGTTTTCCTGCATGGTCATGTGCAAATCTCCAAGTATCCATATTTATCATTGACATCTTAGTTCGGTATCCCACAACTCCATTGATCTTCTTTGGACAATGTTTCCACATCATTCTGCCCGCAATTATCATAATCGCTGGAATAAGACAATCACATATCAAAATAAACCACCAAAACCACATACTGTTTTCTCCTCAAATACCGATTTTTCATTTTCTGCCACTTCCCGCTAAGCTGGAAGTTGACTAATTCTTCATAGAATTATGTATCAATTCTATTTAATACATGAATATTTTTATTTCTATATACCAAATCATCTCTATCTACAAATCCAATATTCTCCCAAAAACCATTTCCTATAACATTCTTTTTAAAGGCAACCAAAGCTACTTTATTTATGCCTTCTTTATCTAAAGCAGATATAGCACAATCAACAAGTCCTTTTGCTATTCCTTGATTTCTATAAGCTGGTAAAACAGCAGTATGATGTATATATCCTCGTCTTCCGTCATGACCAGCCATAATCACTCCAATTATCGTGCCATCACATTCTGCTACAAAACTTGATGTAGGGTTACGTCTTAAATACCTTTCAATACCCTCTCTGCTATCATCTGTTGAATTTAATCCCATTCCTGGAGTATTAACCCATAAATTATATACTTCATCATAATCTGCTATTGACATTATTCTAATATCTATCATCGTAGTTACCTCCACAAATACCGATTGATCCGATTCATAAAAAACTTTTTTCTATAATTGTATCATAATCACATAATCCTGAAAAGAAATTAAATTTTCTTTTCCAATCCTTTTACTATCTTATCAAAATCAGATTCTATCGGCTGTGTCTTGTTAAAAATATCATATTCCTGAAGATGTCCAGATAATCTTGAATTAGCATTGGCAAAACTCTTGGTCTTTCTTTTTTCGGGACTATTCTTTTTTCGCAGTCCCATTCTCCGTAATTCGAAGAAAAAGCTCCCCTACACCTAAAATAATAGAAAAATACCTCATAAATAACGCCAATTCTCCGTAGACAGGTCATTTGGCATGATTACACCGTCAAATATGTAAAAATTGTCGGTGTGATCATGGATTTTTTCATGTTTACGGAGAATTGGGTTTGCGTACGGTGGTATTTGGCGGTGACTGTAGGGGAAATCGGTATTTTATATGCGGATTACGGAGAAACAGAAGCAGAATACGGAGAACATCTAAAGGACGTGTAAACAACTTTCGGTTTTTCACACGCCCTTTCTCATCCAGCTCACCGGTTTCAAAAATCTTTGCTAAATGGCGGCTGATGCCTACAATAATAAAATTCTGAAAACCTGCTTTTAACTTATTTTGTGCAATCCATTATAATTTGTTCGCACATATCATAGCCCAGTTGTGAACTGTTCAATGATATTGAATAATTGCATGCCATTCCCCACTTCTGTTCCGTATAAAAATTATAATTTGTTCTGCGTCTTTTATCTGTATCATGTATCATTTTCACAGCATCCTCTTCTGAAACATGATACAGTGTACAGATACGCTGTACTTTTTCCGGCATATCTCCATGAATAAATACATTTAACACATCGTCTCTGTCTTTTAAGATAAAGTCTGCATTTCTTCCGATGATCACACAGTCTTCTTTTTCTGCGATTTCCAGTATCACTTTTCTCTGTGCTTCATATACCATATCTTCTACTGACTTTCCTGTGATATCACGACCGGAAAATGCATATGCAAATACGCCTTTCTTTGGCGATAATTCTGCATTTTTCTGAATATACTCCGGTGATAATCCCGACTTTTCAGCGACCTGGCCTATCATATCCTTGTCATAATAGGCGAGTCCACGTTTCTTTGCCACGTCCTCTCCGATAAAGCGTCCACCGCTTCCGAACTCTCGGCTGATTGTAATAATTCTCTTTGCCATGACTGATTCCTCCTACCTCAAACTGTCCACTTTATTTTTTCTGATTCTCTTTAAAAATACAGATCCCACCAGGCAGGCGATAAGCTCTGTGATCAGGAATGCCCACCAGATCAGCGAAACACCCATCTGCCCATTTCTTACAAAGATGGAAAAAATACCTGCCAGCGGTAATATGATCACGAGCTGTCTGAGCAACGAAATAACAAGTGACTCCATTCCGCCTTCCAATGCCTGATATATTCCCTGATATGCGACATTAAATCCCGCAAAAATAAAACTGATCGAGATAATTCTCATTGCACTGATAAAATATTCTCTTGACTGACCTGCATGAAACAATGTCGCAAATGCACCTGGAAAAATTTCTGTAATAACGATGCCGAGGATCATCAAAACAGCTGTATATATAAGACCATATTTTATTCCGTCTTTTATTCTCTTTCTGCTTCCCATTCCATATGCAAAAGCTATGATTGGCGTGATTGCATCCCTTAGTCCGAATGCAAGAAACAGCACAAACTGCTGCACTTTATAGAACAGTCCGTACGCAGTCTGGGCAGATGGACTGAATTTTAAAATCAGATTCATCACATATACCATGATCGACATAAGCGCCTGTGCAATGATTGCAGGAAGACCAATCGCATAAATTTCCTTCATAATTCCAGCATCGGGTTTCATATACTTCGTTCCATGTTCAAATTCTTTATTCAATTTCATATGGAAAATAAACAATAATACCGCCGATGCAACCTGTCCGATAACCGTAGCATAGGCAGCACCCTCGACGCCCATCTCAGGAACCGGCCCGATACCATAGATCATAATCGGATCAAGAATAATATTTACCACAGCTCCCACTACCTGCCCAATTGTCGAATAGAGAGAACGCCCGGTTGCCTGTAACAGTTTTTCGAACAGCGAAAAGAAGATAATTCCAAAGGAAATCACACAACATATTCTAAGATAGCCTGTTCCCATTGAAATCACTTCCGGTTCAACTGTCTGCGATGAAATATACGCTTTTACGCCAAAAATTCCAAACAGCAAACAGACTGCATAAATAATTACACCCAAAAACAGACTGTTTCCTGCAACTTTTGCAGCCTTTTTATTGTTTCCCTGTCCGAGCGTTCTGGCAAGAAGCGCATTGGTTCCCACACCTGTTCCGATTCCAACGGCTACCATAAGCATCTGTACCGGAAACACCAGCGTGAGTGCATTCAGTGCTGCTTCACTTCCCGCTCTCATGTTTCCAACAAAGGCACTGTCCACAATATTGTAGACCGCCTGCAATGCCATCGATAAGATCATCGGCATTCCCATCTGAACCATAAGCTTATTCACGGGCATCTCCTTCATCCTGTTACTTTCTTCCATCTTAACTGAATCCTCCTTTTTCTGCATAAAAAAAGTATGTACTTATCTCATAAGCTACACACTTTTTCATGGCATATATAAAATAAAAAAGTCTCATATAACCGAATATTTGATTTATCCGGTCATATGGGACTTCAATTCTATAGCGATTTTGTGTCATCATTTCCGCAGAAAAGGAACTTGCGGATTGCAAATAATCCGGCAATGGCAGCCACACCGACTGCCGTTTCAAACATGGAACTATGTTCTGCAACCATCTGTCTTGCGATTGCAAAGAGCAGCACCTCAATGATCGTCTCCGGTGTATGAAGACAAAGCATTTTTACAAACTCAATTCCGATCGCAAGTGTCATTGCCTGTGTCAGAAAGTAATCCAGATCACCGGTTCTGGTAAACAGATCCGGAGCTCCTAGTATCACCATCTTGATGACCAGCAAAGTGATCACTACACAAAGGATTGCTGAGATCAGCATTTCTACGTAGGATGCTGATTCACGAATTGCTTTTCGAATTTTTTCTTTCATGAATTACCTCTTACTTTCCACTTACGCGAAGTGCTCTTGTTGCATTCAGCACTGCGAGGATCATAACTCCTACATCTGCGAAGATCGCCCACCACATATTGGCGATTCCGACTGCACTGAAGATCAGGCAGAGTGCTTTTACAATCAGCGCAAATACGATGTTTTCGTATACGATACGAAGTGTTTTTCTGGAGATCTTCATTGCAAGTGCAATTTTGGCTGGATCGTCATCCATAAGTACAATATCCGCTGCCTCGATCGCAGCATCTGCGCCCATGGCGCCCATTGCGATTCCAAGATCTGCTCTCGAAAGTACCGGAGCATCATTGATTCCGTCTCCAACGAATGCAAGTTTTTCTTTGTCTGTTTTCTGATCCAGAAGCTTCTCTACTTCGGCTACTTTATCCGCCGGAAGCAGTTCGCTTTTTACAACGTCAACGCCAAGTTTCAAAGCCACATGTTCTGCTACACGTCTGGAATCTCCTGTCAGCATGACCGTCCTGATTCCGCTCTTCTTTAATCCATGGATTGCTTCTTTGGAATGCTCTTTAATCACATCTGAGATCAGAATGTAACCTGCGTATTTTCCATCAATCGCAACATGGATCTCTGTTCCTGCATTCTTTGGCTCTTCATAGCTGAATCCAAGTTTTTTCATAAGCTTTACATTACCTGCAGCAACTTTTCTTCCATCTACCAGAGCGGTTACTCCATGTCCTCCGATCTCTTCCACGTCGGAAACACGTGTGGCATCGATCTCCTTCTGATAAGCATTCTTTAGGCTCTTGCTGATCGGGTGATTCGAGTAACTTTCCGCATACGCAGCATGCTCCAGAAGTTCCTCTTTCGTGATCCATTCCTGAGGCTGGATCTCTGTTACTTCAAATACGCCCTTTGTCAGTGTACCGGTCTTATCAAATACCACATATTTTGTCTGTGCAAGTGCCTCAAGATAGTTGGAACCTTTGACAAGGATACCCTTGGATGATGCGCCTCCGATTCCACCGAAAAAGCTCAGCGGAATTGAAATTACAAGCGCACAAGGACAGCTTACTACCAGAAACGTTAACGCACGGATTACCCAGGTCGACCACTCTGCCGGATTACCAAGCACCAGAATATTAGCAAGTGGCGGGATCAATGCCAGAAGCAGCGCTGCAAGACATACGAGCGGGGTATAGTATTTTGCGAATTTGGTGATAAAATTCTCTGTTTTCGCTTTCTTCATTGCAGAGTTCTCAACCAGATCCAGAATCTTGGATACCGTGGAATCATCAAATTCCTTGGTTGTGCGGATTCTTAATAATCCAGTGATGTTGATGCATCCGCTGATGATCTCATCTCCGATCGCAGCTTCTCTCGGAACACTTTCTCCTGTCAATGCACTTGTGTTCAGTGTTGAAGTTCCCTCTACGATCACACCATCGATCGGGACTTTTTCTCCCGGAAGTACTGTGATCACAGTTCCAATCTCAACTTCATCCGGGTCTACCTGTACGATTTCTCCGTTCTCCTCTATATTAGCATAATCCGGGCGGATGTCCATAAGATCTGTGATGCTCTTACGGCTTTTTCCAACTGCATATCCCTGGAAAAGTTCTCCGATCTGGTAAAACAGCATAACTGCTGTTCCTTCTGCATATTCCCTTAATCCGATCGCACCGACCGTTGCAACTGCCATAAGAAAGTTCTCGTCAAATACCTGGCCATGAATGATCCCAAGTACGGCCTTTTTTAAAATGTCATATCCGATGATTACATAAGAGATCAGAAATACGATTGGTCGTAAAATGGTCCCTTCCGGAATCAGTGATGCAATTACGAGAACGATTGCGGCTGCAATAATACGATACAACATCTTTTTCTGCTTCTTCGTCATAGCTTTTCCTCCTATTTAAGAAGGAATGCACACCTGACATGCGCATTCCCCCCCTACCTACTTTGATAGACTTGTATTCCCGGATCTTACAGGAAAATCTCACAATCCGGTTCTACCTTCTTGCAGGCTGAAACTGCATTGTCCATAACTGCTGCTACTTCAGCATCATCTTCAAATTCCACTTTCATCTTCTGTGTCATGAATGATACGGTCGCATCCTTAACACCTTCCAGTTTCTTCACTGCATCTTCCATTTTACCAGCACAGACTGCACAATCGACTTCAATCTTATACGTTTTCTTCATAACAATTACCTCTCTTTTTGCATATCATTTCTTCATATGAACATATTAGCATATGTTCATATGAACGTCAATACATATTTGAGAGAATTATAAATAATTTTACTGTTCCACAAGTTCATGTTCTTCGTTCATATACACAAACCTTGTTCCAAGTACTTTCGCAAGCTGTTTATTATGCGTAATGATGATCAGCGTCTTTCCGGCTTTATGAAATTCCTTCAGAAAATGGATGAGCATCTCCTGTGTCTTTTCGTCGAGACCTGCCAGCGGTTCATCTAAGACGAGCACCTCCGGATTCATGGAAAGAATGCACGCAAGGGAAACCTTTCGTTTCTCCCCGCCACTCAGGTGATATGGCGGTCGGTTTCTCAGCTTCTCAAGTTGAAAAAGCCGGATGCAGTCTTCTGTTCTCTGTGCGATCACTTCCTGCGGAAGTCCCATCTGAACCGGGCCGAATGCAATCTCTTCTTCCACACTGCTGCAGAAAAGCTGCGTGTCTGCATTCTGAAATACATATCCGAGCTGCTGGTGAAACCATTTCGCAAATGAGTTATTTTTTAAAACCTTCTCTGTAATCTCATTCCCCTTATAAGAATACTTCCCCTCTGACGGAAAAATAATTCCATTTAACAAACGGATTAACGTTGATTTTCCACATCCGTTCGGTCCCTGAATGATCACGGACTCTCCCTCTTCAATATGAAGATTCACATAACGCAATGCTATCTCATTTTCATACGCATAACAGACGTTCTCAAGATCGATCATATTTTCCTCCTGATTATTTTAAGTAATAAAAAAGAAGCAGGCAACAGACAAGCAGCAGCAGGTGCAGCAGATCCTGTTTCTGGAAACGGTATTTGTGCTTTTTATGATATTCTCCGGTAAAACCGCGGCAGCACATGGATGCATACATTTCATCTGCCATTTCCCTGGATTTTAAGAAAGAGGTTCCAAGGATTCCTGAAAATGACCTGGCTTTTTTCGGATTTTTTCCTACAGAACGCAGCTTCAGTGCCGTTAAAATATCCAGGCTGATTGCGCCCAGTACCGAAATATATTTTAATGTAATATCTAATGTGAAAATCAAAAGATCTGGAACCCGGAATGAACGAAGTCCGGCTGTCAGCCGGTTCCATGAAGTGCCATAAGATAACATTCCGATCAGTGTGACCGAAATACATACTTTTGTTGTAATACGAAGAAGTATCTGCGGATTTCCCATAAACATCGCCGGAATCAGGATCAAAGCAGAGATTACGACGGCTCCGAGTGTTCCCGTCAGAATCCTGCGGATCGATTTTGCCGGATAAAAGGCAAGTACCACCATTACCCCTGCAAACATGATCAGTGTAAAAAAATAATTCTGATTGCATGCCGTCAGAATAATATAGACCAGAGTATAGAATAACTGAAAAGAGGGAGTGGCAGAAAATCTGCCATCCTTCCCTCCTTGGAATTTCATTCTGGAAAGTACTCCCAGAACTGCTTTTGTACTTTTGGTAAGAAATGCTTCCCTGTCACTGGAAGGAATATACGCTTCCTTCTGTAACATCCATTCGGGCATTTCCTGCATAACGTTTAATTCGTCTTTTTCCATATGCTATGCTGCCTTTTTACTGAAGTCCACTTTGTCTTTCATGATGGATGATAAGATCTTAAATACTATGACTAAAAGTGCCACACCAACAACCGCTGATAAAATATATCCGCTCCATTCCGGAAGTCCTGCGATCGAGTAATCCGGGAAAATGGCAGAAAGTTCAAAACCATTTAACATTCCTGAAGGTGTATAGCCTAATTGTGTTCCACCACTGACGAGCGATGCGATCTCATCGGCTCCCCATTCTCCCCATGCTGTACCTGTTGCAAGCAGTCCAAGTGGTGTAAGAGCGATCAAAGCAGCCATCAGTATGTAAAGCGGCTGGAATGCAGTCTTATCCGGAGCTTCATCCAATGCCTTTGGCGTCACTTTCTCTACAAATGCAAGAACCACAGTTGTCAATACAACCTCAGCAATTCCGAACAGTGTTATGTGTCCGATCATCATTGCCGGTATCGACACGGTAAGCGGATATGGGCAATATAATGCCTTACCTGCTGCATCCGTAAACAGCAGTGGCTGGATTCCAAATTCAATTGCCGCCAAAAACGCAGCCGCATTGATTCCGACATAAGATCCAACTGCTGCACTGATCGTCCGTTTTCCTGTTTTTTTCAATAAAAAGCGGTAGATGTAGAATCCTAAAAATGGTAACGCAAATGCCATATTAAAGCAGTTGGCGCCAAATGCAAGGATACCTCCATCTCCAAACAAAAGTGCCTGAAGAAGCAGTGCTATGGAAACTGATATACATCCGGCTGCGGGACTTCCTGTCAGAATTGCGATCAAAGTTCCGCCAACTGCATGTCCGGTCGTTCCCCCCGGAAGTGGTATATTGAACATCATTCCCAAAAAGGAAAAGGCAGCTCCTATTCCTAAAAGAGGCATTTTGGCTTTCGGAATCTCCGTTTTGATTTTTTTCACCGAATAGGTCCATACCGGAACCATTGCTGCCGTCATCACAGCACAGGTCGATGGACTAAGATAATTCTCTGGTATATGCATAATGATTCTCTCCCCTGCAAACTGTATTTTCATACTTGTCTGTAATTATGCTAGATTCTACCATACGGATTTTGCCTAAACAACCTCCCCCCCAGGATAATTTTTCTATTTTTTTATCATTTTTCCTTTAAAACTTTTTTTAATACATCGGTAACCTTATGTACCGGAATGATCTCCAGGCTGTCTCTTACTTCTTTTGCAACATCATCGAGGTCTTCCACGTTGTCTGCCGGGATAAATACCTTTTTGATTCCAGCTCTCTGTGCTGCCATCAGTTTCTCAGGGAGACCTCCGATCGGCATTACAACACCTCTTAATGATACTTCACCCGTCATTGCATATTCCGGTCCGACTGGCATTCCGGTTACAAGTGAAGCCAGTGCGGTCGTTAACGTAATTCCCGCAGATGGTCCATCTTTTGGAACAGCGCCTGCCGGCACATGAATGTGAATATCATTTTTCTCAAACAGCTCTGCTTTGTCCGGATACATTGCTTTCACAAGTGTTAATGCAATCGAAGTGGACTCTTTCATAACATCCCCAAGCTGTCCGGTAATCTGTACTTTTCCGCTTCCTTTGACCATTTTGGTCTCAATAAATAAAATCTCTCCTCCTGCTGCTGTCCATGCCAGACCGGTTACAACACCCGGAGCTTTTTCCTGAAGGATGCTCTCATGGTGATATGGCTTCTGATCCAGGAATTTTGGAAGTCTTCTCGGGCTTACACTGACACTCTTTTTTTCGCCTTTTACAAATTCAACAGCGGCATATCTGCACAGCGTAGTCAGTTGTTTTTTCAGACCGCGGACTCCGGATTCCATCGTATAGTCACTGATAATCTTACGGATTGCCTCATCCGAAACTTTCAGGTCTTTTGCCTTGATACCAACCTGCTCTCTTGCCTGTGGCAGAAGGTGTCTTTTGGCAATCTGGAATTTTTCCACAGCGGTGTATCCCGGGAACTGGATGATCTCCATCCGGTCAAGTAACGGAGTCGGAATACCATCTGTAGAATTTGCCGTGCAGACAAAAAATACATCCGAAAGATCATACGGTACATTCATATAATGATCCGTGAATGTATTGTTCTGCTCAGGATCCAGTACTTCAAGAAGTGCGCTCGCAGGATCTCCATTATAATCATGACCGAGTTTATCAATCTCGTCGAGAACCATGACCGGATTGGATGTTCCACACTGTTTCATGCCCTCCATGATACGTCCCGGCATTGCGCCGATATAGGTTCTCCGGTGTCCACGGATCTCAGCTTCATCCCGGACTCCACCAAGGCTGACACGGACATATTTTCTGTGGAGAGCCTCCGCAATGCTTTGACCGATACTTGTCTTGCCTGTTCCAGGAGCGCCTACAAATAACAGAATAGAACCGGACTGCTTATGGTTCAATGACATGACCGCAAGCTGCTGGATGATTCTCTTTTTCACCTTGTCCAGTCCATAATGCCGTTCGTCGAGGATTTTTTCTGCATCGTCCAGACTGACATCCTTATAAGGCTCTTTTTTCCAGTCAAGCGTTGTAACAAAGTCCAGATAATCATACAGCATTCCATACTCATGGCTGTCCTTTCCCTCCATTGCCATACGGTTTAAAATCTTGTCCGCTTCTTTTCTTGCGGTCTCATTCATTCCGGATTTTTCCATCTTATCCTGGAATCTGCGTACTTCCGACACATTTTCCGGATGCATCTCATCGAGTTTCTTCTGGAGAAAATCAATCTGTTTCCGGATAGCATCCTCACGATAGATCTTGTCGTTGGTCTCTTTCTGTGCCAGTTCTGCCTCGCCACTGACATTTGAAATCTCGATGAATTCATATACGGCTTTCTTGATCAGATCCACACGTTCGGTCATCTTATCTGCTGCAACGATTGCATAGCGTTCTTCATTGTTCAGATTCAGATACGAAGAGAGGGAAACGGCAATCTCATTTACATTTTTCCACTGGACAATGTACTCCCTTGCCATGATTCCCCACTGGAACTGTTTTACATAATTGAGTACTGCTCGACGAAGCTCTTTGACTGTAGCCAGAAGTTCCTGCTCGTCCATATCCATAATGTCTTCTCTTGTCTCAGCCTCTAAATTATAATGCTGATCTTCCACTGTGACTTTTGTGATGTCCATACGCTCTTTGGCTTCAATGGATGCAGTCCCGTTCTCATCTACAGATAACACCTTTCCAGCCACACCAATCGGATAAAATTCGTCTTCCAGCTTCTCAATCTTTTTCTCGTCTTCATCTGGCTCCACCGGCTCTGATGCCTTTGCGTCTGCCGCTTTTATCTCTTTGTCTTTCTGATTGATATCCCTGCGGATCAAAAATACGACATCTTCGCCTTCTTTGATGTCGTGGATATTCATTTCTTCTAACAGATCCTTTTTAAAATAAAAGGTTGTATCCGGCAGAATAATGGAATTATATACAGGTATGATTGCCATACAGATCACCTCTCTTATTTTCTTTCGTTCGATTATAGTTATGTTATAGCTCTTTTTGTTAGCACTGTCAATATATGAGTGCTAACATCTGTTTTATGACTGCCAAATATAAAAGCAGGAGATGCCAGATGGCATCTCCTGCCTTTACAATTCCGTGTCAACCGCTGGAATTTATCCTTCGATCGCAATGTATTTATTCTCTTCTATGGCTTTTTCAGCTTCTTTCTTCGGAACGAACAGTTTCAGGATTCCGTGTTTGAATTCTGCTTTTACGTCTTCCTGCTTTACGGCATCTCCAACAAAGAAACTTCGTTCACATGATCCTGCGTAACGCTCCTGACGGATATAACGTCCGCTCTCTTTCTCCTTCTCTTCCTTATCGAATCCTTTGGCTGCACTGATGGTCAGGTATCCGTTTTCTACGGAAGCCTTGATCTCATCTTTGGTGAATCCAGGAAGATCTACGATGAGTTCATAGCCCTGATCGGTCTCTTTGATATCGGTCTTCATGATTCTTCCGGCTTTCTTACCGTACAGCTTCTTCTGGGCGTTGTTCATATCTTTGTCCATGTAAAATGGGAAATTGTCAAAACTGTCAAACCAGTCATCAAATAAGTTCTCTCCAAAAATACTAGGCATTAACATAAGTCATCTCTCCTTTTCTTTCGATCCACATTCTGTGGATCGCTCATGCTTGTTTACCTTGTTTCTTTGGACCAGGATGTTTCAAAGATCTTCGGAACCAAACCCTTTGTTCCTTATCTCTTTCCTTCGTTCGATTATGTTATAACACCATTTGTTAGCACTGTCAAGAGGTGAGTGCTAATTATTTTGTGAAGAATTTGTGACCGCTACAAGCCATGCATATTTACAGAAAAAAACCTCCTTCAAGCTTGCTTGAAAAGGAGGTTTTTTCCTGTAAATATATAGGGCGACAGCCCTATAGCGAGGGAATTCTTTCCCGAGCTGTGCATGGCGTATCTCACAGCTTCACAGGGATTTTTCACTTGCTTTCGCACTCGATTTTCTTGATTTGACCACATTTTTACGACAAATCTTTGGAAAAAATATATTCGTTTGATTTTCTTACCACATTGTACGACAACGGCTTCTGGTTTATACCACAGCAGGTACGGTTTCTGGCAGGTTCATTTTAGACATCTCATTCTCCACGTGAGACTTTTCTGCAATATGATTATAGACATTCATGGTAATCTGTGCATCTGAATGTTCTTCGCTTCGATGGATTTTTCTCAATAATCTGCAACAATTTTTCTAACTGCATCTGTTCTTTATTAAACGGTACTTCAACTCACGAATGGCATTCGGCGGTTTTCTCGGCATATTCCTGTTCCAGTTCCTCTGACAAATACGCATCGCTCATGCAGTGCATATCAGAAACACCATCACGGATCAACTGATAGACCTGGGAATGATAAAAGAAATCCAATGCCGCATCCAATGAAAGTCCCTGCTGTTTAGCAAAGCATTCAATAACACGACTATATTTTTTCTGAAGCAAAATCGGGTTCGCTGTCATAGTGTTTCACTCCCTTCAAAATGCAACAGAGACAGTGCTTTCTCTGTGCGGAAACATATTTGCAGGTTCGGCTTTTCATAACGCAGGCGGTTAATGGCTTCCATTTTATCAATCAGTCCGTCAAAGAACAACTCCACGGTATTGAACACTTTATCATTGGCAACACCGCCTACAACAAGGTCGTAATCTGTCGAATCTTTTCCACTGCGGCAGTTCAGAATGAAATCCAGCCATTCTTCTGAATAAGAATCAAATTTCAGCGTTTTCAGTTCAGATTCCCGGCTTTCATCGTATTCATACCGAGAGATAATGCCATCTTTCCCACGGCGTTTGAATTTGCCGCACCACTTCGCCGCCTGTTCATACAGCGGTGTGACATAGAAGCCACGCCCGAAGTCTACATTGGAGCGGGAATGAACCAAATCTGGCTTTGCAATCTCTAAAAAGGAACCATGATAAAGAATCATACTTCCACACCCCTTTCCTTCATCACATCAAGAAGGTCATCAACGATATATTCCCGGCTCTGGGTATGCAGCACTTCATATTCCGGCACGATATATCCGTTCAGAATATCACTCTGTTCAGTAAATGCCTGATAGACACGCTCTGCATCCACACCCAGCTTTGCCGCTACATTTTCAATGCAAAATACAGCAAACTCCAGCTCACTGGAATTTTTGATTTTTTCATCCGTTATCATATGCAAGCCCTCCTTTTACGATAATTTTAAAAATTGTCTATTTCAATGTCCGGTGGCATGATTTCAACTGTTTGTGTTTCCACTGGTTCCATTTTATCCTATTTTTCTCATTCTGCCTACTGCTATTTTTCATACAATAATGAGGTCGCAATCCACGACTCCATCACCTTCATTTAAACATAAATCAATTCCTTGAGAATAATCTCTTCCGCAATCGCTCTGTGCTGGTTAGCAGCTCTTACCCTTGCAATTTTAAATGCTAACATAATAGATGGATTATAGCGTCCATTTTCTAAAGAGCCTATTGTTTGCCGTGATACTTCAAAAGCATTGGCTAAATCTTCTTGTTTAATGCCACGTTGTTTTCGCAATTCTTCCAAACGATTTTTCACACTCTGCTCCTTTCTTGCACATATAGAAGGTCTTCATTTTTACTCTTCATTTTTTCTTCGTCCTGCTTGGTCGTATCGTATACTTCCTCATGCTTCATATATCGTATAATTCCTCATGATTTATGCTTGACGAAATCTTTCTGGTGTGCTAGCATGAGTTTCAGCTTCTTACCGAAGCAATATCATATAATACACAGATTACGGACCATATGGGATAACGACTGTGCATGTATCAGCATGCCATCGTTATCCCTTTTTTGCGTCCATGGATTCATTGCACTGCGTAATTTATGGGCAATGATAAAGAAGGAAGGAAAACTATGTATCTGCTCATCGATAATTTTGATTCATTTGTCTACAATCTGAAAGCCTATCTGGAAGATCTCGGCGAAACTGTTCTCGTCCGCTCCTGCGATTCGCTCACGCTTTCTGACATTGAAACATTACACCCTCAGGGGATCATCCTCTCACCGGGTCCGAAACGGCCATGGGATGCCACACTCTGCGTAGATGTTGTAAAACATTTTCAGGGAAAGATTCCAATCCTTGGTGTCTGTCTCGGTCATCAGGTCATCGGCTACTGCGCCGGTGCTGTTGTGGAGAAGGGTACTTCCCCTATGCATGGAAAAATCACCGGGCTCACACATAACGGAACCGGACTATTCGCAGGGCTTCCTGAACAGTTTTTCGTTACAAGATATCATTCTCTTGTGATAAAACCGGAAACTCTTCCTGCAGACTACCGCATTGATGCCTTTTCCCCGGATGGCGCAGTCATGGGGATCTCCCACAAAAAGCTTCCGATCTATGGCGTCCAGTTTCATCCGGAAGCGGTACTAACCGAATATGGCCATGAACTGCTTCACAATTTCTGCTGCATCGCAGAAGCATTCCAAAAACAGCAGAACCAGGACAATATACCAGACGGAGTTTACACATGTACAAGAAAAAACGCATCCTGAAAAAAATGAATCTGCCACTGTCTCTCTTCCATATCTACACGATTCTTCACGACCAGGAACCGGATTGTGCATTTTTAGATTCTTCCCTGCAAAACGATCTCGGAACGTATTCCATCATCGGATTTCGTCCTTATCTGACACTCCAGAAAAAGCGGGATATTTTTACCGTTAATCATGTGGTACAGACTGACACTACCTTTGAAGAATATACGAAAAATTATCTGCAAAGCCATCCGGACACAAACGACACTACTCTGCCGATCGTATCCGGAGCCATCGGGTATTTTTCCTATGACTACGGCCGCATCCAGCATAAGATCGCTTCTTCCGATCAGGAGCTTTTATCGATCCCGGAAGCCATCCTGACCTTTTATGATGCTTTTCTCATAGAGGACCACCACACAAAAGAGATCACACTCTGTGCAAACGGAATAACACAGAATGCCGATACTCTGATCCAGGAGATTGAAACAATTCTTTCCGATCACCGTTCTTCCATTCCCGATGCCCTGGATACCTCTGTGACATCCGTGCCATCCTGTTGTATCCGTTCGGATTTTACAGAGGATACCTATAAAAATGCAATCAAACGTCTTCAGACTTATATGACAGACGGCGATATTTATGTGGCAAATATGACTCAGCAGTTCACGATCCAAAGCTCCCGTAAACCGTTTGATGTGTTTTCCAGGCTTCGAAAAGAGAACCCTTCTCCTTTTGGCGCCTACCTTGATTATCCGGATTTTCAGATTATCTGTGCCTCTCCGGAGCGTTTCTTAAAAATGCAGAAAAGGCATATCATCACGCGTCCGATCAAAGGTACCAGCCCCCGCGGCACAACTCCGGAAGAAGACGAAATGCTGTATCAGAAACTCCTTCACTCCAATAAAGATAAAAGCGAACTTCTGATGATCGTTGATCTGGAACGCAACGATCTGAACCGTGTCTGCAAACCACAAAGTGTTCAGGTAACAGAACTTTTTACCGTCGAAGCCTATGCAACGGTTTTTCACCTGGTAGCCAATATTGAAGGGGATCTGCGTGAAGATAAAACCGTAATGGATCTTCTGGCATCCGCTTTTCCCGGAGGTTCGATCACAGGTGCTCCAAAACAGCGTGCGATGGAGATCATCGACGAACTCGAACTCTGCAAACGGAATCTCTACACGGGATCTCTCGGTTATCTCACACTCGATGGCGACTGCGATTTCAATATCGTGATCCGTACAGCTGTACATCAAAACGGCAGCTATTACCTCGGTGTTGGCGGTGGAATCACAGTAGAATCTGATCCTCAGGCCGAATACGAGGAAACTCTGCTTAAGGCAAAAGCAATTTTAAATGTATTATAGACATCTGCCATGATCATGAAAGGACTTACTTATGAATATTAATTTGGACGAATGTTATCAATTTGGACTTGGCGCATTTGAAACCATAGCCATCGAACATGGTCATCCGGTCTTTCTGCCCAGACATCTTGCAAGACTTGACCGTGCTGCTGATTTCCTCGGGCTTACTTCCTGTGCTGTCAGAAATATCAATCCGGATACGATCACTTCTTATCTGAATGAACAGGGAAAAAACGGGACTTCACTGTCACACTGTGCGCTAAAGATCATGATCTCCAACGAAAATACCATTTACCATATCCGTTCTAACCCGTATGTTCCTGCCCAATACGAGAAAGGCTTTGTTATGGATTTTTCCAGCGTCATGCGCAATGAAAGTTCTCCTCTCACCTACCACAAAACCATGAATTACGGCGACTGTATCTTAGAAAAACGGCTCGCAGCCAGGCAGGGAATGAACGAACGGATCTTCCAAAACAGCAAAGGGGAGATCTGTGAAGGAACGGTCAGCAATATCTTTTTCGTACGTGACCAGAAGCTTTTTACCCCAAAGATTTCCTGCGGTCTGCTTCCCGGCATTCTCCGCGAATACCTGTGTGAATCTTTTCCCGTAGAGGAAACGGTGATTCTGCCTTCTGACCTTGATCAATATCAGGAATGCTTTGTGACCAACTCTCTGATGGGCATTATGCCGGTAAAAAAACTGGCCGGACATAATTTCTCCAAAAGAGATATGTCTGACCAGCTTTTAGACGCTTATAAACAGTTAATTGTCTAAGCAGTTTCCGTTATGCGCAGATTTACTTATCTGAGCAGTTCCTGAAGGAATTGCTCTGCCCCTGCGCTTTTTCCAAGCTCTCCGAATTCATTCGAGTACAGGATGACTTCTATCTGCATTTTTCCTGCGCTCCGCTTGTTTACATAAAACATGATTTTTTCCACAAGAGCTGCCATGACAGCATCCTTTTTTCCACAGGAATCCAGTATTCTCACAGCTTCTTCTGTTGTAACACACGAAATGATCTCCTCGAGCTGTTCCAGTGGGACATGATTGCAGAGAGCTGTCGCTGCCAGAATCTCCATGCGGCAGTCTCCCTCCCGGGAATGCGTATTCATAATTCCTCCGGCCACTTTTACGAGTTTACCAATATGTCCCGTCAGAAGCATTCTTTCAAATCCGATATCAATGGCCATGTCAATGGTATCTCCGATAAAGTTACTGCATTTGACACTGGCATCCAGATCATATCCATATGCACGTTTCATAAAATCCAGACCATAATTTCCCGGAGACACTGCTGCAATTGTCATGCCCTGCGCGTATTTCTGCCGCAATTCCACACGGATCGTATCAAGAAGCGCCTGACTGCTCATCGGTTCCACAATTCCGCTTGTGCCAAGGATCGAAATCCCACCAATGATTCCAAGCCTCGGATTAAATGTCTTTTCTGCAAGTTCTTCCCCCTGTGGCACAGAGATTTCAACATCCAGACCGCCCCTGTAATCAAACAGCCTGCACACTTCCAAAACCTCTTTTTCAATCATCTCGCGTGGCACATGATTGATCGCCGCATTTCCGACCGGCTGATCAAGTCCCGGTTTGGTAACTCTTCCAACCCCGGTTCCTCCTTCGATATCGATGTAAGGCCGTCCACTTTCTCCCGGCTGTTTTCCATCTGTATCTGAAAAACCAACTTTTGCACATATATGTGCCCCTGTTGTAATGTCCGGGTCATCTCCGCCGTCTTTCACCACTCCGCAGCTTACCATATTCTCAGCCCTTGCGATGTCCACGATCACGGCATCAAACAAAATGCCTTTTGGTGTCTCGATCGTAATCTGTTTTTTCTCATTCCCGGATAAAAGCATGTATGCTGCTGCCTTTGCCGCTGCTGCTGCACAGCTTCCTGTTGTAAATCCATATCTCATGACAGTTTCCTCTACAACTGATACAAAATTGCATTACAGATGGCTGCTGCAACGTTACTTCCGCCCTTGCGTCCACGGTTCACAATATGTGGAACATCGGTCTTTAAGATCAGTTCTTTTGCTGCAACCACATTGACAAACCCGACTGGCACCCCAATGATAAATGCGGGACGAAATTCGGTCTGCTCCATTAATTCATACAGACTGATGAGCGCTGTCGGTGCATTTCCGATTGCAAAGATCACCGGCTTTGCAATTGCGGCGGCTTTTTCCATGCTGACTGTTGCGCGTGTCACCTTACGTTCCTTTGCCTCTTTTGCCACTTCTTCATCCGCCATAAAACAATGTGCCGTTCCACCATAACGTGCAAGTACTTTCTTATTAATACCCGCAAGAGCCATATTCGTGTCTGTTACAATATCCGCACCATTTCGGATCAGCTCCTTTGCAATCTCCACTGCATGTTCAGAATAGGTCATTGTCTCTGCATAATCAAAATCTGCACTGGTATGAATGACCCGTTTCGTCACAGGTTCCTGATCTTTTGGCAGAACAATGTTTCGCTCCTCCAGTTCTCTGGAAATAATCTCAAAGCTTCGTTTTTCAATGTCTCCCGGCAATACATACTCAATGTTTTCCATGGTTTTTCCCTTCTTGTTGCTCAATATCCTGTAATTTTTGTATCAGTATCGTGTTTTCTTTGTGTTCTTTCACTGCAATCCGGTAAAATCCTGCATCAAGGCCACGGTAATTGCTGCAATCCCGGATCAGTATCTGCCTCTCAAGAAGTCTCGCAGCCAGCGGAAGGTCTGTCTGTAATAGCAGATAATCCGCCCTTCCCGGATAAACCGTAATTCCAAGCTTCGATAATTCCTGCATCAGATATTCCCGTTCTTTCTGTACGATCGCTACTGTACGGTCACGATATTCCTTTTCGTCCAGCGCCGCGCATCCCGCCAGTTGGGCAAACACAGACAGATTCCACTCCGGCAGCTGCTTTTTGATCTGTTCATATAATTTGAGATCTCCCGTCATCAGATATCCAAGCCGCACCCCTGGTATCGCATATAATTTTGTAAACGCCTTTACAACCACAACATTCGGATACTGCTCCCAGCGATCTTTGTCTGCTCCAAAACCATTTTCCCCGGTAAATTCAAGAAAACATTCATCCAGTACAACCCGGATGCCTTTCCTGAGACAATGCTCACAAAGTTTCATAAGAAATGCTTCTGATAAGATATTTCCTACCGGATTGTTTGGATTTGCGAGAAACAGCAGATCCATGTCTTCTGTCAGCAGCTCATAAATCCCCTCATCCAGACAAAATCCATGTGCTTCTTTCATTTCATAAAAAATGATTTCTGCACCGGATGCCTGCGCTGCCCATTCATAACCATAAAAAGAAGGCACCGGAATCAGTATTTTTTTCGGTTTTACTGCATGAACAACAGCCATAAAAAGCTCTGACGCACCATTTCCACATAGAATGCCGGCATTCCCTGTGTTTTCCACATCACGGATCCGTTCTGTCAACCGCTGTGCATGAATATCCGGGTAACGTTCCGACAGATCAACCGCTTCCTGCAAGGCTTCCTTTACGGACTGTGGAATTCCCTGCGGATTGATATTTACAGAAAAATCAAGTTTTACGTGATTGCGGTAAATGTCTCCGCCATGAATCATTTTTGTCACACTCTTTCCTTTCCATGGTTAACTAAACAGGCACAAAATCAATATACATAGTAGCTCGCAGATTGCAGCGGTCCGATACATCAGCTCATTTACTCTTGGAATGTCTTCTATTTCCACCGGATACGTCGCATCCCCGATATATGGCTTTTTAACAATTTTGCCAAAATAACTTGCATCGCCCGCCAGCCGGATGCCAAGCGCTCCTGCACACACACTCTCGGTCTGTGCCGAATTCGGGCTTGCATGACAGAAACGATCCCTTTTCCAGATCTTATATGCTCTGCGGCAGACCGCTGTCCTGTGCCCACCTTTTCGGAAATCCCTGTCAGTAAACAGACAGGCAAAAATCATAAGTACAGCACTGATCCGCGCCGGAATAAAATTTACAACATCATCCAGCTTCGCTGCGGCTCTTCCAAACAGCATATACCGGTCATTTTTGTAACCGACCATAGAATCCATGGTGTTTATGGCTTTATACAAAAAACCGAGCACTGGTCCTCCGATTGCGGTATAGATCATCGGTGCGATCACACCGTCTGACGTATTCTCTGCAACCGTCTCGATTGCCGCTTTTGCGACTCCGGTCTGATCAAGCTGCGCCGTATCTCTTCCCACGATCATGGAAACAGCCTTGCGCGAAGCTTCGATATCTCCGGTCTCAAGCGCCTGATACACCTTCATACTTTCCACTTTCAGACATTTGGCAGCCAGAATCTGATACGTCATGATACTTTCCAGAATCACACCTGCCGGAAGCCAGATCCGATAAGCCAGAATAAGAAGAGCCGCAGTTACTGCTACGGTACTTCCCGTCACTGCCAGTACCAGGATCACGCCTCTGAAAAAAGGATTTTTTTTATCATTTTCCCCTAATAATTTCCGGTCAAGTGCAGCAATCAGATTGCCGATCAGCCGGATCGGATGTGGCAGCCAGTATGGATCGCCAAAGAGCATATCCAGTATGAATCCCACAAAAAATGCCAATATATGATAACCTGCCATCGGTTTTACTCCATTCTACTCTATGATTGTCCAGCCTGCTTCTTTTGTCCATTGCACAAGATAGCTGCCGCCGTTTGGAAGCTGATAATCATAATAACCGCCTCCAAGCAGCTGACTGAGTACTGCCATGATCGTTCCACCATGGACAATACAACAGATCCTGTGAACCGGATCCACTTCCTTTTTTAACTGCTCCTGTAAACGTGAAAATCCTTCCATGGAACGCTTTATGAATTCTGCCCGGGATTCACCTCCCGGAAATGCAATCGTTCCACCGCTGTCAATCCACGCCTGATAATCCGGATTGCCATTCAATTCACGGTAGTTTTTATACTCAAATTGCCCAAAATCCATCTCGCACCACTGTGGGATCACACGGACCTGCTTTTTTTCTCCCTGTTCAAAAAGCATCTGTGCTGTCTCAAGGCAGCGCTTCATTGGGGAACTGTATACTTTATCCACATGGCAAAGCAGCTCCTCTTTCGTTTTCCACTGGCTGATCAGTCTGTGTGCCCCTTCTGTGGAAAGCGGTTCATCCGTTGTCCCCAGATACCGGTGCTCCTTATTTGCAGCTGTCATTCCATGGCGGATCCATAAGATCTCTATTTTATCGTCTGTCCCAGTCCACATATAATCCGCTCCACATGACAGGATTCGGATGCGATCCGGATCAGTATCCTGCCAAGCCTTTCTCTGTATTCTCTTTCAAACGGATCCATCGGTACGATTCCGTTTCCAACTTCGTCACTGATAATCCAGATGTCCGGATAACTGTGAATCAACCGTTCTGTCTCTTTTTCTGCATCTTTCTTCTGCTCTATCAACTGACGAATCCAGCTGTGAAAATGATAAAAAACGACCTGGGTGTCCGCCTTGGCTTTGGATAATTCCGAAAGCACATCCTGGTTGCCGCCGTCTGCTACAATCAATTGCCTGTTATGCAGTTTCTTCATGACGTAGTCCAGTTTTCCCTGGGCATAGCCGCCAATATATAGTTCCATATTCTTTCCTTTCCATCTGCCAAGCTCTCAGCCCACATATTGCATCACTGCCGCTGCAACGACCATTGCCGCCTCACACACGGTGACAAAATACCCTGCCGTATCTCCGGTGATTCCGCCAAGTTCTTTGATACTTCGATATCTGTAGTATGCGAAACTGCCAAGCGCAGCCAAAATCACTGCACTTCCCGTCGGTATGTCAATGACGAGCATCCATCCAAAACAAAGCAAAAGCTGAACATATAATGAAATTTTTACGATCCACTCATGTGCACTGCTGGCAAACAGGTACAAAAGCCCATCCGATTTTGCAGAGGGAAAACTGACAACCCCGATCCCACTCAGACAACGCGATACGAAAAAGCCTGCTGCAAGCACTCCCATGCTCTTCCATTGCCGGATCTCCGAAAAAGCCCCGGCATAGATCAGATAATACAGCATCAGCATAATCACTGCAAATGCTCCAATATGAGAATCCTTTAATATTTCCAGTTTACGCTCCCTGTTCTGATAGGAATGAAATGCATCCATCGTATCGACAAACCCATCTACGTGGAAGCCTCCGCTTATAATAAGCGGAATGGCTGTCCCGATCGCAGTATAGCAAAGTATTCCGATTCCAAGCCGTCCACAGAGCCAAAACCAGAGCAGTTCGAGTGCTCCGATCACCGCACCGACCCAGGGGAAAAAGCATAGCGTATATCGCATGTCCTCTTCCTTCCACGCAAACTGTGGAACCGGGATCTTTGAATATATGGAAAATGATATAAAAAACGATTTTATGATCCGCATCCTGTTTTCCTCTCTCTATTTTATCCTGACCGGGATTCCACAGACTACTTCAATCACCTGATCCGCCTGTTTTGCAAGTGCGTCATTGATCTGTCCCATTGCCTTCAGATAGTCCATGGTGGTACTGTCATATGTGATTCCATCTTCAAACACATTGTTCGTAACAATGACCAGATTGTCCAGTCTGCTATTGATCTTTTGTATGTCTTCTATGATCTTGTCAGCCACCTGTTTACAGGCCACGATCCCGTCTTCCCGGAACATTTCATTCGCCGTAAGATTGGATACACACTCGAGAAGTGCGCTTTTTTTATTTTGAGGATTCTTCGCACCCGGAAAAGTATTCTCGTCTGGCAAAGTATCCTTCGATTCTGAAAAAGCAGCCTCTGCAAACAATTCCCCGACATTTTCTGGACTTTCTACCGTAAGAAACCCTTTTCCTTTACGCAGTTTCCGATGTCTGGCAACCTTTGCCTTCCCCTCCTCATCGTAGACCTGCATGGTAGCAATATATATTTTTTCCCCGGAAAACTCCTGAAAAAGCGATTCTGCATAGGCAGATTTTCCACTTCCGCTGCCTCCGGTAACGACCACCATCATGAGGAAAACCTCTCATACGGTTCCACTTCAATATCATCAAATGTTGTAGAATCCTGATATAACGTCAGTGCAAGATCAAGAAGTGAAAACATCATAACTGCACCGGTGCCTTCTCCAAGTGCCAGTCTGGCATCGATCACAGGTTCTACCCCTAGTTCCTTCATGATTTTTGCAGCAGCCGGCTCCTTACTGCAGTGGGAAGGAATCATGTATTCTTTCACTCCCGGACAAAGCCGTTCTGCAATGAGCGCTGCAACAGCACTGATCACGCCATCCATTACGATTGGAATATGATAGCGTGCGCCTCCGATATACACGCCGACAAGACCTGCAATATCAAGCCCTCCAACAGTTCTTAATATACGAACGGTGTCTTTGGGATTAAAATCATAATGTTTCAATGCATTGCGGATCACATCACATTTGCGCTGCAGTCCTGCATCATTTAATCCTGCACCTCTTCCGGTGATCTCTTCCACCTCACAGCCTAAAAGTGCGGCTGCAACAGCACTGCTTGTCGTTGTATTTCCGATTCCCATTTCACCGGTTCCGATCAGGCGATACCCTTTCTCTTTGCATTCACCGACAAGACGGATTCCGGTTTCCACCGCCTGGTTGCATTCCACAAGTGTCATTGCCGGTTCCTTTGCAAAATTCCGTGTTCCCTTACGTACTTTTAACATTCGGACACCATCCCACTCTGTATCCCGGGCAATTCCGATATCCACAGGAATCACATCCGCTCCCGCAAATTGTGCCATCTTACCGACCGAAGTCTGGTTTTGTCCCATAAACTCCGTCACAATTGCAGTAACTTCCTGCCCGGACTGGCTGACGCCCTCTTCGACAATCCCATTGTCTGCACACATTGCAAGAATGGCCTTCTTTTTTATATCAATTGCAGAGCTTCCGCCAATTGCTCCGATTCTTGCAAGGAATCCTTCAAATTTTCCAAGACCGTCCAGTGGTTTTGCCACGTGATCCCAGTTTTCCTGTATTTTTTGAATAAGTTCCCGGTCGACCGGATCAATCGTAATCTGCTGCAGACATGGAAGTTCTTCTGCAATCCGGCTTTCCTTTAGCATCTCATAGATTTTTGTCATATCAAGAGATGCCCTGAGTCCGTCTGCAAGCTTATCGTACTGTGTTTCCTTGAAAGCCTGATAGTCCATCATTCCGCTGGTATCCACAGATACGCCTTTTCGTTTTGCAAGAACCTCAATGATCTTTTCCGCAATCCTTCCGTGATCAAAAATTCCATGGACATAAGTTCCATAGACATGCTCTTTGACCACACCGTCCTCTTTTTGTCCAGCTTCACTTCCGCTTGTTCTGATCGTGCACACATGCGGGCTTTTCTCCGTAAAAACCGTATGTCCCATATGTATCTCATAACCGGTCAGTTCCATTCCTGACAGATCATTTAAAATGCCCGGAAGCTGCCCAAACGTTCCCTTTACCTGTGTTCTTGTCTTTTCCGGCAAAAGCTCCGTAAGTATCGGAAGAAGTTCCATGCCACGGATATTTCCGCCTTCTTCTACCTGATATGGATCTGCAATGACATCTCCTAACATCTGGTAGCCTCCACAAACACCGAATATCAGTGTATCCTGTGATTTTTTTAAAATTACTGCCTCAAGGCCGTTCTGCCGCATCCATTTCAGATCCGCCATCGTATTTTTGCTTCCCGGAAGTATGATCATATCCGGATCTCTCAGTTCTGCCACCGAACTTACATAACGGACCGATACGGCATCCATCTGCTCAAATACGGCAAAATCCGTAAAATTGGATATGCGTGGATAATGGATCACCGCAATATCGATCAGCTTTTGCTGTTTCTGATCAAATCTTGTGCTGAGGCTGTCTTCATCCTCAATGGAAAGCTGCATATACGGAACAACACCGACAACCGGGATGTTTCCTCTTTCCTCGAGCATCTGAACTCCTGGATCAAGAATGGATTTGTCTCCGCGGAATTTATTGATGACAAGACCCTTTACCCGTTCCTTTTCGTCTGGTCGAAGCAAATCTACGGTTCCAAGAAGCTGTGCAAATACGCCGCCTCGGTCAATATCTCCGACAAGAATGACCGGTGCATCTACAAGTTCTGCGAGCCCCATATTGACAATATCATTCTCCCTCAGATTGATCTCCGCCGGGCTTCCTGCGCCCTCAATCACAATAATATCCGCCTGTTCCTCCAGCTTCCGGAATGCTTTTGTGATCTCCGGGATCAATGTTTTTTTATACTGAAAATAATCCTTCGCACTCATATTGCCAAGGACTTCTCCATTCACAATAACCTGGGAGCCGATCTGGTTGGTTGGTTTTAAAAGAACCGGGTTCATGCACACAAGCGGACGGATTCCTGCTGCTTCCGCCTGCATTACCTGTGCGCGTCCCATCTCAAGTCCTTCTTCTGTGATAAAGGAATTGAGTGCCATATTCTGGGATTTAAAAGGTGCCACACGATATCCATCCTGTTTAAATATCCTGCAAAGCCCTGCAACGATCAGGCTCTTTCCTGCATTGGACATCGTTCCCTGTACCATAATGATTTTTGCCATATTGTCCCTCTCTGTCTCTGCGTTGTCCGATAACTCTGGTTTAATCCAGATCTGGAAACGGAATGATTCCAGGCTGATCTTCCAGATGTTCTCCGATCATTTTCTCCATCCATACCATATCATACCAGCGATTGAATTTATAGCCGCTGTCATGAAATCTTCCAACCATCTGATAGCCAAGTTTCTCATGAAAATACACACTGTCCATGGTCAGATGTTCATCCTCTTCTTTGGGATAGGCAATGCATGCGTTTACATTTAAGATGCCCTGTTTTTTCAGGATTTTTTCAAGTGCTTCATACAGTTGTCTTCCGATTCCAAGCTGTTTTTTATCGGTACTCACATAAATGGAAGTCTCCACGGACCAGTCATATGCGGCTCTTTCCTTAAATGCACTTACATATGCATAACCAGCCACACCCTCGTCTGTCTCTGCCACAAGATATGGATATCTTTTCAACGTATTCTTTATTCTTCCTGCAAATTCTTCCACCGATGGCACTTCGTATTCAAAAGTGATTGCCGTATTCTCCACATAGGGGCGATATATTTCCAATAATTGTTCTGCATCCGCCTCGGATGCTGTTCTGATCCGTGCTTCTGTATTCATATGCTTTTCTCTCCCTGGTAATAACAATTTTCCATACATCCATGCGTGAACAGTTCTTTCCTTATCCGTTCGATGTAGGCTGCCCTGCCTTTATCTGTTTTATCTCCAAAATGTTCTTTCACTTCTTCCCGTATTGTAAGTGCGCGCTTTGTCTGCATAATGTCTTTTCTTGCATACTCGGTATAATTCCCTCTGCCGACGATCTTCAGGTGGGTGATCCCCGCATCTGCAAGATCATATAATGCGCAAAGACCACATCCGGTTGCACCTGTGACATATCCCTCTTCCTCCGGTATCGGAATCTTTTCCTCCCCGCTTACCGCCTGTTCTCCTGTTATGCCCCTGTCTGCATCATATTTTCCAAGTTCATATGGAACATGACATAAATGCGCAAATTCATCACAATGAAGAGAATTGCAAAAGGCTCCGGTAAAATGACAAAGCTCATTCAAAAAGAATGCTTCATATTCTGGAATCTTACCTTTGCATTTTACAACGCATGAATGCATGTCTGCAATACTGTTCTTTCTATGAAAGATCACTCTTTGAATGTCAAAGGCTTCCATATGTTCCAGAAAAATCGAATTGATCTCTGCGCACTCCCCGCTTAAATGAATCCTGCAAGGAATGTTCTGCTGTCTGAGATACAGAATCAAAGCCGGATCTGCGATGATAAAAGTAGAAAAACCAATCTGCATACATCTCTCCACATATTGGGCAATCTCTGGATATTGTGTTCCAGAATAATACAAAGAATTGAGCGTCAGTTTGACCGGCACCCCATAGCAGTCCATCATACTCTTTAAAATCTTCAGTTCCTCCAGCGATCCCACCTGAACATTATAATTCATGACTTCTCTCCGGTTAAGCGGACCGATGGTTCCATATTTTCTGCTCCATTCCAACGGCACATATCCACAGAAAAATTCATCTGCACCGGCTTTTACGAACGGAATATATTCATCAATGGAACCAAGTCCTGACACAATCTTCATATTTGGCTTTCCTCCTTTCATCACAACAGATTTATTACGATCCGGTCCAGGCCCTGTGCAAGATACTCCGGAAGCCTGGTGCTTCCCGTCAGGATCTGGTCATCATAGCCGAACAGGGAATTGTACCGGCCTGCCATATGCAGATGATCCGGATAGGAAAATACATAAGAACTGCAATAGCCCGGACAATGTTCTGCCATATACTGCTTTCCGCGGCTTCCTTCTTTGCATCTTGCAAAAAGAGGACAATACTGCGATGTATTAGTCTGATAAAATGGAATATGAATACTGTTTTTTCCTTCCGGTATATGAATCCGGTAACCGCAGGATTCCTGTTCATAACGTTCGATTCCATATTCTTTCTTCAAATATTCCCGGAAAAACCCCTGATCCAGTGCATTTTCTGCAAGCGTGGATTCCCCGGTGTCCATCCCGATCTTATAACGCATCCTTGGATCTTTTCTCCTCTTATTTAAAAGTACTCCAAGGACGGGAAGAAATACCGCCCTTTTCTCACGGACCAGAGACAGCATGCCCCAGTCATTTAGTACAAGCTCCAGCTTTGTATGATGATTTATGCACCACTTTTCCAGTTTTTTCAATAATTCTTCTGTCTCACTGATCTTTGATTCCCGCATATATGTAAACGCCAGTGTAATGTTTCTTCGTTCTTCCATTGCCTTATCTAACAGCTTTTCAAGCTCTGCCCAGGATGGGAACAGATGATGGCAGAACTGATTTCCAATGTAAATTCTGTCCAACTGCTGTTTTGCAAGCGGATGATTCAAAAGTCCATGTGATCTCCAGTATTCCCGGTAAAATTCGTCCACGTCCATTGCCAGATACTGCCTCCATAGCTTCGGGTGGTCCAGTTCCAGCGCAATTTCTACTCTTTTTCCGCCTTCCCGTACAGTCCTGATAAAGCTCCAGTCTCCCGCCTCTGTCTCCTGAAACCAGCCAAGTGACTGCTTATGAAAATCCAGTGTCATCTGCTCATCGAGTTTCGCCGGATAACCCGTATAATCTTCTGCAAGAGCTGCATCGTCTCCTTCAAGCTTTTTGGTGACATAATGATAATAAGACCGATCGAGTTTCTGCACTGCCTTGCGGTAACTTTCATCGGCAATCTGAATCTCATATTCCATGCAGAATCGCTCCGCATCCAGTTCCAGAATATACGGATGCATCAAAATGACAGAGTCATAGGTGCAGACTCTGTCATCATAAAAAAATATCTCCAGCCTGGCCACCTGATCCAGCGGTTCGGCAGTTCGAAATGTCAGTCTGTGTTCCTCAAGTTCTATGAACCGTACTTCTCTCTGCTTCCCACTTTTCTCCGTAATGAGACCTGACGCTAATGCAAACGGAATCACAATTACAGCCTCCGAAGAGCAGCCCAAAATCCCATCATGATCTCACTTGGGACAATTTGGGCAATGACACGGTGAATGGAACACATAAATCCCGGTGTCGAGACAGCCATGCCAAGTCTTGTATCCCGCATAGCTCTGCGTGCAACAGCCTTCTGTCTGGATGCAAACGGGAAGGAACGGATCTCGCTCTTGTTCTTTCCTGATCTTGCTCTGCCTATAAATTCCGTATCTTTGATCCAGTATGGGCATACGGCTGTTACCGAGATTCTCCTTGAAAACAGTTCCACACGAAGTGCCCTGCTGTAACGATATAAAAATGCTTTGCTTGCCGCATAAACATTCAGATAAGGAAACGGCTGAAAAGCAGCAGTCGAACAGATCTGCATAATGTGACTTCCCTTCTTCATATACGGAAGTACAGTCTGTGTAACCGCAACTGCTGCGCGGCAATTCAGATCGATCATTCCCTCTGTATCCTCCAGAGATACTTCTTTATAGTTACCGATCTTTCCATATCCTGCTGCATTGATCAACATCCGGACATTCGGATTCTCCTTTTTCAGATACTCTGCAAGTTCCCGCACGGACTCCTTTTCTCCAAGATCCAACGGAACTGCAAGAACCGGTGTCTCTGACTGCTTTGCAAGCTCGAGAAGCCGTTCCTTTCTTCTTGCAATCACCCAGATTGCATCATATTTTTTCTGTGCATCCAAAAGTCGTACGAATTCTCGTCCAATTCCACTGGATGCCCCCGTTACAATTGCAATATTCATACCCTCACCCTCCTTATGAATGTTCTGTTTCGTTATTTACCAAAATTCAATATAAATTTCGCAAATACCCAAATATTCTGTTTATAGTATACCATATTCTATGAGAAAAAAGTCGTCACAAACAGGATTCCAATAAAAAAGGATAGCGCTGTACCCATACTGATAGTATAATTATTTTTGTCTTATCAGTATGTATTGTAAGTTCATTTTCATTTTTACCCACTATATAATAAATAACAGATCGAGAGGAGAAATCATTATGACATTAAAGCTTTCCGATAATATCCGTTCATTTCGAAAACAACGTTCACTCACCCAGGAGCAGCTGGCCGAAGTACTCGGTGTAACCACAGGTGCTGTATACAAATGGGAAGCGGGTCTGTCGATCCCGGATCTGAGTCTGATCGTTGAAATGGCTGATTTTTTTGACACTTCCATGGATGTCCTGATCGGCTATGAAATGAAAAACAACCGGGTTGAAGAGACTTTAAACCGGATTCGGGAATATATCTACAACAGAGACTACACTATGATTTTCGAAGCCGAAAAGGCACTCAAAAAATACCCAAATCATTTCCGGATTGTCCATAGCTGTGCGCGGATGTATCACATCTTCGGACTGGAGCTGGCCGATAAAAAAAAGCTCCGGCGTTCCCTGGAGCTGTACGAAAAAACCCGTCTTCTTCTGAACCAGAATACCGATCCGCTGATCAGTGAGTTTACAATTTACGGGGAAATCGCAGATGTCTATCTCTCTCTTGGCGAAAACAAAAAAGCCGTGGAAATCTTCAAAAAACACAATTCGGCCGGACTTTATAATGACCGGATCGGACTTACGCTTGCCACCAACGGAGGAGACAAAGAGGAATCTCTTTTCTATTTATCTGAAGCACTGATTGCCTCGATCAGCTCGATCGTACGCACCATTACCGGGTATGTAAATGTATTTTTGGACAATGAGGAATTTGAAGATGCCGAAGCGATACTGCTCTGGCTTGATCAGATCCTGTCCGGCTTAAAATATGATCATATTCCCAATTCCTTTGACAAGCTGAACGGAACTTTTCTGTCCTTGCTTGCACATACACAGCTTGCACTTCACAAACCGGATGCAGCAAAGCAGACTCTGCTTCGAGCCAGGGAACTGGCATTATGTTTTGATGCAGCACCGGACTATGCTACAAATGCCATGCGTTTTATGCATTGTGAAAAACTTTCCAGTACTCATGATGACCTTGGTGCCACCGCAGTCTCCGGAATTGAGAAAACAATTTCCTCTCTGGAAGATCAGACACTGACCAATTTGTGGAAGGAGATATTGAAAAATGAAACAGAAACCGCTTAAAAAGCAGTTGATCGAACAATTTTATCACAAAAACAAATTATTTTTTACCATCGCAATCATCGCATCCCTGCTGACCGGATCACTCAATCTGATCCTCTCATGGCTGATCCAGCAGCTGATTGACGCCGCATCCGGTTCTTCCGGATGCTTTACTTTAAAAACACTGACTCTCATCAGTATCGGATTCATCTTCCTTTGTATCGGAAGTCTGCTCCTTGATTACATCTCGGAGCCACGATATATTGAAAAAGCGATCCGTCAGTACAAAGATTTTGCATTTCAGAAACTGACCCAGAAGGGCATCGCTTCCTTCCGTGATGAGACGACTGCCATCTATCTCTCTGCTCTGACCAATGATGCCACAAGCATTGAAAATGATTATATTTCCCAGCAGTTCACACTGATCACCAAATTTGTCATGTTTGTGGGTTCACTTGGTATGATGCTCTGGTATTCTCCGCTTATGACAGCCATTTCCGCCGGTCTTACCATTCTGCCACTGGCTGCTTCTGTCATGACCGGAAATAAACTTGCCCCTGCGGAACGCAAAGTATCTGACCGCAACAAAGATTTTACCTCCTCTCTGACAGACTGCCTCACCGGTTTCACCGTTGTCAAAAGCTTTCAGGCAGAAAAAGAGATCTTTCAGCTTTTTTCCGGGAATAACCAGACTCTGGAAAAAGAGAAATTTCACCGTCGCCGCATCAAAAACATGGTGTCCCTGATCGGCGCTACCACTGGAATCTTTGCCCAGCTTGGTGTATTTATTGTCGGCACCTACCTCTCTGTCTCCGGACATGGACTCACACCGGGTACCGTCATCATGTTTGTAAACCTCATGGGATTTCTCGTTGATCCAATCGCAGAACTTCCCGGACTTCTCGCAAGCCGTAAGGCTGCAAAAGGACTGATCGGCAAACTCGCTGATGCCCTGGAACAAAACAACGAAAAAGACGGTGGAACCGATATCCATACCCTTACCGATGGAATCCATCTTTCCCACGTATCCTTCGGCTATGAGGAAAACAAAGAAATTCTGCATGATATTTCTACCACACTGGAAGCTGGAAAATCCTATGCCATTGTCGGAGGCAGCGGAAGCGGAAAATCCACACTTTTAAATCTTCTGATGGCATCCAACTCCAATTATTCCGGCGAGATTCGTTTTGACCATACTGAACTGCGCAAGATCAGCAGTTCTTCCCTCTATCGTCTGATCTCCATCATTCAGCAGAACGTCTTTGTATTTAACGCCTCTATCCGTGATAACATCACCATGTTCCGCAATTTTTCGGAGGATGCGATCCACTCCGCAATCGAACATGCACACTTAAATACGCTCATGGAAAAATGCGGTGACCAGTATCTTTGCGGAGAAAATGGCAAAGGATTATCCGGAGGCGAGAAACAGCGAATCTCCATTGCACGAAGCCTGCTTAAAAGTTCTGCTGTCCTCTTTGCAGATGAAGTCACTGCTGCCCTCGATCCACAGACAGCTTATCAGGTCTCCAGCGATATTCTGGATCTCGAAGGCATCACACGTGTTGTGATCACACATGCTCTTGACGAAGCCCTTTTGAAACGTTACGACCGTATTCTGGTCATGAAAGATGGCTGTCTTACCGAACAGGGAACCTTCGATGAACTGATGGCAAAGAAAGATTATTTCTATGCACTTTATACTGTTGTGCAATAACAATCGATCAGTTTTTCTGTAATCTCACCGTCGATCCAGTTTTTGGCGGCCATATCCCTCATAATGGCAAAGGCCTGCTCCTTTGCCATTCCTTTTTTATACGGACGTTCCTCTGTCAATGCCTGAAAAATATCCACACATGCCATCATACGTTCCTGAATCCCAAGGTCTTTTGCCGTATAACCAAACGGATACCCGCTTCCGTCCAGTCTTTCGTGATGCAATGCAGCCCATCTGGTAATCTCCTCAAAGCCCGCAACCTGATGCAGCATCTTATAGGTGTACCACGCATGATCTTTCATGCTGTCATATTCTTTCTCTGTCAATCTTGCCGGTTTTTCCAGAATATCATTTTTAATTGCAATTTTTCCAATATCATGCAATGCACCTGCAATATACATTTTTTGGGCAGTGTCCATATCCATTCCCATAAAAAGTGCAAGCCGGTATGCACTCTTTGCAACACCGATCGAATGCTGACTCGTAAAATGCGATTTGTAATCCGTAATTCTGGCAAATATATCCGTCAGATCTTTTAACACTTCAAAACTGTACTCTTCCTTCTGTCTTGGCAGCATCTCCCACAACTGATTTGTAAATTCCCCTGACTCTAACAATCCAACATACTTTTCCCTTGCAACCCGCTGAAGTGCTGCCACACACGAACTGTCAAACCACGTATTTTCATGCTGTTTTACAAAATCCTTGGCATTTTCCCACACATGTTCTGCATAATTGTCCGCCTGGAAAAATCCATCCAGTACATCACACATATGTATGATTCTTGCAAAAAGATGCACCTCATTCCATTTTTTTTCAAATGGTCCCGTTCCATCCGCTTTCTCATGATGATACAGGATCACATTCGTCATGTCGGTGTGGAACGGATATTTCCGCATATTCTGCTCTCCATAAATACAATGAAGGCCGATCCTCCTCGGCGGCTGCTTTGTACTCGCAATGAATGGCTCATTGTGATACTCCTCCGCAATATACTGTGTCAGTGCATTGTCATGCATCAGTGCACAGGCCGCCAGATCCTGAATAGCGTTTCCGGAAACCCCCATTTCCTGTGCAATACAGATACTCATATATGCAACACGCTTTGCATGTCCTGTTGTGACATGAATCAGTTCACTCTCCACACAGTCTAATGCATAGGAAAATGAAATCAAAAGTCCAATGATATCTATTTTCACTCATCTATCCTCTTTCCAAACTATATTTTTGGTAAAACAGATTGCTGCGATCAGCAATACCGGAAATACAATTGCTGCCAGAATTCCGATTCTCAGATTATCGGCCGCTGCACTTGACACATATCCGACCAGAGTCGGTCCACCGGAACATCCCAGATCTCCGGCAAGTGCAAGCAGTGCAAACATCGCAGTCCCACCATTTCGGATTGCTGCAGATGCCTTGCTGAAGCTTCCCGGCCACATAATTCCAACGGATAGTCCACAGATGCCACAGCCTGCCAATGACACCACCGGCGATGGTGCAAGTGCAATGCAAAGGTATGAGAACACACAGAGTACACCGCTTGCAAGCATAAACCTGTCCAGATTCAGCCTGTCTCCAAACTTCCCGTAAAAAGCACGTGCACTTCCCATCAATATTGCAAATGCCATCGGTCCGGCCAGATCACCGATCGTTTTCGTCACACCAAGCCCCTGCTCGGCAAACGTTGATGCCCACTGGCTTACCGCCTGCTCGCTTGCCCCTGCACATAACATCATAAGCAAAAAAAGCCAGAACATCTTATTGCGGAATAATTCCTTCATGGAAAGCCCGCTCTCTCCCTCTTCGATCAGTGGTGCGATCGGACTTTTCAAAAATACGATTCCATTTGCGACAGGTATCACGACCCACAAAAGTGTAAGGATCCTCCAGTTTTCAATTCCTGCCAGATGGAAAAATATCGTTGATACCAGCACAACCCCAACATGTCCCCAGCAGTAAAAAGAATGCAGAAGACTCATCGCCTTTTCCTTATTATCCGTCGGACAGCTCTCCATGATCGGACTGATCAAAACCTCGATCAATCCTCCTCCAAGTGCATAAATTACTACTGAAATGCAAAGCCCGGTATATGCATCCGGCAAAATTCCAGGCAGAAAAACAAGCCCCGCCAGCCCTGCTGCTGAAAACAGATGAGCCAGTACAATAGAGATCCGATATCCGATCTTATCTACAAATCCAGCCGACAAAAGATCCACCACAAGCTGGACGCCAAAATTCATCGTAATGAGCATTGTGATCCGGCCCATTTCGATTCCATAAGTTCCCTCAAATGTTAAAAACAAAAGCGGCACAAAATTATTTACAATCGCCTGAACAATATATCCCACAAAACATGCATATATTGTTCTCTGATAATTCTTATTCATAACGGATTCTCCAAAATCATTTTTCTATGTTCAGATATATTTTCTGAGAGCTTCGAGATATGTTGAAGCAAGCCTTCCCAGTTGTCCCTTCTGATGCATGATATAACCGATGTGCATGTCCTGATCATCATCAAGCGGAACTGCGATAATATCCTGTCCATTCAGCTTCTTATCAATCACGCCGCTGCATACTGTGTAACCATTCAGACCGATCAACAGATTAAACAGTGTTGCGCGGTCACGTACCCGTATATTTTTCTTTCGTTCTTCCTGCGCAAATATTTCTTCGGAAAAATAAAAAGAATTGTGTTCGCCCTGTTCAAACGACAAGAACGGATATGGCTCAAGATCCAAAGCCGAGACCGATTTTTTTCCTGCCAATGGATGTCCACTGCTGATAAATACATGCGGTTTTGCCACGAAAAGCTCCTGAAACCCCAGCTTCTGTTCCTTTAAGATCTTGCGGATAACTTTCTCGTTAAATTCATTCAAATATAATATACCGATCTCACTCTTCATACGCGCAACATCTTCAATGATCTCATAGGTCTGCGTCTCCCTCAGGCTGAAATCATATTCATCCTGACCGTATTTTTTGATCAGATCCACAAATGCATTCACCGCAAACGAATAATGCTGGGTTGACACACAAAACTGTCTTTTCCCACCGTCATTGCCTTTGTACTTATCCTCAAGGATAGCTGCCTGCTCCAATACCTGCCTTGCATATCCTAAAAAAACTTCTCCCTCCCTGGATGGCGTAATTCCTTTATTGGTCCTGTGAAAAATCACGATGTTCATTTCTTTTTCCAGCTGCTGGATTGCGCTCGTGAGACTCGGCTGTGAGATATAAAGCTCTGCTGCCGCATCGGTGATCGTTCCAGTCTCCGCAACTGTCGTCACATATTTTAACTGCTGTAATGTCATACGGCCTTCCTTTTATCTTTCCATCTGGATGTTTCCGTCCAGATCCTTCCAGAGAAAATGTCCATTTTCAAGTATCATATATCCATGCCAGCTTCCTTCTTTCGGGATGGACACAGACCCCGGATTCATATACGTATAATCTTCATGCTCAGCACATTTCGGTACGTGTGTATGTCCGTGCAGCAGAATATCCCCTTTATGCAATGGCGGCAGATGATCTTCATGGAACATGTGGCCATGTGTCGCATAGATCAACTGTTTTTCCTCCGCAATCACACAGTAATCCGCCAGAATCGGAAATTCCAGAACCATCTGGTCCACTTCTGTGTCGCAATTGCCCCTCACACAAAGAATATCCTGTTTTCTTGCATTCAAAAGTTCGATCACCTTCTTAGGATTGTATTCCCTTGGAAGATCATTTCTTGGTCCATGATACAGAATATCCCCAAGCAACAGCAGGCGGTCCGCTTTCTCTCTGTCATATGCCGCACAGAGTTCCCTGCAATAATATTCTGAACCGTGAATATCCGATGCGATCATCCATTTCATTTAGCAATTCCTCCGAATAAAAAGTTTGTCCCCATACATTATATCATGACTCTGATTTTCAATACCATGTTCCATTTTGCATATGTTCTTCAATATACTGTAAATATGGCTTTTTCTTCACCTCATTCTCATGATCCATGTACCATCTGGAACACTCCATGAGGCCATCTGCCAGTGGTACTGTATCTGGAAGAAGCTGCTGCTGCTTTTGTACATCAAGAGCATATTCATAGTCATAAAAGCTGAAATAATTTCTCTGCTCGATATTCTTCGAAACCTTTACAAATTCCGGATTTTTATGAAAACAGTTATAACACATCGTAACCCATTCTTTGATGGATATACTTTCTGCATTGCCCACATTGAAAATATGCTCCTGTGGCTTTGTTTCTATAAGAATTTCCATAAAGCGGCACAAATCCTTTACATGGAAAAACTGTAATTTCATCTCTCCATCTCCCGGGAGATAAAATTTCCGGTCACTTTTGGCACAGTCAAACACAAATGCTTCCCTGTATACATTATTCATTGGTCCATACAAATACGGTGGTCTTAAAATATATGCGTCTGGTATCCGTTTCAGCAGTTCATTTTCTGCCTCCGTTTTATCCGTTCCATAAGTACCCCAGAATTTATTCTCTGCCTTCGGTGAATCTTCCTGAAATGGCTGGATTCCATATTCCGGATAAACTGCACTGGAACTGATCATAAGATACTGCTGGAATGACCCAATCGCATCACATAAACCGGCAATATCTCTGGCATTATATGCCGTAATATCTGCCACCACATCAAAATGCATTTTCTTAAGCCTGTCCCCTAATTCATGCCTGTCCCCTTCAATCAGGGTAACACCTTCGACCTGCGGTTTTGTATTTCTGTTGAGCACATATACCTCATACGCATGTTCCACAAAATACTCAGCAACATATTTACTTACAAATGTCGTTCCTCCGGTAACCAAAATTGTTTTCACAACAGTCTCCTTTTCCATTAAAAAATACAATTTTATATACAGTATAACGAATTTATTTGTAAAATACAAATTCGTTTTATTTCTTAACAGCATGCTATCCTGCCATTTTTATATCGATAATTTTATTCTTTTATTTTTCTAACTAGACCACCTTCACATGCCGTGGTATACTCAAGGCATCACAGGAAACATCTATCTTAGACAGAAAGAAGGTATACTTATGATACAGTTTACAGATGATTGTAAAATCGGGGTAGAACGCATTGATAACGAACATGCACATTTATTTTCTCTTTTAAATGATGCTTATGAGTTACTGCAAAATACTGAAGAAGATTACAGTGCAAAGGTTCAGGCTCTCTTATTGGAGCTTCAGGCTTATGCCGCTACGCATTTTAAACATGAGGAAGATTACATGATCGAGATCCGCGATCCGGAACTGATCTCCCAGAGAATCCAGCATAAACATTTTAAGGATAAACTTGCAGAATATGATTTTTCATCCATTGACGTTTCCACCCAGCGTGAAACGCTCCTGGAGCTGATCGATTTCATTACGAAATGGCTCTATAAACACATCCTTGGAAGTGATATCCAGATTGGACAGTTTGAGCCGATGGAAGAATGGATGACACAGGAAAATGTATTTGCTTTTACAGATGAATACCGGACTGGAATTGAAATGGTCGATCTGGAACACGAACAGCTTTTCCATATTATTGACAAAGCCAATGCTCTGGTTGAATCTTATAACCCGGAATTCGGCTATGACAATGTCATGGAACTTTTAAACGAACTGAAGGAATATACGGAAATGCATTTCCATGATGAAGAAGAATATATGGAAAGCATCCATTATGACGGACTTGCCGCACAGCAGAATGCACATAATGCTTTTATTGAAAAACTTGGAAGCATCGACCAGTTACAGCTTGACGAAGATCCGGAAAAATATCTGCACGACCTTATTGATTTCTTAACCAAATGGCTCATACAGCATATTCTCCGGATGGATAAGCAGATTCCCCTGAAATAAAAAAAACGTCACTCATTCGCCTGAGTGACGTTTTCTTATTTATAATTTCCACTCTGCTGACTGTGTCTGCAGATTTACAAGTTTTGCATACACTCCTTTTTTCTTCATGAGTTCACTGTGTGTTCCATATTCTCCTACCACACCTCCATCGAGTACAACAATCTGATCTGCGTTTTCAACGGTTCTCATGCGGTGAGCGATAACAAGAACTGTTTTTCCTTTTATCAGGCCTGAAATCGCCTGTTGTATCTCTGTCTCATTATCTACATCCAGTGATGCAGTTGCCTCATCAAGCAGTACAATTGGTGCATCTTTAAGTAAAGCTCTGGCAATTGACAGTCTTTGGCACTCTCCGCCGGAAAGTGTTGATCCGTTTTCTCCGATCATTGTCTGATATCCGTCAGGCAGTTTCTGTATAAAATCATGACAGTGTGCAGCTTTTGCAGCTGCAATCACTTCCTCATCCGTCGCATTGTTTCGTCCCACACGTATATTCTCCATTATTGTATTGTTGAATAACACTACATTCTGGAATACGATCGAGAAATCCTTTAAAAGAACGGTTGAATCAATTGGAGCAATCTCTGTGCCGCCAAGCAGGATTTTTCCGCCATTTGCATCATAAAATCCTGCTGCCAGACTTGCCACTGTACTTTTTCCTCCGCCAGACGGTCCGACGAGTGCCGTCACCTGTCCCTGTTTTGCTGTAAATGTAACATCTTTTAAAACAGGTTTTCCTGGTTCATATGAAAAACTTACATGATCAAAAGTGATATCGTAATTGTCTGGACTGTAGTTTTTCTGCTTATTTTCCTCATGGTAGTCCTGAATGTTTTTCAGTCGTTTTACCTGAAGATTAACACCGAACAGTTCCGACATGTTTGCCATAGCTCCTGAAAGCGGATCATAGAGCCTTGATGCCGCAATCAAAAACAATATGTATGAAAACAGTGTTGTCTGCCCTTTCATCATCAGCGCATTTCCGACAACAATAACTGTAGCAAGTCCCAGACGCAAAAACATCTGTCCTGTAGTGAGAAGGCTGGCACTCACCATCTCGGAAGAAATCTGTGCCTTTTCTTCATGATCTATTTTTTCATCGAGTTTTTTTAAATACTGTTCTTCCTGATTGCATGCCTTAATATCCTGCACCGTTTCCAGGCATTCCTGTATTCCGTCTGCCAGAGTAATTTTTGCATCCATGTGCTTCTGTCCCAGCCGGGACTGAAGTTTTCCTGACAACAGTACTATGGCGAAGGCCACAGGTGCCACCCAAAGAAGCGCCAGTCCCATTCTCCAGTCATAAATGATCAGTGCCACACAAACAATCCCTGTGGAAATCAGTGAACCCCAGAACTGTGGAACCGTATGCGAAAAAGCATGCTCAAATCCTGCGCAATCCCCCATGATCGTGTTTGTAAGATCTGACAGTTCATGCTGCTGAAAGAAACGTATCGGCATAGTTCTGAGTTTTTCTGCCAGATCGATACGACGGCGTTTGCTCTCCCGATAGGTTCCCATATATGTAACCGTATACTGCATATAATGCATGATAAATATTACAACAAGAATCACGATTCCGATTACCAGATAAAGAACCGTATTGCTGCCTCCTTTTTTGCCCGTCAAAAGAGGAGAAAGCATCGCATCAATCACGCATGCCAGAAGTGCCACAGGAAGCATAAGACTGATATAAGCCAGAACTGAACACCATATTCCCCGAACCAGGTCTTTTGCTCCGGCATCGCTGAGTGCATATTTTTCTTTAAAATATCTTGTCATTATAATGCCTCCTTTTCAACTTTCCACTGAATCGATGTCTGATAGTCATTCCACATCGAAGCATATCTGCCTTTTGCCATAAGAAGCTCATCATGTGTTCCACGCTCAATAATCTTTCCCTCATCAAATACGAGAATGAGATCTGCATTCTGTATCGTGGAAAGCCGATGTGCGATCATAAGAACTGTTTTTCCTTTTGTCAGCTTTTCAAAAGCCAGCTGCATACGATGCTCATTTTCTGCATCCGCAAAAGCTGTCGCCTCATCAAGCACAATAATCGGAGCATCTTTTAAGATTGCCCTTGCAAGTGCAATACGCTGGTTTTCTCCTCCAGACAGATAGGTGCCACCATTTCCAACTATCGTATCCAGACCGTCTGGCAGCCGGTCTATGATTTCCCTGCATTGAGCCAGTTCAGCTGCCTGCATTACCTGTTCTCTTGTTGCCTCCGGTCTTGCTGCACGAATATTTTCAAACAATGTATCTTTAAATAATTTCGTATTCTGGAACACAAAAGCAATCTGATCCATGAGCAGTTTCTTGTCAATTTTTCTGACATCAGCTCCTCCGATCCGTACACTGCCCTCACTTGCGTCATAAAATCTCGGAATCAGCTGTGCCGCTGTCGATTTGCCGCTTCCAGATGCGCCGACAAGTGCGACTGTTTTGCCCTCTGGTATCTCAAACGATATGCCGTCGAGTGCCCGAACCTCTGTACCCGGATATGAAAAAGATACATTTTCAAACGTAACCGATGCGTTTTTCGGTTCCATTGTGTGAGCAGCATCTGCCAGAGGCTGCTCTTTTAATATTCCCTCTATTCTTGTAACAGCACTTTTGGCTGCCATAAGCTGCTCCCCTGCAAACATGACCCTGTTCATCATGGTTGTACATACCGGTGTAAAAAGACTATAAAACAAAAAGTCCAAAAGTACATCCTGATAAGCGGCCTGGTCACTGATGCCATTTATGATCATGCATGCGACCGGAATCAGCAGAATAAATGTGCCATTCAGCGCCACATTAAAACCGGTAAGTGGTATCCGGCACTTCAGCGCATAACCTGACGCATATTTCTCATATTCGTCAATTGCAACACGGAAATTTTTAAAGGAATAAACGGTCTGCTGAAATACCTTTACAACTGGAATTCCTCTTATGTATTCTACTGCCTCCTTATTCATCGTCTCGAGTGCAGTCATGTATCCTTCCATAAAATGTGCGTTGTCTCCACCCATCATCTGTTTTAAGAAAAATGCACTGATTGCAAGCGGCACCAGACAACACAGTCCCAGTCTCCAGTCAAATATGAATATCAGCACAATAACTGCGACAGGCATCACCACTGCACCGGTCAGATCCGGAAGCTGATGTGCCAAAAAGTTCTCGGTAAGACTGGCATTATCATCTATGACCTTGCGCAGACGGCCACTCGCATTCTGATTAAAATATCCCAGTGGCAGCTTTACGATATGATGCAATGCTTCTTTTTTCATATTTGCCGCAGTTCTAAATGCTGCCAGATGTGATAAACAAAGTGCTATAAAATACAACAAAATGCTTAATACTGAAAATCCTGCCGCCAACCATGCATATGTGCTGCTGTGACCTACAACTCCAATATTTTTTTCGAACACTGCATTTATGATGTCGCGCACTACAAACCAGATACAAACAAACGGAATCATTGACAGCACTGTACTTATTCCTGCAAGTATCATTCCCGCAACCGTAAGCCAATGCCTGTTTCCGGCATATTGAAACATTCTGGATATTTCAGAATCTTTTCTCATGAAAATTTCCTCCTAAAAAAATATGTGTTACAGTTAGTATCTTCTAACTGCAACACATATTCTAATAAGAGAACTATGAAATTACAATTACCAAGCCGGCTTTTTTCTACCCGTTTGGACATGTTATTCCTGCTATTTCTTTCTGCGGTATGCTGTCGGCGTAATCCCATACTTGTCAGTGAATGCTGATGTAAATTTATTTGGATTGAGATACCCTATTTGCGTGGCGATTTCTCCTACTGTGAGCTTGCTCTCCCGTAAAAGTCTCTCTGCGACCTGTAACCGGTACATTTTCATATACGAATAGATGGAATCACCGTAAACTCCCTTGAAGCATTTTTTCATAATGGTTGGAGAAAGCTCAAACTTCTCTGCTAACCACTTGATCGTATAGTGCTCTGTGAAATGCTCCAGCAAAAAAGCATGGATCTGTTTTATCGCATCAATCTGATCCCCGGAAAAATGAGCTTTTCGCGACATATTTTTTGAAGGATCAATTTCTGTCAATACCAGCAATAGTTCAAGCACCTTGACACGTATATATCCCTGTCGTATATGATCCGGCACTGTATACAGTTCAGAAAAAATATGCTCTATCGTCTGATTTGCCCGAATTACTGTAAACTCCTGCATACAAGCAACTTCTTTTATACGTTCCAGATTCACAGAAAGCAGTTTAAGCACGTTTTTCATCTCATCTGTAATACGCGAAAAATCAATAACAACCGTAACTCCATGATAATGCGATGTCGGAAACTGTGACTGATGCTTATTGCAATGAAGTGAACAAAATGACAAATCTCCGGAAGCCATATAACAGTACTGATTCTCCCCAAAAAGACACTCACTGCGTCCTTCTTTACAATAGTTGATTTCCATCACATCCGACGCAGTTACCTGTTTCTTGTTACAGTACTCCATATGCATATCATTGTATACAAGTTCTATTCCCGGAAACACCTGATACAGTGTGATATCTCCGACACCACTCTCATTTTCAAGATGAAAGGAACTGTTGTTATCATTTTCCTTCTTTTTATGCACAGAAGATCCATACAGTTCTATACTGGTGAAATTTTCATCCGAAATTGTTTTTCCGTTCATGATCGTATTTCCATCGTCTACCGATGTCAAAATATTCTGAACAAGTATATATGGATTTTGCATTACATCCTCCACTTCATTATTGGGCAAGATTTTCCTCACAGAAAAGTTTAATGCAGTTTTCAATCATTGTCTGATCACAGTCTACGGAAATACCAGAACCGAGCCAATAAGCATATTTTCCCTGATCGTATTGTCCTAATTTTTCAAGATCGCTTCCATAGCGTAATTCAATATGATATGTTGTGGCAGATGTATCCGGTGCAATGCAAAAATATGTAAACTCACCAGAATCAGCATCATCACTTTCATATTCGTAAAGTCCACGTACCTCTTCCATTCCAACATAATGATATGTATGTGAGAAAAGCTCATTTCCATCTGCATCATATCCTTTAATCGCAGATGTTGTACCATCAAACTCAAGTTGTGCAACACCCTCTGTAAAATGGCAGTCATATACTCCATTTCCATCTGCATAAGCCTCTACCGCTTCTTCTCCGTAGATTTCTCCAGAAACCATAGATGCAAGCTTTTCATATGCTGCCTGTGCATTGTCCTCGCCAACCAAAGCCTTGCAGTTATCCAGCCATATCTGTTTGTACTCATCCGATAAAATTACCGGCCAAAGTTCCTGATATGAACCAGTCAGATCAACTATTAGCTGTTTTGCTGTTTCCTCGCTATTTTCTTCCTGTGTTTCTGTCTCAGATGTTTTTTCTTCTGATACACGCTCCGTAGCAGTAGTTTTGTTCGTGCTGCTGTTATCAGCTGCTGCCGGATTGCCACAACCACTCAGCAATGACAATGCTAATACACATATTAAAAACAGATTTCCAAACTTCTTTTTCATAATTTTCCTCCAAAACTAAAAATATTATAGTTAGTCACTTCTAACAACAGTCATATTCTAATAATTCATTTTTAGCTTTGCAATTACCAAGAGGACATTTTTCTATCCATTCGGTGCTACAACCCATTTTTTATTCATAAAGCGAATCAAGTGTGAGTAACAAAACATCTTCATCTTTCAAATTTTCTAACCACTCTGTGTAACCGGATAATGAAAAGAATATATATAATGAAAAAAGCCGTTCCAACGAACGACTTTTTATTCTAATGAGACATCGGGGATTCGGTCTACGCTCCGCTCCGGTCGGCGCAAAACCGAGGTTCCCCGAACCTCGTGCGCCCCAAACAACTACGTTGTCCGTGGTTCGAATCCGGTATATATGATTCTCATAATGAGACATCGGGGATTCGAACCCCGGACAACTTGATTAAAAGTCAAGTGCTCTACCAACTGAGCTAATATCCCA